>JBEKDA010000017.1:0-204452 GCA_050014595.1 Bryobacteraceae bacterium
ATTCGGCAATTCGGAGCAACCGTCACCCTATCGACTATCGCGCTTCGGAAAAATCTTCCGTTAGGTTCAGGGAAAGGTGTGTTTTCCCTTGACAAGCCCTTATCATGGATGTCCCACTTTCGGGTTGCGTCCTCAGCCCCGCGGCTTCGCGCCCGCCTTCGCGAACACCATGTCCGCCGGCTTCACGCGCTTGCGCCGGCACCATTCCAGGTACAGGCGCGCGTAGCTGCGCACAATGTAATCCCGTTCGCCGAATCCCAGTTGCCGCGCGGTGCGGTCAATCCACCGCGGGGAACCTTCCAGCTCCAGGTACACCCCCACCGGGGTTTCGTCCAGCATGGCCATGCCCGCGCCGCGGCTCTGGCGGTACTCCGTGCGGTACTTCTCGTAGCGGAACACCGGACCGAGCCCCAGCCGCTGGATGATGGCGCTCATCGTCCCTGCATCGGAGATTTCCAGTTCCAGCTCTTCCCTGCTCTTGTGCCGGGCAACAGCCGGGCGGCCTTTGTAAGTGATGGTCGAGAGGCCGCCCGCCCGACGCACGCGCAGCAGCGTGTCGGCCTTGCGCAGAGTCAGCCTGGGTGTGTCGAATATGATGTTGCTTTCGAAAACCCTGCGTCGCGAAACCGTGAAACCCGCCGCGCGCAACAAACGCCGCGTAGCCTGCGCGCTCTCTACCGCCAGCTTGATTTCGGTCTCGTTCGCGGGGTGTGGCATGGGGTAGGCTTCACTGCGCGGGGTCGCCGCGATGGTGGTCGCGAAAATCCTGGTCGATGGCTTTGCGGCCGCGAAATCCCTCCTCCACGCCGTGCCAGAACTCGATCTTCGGCTCGCCCAGTTTCCAGCACAGGTAAACTTCCTCGCCGCGAAACTCCGTCGGAAAATCGATCAGCCCGATATCGAGATCCTTCACCACGCAGCCGATGGCCTGCACCTGCTCGACGGCGCTGCGCAGGTTGGCGACCGAGGCATCGCGGCGCTTGCGCGTCTCAATCGCCTGGTTGCGGTCCACCGACACTCCGCCCATCATGGTGATCCGCTGGGTCGAAGTCTGTATGGCCCGCTCGGCCGCCTGGTAACTGCCTTTCAGCGACACCGCATCGCGCAGCAGGCGGCCCACCTCCGGGATGAGGCCCTGAGCTTCCGCGAGAGTGAATCGCCTGGCCATCCGTCACATCGCGTAGTGCGAGCTCACGTAGTCGTTCAGGATATCGATGAATTCCGCCACGATGCGGCCGCCCTTCAAGGTCGTCATCAGGCGCCCGTCCACGTACACCGGCGCCTTGGGCTCTTCGAACGTGCCGGGCAGCGAAATTCCGATGTTGGAGTGCTTCGATTCGCCGGGCCCATTCACCACGCAGCCCATCACCGCGACTTTCATGGTTTCGACGCCCGGGTGCCCGGCCTTCCACTTGGGCATCTGGTCGCGCAGATAGTTTTGGATCTGGTCGGCCATTTCCTGGAAGAACGAGCTGGTGGTGCGGCCGCAACCGGGGCAGGCCGTCACTTGCGGAGTGAAACTGCGGATGCCCAGCGACTGCAGAATCTGCTGCGAGACCAGCACCTCTTCGGTGCGGTCGCCATTGGGCATGGGCGTCAGCGAAGTGCGAATGGTATCGCCGATGCCGTCTTGCAGCACCGGCGCCAGCGCCGCCGTGGTCGCCACAATTCCCTTGCTGCCGAGGCCCGCTTCGGTCAGGCCCAGGTGCAGCGGATAATCGCACACGGCGGCCAGCGCGCGATACACGTCGATGAGATCCTGCACCCCGCTCACCTTGGCGCTGAGAATGATGCGGTCGTGCGCGAGGCCGTGCTTTTCCGCCGCCTGCGCCGATTGAACGGCGCTTTCGACCATCGCGTGGAGCGTCACTTCTCGCGCGTCCTTGGGCTCCGGCAGCAGCGAATTCTCGTCCATCATGCGGGTCAGCAGCGCCGCATCGAGCGAGCCCCAGTTCACTCCGATGCGCACCGGCTTGCGGTTTTCGATCGCTACCTCGATCATGGTGCGGAAATTGTCGTCGTTCTTCCTGCCGATATCCGAGTTTCCGGGGTTGATGCGGTATTTCGCCAGCGCCCGCGCACACTCCGGATATTTCTTCAGAAGAATGTGGCCGTTGTAATGAAAATCACCGATGATGGGCACGCGGACGCCGAACTTTTCCATGGTGTCGACAATCTTCGGCACCGCCGCGGCGGCCTGTTCCGTGTTCACGGTGACGCGCACCAACTCGGAGCCCGCGCGCGCAAGCGCCATCGCCTGGTTGACCGTGGAAGCTACGTCGGCCGTGTCGGTGTTGGTCATCGACTGCACCACAACCGGATGCCGGCTCCCGACCTTAACACCTCCCACGTCCACCGTCACCGTTTGCCGGCGGTCTTTTACTGCCATGAACCCTCCTCCAAGGGGAAACTTAATTTTAGCAGGGCGGCAGAACGCGCTCTGCGCGGCCCTGCCGGCGGGCGCTTATTTTGAGTTCCACTATTTACTAGCCCAAAAGAGTCATCAACTTTGCGCACCCGGCGCGTGTTTCAGCCCATCTAATTGTTAATAATAATGAGTGTGCGCCATCCCGTCCTGCTTCTGACCGTTCTAGGTGTGTCCTTCGCGCACGCGCAAAGCCCTCCCACCGATTCCGCTCAACCGGGGCCGGTTGTCGAAGACAAGCGGGCTTACGGAGTACTTCCCAACAACCGTACCACGGAAGCTTCCAATCCCTTTCACGCGCTCACAGCCAGACAGAAACTCACCATCGCGGCCAAAGACTCCTTTGACGGGGCAGTCTACCCCACGGCGGCGATCTATTCGGTGGTGTATCAGGCGGAAGACGATAACCCCTCTTTCGGACAGGGATTGAAGGGTTACGCGCGACGGGTTGGCACAGCTTTTGGCGACCAGATGATCGGCAACATGATGACCGAAGGCTTCGCGCCCACCTTGCTGCACGAAGACCCGCGCTATTTCCGGCTCGGAGAGGGTTCCAAGAAACGGCGCATCTGGTATGCGGCGACCCGCATCATCGTCACCCCTACGGACAAGAATCACATGACATTTAACTTTGCCGAATGGGGCGGCAATGCGGCAGCCGTGGCCATCTCCAACGCCTACTACGCGGACGGACGGACTGCGGTTGACAACGTGCAGAGACTGCTCATTCAGTGCGGAACCGACGCTCTGTCCAACGTGCTGAAGGAGTTCTGGCCCGACGTCAAGCGCCACTTTTCCAAGAAGAAAGACGCGCCGATCAATTAACGGCGCCGCACCTGCCTCCGCGGCCCGGCCGGGCCTGTGCGAAATCTCGCGAAGCGGCCGATAACTTTTTGGTAACCGGACGGAGATTTGCTTCATCTGAAGAACAAATGCCTCCGAGACTGCGGCTGCTGGTTTTCGCGACTCTGACGGTATGCTGCACCCGCGCGCAGAATCCGACCGGCGGGGCCACGCCGGGGGATTCCGTAATCCCGGTTCAAGCTCCCCCGGTTCAAGCTCCCGAGGATAAGCGCATTTTCGGCGTGCTTCCGAACAACCGGACCACTGAGAATTCCATCCCCTTCCATCCGATTACACCATGGCAGAAAGTGACGATCGCCGCGAAAGATTCGTTCGATTGGCCGGTGTTCCCCACAGCCGCGGCATTTGCGGGGCTGTACCAGATCGAAAACCAGAATCCCTCGTTCGGGCAGGGTACGAAAGGCTATGCCAAGCGGCTCGGCACGGCTTACGGCGACCAGATGATCGGCAACATGATGACGGAAGGCCTCATACCCGCCGTGTTCCACCAGGATCCGCGGTACTTCCGGCTGGGCGAGGGCCCGAAGCTGGGACGCGCTTCGTATGCACTCACCCAAATCGTGGTGGCGCGGATGGATTCGGGCCGCAAAGCCTTCAATTTTTCGGAGTGGGGCGGGAACGCCGCGGCGGTGGCCATCTCAAACGCCTATTATCCCGATACGCGGACGGTCTCCAATAATGCGGGGAGACTGCTGATCGCTTGCGGCACCGACGCATTTTCAAACGTTCTGAAAGAATTCTGGCCGGACGTGAAGCGCAAACTCTTTCAGAAGAAAGACAAGCACTAAACCGCGGGCGGCTGAAACGCGCCGCGGTTACGCGGTTAGTGGGACATCGGTTTCCATCGTCTGTCGGGCTGCCGCGCTTGCCGATGCGTGACAGGCCACAAAAGGCGATGGCCTGTTCCACTCCTTCTCCTCTTTTTATTGCACCGTCAGGTAGGCGTTAGCCTGCGTTGTGACGCCTCCGACTGTGAGCACCACCAGGTTGTCGCCCGACGGAAGGCCGGGCGGCACCAGGATGTTGAGCTGGTATTCGCCGGGAGCTACCAGCCCCGCAAACTGGACGGTGGCGTGGACGCCGCCAATGGTACAGGTAACTGTGTTGGTGGTCGGCGGCGCGCCGCTGAACGTCTGGCCAAAGTTAGTGGCTGGATTGGTGGGACCGAAGCCCGTGCCGTAGAGCTGAAGGATATTGCCGGCCTGAGCGGGCACCGTGAGACCGGGGTACAGGCTGGCCGGCCCGATGTATTGTCCGTCTGAGCGCACGGCGGCTACGTACTTCTGCCCTAACGGACCGAACATGAACATGGCCGGAGAGAAGGGCGACTCCACAGCGGTCACGCTGGTGCTGGTCTGTCCCGCGTAGGTCGCCTGCACCTGCACCAGGCCTAGGGCGGTATCGGCAGGCGCGAGCACGTTGAGCTGGCTGGGGCTGACGTAGTAAACGTAAGCCGGCTTGCCATCGACCGTGACACTGGCGCCATCAAGTTGCGTGGGAAGATTGTTACCCACGAAATCGGCGCCGGTCCAGATGCGGGTGGTTCCGGCGAGGTTGGTTCCCTTAATGGTGATCCAGGAGCCCTGTGAGAAGCCCGGCGCAAAGCTAGCGCCGTTCTGAACTGCCGAAATGGTTGGCGCCGGAGCTGGATTGACCGTCAAGTTGGCGCTGGCCCGCTTGCTGGTATCGGCAAAGGCAGTGGCCGTCACGGTGACACTGGTGGCTGCGGCGATCCCCAGCGGAGCGGTGTAGAGACCGGACGGTGAAATCACGCCCAGCGCCGGGTTGAGAGACCAACGCACCGCGGGATTCAGGCTGGCAGTGTCATTGGCGGAAAACAGAAGTGAACCGCCGGATGTGACTTGGGCGGGCGAGGGACCGACCGATAAGGTGAAATTGGGAGGTCCCATGGCGGCGAAGAGCAGGGTGTAGCCGCCATCGTTGGCGGTGTTCCCGGTCGCGCTGACTTCCGCCAGGTAGTTTGTGCCGGCCGTAACCGCGAAACGGATCTTGCTGTAAACCCAAGTGGATGTGTCGCGCGGGACGGCGGTGCAACCCAGTTCGTTACCGGCACTGGCGTTGCCGGAAGGATAGGCCGTGAGGACAAACCCGGCGTTTCCTCCCGTATCCCAGCGTTCGCTTTGGACGGTGATTTCCATCATGCCGGTGGAAGGCGCGGTGAGCAGCCACCAGGCGGTTTTGTAGTCGGCCGACTTGTTGGGGCTGCAGCTATGGACCGGGTCGGAGGCGTTGGAAGTGAGGGTTCGCGTGTCGTATGCCAAGCCGGTGTAGGGGAGGGTCCGCGGAGTCAGGCCAGCGTACTCGTCGTTGCCATCTCCCGTCGGCCCCTCTGATGTCAGGGAATCCGCAGCCTGCGAGACCGAGACGGTCGTGCCGGCCACCAGCAGCGTGGAACTGCGCGCGGCTCCGGTGAAGTTCGGGCCAACCGAAACGATGGCGTTGTTGCTGCCGGTGCCGGATGCGGGCGATTGTCCGCCGGCAAATGCGTTGCTGCCGGAAGGCACTACCACCCAGGAACATCCCGACCCGGTGGTAACAGCCACGGGGTACAATCCTCCCAGCGCAGGCGCGGCAATGCTGGTGGGTGAAGCGGAATAGGTGCAACCAATGGGCGCGTTGGCGAGCGGCGTCTTCCAGGCGCCGCGTCCGAACGTGAAGGCGAACAGGACGGAGCCGCCGAGCGGCCGGTCGAGCTTCAAGGAGTCGACCACGGCGTCGGCAAAGGCGCTCTGGTCATGGGCCCAGGTGTTGCCGCCATCCTGGGTGATGAAGATTCCGGTATCGGAGCCCACGTAGAGTGTGGAACTGTTTGCGGGATCGACGATGATGGTGTGGATCGGAATATCGGCGAGAGCCGTGGAGCCGATTCCATCGATTCCATTCCACGTGACGCCGCCATCGGCGCTCCTGTAAACGTGGCTGACGTTGGTATTTCCGTTGCGGTAAGCGGAATAGGTGGCATAAACCACGCCGCGGTTGTTGGGATCGAAGGCAATCCAGGAAACCATGGTCGAGCGCGGCTGGCTGGAAGCCCACGGCGTGGATCCGGTGGTGGAGAGCGCGGAACTGCTGTGATAGATCTTTCCGTCCGTGGCGCCGAAAAAAACCGTATTGGAATCGAACGGCGAAACGGCCACGGCGGA
This sequence comes from Bryobacteraceae bacterium, assembly GCA_050014595.1. Taxonomy (GTDB): domain Bacteria; phylum Acidobacteriota; class Terriglobia; order Bryobacterales; family Bryobacteraceae; genus PALSA-129. Next base: position 6,454 of record JBEKDA010000017.1, read on the forward strand.
GACGTCGTAACTGGCGCCGGAAGGCTGCGGAGCGGCGACGGTCCAGGTGGCCGCGCCATCGGCGGTGCGGTAGAGAGCCGACTGCGCGCCCAGCCACACCTTCGTGCCATCGTTCGGATCGACGGCGAAGGGAACGATGAAGAGGCCGGTTTGGGTACTGGGGATGCCGTTCATGGCTAACGGCGTGGTGACTCCGCCATCGGTGGATTTGTGAAAATTCATCGAGTTGTTGTCCATGTAGAGGGTACTGGCGTCGGCCGGGTCGATGGCGGCGAATCCCCCGTCACCCCCGTAGATGGAGGTCCAGCCGTTCAGGCCGGTGGTGTCATTGCCGCGGATCACGCCGTTGTCCTGGGTGCCACCGAAATAAGCGCCGCCGCCGGCAAAGGCGGTAGCGTCATAGAACTGCGTGGCGACGTAACTGTTGTTGAGGTTGTTCCAGGTCATCGGGTAGACGGCGCTGCAAGTGCCCGAGGTACCGGTCAATGCAGCCAGCGCGTTGTCGTTGCGAAAGAGGCCGCCATCGTTACCGAGATACAGCGTCTGGTTCGAGCCGCCGTTGTAGTTCGGATGGAAGGTGAAGATGTGGTTGTCCACATGCGCAGTGGTGATCGCGGCGGAGTTCCAGTTGGCGCCGCCATCCTCGGAACGATAGATGTCCACGGAACCGGCCCAGAGCCGGTTGGGATTGGTGGGGTCGACAGTGATGAGGTTGGCATACCAGCCGATGCTGTACAAGGTCTGGGAGGCCGAACAGATGGGGGAACTCAGCACGGAAGTGTTGAGCAGCACCGGGTTGGCGTTGGAAGTCTGCGTCACCCAGGTTCCGGAGTCGCCGTTCGACTGGGAGCGGTAAACGGCCTGGAGGCCGTCCTTGTACTTCGGGTTGTCGGTGCCGTTGCTGGCAGAGAGGGCGTAGACGGTGGATTGCTGCGAAGGAGCAATGGCAAGAGAAGTGCGCGCCATCGCCGGGTTGGATAGAACCTGCAGCCAGGCGCCGGACCCGCCTGCATCGGTATTGCGGTAGACGATGAAGCCAGCGGTGGATACGCTGCCGGCGCAGGTAGCGAACAGGTAGTCGGTGGTCAAGTCGGTGCGGGATTGCAGGTCGTCGCAGCCGTGGGTAGCCACGGTGAGCTGCTGTTTCCACGTGGCGCCCCCGTCCATGGAGGCCCACAGGCCGTTGGTGGTAGCGGCATAGATATGCAGCGGGTTGCTATGTCCGATGGCCAGTTTGTTCACGTACGTGAAACTGGAGTTGGCGGTGGCGGGAAGAACGTTGAAGGTGGCGCCATCGGTCGATTTATAAATACCCAGTCCGGAATAGTCCTCGTAGGATTCCCCGGTGCCGGCGTAAATGATGTTGGGATTGGTGGGGTCCATCACCATGGAACCTACGGTGATGTTGGCGGAGGGATCGGTGAGCAGGCTCCAGTTGAGCCCGGCGTCGACGCTCTTCCAGATACCGCCAGTGACGGCGCCGGCATACATGAGGTTGGTGTTTTGGGGATGGATGAGCAGGCTGCGCGTACGGCCGCCGATATTACCGGGCCCGAGCTGAGTCCAAGACAGGCCGGCGGCGGCCGCCTCGGCGGCGAGGCGCAACCGGGGCATGAGGGCGATGTGGCGCTGCGCCTGGACGAACCAGTCCGGCGACAGCTCAGTGGCTCCTTCCGGCAGCCGCTTCAACAGGTAATAGTGCAACGCATCCATCGGGGAAGCGTCGTCGTCATTGTCGCCATCGGCGTCGTGATCGAGGCCGCCGGCGCGCGCTGCCGGAACAGGGGGAAGCAGCTTGGAAGTACCAGGAGGCCTGGTGCAGGCGCTGAATAGGAGCAGGCAGCCGGCAATTGCGATGTACCGCGTCGAAAGCAGCTTCATAAGATGGTTGGTTCCATCCTACACCCGGATTCTTCGCCGGACTAGGCGTTGCCATCCAGTACGCAGATGTCGTCGAGGTTGCGATATTTCTCGGCGTAGTCAAGACCGTAACCCACTACGAATTGGTCGGGGATCTGGAAGCCGACGTAGTTCACGTGGATGGGCCGCAGGCGGCGTTCGGGCTTGTCGAGCAGCGCGGCGATGCGGATGGAGTGGGGCTTGCGCTGCTCGAGCAGATGCATCAGGTAGTTGAGAGTGACACCCGTATCGACAATGTCTTCGACGATCAGGACTTCGGCGCCTTCGAGCGAAATGTCCAGGTCCTTGGTGACCTTGACTTCACCCGAGCTGGATGTGCCCTTCCCATAAGTGGAGATGCCCATGAAATCGAGGGAGACGTCGCGCTGCATGGCGCGGGCCAGATCCGTGAGGAAAAAGCAGGCTCCCTTAAGAATGCAAATAAGCTGCAACTGGCCCGTGGGATAATCGCGGGAGATCTGCGCGCCCAGCTCGCGGATCCGGGCCTGGATCTTCTCGGCGGAGATCAGGACTCGTAGTTTAGGATCGACCATGGAGCTATCATTATCCGCCGGAAACCAGTTTGGTGCTCATGGGACCGATGTGAATGTGCGCGCCGGTGGCTTTTCCAGGCACTGGCTGGCGAAACGCAAAAAATGGAATGTGGTTTCGCCTGAGGTATTGGCAAAGCCAGACACCCTCGGATTGGTCCGGATTGAGCGCCACATCGACGCGGCCGTGATGGTCAAAACCGAGAGCCCGATGCACCGCGGTCTCACCGACCGCGCTTACCGGCAGCTTCTTCCCGAAATGTTCTTCGAAGGCCACTTCGACGCGGGCGAAGGTGGCATAGGCAAGCACGCCGTCGCTCTCGGTTTCGGAAAGCCCAGGTGTGAAGCGGGCAGCCACCAATTGCTCGGCCTGGGCCATCTCGCTCAGTTCGCGGGTCAGTTTGGCCCGCGAATCGGCCAAGTCGCATTCCTTCCGGGCGCGGTCGATTTCGTCCCGCAGAGGGCCGAGCGAGAGCTCGGTGCTCACGCCCGCAGCCACCAATCGGCGGGCGTCGTCGAGAGCCTTCTGGCGGCGGTTGAAGCGGCGTTCCGCGGCGGCAATCATGTCGCCGGCCTGCTCGACGGTCAGATCCTGCCCGTAAGCCGTTTTGCGGAGCAGCGCGGCATCCGCGGCGTCGGCGAGAGATTCTTCGGCTTTGGCTAGTTGGGCGCGTGGAGCGGCGCCGGCTTCCACCATGGCGCGCACTTTGGCCATCTCAGCGCGGGCGGCGGAGACTTCCGGATCGTCTGCGGTTTGCGCGGAGAGAAAGCCCGTGCCAGCAAGCAGCATAAGGGCCGGAACGAAGCGCATGAAGTTTCATTGTAGCTATTTCCACAGATTCGCGTATGTCGAGCGATGTAGTACGATACTTTCAGGAGCGTGTTCTGACCAAGGCAGATCTGAAGCGAACCCCCACCACGAGAACCGCCGCGCCATCCTGGCTGGTTGCCGTCCGCGCCGCACAATCCAAGAAAGCTACCGACATCCTGGTGCTCGATCTGAGCGCCGTCACGTCCTTTGCCGACACCTTTGTGATTGCGACGGGCGCCAACCAACGCCAGATTCAGGCCATCGCCGACGAGGTCGGGCTGCAACTGAAGCACGAAGCCGGCGAACTGCCCCTCAGTGTCGAAGGCTACCATCAGGCGGAATGGGTGCTGGCGGACTACGGCGACATGCTGGTCCACATTTTTTCGCCGAAGGCCCGCGAGTATTACGGGCTGGAGCGCCTTTGGCGCAACGGCAAGCGGCTTGAGATACCGGAAGAGTGAAGATTTACGTTTACTTCATCGGCAAGCCGAAGGACGCGCATGCCAATGGATTGGCGGAGGAATACGTCAAGCGCGCGTCGCGTTATTGCTGGACGGAGATGCGCGAAATACGGCCGGAGAGAACGGACTTGTGGGCCAAACACGCGGGCGCGCGCAAAGTTTTTCTGGATCCGGGCGGCAAGCCGATGGATTCGGGGGCTTTCGCCAACTGGATGGCGCGAGCGGAAGGGGAAGCGCGCGACCTGGTCTTTTTGATCGGCGGCCACGACGGTTTGCCGCCCGGCTGGGCGGAGCGGGCCGATGCGCTGGTCTCGCTTTCCGCTATGACATTTCCACACGAACTGGCGCGCGCCATGCTGGCCGAACAGATCTATCGCGCCTTGGCCACCTTGCGGGGCCATCCCTACCCGCGCTAACTTGGTCGATGCATGTCTTGGTTTAGGCGGGACAAACCGGCTGACGAGAATCGCCCGAAGCAGGAGAACGGCGAGCGGCGGGTCCGGACAGAGGGGCTGTGGCAGAAGTGCGAAGGTTGCCGGCAGATCATCTGGAAAAAGGATCTTGAGGCGAACTGGAGTGTCTGCCCGAAGTGCGGCTGGCACTCGCGGATCGACGCGCTCACGCGGCTCAAGCTGCTGATGGACGATGGCGAGTTTGAACAGTTCGACGTCGATCTGCGTTCCTCCGACCCGCTGGGCTTTGTGGACGCCAAACCATACAGCGAACGGCTGGCAGGCATGCAGCGGGCCACCAACTTGTGGGACGCGCTGATTTCCGCCGCGGGGCGCCTGGCCGGCCGGCCGATCCAGATTTGTTCCATGGAGGCGCGCTTCATCGGCGGCAGCATGGGGTCGGTGGTGGGCGAGAAGATCGCCCGGGCTATCGATCGCGCCATCGAGCACGGCACGCCGCTGGTGATCGTCTCGGCTTCCGGCGGGGCGCGCATGCAGGAAGGGGCGGTCAGCCTGATGCAGATGGCCAAGATTTCGGCTTCGCTGATGCGCCTGGATGAATTGCGGCTGCCTTACATCAGCGTGCTGACCGACCCTACCACGGGCGGAGTGACGGCGAGCTACGCCATGTTGGGCGATTTGAATATCGCCGAACCGGGCGCATTGATCGGTTTCGCCGGGCCGCGCGTGATCGAGCAGACCATCCGCCAGAAGCTGCCCGACGGCTTCCAGCGCAGCGAATTCCTGTTGAAGCACGGCATGCTGGACGCGGTGGTGCCTCGCCTGGAATTGAAGCCGTACATCGCGCGGGCACTGAAGTTTTTCGCGGCATAAGCTTTTGAACTACCCCGATTCGGTCCATTTCCTCTACGCCCTGGGCAACGAAATCCAGACGGCCAAGTTCGGTCTGGAGCGCATCCGCACCACGCTCGAGGCGTTGGGCCGGCCGCAGGACAGGCTGCGCTTCATCCATGTGGCGGGCACCAACGGCAAAGGCTCGGTGTGCGCGATGATCGAATCCGGGTCGCGGGCGGAGGGGCTGCGCACGGGATTGTTCACTTCGCCGCACCTGGCCGAGCCAACCGAGCGCATCCGGATTGGAGGCCGCCCAGTCGCGGCCGAGCGATTCGCGGACGCTTTCAATCGCGTGCATGGGGTGGTGGAGAAACTGCTCGAGGCGGGGGCGATCGATCTCCACACGACCTATTTCGAAACCGTGACCGCCATGGCGATGCTGATTTTCGCCGAAGGAGGCGTGGACCGGGTAATACTCGAGGTCGGGCTGGGCGGGCGACTGGACGCCACCAACGTAGTGACTCCCGAGTTGTGCGTGATCACGCCGGTGGATTTCGACCACGAAGCTTTTCTAGGCAAGAGCCTGGAATCGATTGCGAGAGAGAAGGCGGGCATCCTGAAAGCGGGGGTTCCGGCGGTATTCGCCAAACAGCGCGCGGAGCCGGCGCGCGTGCTGGAAGACCGGGCGGCCGCGCTGGGAATAACGGTGGCGCACACCACGGACTGGCGGACGCGCGACCTAGAGATGGACTCGAGAGGCAGCCGGTTTGTTCTGGCCAATGGCAGCGAGTTGCGGATTCAATGCAGACTGGCGGGCGAACACCAGGTGAGCAACGCGGTCACCGCGGCAGTGGCGCTGCTGCGCCTGGGCGCGTCGCACCGCGCTATCGAAGCCGGCATCGCGGCCGCCGAGTGGCCTGGAAGGCTGGAGTGCGTTAAGGAGCACCCGGAGATCATTCTGGATGGCGCGCACAACCCAGCCGGGGCGCGCGCGCTGGCCGCCTACATCGAGCGCTTTTACGAGGGGCGCCGCGTCCGGCTGATTTACGGCGCGATGCGCGACAAGGCCATTGCTGAAATCAGCGGCATCCTGTTTCCGCGGGCGCAGCAGGTCGTCGTCACGGCCCCCAAGCAGGCGCGCGCCTTTTCTCCGGAGGCCATGCATGAAGTTTCGGACCACCCTAACCTGACCACGGCGGCGACCATCGAAAGCGCGCTCGAACAGGTGCGGGACGCTTCACCAGCAGACGTCATCTTCATAACGGGCTCGTTGTTTCTGGTGGCGGAAGCCCGGGCGATTCTGACAAAATGAGGGCGCGCTATGATTGGCTCGAAGCCATGAGTTTCCTCCGGTCCCTGTTCATCTCCACGCCACTGATCGCGCTCTCCACAGTGGTGATGAGCCTGGCGTCCATGGTGTTGGCTTTTTTTGACCGCTCGGGCAACCCGGCGCATCAGGCGGCGCGGCTTTGGGCCAAGCTGCTGCTGGCCGAGAGCTTCATCCGCGTGCGGGCCGAGGGGCTGGAAAAACTAGACCGGAACGGCAGCTACGTCTTCGTCTCCAACCACGCCAGCTACATGGACATCCCCGCCATTCTTTCGACGCTGCCCCAGCAGTTCCGCTTTTTTGCCAAGAAGGGGCTATACTCGATTCCGTTTCTGGGCTGGCATCTGCGATGGGCCGGCCATATCCCGGTGGACCGTTCGAACGCGCGCGCCTCGCTGAAGAGCATGAGCGACGGAGCGCGCATCATGTCCGAGCGGCGCATCTCGGTGCTGCTGTTCCCGGAGGGCGGCCGGTCGGCGCACGGCCTGCGCGGCTTCAAGGAAGGCGCCGCCTACATTGCCATCAAGGCTGCAGTGCCGGTGGTCCCCATGGCCATCGTGGGAATGCGGGAATTGCTGCCCATGGGTTCGATTCACATCCGCAGCGGGCGCGTGACGGTGCGCATCGGCGATCCCATCGACACCCGCGGGCTGAAACTGGCCGACCGCATGGACCTGACCGAGCGGCTGCACGCCGAAGTGGCGCGCATGCTGGAAGGGTCCGCCGAGCCGGTGATACACTCCTCGTCATGATGCGTGCCGCGGGCCGCAAAACGGGGACAGCTCTCCAATTCCAAAGGCGGGAATTGGTAGCAGTCCCCGCTTTGCGGCTGGTGCTTCGGGCGCTTCTGGGGATCGCGCTGGCCGCTGGCGCGCGGGCCGCGCCGCACGATCCGTGGCTGCGCATTCAATCGGCCAACTTCGAGCTTTTCACCACGGCCGGCGAACACAGCGGGCGCGACCTGGTACAGCATTTCGAAATGGTCCGCAGTTTCTTTCTGCAGGCTTTCGGGAGCGAAGTGGCCGGTTCCAAGCCGGTCTCGATCATGGTCTTCCGCAACCAGAAGGAATTCGCTCCCTATACGCCCAACCAGGCGGCTGCGGCTTTTTTTCATCCCGGCGCGGCGCACGACTTCATCGTGATGATCAACGACTCAACCGGCCAGTACCAGGTGGCGAACCACGAGTACACGCACCTGCTGGCCGGCCAGACCAGCGAGACGCTTCCGGTCTGGCTGAATGAGGGGATGGCGGAGCTGTATGAAACCCTGGAGCGGGAAGGCCCGCTGATGGTCGTCGGCAGAGCGGCCCCCGGTCGCGCGCAGGCGCTGGCCACGGAGAAATGGATTGACCTGGACGTGCTGCTCTGCGCCGCAAACGATTCGCCGCTCTACAACGAAAAGAACCACGCCGGAATGTTCTACGCGGAAAGCTGGGCGCTGGTTCACATGTTCAACCTCGACAACGGATACCGCACGCGGCTGCACGCCATGCTGGATGCGCTCAAGACCGAAGATGCGGCGGCGGCCTTTCACACGGCGTACGGCAAAAGCGTGGCGGAGGTCCAGCAGGACTTGCAGGCGTATATCCGCTCGCCGCACGGGAACGGCGTGGGCATCCGGGTCGAGCTGCCGAAATCCGCGGAAGCGCCGGAAGTGCAGACTGGCGCCGGTATGGCGGCGCGGCTGGCGTTGGCGGAACTGCTGTCCGCCTATCCCGGCAAGGTGAGCCAGGCGCGGGCGGCCTACCAGGAGTTAGGCGCCGAGTATCCCCAGCGTTGGGAAGTGGAATCGGCCTGGGCGCGCTTCCTGTTTCGCGAACGCCGCAATGACGAGGCGCTGGCGCACTTCGCGCGGGCGGCCGAACTGGGTGCGACCGACCCGCTCACCTTCGCGGACTATGGGCGCGCTCTGGGACTGGCCGGCCGCGAGCGGGACGGGCTGGCTGCGTTCCAGAAAGCGGTCAAGCTGGATCCCGCCCGCAAGGAAACGCATTTCGACCTGGGGCTGGCACAGGTGCGCGCGGGCGCGTGGCGCGAGGCCGCGGCCGAATTGCAATTGGCCGTGCCCGTGACGCGCCAGCAGGCCTCCCGATACTTCTACAACATGGCGTATGCCGAATACCGCATGGGTGATGGCGTGAAGGCGCGCGAGCTCATCGCACAGGGACGCGGCTTCACCCATATCCCGGAGGAGACCGCGGCGCTGGAACGCCTCTCTCAAGCCGTGGGACCGCCGGTGGTCGAGGGGCTGCTGGAAACCATCGAGTGTCAGGGGAAAGTGGCCAAGCTGCACGTGCGGGTCAACGATTTTCCGAAAGTGTTTCTGGCCCCGGACCTCACCGAGTTTGCAGGCCTGGAATGCGGCGCAAAGCCCGCCGCCCAAATCCGCATCGAGTATCAGGCGCTGCCGGCCGGCGCGTCGGGAGCCGATGGAATCGTACGCACCCTGGAGATCAGGTAGTTCCCTCCGGATCGAAGTGCTGATCCACGTACATAAAGATGACTCGCGCCCACCGCGTGACCGCCGGCACGGCCGGCAGGTAACAGACGAAGGCCGCCAGGATCACCAGGTCGTACCGCCAGCCGGTCCACCGCCAGAGCAGCAACACCAGCAGCAATACCGGCGGAATCGAAAGCAGGTAGCTGAAGTACATCGCGCCCACGAAATAGCCGGGCTCGCGCACGAACTTGAGGCCGCACACCGGGCAGTTCGGATGCATGGCCAAACCACGGCGCCACAGCGGCCCGCGAAAAATCGGCCCTTGCCGGCATCGTGGACAGACTTGCCGGCAGATGGCCCGGATGACTCCGGGACGGGTCGATAACCCGCTCACTTCTTCGGCTGCTTGACCACCGGCTCGGGGCCGACGCGCTGGATGGTCACGCTGATCAGCTTTACCGGGGTGACCGGTTGGTCGCCGTGCACCGGGACCTTGTCGATCTTGCCGACCACATCCAGGCCTTCCACCACCTGGCCGAAGATCGTGTATTTTCCATTCCAGCCCGCAACCGGTCCGGTCGTGACGAAGAACTGGCAGCCTCCCGTATCCGGACCGGCGTTGGCAACCGCCAGTTTGCCCGCCTGCGAAAACATCAGCCCGGGCAGAATCTCGTCCTTAATGGTGAAACCGCAATCGTACGCGGGAGTGCCGTTGGGGCTTCCGCCCTGGATCGCCTGCCCGGGCAGAATGCGGTAGAAAGTGGTGTTGTCGTAGAGCGGCCGTTTGACCATGGCGTTGGTTTTCGGGTCGCGCGACGCCAGCGTACCCTGCGCCAGTTCCACAAACACTTTCACGCTGTTGGGTGTATCTTTTTCGTACAACTGCACGGTAAATTTCCCGAGCTCGGTATTAAAAATGGCGTACAACCCGTTCTTGAGGGGCTTGTCCGGCTTCTGCGCGAAAGCGCACGTAACCAGGATGAGTAGAATCGATAGGCGTTTCATCAGCCCTCCATTCTATCCCGGATGGGTTGCCCGGCGTGCATCGGGCGCCGCCGTTATTTTATAATCGGACCTGATGAAAGCTTTGATTGTTCTTCTCGCAACCGGAGCCGCGATGTTGGCCCAACCTCCGGCTCCCACCCAGCCGGCCGCCGCTCCCAAGGCGCCGGCCGAAAGCCCCCTGCTGCATCCGGCAAATTTGAAAGCCAAAGCACCGGATAATTTCAAAGTGAAGTTTGTGACCACCCACGGCGAATTCACGGTGGAAGTGCACCGCGATTGGTCGCCGCTCGGCGCGGACCGCTTCTACAACCTGGTCAAGAATAAGTTTTTCACCGATGCCGCCTTCTTCCGTTACGTCCCGGGCTTCATCGTGCAGTTCGGCATTCCCGCCAAGCCGGAGATCGCCAAGGCCTGGGAGAACGCCAACATTCCCGACGATCCAAAGAAACCCGGTGTCAGCAACAAGAAGGGCACCCTGGTATATGCCACGGCGGGAGCCGGCACTCGCACCACGCAGTTCTTCATCAATGTGGCCGACAACGGCCCCAGCCTCGACAACAACCCCGGACATTTCACACCGTTTGCAGAGGTAACGGAAGGCATGGATATAGTCCTGGGCCTCTACAGCGGCTATGGTGGTGGCCCCGATGAAGGCGGACACGGACCAAGGCAGGATCTCGTGCAATCCCAGGGCAAGGCGTACCTCGATAAGAATTTCCCCAAGCTGGACAGCATCAAGTCCGCCACGGTCCTGCCGGCCGAAGGCGCAACACCGGCCGCCCCCAAGAAATAGGGCGAGCTATTTGCCGAGTTCCGCCCGCAGTTGGCGGTAGGCCGTTTCTTCGTAGTCGGTTTTGAGCCTCTCGCGGGCTTCGGTCCTGGGATCTCCGGGGCGCGGCCCTTCTTTTTTCAGGGCGCGGCCCAGCAAGGCGGTGGCCTCGGCATCGCTGGGATTGCGCTCCACCACGGCGCGCAGGCTTTCGACGGCCCCCGCGTAGTCGCCCGAGCGCCAGAGCGTATAGCCCAGGTTGAAGTGGTAATCGGGGTCGGCGCTGTCTCCTTCCAGGGCCTTTCGAAAACTGGCGATGGCCTGGGTGGAATCCTTATGGCGAGCTTGCGCCGCGCCCAGATCGTTATAGACTTCGTTCAACGGAACGGCTTCCGCCACCAGTTGAAAGCAAAGCGCGGCGGCCACGAAATTGCCGGCGTTGTAATGGCATAGCCCCAGGAAGAATTGCGCTTCGAAATAGTGCGGGTCGGAACGCGCGACGCGTTCGAGCCAGTCCGCGGCGATCTTGTAATCCTTCTTATCCCAGTAAATCTTGCCGAGTTGGAAGCAGGGCTGCGAATAATGTTCATCCAGCCGGGCGGCGCGCGTGAAAAAGAGATGCCGCTGCTCGGGAGAGGTCGCCACCAGCCCGCGCGCGAAGCTCTCCATGGCGTCGAGCCGGACGGCCGGCCGCGCTTTGAGGAACTCTTCTTGGGAGGGCACTCCCTTCCATTCCAGTTGTTGCAGGGTCTGCCAGCCCAACCGGAACTCCAGCGTGGCCAGATCTTCCACCGCGCCGATCTCGCTGAACGGCGGGCCTTGGCGCATGCGTTTGAGATCGACGATGCGGGCGGTGATGCGCAGAGAACCCTGCGACTGCGCCCTGGCGGTCTCGGCCGGAAGCAATTCGTAGGAGCCGTAGATCACCAGCGAGGCGTCCAGCAAATCGCCGATTTTGAGGATCGAAGCGTGCGTCAGCTCGGCGCCGGGACGCAGCGACAGCCGCCGGTAGCCTTCCAGCCGGTCTTCGCGGTCGAGCGCCAGCACCCGCTCGGAGACCAGAGCGTCGCGGACGGTCTCGGAGATGCTTTCGCCGATCCAATCCAGGTTGGTCGAGCCGGTATGGTTGAAGAACGGAAGCGCCAGGACGTTCTCGGCGCGGGCCGCGCTGCAACAGATCAAAAAGAGGGTTGCCCACCTCTGCATGTTCATTCAGCTTAGCAGCCCAACCGCGGCGCGTCGAAAAGATGGAGTCCGCCAGGGCTTGGGGACCGGCCCCGGGCCGGGGCGTAAGACCAGCGCGCCCGAGTCCTGCCGGTTGCCTGACCGCGAGGAAACGTTCGCCGGATGGCACCGCTCCCTCACGGTCGCGGCTCGCATGGGTGAGCGATGGATTGCGCAAACGCACCAAACCAGCCGGTCAGAGAACTAATCCTGCCGGTAATGGTTATTCCGCGAAAACACAAACGCCACAAACCCCGCCAGGATCAAAAACGGCGGCGCACCCAGGATGAGGATTCCCCAGTTCAGCACGTGCGAGCGCGCTTCACTCTGCGCGTGCGCGGTGCGGTAACACATCACGCACTGCGCCCCGGCGGGCAGCGCCAGCGCCAGGAACAGAGCCGGAACCAACAGCAGCCGCTTCATAATCCCGGCCTCATGTGCGGAATGCGCGTGGCGTCGCCGAGGAAAATCAGCATCAGGACGATGCAGAAAATCAGCATCGGGAAGAGCGTCAGGAACAAGCTCAACTTCTCGAATTTCAAGTGCATGAAGTAGGCGACGATCAGCGCCGCTTTGATGATCGACAGGCCGAGCAGCGCGGTCAGCATGATCAGGGTCGGCACCTGCTCGTAGGCCAGCAGGACTTCGATCCCGGTCATCACCAGCAGGGCGATCCAGACCTTGGCAAATGTGCCGGCGGTTCCGCCAACGTGAAGCTCTTCGATGTGTTCGCTCATGGGTTCGCTCCTATCCGACTCTGGCCGACATGAGATAGACCAGGGGGAAGATAAACATCCACACCAGGTCGACGAAGTGCCAATAGAGGCCGCTGACTTCGACGTCCTCCGCTTTAAACCTGCCCCGCGCGATACCCGTCGCGACGATCGTCAGGTAAATCAGCCCGCAGATCACGTGAGTCATGTGCAGGCCGGTCAGAGCAAAAAAGGTTCCGCCAAACAGCGGGACGCCCCAGGGATTTTTGAAAGGTGTCACACCCTCCACGTTGATCAGCTTCATCCACTCGCTCAAGTGCAAGACCACGAACGCCGCGCCGCCCACCATGGTCGCCAGGATCCAGCGCACCGTAGCTTTGCGATCGCCGTGGTTCATGGCATGCACCGCCATCACCATAGTGAGACTGCTCGATAAGAGGCAGAACGTCATCACCGTGGCAAAGATGATGGCCGGCGAAAAATCGAACGGCTTGGGCCAGTCCGGATTGGTGACGCGGCTGTAGGTATAGGCGAACAGCATGGCCGAAAACGTCAGCGAATCCGAGATAATGAACAGCCACATCCCGAACTTCTTCGAGTTGGTCGCGTAGGGCGACCCTCCGCCTTCCCACAGCGATGGTGCGACGCTGGATTGCGACGACATCCCTTACCCCCAAACGTAGAATAGAACCATCAGGAATAACCACAAGCCATCCAGAAAATGCCAGAAGATGGCGGTGACGTCGATGGCGGTGCGCTTGGCCGGACCGAGCCGCAGCCGCAGCGCCTGCACATCCACGTACACCAGCGCCGCCACTCCACCGATCAAGTGGAAGGCGTGCGCCGCCGTGAAAACATAAAAGAACGAACTGGCCGGGTTGGTGGCGATAAAAACGCCGGTTTGCTTGAGCTGATACCAGGCGGCGGCCTGTCCAGCCAGAAACAGAACGCCCAGCGCGGTGGCGGCGCTCCAGCAGAAATTGAACTTACTCCGATCGCCGGCTTTCAGCGCGCGCCGCGAAAGATCCAGCACGAAGCTGGACGCCAGCAGAATGGCGGTATTGAGGAAAAGGATCGGCGGGTAATGCACGCTGACCCAATCGTCCATGTCGGAGAGGCCGCGCCGCACCACGAAGGCGCTGGTGAAGGCCGCGAAGGCCATGGTGCTGGCCGCCAGCAGGACGAACAGGCCGGTAAAGGAAGCAGCCCGGCTGGCGCCACGGCCGGCGGCGCCGCCGTGGTCTCCGCCACCCCATCCGGTATCGATGGGAGGCGGCGGGCCGTGTAAGATGTCGTGCGTCAAAGAAGCGGACATAGCCATATAGATGCGCTAATCCCCCGAAGGGACCGGCAAAGGCTCGGTCTGCATGATGAAATCCCTGGGAGCGCCCGGCACGCTGTACTCGTAGGCGCCGTGAAGCACCACCGGGTGGACCCCATTGAAGTTATCGTGCGGCGGCGGCGAAGGGACGGTCCATTCCAGCGTGGTGCAGTTCCACGGATTGGCCGGGGCTTTTGGACCCTTCCTCCAGCTCCACGCCAGGTTGACTAGGAAAATCAGTTGTACGGCGGCCGTGAAATAGGCCGCGTGGGTCATGAACTGGTGCACCGGAATCAGCTTTGCCAGGTATTCCACGTTGGTGAAATCGGCGTAGCGCCGCGGGTTGCCGGCGATTCCCACCATGTGCATGGGCGTGAAGATGCAGTACACGCCAATGAACGTCAGGTAGAAGTGGATCTTGCCCAGGGTCTCGTTCATCATCCGGCCGAACATCTTGGGGAACCAGAAAAACGTGCCGGCGAACATACCGAAGATGGCCGCCACGCCCATGATCATGTGGAAGTGGCCCACCACGAAATAAGTGTCGTGGAAGTACAGGTCGAGCGCCGGCTGGCCCAGGAAAATGCCGCTGACGCCGCCCGTCACGAACAGCGAAACGAAGCCCAGCGCGAACAGCATGGCGGTGGTGAAGTGGATCTTGCCGCCCCACAGCGTCCCGATCCAATTGAAGGTCTTGATGGCCGATGGCACGCCGATGCACATGGTCAAGGTGGCGAAGGCCATCGCCGAGTACGGGTTCATCCCGCTCATGAACATGTGGTGGCCCCACACCAAAAAGCCCAGGAAGCCGATGCTCAGGATGGCGTAGACCATGGCCTTATAGCCGAAGACCGGCTTACGCGAAAAGGTGGAAAGCAGTTGCGACGCCACGCCCATGCCGGGCAGAATCGCGATGTAGACCTCCGGGTGGCCGAAGAACCAGAACAGGTGCTGCCAGAGAAGCGGGGAGCCGCCCTTGTGATTCGCGATGATGTGGTCGTTGATCAACATGCCGGCGGGCAGGAAGAAACTGGTGCCGGCCTGGCGGTCAAGAATCAGCAATACGCCGGCGGCCAGCAGCACGGCGAAACCCAGCAGCCCGAGGATGGCCGTCACCAGCCAGGTCCAGCAGGTGAGCGGCATGCGCATCAGGCTCATGCCCTTGCATCGCAGGTCGACGATGGTGGCGATAAAGTTGATGGCCCCCATGAGCGAGGCTCCGCAGAAAATCGCGATGCTCACGATCCACAGCGTCTGGCCGAGTCCCTCGCCCGGACCGGTCAACGGACCCGCGCCGCTTAAAGGGGGATACGCGGTCCAGCCGGCCAGCGGGGCGCCGCCTTGCACGAAGAAGGCCGCCACCATCACCACCAGCGCCAGAAACGTGGTCCAGAACGACATCATGTTGAGAACCGGAAAGGCCATGTCCTCGGCGCCGATCTGGATGGGCAGAATAAAATTGCCGAATCCGCTCTGCGGCACCGTGGTCAACACGAAGAACACCATGATGGTGCCGTGCATGGTCATCAGCGAGAGATACAGTTCCGGCGTCATCACGCCGCCCGCGGCGGCCGTGGGCCACAGCTTGCCGAGCCACGCCACCGACACATTCGGGTTCACCATGTGGAACCGCATCAGCAGCGACAGGCTCATTCCGATCAGCACCGAGAACAGCCCCAGCAGGTAATACTGGATGCCGATCACTTTGTGGTCCAGGCTGAAAACGTATTTCCGGATGAAGCTATGGGGCGCGTGGTGCGCCGCATGGGCTGGAGAAGACATAGATTACCTCTGGGAATTTGTCCTGACCGCCATTACTTGTTGGCCGCCTGTTGCTGTTTCCACTGTTCGAAATCCGCTTCGCTCATCACCTGCATGGTGGTGCGCATCTGAAAATGGCCGAGCCCGCACAGTTCCGAGCAAGGCACCTCGTAGATGCCGATCTTGTCGGCCTGGAAGTGAATGGGAATCTCCATTCCAGGCACGATGTCCTGCTTCATGCGAAGCTCCGGAACAAAAAAGTTATGGATGACGTCGCGGGAGTGCAGAATCAACTTGATGGGCTTGCCGACCGGCACTTTGAGCGAGGCGCTCATAATGTCGTCCCTGCCGGCCGGGTCCTTCGGGTCGAGCCCGAATGGGTCGCCGTTGGCGTCGTTGATGAGATGGAGGTCGGTGTGGCCGAACTTTCCATCCGGGCCGGTATAGCGGAAGTTCCACGAGAACTGTTTGGCCATGACCTCGATGGGGATGGCGCCGGGCGGAGCCTCATCGAAATGCACGCCCGCCCAGATCTTGGTTCCCATCACCACCAGGCCCAGAAACAGAATGGCGGTGGCGCTGGTCCAAAGCGTCTCCAGCGCGTTATTCCCGTGGGAGTGTGAAGCCTTTCCGCCATCGTTGCGGAACTTCATGATCACCCAGCCCAACGCAAACTGCGCCAAGGTGAAGACGATCCCGACCACGATCAGGGTGCGCATGAATTGCGCATCGTAATCCATTCCGTGCTGATTGATCGGAGGCGGAAACCACCATGTCTTGGCCGCAAAAAAGTAAACGATCCCAACCGTCAGAACCCAAATGATGGGTGCAAGCAGCATCCCGGAATCCCTCCACGAACCCAACCCTCTTCCAGTCTGAGGTTGAGCAACATTACCACAGCCGATGCGGGAGGTGCAACTCGTTTTCTGACTCGTTTTCTGAGTTCTTGTCGACGGGGACAGGGAGCGGACTTTTGGCGAGGGGCCGTGGCAGCGGCTGGCGATTCCGGCGAATGCGGCAGGGTGGCCGCGACAAGTTGCGGCGGGTGAAATGACGAGAAACCACTACAAAACCACTACCGTGAATGAAGGCGTCATGAAGACCGAAGTCCTTAATTATGATTTGGTGCGGATGATAGGACTTGAACCTACACTCCCTCGCGGGAACTGGAACCTAAAGCCCCCGGCAAGGCCGGCCCCAGGTCGCGGCATGCAACCTGGCGCAGCTTTGGTGAAATTGGGAATAACCCAGAATCGCGCCACGTCGCCTCCCGGCAAGTACAACTGCAAGTACAACTGGCTGAACGGCAGATTGGCACACCACACCGAATTGGCGCAGGCTCTGCCCAGGACGATGCGCCCTGAGGTTCCGTAGCCGCAAAAGCGCCGGTTTTCCCGTCCAAAATGCGGTTCCGGGCTATCTTAAACCTCCGACCCCCAAATGACGATGCCTGCGGTCTCAAAAGTGCAAATTCAGGGCGTTACCCAGCCGCCTGACTCGGCGTGGAAGGGTGCCCACCGTTCTGCTCCAGAGTCGCTTTCGGAATCCTGAGTGACTTTTCAAGCGAGTGGCGAGGATACTTGGCCGGCTTGTCAGCGGCTGTTTTGGGCTGCTTCGCCGGGGTCCTTGGGTTTCTCATTTCGTCTTCTTGGCCCAGTCCGCAAGAATCAGGGCGCACGCTTTCTTCATACCTGCCCTGATACTTCCGCCTTCTTTGGTTTTAGATAGGAGGTCGCCATTCTTATCAGCGACTTGTATCTGGTTGTCTCGCGCAAGGCCGACTTCGATATGATTTAAGGCTACGGTGTAGTCGGCCATCTGTTGCGCAAGTGTTATTTGTACGGCAGGGCAGTCCTGCTCAAAATCCTTACTCATCTCCATCGACTGGTCCCGGCTTGCGTTAGTTGTATTACCGTGACTCGCTGACTGAAAGAACACGCGGGCCTTACCTGCTGACTGCAGAGTTGGTGGATGTTCGACATCTGGTGGCGGCGTCTGCCCGGTCGATTCAACCGAACTCGCACTTGATTGTGGAGCTGGGCGTGATGGATTGATCATCGCCCGGATCACCGCATCGGATATTTTGGCAGCCTTGAGGGCTTTCAACCCTGGGATGCTCGTATCGAAATCGGTAGCTTTTGCAGCATAGATTTTGTCGATAACGATGTCGTCCGACAAGCCCAGGCCAGCCAGGTCAATCACGTCAGCATTGGTCATCTTGTCCGCATTTGGATTAGTAGCCGAGGCAGTCTGTGGAGTTGGAGGAACAACTGGTCGGGCGTCCTGAGATTGCGCTGACACGCACATAGCGGAACCGCACACGTATGCAGCAATGAGCAAAACCTTTTTCATTTTCTCTCCTTTGTAGATCCTGGCCCGAGGTGATTATACATCCAATTGGTAATCTTGAGCTGTTTATCCTTAATCCAGATGCAAGCCGTCATGAGGAGCACGAGCGCAGCAAGAAATAGAGAACCACGATCACGAAAATGACCCCCATAAATCCGATGCCGCCCCCGGCGGCTCCCGGTTTGAACCGGTGTCCACACTTTAGGCAGGTTATCCAAATCTTGCTGCTACCGATAAATCCAGTCGTGAGACGCCAGCCACGCTTCTCGGCATGAATCTGGGCCGAACCGCATCTGGGGCATTTCACTTGATCGTCAGCGGTTGTCATATTCGTCTTTCCTTCACCGCGCCAGATAGAATCTGATTTCCTTCCCCAAAGTGGCGTTGTCTCCGGCTCCTCCGCGGAATAAGTTCCCTTTGGCACGGGAAATGGCTGCCCACATCGTGCACATTTTCCCTCATCTCCGAGCGTTTGGACTCCGCAGAATGAACACGTCCTCAGTTTTTCGCAATCGCATTTCTGCTGAGAGTCCGGGCGGATACATCTGCATTTTGGGCATTCAATCATTAGGGCCTACCTACACTTGAGCGAGAAGATGGGCACTATCGCTCAAGCGCAACTGCTCAGAAGTACGGACCGTGCTGGGCTTCATTTGCTCGCCGCGCTCCCGCAACCGAACGAGATGAACGTGCCCGGGCTCTTGGCATCAGCTCTCGCCCTGATCCCTTTAAAGCCGATGCCGCACAGATTTTTCTTTTCTTGATCGCTGAACTTTGATAGCCACATGGCCCGAATCATCTGCGGGCTGAGGTCACCAAAGTCCGCCGTGAAAAGGATTTCGTTGTTCGCCTGTGCTATCTGCATGCCATGCCCCTGTGGATCACTATCGAAGGTCCGCTGAAGATCATCAACGAACTTCTGCCTTGCCGAGCGCTGCTCCTGTAATCGCGATTCCTTTTCCGCGTTCGTCTCCGGGCAGCCAAGCGAATATTCGTCGCCGTCGCCAAAGATCACACCGCTCCTGAGTGAGAGCGATTTGAACCCCATTGTACACAGATTCCGGCGCACGGCTGGCCCAAACTGGCGGCGCAAGATTTCGTCGCGGTCAGGTTTCAGTTTCAGCAGATCCGAGACGATAGCAAGTTCGCCATTGTGATCCGAAATGGAGGCATCCACTCCGTTATTGCGAAATTCCTCGCGCATGGTGGTTATATAGTCTTCTCGTGCCGTCTTCCTCGCGTCGTTCAGGATCTGCTCTTTGAGATCGACTGGTTTGGCGTTGGCATTTGCCTCTTCTTTACTTTTCGAGTTGGTCGCTGCATCGCCCGGCTGCGCCAGTTTTGGCTCCGCGCGTGTCGTGCTCGTTGTGGTCTTAAAGAAACTCACAATGGCGAGCAGCAGGATTGCAGCGCCGATCCCAACCATAGGCGCCATTGACCTGAGCATCGCCTAACGTGTATCCCTTTTCGTGTCCAGATGCAAGCGGTTCAACCGAGTCGATCGACTCTTCGTATAAGTAGTATGCGTTTAAGCAGAATACCTCCAAACTGCTTTTGGTGCAACGTGAGGAAATCCAGAAGAGGCTCGGCAAGCGCATCCAGGCCCTGCGCCTCAAGCGTGGCTGGACGCAAGATGAGTTTGCAGACCTCGCGGGCTTCCACAGGACTCAGGTCGGAGCATTCGAGACTGGACGGATGAATATCACCCTGGCCAGCTTGCATCTCGTGGCACAAACGCTCGGCGTCCGCATCGTTGACCTGTTCAAGGGCGTCGAACGGCAGACGAAGCCCGCTGGTCGAAAACCCAAGCCGCGCTGAAGGGGTAGCCCTCTGAGCCTGTGCTCGCAACCACACCACGTTACCTTTGGCGGGCGATACTGTGCTGTTTTCTTCAGCGTGAGGCGTTTGCGGGCACGATTACCGCACCAATTCCGACCCAGCGGATATCAGGGCCGCATCTGCAAAGGAATTTCGTCAATTTGGCGTCCGCCTTTTGTGGGTTTTGCACCGGATTTCGGCGCGCCTTACGGGCGGGTCATGCTTCGGCGACGCAACATTATTCTCGCGCATAAACGCCTTTAGTACGTCAAAACCCCGTCCAGGTTCCGGACTGTTGGGTCCGCAGAAGCAAGGAGCTTAGAATCAGTAGCTCAGATGTATCGCAAGTCGCCACCCGTAGTGTTTTCATTGACTTAACCTTTTAGTCCTTTTAGGTTAAACTAAAGCATGAGCAGAACTTCCGCTTTTGCCTACCTCCGAGTCTCCGGCGCCGCACAATTGGACGGTGACGGCTTCCCGCGTCAACTGGCTGCCATCCGCAAATACGTCGCCGCCCACGACATGAGGCTGGCCGAGGTCTTCGAGGAGAAAGCCCTCCCAGGCAAGACCGAATGGGAGAACCGCCCGGCCTGGACCGCAATGCTCCAGAAAATCACCAGCAACGGCGTGCGGTCAATCGTTATCGAAAAGCTCGACCGCCTGGCCCGCGACCTCATGGTGCAGGAGCACATCGTCGCTGATCTTCGCAAGCGCGGGATCACTCTCATTTCTGCCATGGAGCCGGACCTCTGCATCGACGACCCCACCCGCAAGCTGATGCGGCAGATCATGGGAGCGATCTCCGAGTATGACCGCGCCATGATCACGCTGAAGCTGCAAGCTGGTAAGGCCCGCAAGCGTGCGGCAACCGGCAAGTGCGAAGGCCGGAAACTGTACGGCGAGAAGCCGGGCGAATCGGCGGTTCGTGATCGTATCCGTACCATGCGAAAGAAGGGTGCTACGCTCCAGGCGATCTGTGACACGTTGAACGCCGAGGCTGTGGCAACACGCTACGGCAGGATCTGGATGCCCATGACCGTGGCACGCATTGCCAAGCGCTGAAAGCCTGCCATCTTCGCAAAATGCACATTTGTGACCATTCTGCTGGCGTGATACATTGGCTCCGACGCCAATGCCTGACCTCAACCCAGGGCGTGCGAAGCTTGACGTGGACCTGGCAACAGGTTCCACTGGGCAGCGGCCAGACCTTGACTCATCAGCCAAAGACCGAATCGAGATCCTGAAAATTGACGCAGAAGTAAAGCTGGCCAGCTCGCTACTCGAATTCGTGCGTGCCTCACACTGCGCAGACCACCGCGTGGCCAAGCGAAATCTGGGTACATCGCTGTCGCTAGAGCAATTCTTCGTTGAGTATGCCAAGGCTGTGTTCGACGCCAATGCTGAAGAAGATCTGGCGGCAATTGAGAAATCGGGCACCGTGAATCAGGACCTCTGGTTGCAATCGCTGCGCTCATTGGCAGAAGAAGTGCTCCAGAGTATGGTTTCCAAAACCGGCGTTTGGCGGCGCACGGTCGCGGAGGTCTGCGAAAGCCGGAGCATGGGGACTGAAGAGCGTGGCGAGTGGAGCACGAAATCTGGCACCCTGGTTTACTCCGTTGCCGGCCTGATGCGCCCGCGCCCGAAGCCGCTTCGATTCGAGCTTGCGTTGCGAGTTAGGGTTTGGAAAAACAGGTTTTTGCTGGCTTCGGACCAAGGCCGCCCAGACAGCCACTTGATTCACGACCAAGCCCATCCTTTGCATTTCGGCCCCTCTACTACTCCCGCACCCAGCCAAGAGACGCTTGCAGGCCCAGGTGATATTGCACCAACAGCCGTAAGCGGTTTAATCGCCAGTCGGGAATGCCTTCTCTCTGAGTACAAGTCGGCCACAGGCAATCCTTCGAACAAGAAGATCTACGAAGCAACGAATTCAGGCATTCATAAGCCGGAGTTTTACAAGTGGCTGAAGGGGACGCTCTCGCCCCGCTCTAAGACAAGCAGGAATTTTGAACGGTTCCTGGGCAAGAAAGATCGTCCGTCACCCAGAAAGCCGCGAGACTGATTTTTTTCTCCCTTCTACCATGGTAGAGGCGACTTCCTGCCATTGATCCCCTCCCGTGGTAGGCCCGTAAACTAAACACTTGGTTCAGAGTGATGCGGCGACCAGGCCTGGGCATCCATTGAATTTGAAACATCCTTGTACCGAAGGTGTGCACTGTGCATAACAAACGTTCAAATAAACAAGCCATACCGCAGTTGCCGCACAGCGGCATTGCGAACCGCTCAAGGGGAGCCGTCAATGCTAGTCGATCACAAATTCACTGAACAGCGCAGCGCCAACGCCGCTCGGCGGCAAGGGCGAATGCGGAAGCATTACGGAAAGTTTATAGAAACACTTTTGGCATGGTGCTGGTTCATGACCATAACATTTCGGGAGTTCGAATCTCCCGCTTGGGCTTTAGCTCAGCTTCAGCAGTTTTTCCATGAACTCCAGAGCGAATCTCCGGAAGGGATTGGATGGCTGATCGCAGAGGACCTGGGCAGCATCGGGGGACGGTTCCATGTCCATGTCCTGGTGGCCGGTGTCGATGGTCTCCCGATGGACACCTGGGAACGCAGGGCGACTCGGAGGTTTGGGCTCACCAGAGTCGAGCCGTTTGAGGCTGGGATCGGAGGCGGCGAATATATGGCTAAGAACGGGCTGGCCACTAGCGGTGATTTCCATTTCGGTGGCGAGCTATTGCGCGACCTCAGTTCGAAACAAACCAATGCTGCAGTGGGCCGGATCGTGGTCGCCAGGTCCGCAGATGTTCCATCGGCATTTTTTCATATGACTTTGGGAAGGAGACGAACAAAATGAACCACCCGTGGCCGTTGGAGCCCGATTTGGTGGACCGCCGAGTTCTAGATGTGTTTATCGATGGTGCTGGATGTCGGCCTGATGGGACAGGCTCTGGATACGCATTCCTGATCGTGGGCACCGGCCAAGAGAGGGTCAAGCGGATCGATGGCCTGACGAACAATGCCGCAGAATACCGGGGCCTGCGGTACGCCTTGCTCAACCTGAGAGTTGGATCCAGCGCCGACGTTTTCTCGGATTCCCAGTTGCTAGTCAACCAGTTCAGCGGGGAGTGGGCGGTTCGGGACCCCTCGCTGGCAAGACTACTGCGCCGCATCCACGAAATCATCGAGGAACGGCAGTTGAAGCTGACCTTGTCCTGGATTCCGCGCGAGCAAAACCTCGCCGGAAAGCTTCTTGAACGCGGATACAGATCATCGCAAGGGAGGGCTCAGAACAAATTACAGAAACTTCACTTGTAGACGCCGACTCTTCCGAGCCCGCAGTTCGCCGCATTTTCATCAGCGCCGCCGTGCAGCCGGAGGGAAACGGCTCGGTTTTCGCCTACTGGGACGAAAATACGCGCAAAAGGCGGGCTGGCGGTGTTCGCTGGCCTAAACAAAATTGAAGCGCAGTACCAGGGCCTTCTTGCTGTACTGAAGCGGGTTCGGGTAGGCGGTCTCCTGGTCGAAATCGTTTCCGACGACCCGTTATTCAACGGCCAGTTCTACGGCCTCTCGCCGATTCGCGGCCACCGGCTCCAGGTGCTACGCACGCGCATGGTCATGCTACTTCGCAAACGGCAGCTTGAAATTGTAGTGGTCTGCGTGCCGAAGGCCGACAACCGCGCCTGGAAACTCTTGAGGCGGCAGCGGTCCAGGGAACAGGTTCAAAAGCTATTGGAACAGTGGGGAGATGGAGGCCCTTCCAAAATTACCGCCCCAGGGTCCATCCAACCTCCCCAGCCCTAAACGATGCTGCTTGCGGGCTGAGGTTGCGATTACGGGGCGTTTGGGGGAAGGAATCTGTGTCGCAGTTTCCACATACAAGGAAGAACGGACTGGTCGGATAGAACTCATGGCACGACACGCAATCAGCGGAGCACAGAGGTCCCCAAATGTTCTGGTGGGCCCGGCGATGGCCGTCCCGTCCCGATTCGATATCCGCCCCCTGCTGGACATGCTTGCTGATCTGATGGTTGCCAAATTCGTACAGCGGATGCCGGCTACCCCCAGCATGATCCCGCAGCGGCTCCTCTCCGTTGAGCAGGCAGCGCAGTACCTGGGCAGGACCAAAGCCAGCATCCAGCACATGATCGCCGCCGGTGCACTGCCCGTTGTCCGTCCCGATCGACGAGTTTTCCTGGACATCCGGGATCTGGACGAATGGATTTTGATCAACAAGCGAACGACGGTGTAGTGTATGGCCATGTCCCGCAAGCCCCAATTCGGCCGAATTTTTCGGCGCATTTGGAAAAAGCCTGACAGTACCGTCGTCGAGTTGCCAACTTGGTGGATCGAGTACTACAGCAACGGCGCGCAGCGGAGAGAGTCCAGTAAGTCGGAGAAGTACCGCGACGCCGAGACGCTGTTGAAGGAGCGCCACGCCGAAATGCTGGCTGGTACAATCGGCCACCCGCGTTTGGAAAAAGTCACCGTATCAGGCTTGCTCGACGAGGTGATCAGCGACTATGATCTCAACGGCAAGGACATTGAGTGGGCAGGCTACAAGGTGAAGCGCCTGCGCCCATTCTTTGGGCGCATGCGTGCCTCGATCGTGGGGACGACCGCGATCACAAAGTACATCGCCCAGCGGCGTAAGGAAGGGATGGCTAACGGCACCATTAACCGCGAGCTGGCCATGCTGCACCGTGCATTCGTACTGGGCAAGGAAGCCGTGCCTCCACTCGTGGCACGTGTGCCAGTGATTCCAAAGCTCGCGGAGAACAACGTCCGCAAAGGTTTCTTCACGCTCGAGCAGTTCATCGCTTTACGGTCAGAGTTGCCAGAGCACCTCCGCCCCGTCATCACGTTTGCCTATTACACTGGTTGCCGCAAAGGAGAGATTCTCGCACTCCAGTGGCCCCAGGTGGATTTCAAAGCCCGCTTGGTGAGGCTGGAGCCCGGCGACACCAAGAATGACGAAGCCAGAGCGATTCCGCTCATGAGTGAGCTGTACGACATCCTGGTTATGCAGCGCCAGAGCCGGGACCAGAAATGGCCCACGTGCCCATGGGTTTTTTTCCGATGGGGCAAGCGGATCAAAGAATTCAAGAATGCCTGGGTAGAAGCATCAAAGCGCGCGGGCCTAGTCGATGAGAAGGAAAATCCGGTCCGACTTTTTCACGACCTGCGGCGTACCGGAGTGCGAAATCTGGTCCGCGCTGGAGTGCCGGAGAGGGTCGCCATGCTGATCTCCGGTCACAAGACCCGCTCCGTCTTCGACCGGTACAACATAGTAGACGAGCGAGATCTGCACATCGCCGCGCAGAAGCTTGAGCTTTATCTGAAGGGTGGTGAAGTCGATAACCCCAATGAGACAACTGGTGCCACCACTTCGGGCAAAATAGGGCGAGCCATGCCCTGACCTTACCACGCCGTGTGAGTCAAGTGATCTTAAGTGATTTGGTACCCAAAATAGAGCCGGGAAAAGGGGGCGGCTCTGCAAATTCAGCCCGCCGAAGCGGACCGCCCCAAGTACAAGTCAAGTACAAGTGAGGCGGATTTCGGTTCAGCGGCAAGCACAGCGGAGGGGGCAGGACACCTCGTTAAGTCATTGAATTAATTGATTGGTGCGGATGAAAGGACTTGAACCTTCACTCCCTCGCGGGAACTGGAACCTAAATCCAGCGCGTCTGCCAATTTCGCCACATCCGCATCGCAGATGATTGAATTATAACGCGCGTGCCTTACACCAAGCCCAGGAACTTCGGGTCGTAGCCGGGGAAGACGCCATTCAACGTCGGGTTGCCCATGTGGCGGGAGACCAGTTCGCCCAGGACGTCGCGGAAGTCCGTGGTGAGCGCCAGGTCGCGGGCTTCGTAGAGCTGCTCCTTTTCGAGACCCGGCCACTGGCCGTAAACCTTGCCGCCTTTGACTGCGCCGCCCATGACGAACATATTGTTGGCATGGCCGTGGTCGGTGCCGCGATTGCCGTTCTCATGCGCGGTGCGGCCAAATTCCGACATGGTGACCAGCACCACGTCGTTCATGCGGTCGCCCATGTCGGCCCAGAACGCGGCCAGCGCCTGGCCGTATTGGCGCAACAGATTGGCAAGCTGGCCTTCGGAAGACTTCTGGCCGACTTCGTTGACGTGGTGGTCCCAGCCGTTGATGTCGGCAAAGGCCATCTCCATGCCGACATCGGCCTTGATCAATTGCGCGATCTGCTTCAGGCTGTTGCCGAGCGGCGCATTCGGATACTGCGCGCCCGAGGCCGGCGTGTAGGCCTGCTGCTGGATGGATTGCAGCATGTTCATGGCTTCGAAGGTCTCGCGGCCGGTGGCCTGGATCATGGGATCTTTGGCGGCCTCGTACATCTTTTCGAATTCCATGGCTGCCTGGGGATCGCGCACCTGGAAACCGCCGATGGTTTGCAGGGCGATGGCCGGGGATGCGCCGCGCATGGCGCGCGGCAGCAGCGGGCCCAGGGCCACGGCGCGCACCGGCGAAGGCTTGCCCTCGGGCTTGGGGAGCGCGCGGTTCATCCATCCGCTGGCGGTCGATTTCAGGCCGGGAGTTCCCGATTCCATGTAATCCTGCGCGTCGAAGTGCGAGCGCGTGGGGTCGGGCGAACCGACGGCGTCGACCACCGCCAGGTGGCCCTGGTCGAAGAGGGGCTTGAGGGGCGCGAGCGCCGGATGGAAGCCGAAGAAGCCGTCGAGATCGATGGCGGCATCGTCGCGCTTATCGGCGGCGGCGGTGGGACGCGGGATGGAAATGGTGGGGCGCAGCGCGTAGTAGGCCTTTTCGGCGTGGGGCACGACGACGTTGAGGCCGTCGGCCGCGCCGCGCTGGAAGATCGCGACCAGGATTTTCTTGCGCGGCGAGGGAGCGTCCCTGGCATAGAGCGCTCGCTCGAGCCACAGCGGCGCCGTGCCGGCTCCCACCATCGCCAGCGCCGAATTGCGAAGAAAAATACGACGATTGGTCATAAACATTCCCCTCACGGAACTGCTTGCCCGATTACTTCTTCTGAAATTCCGGCGAACCGAGCGCGATGCCGGCGCTGTTCTCCGGTTTTTCCACCATGACGCCGGGCACTTTGTTGGACGCCAGTTGCAGCGCAAAATTCATGCGCGCCATCAAGCCCGCCGAGTTCATCCATTCGTTGCCGGTGTTGGAATAACCGGTGGGTTCCTGTTTGCGGTAGAGCGGCTCGCCTAATTGGGCCACCTGGTTGACGAGCCCGGTGGCGAAATCGACGTTGCCATTGGAAGCGCGCACGGCGCTCACCACCACCTCCAGCGGCGACTTCATTTTCGAGCGGAAAGCGCCCTCGGACCAGAATTCTTTCGAATCGATCATGGTCTGCAAGACGGCGCGGATGTCGCCATCGGACTTGAGAAAGGTCTGAGCCATGCGCTCCACCAGCGCGGGCGGCGGATCGTCGGTCACAAAACGCTGGGCGAGCTTTTTGGAAATGAGATGCGCGGTGGCCGGATGGCGCGCCACGATGTCGAGCACCTTCTCGCCGTCCTCGATGCCGCCGCCGGCCGGGATCTTCACGCCGAGCACGGTTTTTTCGCCGCGATCGTGCAAGCGCGGGGTGAACAGGAAGCTGCCGCCGCGCTGCGGCTGATTGATGCTCCAACCGGTGAAGCAGCGGGCCACTTCGGTGACATCCTTCTGCGTATAGCCGCCGTCCACGCCCAGGGTGTGGAGTTCCAACAGCTCGCGGCCGTAGTTTTCATTGAGGCCGCGGCGCTGGGCGTTGGGGCCGCGCGGCAGGGGCACGTTGGCTCCCACGGACTGCCAGTTGTCGAGATAAAACAGCATGGCGGGACTCTTGGCGGTGGCTTCCAGCAGGTCGCGGAATTTGCCCAGCACGTGCGGGCGGATGGCTGCCTGATCGTATTCGGTGATGAGGTAGCGGTCGGCGCCCTTATCCAGGAAGACGTTGAAGTGATTGAACCAGAAATCGGCCAGCACCTCGTCCAACTGCCGGCTGCTGTACACGGCGCGAAGGATCTTGCTTTCCATCAGGTCGCGCGCCACCACCTGGGCGGGACCGGCGGACATTTCGATTTTGCGGCGCACGTCCGGCGGCGCCGCGGCAAACAAGGCCTGGCGAATACCCGCGGGCAGCGCGGCAATCACGTCGTCCTGTTTATCGGCGGGCAGCGACTGGAACACCGCCAGGCGCTCCTGCGGCGCGCCGGTGCGGAGCACGCGGATCTGCGGCTGTGACAGGAGGTCGGTTAGCGGCTGGGCGTTGGGCGCGCCGGGCGGCGGCGGCGGTGGAACTCCCTGACCGCCGGCAGCCTGGCGCTTTTCGTCGCGCGCCACGAGGCGCTGAATCATCATGCGGCGATCGGGGTCGGTGGGAAAGGGAATCTGGCCGGCGACCATCTGGCGGACGATTTCCGGCGCCGGATAGTTGCGCACCAGTTCGGCGCTGGGCATGGTGAGGGTGTCGAAAGGCTTCAGCTTTTCCGCCAGCACAGGGTTTTCGGGAATGCGCTCGGGATGGATTTGCAGGCCGATCCACTTCTTGAGGCCGATTTTGCGGACCTGTTCGGCGTCGCCTGGGCGCGCGCCGAAGGTGAGGCGGTTCAGGGCCTGCACGATCCGATCGCTCTTGGCGATCTGTTTGGAGAAATTGGCGGATTTGGCAGCGGTCTTCCTGGCGTAAACCGCGATTCCGGTGGAGGCGGACAGACACACCACACAGGTCAGCATCCGCAGTGCATTACGACGCATCTCTTACCCTCTGCCTTATTAAACCTCATTTTGGCCTATAAGTTGCGGTGTTCAGGAGGGCGGACGCCCTCCTGAAATGCAGTTGCCGTGAGTCCAGGGTGTAGAGTGAAAAGAATGGCAACTTCCGAGACCGCAACACTGGGTGGCGGCTGCTTCTGGTGCCTGGAGGCAGTTTACGACGAAATGCAAGGGGTGCTGACAGTGGAGTCCGGGTACATGGGCGGCCACCTGGCGAACCCCGATTACCGCTCTGTATGCACGGGCACCACCGGGCACGTGGAGGTGGTACAGGTGATATTCGATCGGGCGGTGACGACGTACCGCGAGATTCTGGGAGTCTTCTTGGCCACGCACGACCCGACGTCACGCGACCGGCAGGGCAACGACGCCGGACCGCAATACCGCTCCGTGATCTTCTTTCACAGCGACGCGCAACGCCAGACCGCCGAACAGATGATTGCGGAACTCGACCACCAGGGCCTGTTTTCCCGGCCGATTGTGACCGATCTGCGGGCGGCCTCCGAGTTCTACATGGCGGAAGACTACCACCAGGAGTACTTCCGCAACAATCCACAACAGCCGTATTGCGCTTTTGTGGTCTCGCCAAAACTGAAGAAGTTCCGCGAGAAATTCGCCGCCAAGCTCCGCAAGCATTAGCCCAGTGCCATGCCGCAGGCCCGCGTCGCGTTTCAATATCCCAGCTTCCGCTACTTCATGTTCGCGCGGTTCCTGACCACGGCCGCGTCGGAAATGCAGTCGGTCGCGGTGGCCTGGCAAGTCTACAGCCTGACCAAGCGGCCGCTCGATCTGGGCCTGGTGGGGCTGGCGCAATTTCTTCCCGGGATGCTGCTTTTCCTGGTAGCGGGCCACACGGCCGATCGGGTGGCCCGCAAGCGCATCCTGCAAACCTGTTACTTCGCGTTCTCCCTGTGCTCGGGGTTGCTGGTGGCGCTGACGCTGCGCGGCCTTACGACGGTCTGGCCGATCTACGCGGCGCTGCTGCTGAACGGAACGGTGCGCGCGTTCAACATGCCCACCGGCCAGGCCTACCTGCCGCAACTGGTGGCCGAAGAGCATTTCCCGAACGCGGTGGCGTGGTCGTCGTCCATTTTTCAGGCGGCGCTCATCACCGGCCCCATGGCCGGAGGTCTGCTCTACAGCTTCACGGGCACTCCCGTTCCGGCTTATGTGGCGGCGGGGACGGCCTATCTCACCGGCCTGTTGCTGATTGCGAAGACGCGGGTGAAGGCGCCGCCGCGGCCGCGCGGCGCGGCGTCCATCGGAGCGGTGCTGGGCGGGCTGCGCTATATCTGGCGCGAGAAGTTGATTCTGGGGGCTATCTCTCTGGACCTGTTCGCGGTGCTGCTGGGGGGCGCGGTGGCGCTGTTGCCGGTCTACGCGAAAGAGATTCTCTCGATCGGCGCCACGGGACTCGGCATCCTGAGGGCCGCTCCGGGCGCCGGCGCCATCCTGATGGCGATCCTGGTGGCCTACCGGCCGATCAGCCGCCGCGCGGGGGCGACTATGCTGGCGTGCGTGCTGGGCTTCGGCATCTGCACCGTGGTTTTCGGACTCTCGCGGAATCTGGCGCTGTCGCTCGCGGCGCTGGCTGCGTTGGGGGCTCTGGACATGGTGAGCGTGATCATCCGCCACACCGTGATCCAGCTCGGCACGCCGGATGAGATGCGCGGCCGCGTCAGCGCGGTGAATATGATTTTTATTGGGGCGTCGAATGAGGTGGGGCAGTTCGAATCGGGCCTGACGGCGCAGTGGTTCGGCACCGTGCCGGCGGTGGTTTATGGCGGCATCGGCACGATGGTGGTGGTGGCCGTTTGGGCATGGCTATTCCCAGCGCTACGGAGGGTGGACCGGCTGCCGGGCCGTGCTTAGGTTTATAGTTTAGCTGCGTGTTCCGGGCCTCCGCTGCCTCACGGTCGCGGCTCTGGTAAGGAGCGGAGCACCTTTAGCGGGTTGTCCGGCGATAGCGCTCGCCGCCACTCAGGCCGCCCAGATCGATCACTACGGCGGCAATCAGAAAAATCAAATTGATGCCGTCGGTTCCGCGATGCGAATTCATGAGCCACGCGTACACGATGGTGGTCAGCGGCAGAAAGAAGAAACCGAGCACGGGGATTAGCAGCCCGTGGTAGGCCCGCCCGAGATAGTTGGAGAAGAAAAACATCAGGACCAGGACGGCGCGGGGGAAAGCCAGAATGAAAATGAAAAACAGACAGGGCATTGGCCGCATTGTCGCAGAATCGGAGCCCGGTTGCGCGAAGCGAGCAGCCACCCGTAGAATCAGATGTTCGAATGAGCACAGAAAAGCGCACCGTTCTGATTGTGGATGACGACCCGCAAATCCTGCGGCTGATGGAAAAGATGCTGCGTCCGCGCGGCGTGAACATTTTGCTGGCTCCGCGGCCCTCCGAAGCCCTGCGCATCTGCGAACAGCACCCGGTGCACCTGATGATCTCCGACGTCCTGATGCCCGAAATGGACGGCAACAAGCTGGCGGAGCGCGTGCTCAAGCTGCATCCGGAGGCCCGGGTGTTGCTGATTTCCGGCTATGACAAGGGCCCGCACACTCCCAAATCCCCCCGCGTGCGCTTCCTGCGCAAGCCGTTCTTCCCTTCCGTGCTGGTCCAAATGCTCAAGCAACTGTTGCCCGAACTGTAAAGGGACCATGTGTACCGCGCGGGTTCAGCCGCGGCTATTGCCGCTGGAAAGAGCCGCCTAAAGGCGGCTGCGGCCAAGATTGGCCTCCCCGCAGTGCAGCCAGCCGCAACCAATGTGAGATGGCGCCAGGCGTCGACACGAGTGTCGACGCGGCGCGCACGAGTGCGTGCGCCACGAGGGCAACGAAATCTTCCCAGCGGCGGCACATTCAAACAACTTGTAATACTATGGCCGCTTCGCCAGGAGCACTTTGGCCTCCACGGGCTGGTTGTCGCGCAGCACCTTCACCAGGACTTCATCGCCCGGCTTCTTGGCCTGCAAGGCGTAGGTGAAGTCGTAGAGGTTGTCGATCTTCTTGCCGTCGAATTCGATCATCACATCTCCGGCCTTGAAGCCGGCCTTGGCGGCGGGAGAGCCTTCGCGCACATCGGCGAACTTGACGCCATTGATGCCTTCGCCGAAATCCGGAATCGACCCGAACCACGGCCCGTAGCCGGAGCCCGAAGTGCCGCCCATGGGCGGGGTCCGGGGCGCGACATGCACGAACTCCGGGCGCACGGCGACAGCGCGCAGATCGTCGGCGACTTCCGCGACCAAGGTGAGCAGAAGGGCGGCATCGGGCGCGTCGATCTTATCCCAGGTGTCGCCGGGCTTGTGGTAATCGGCGTGGAGACCGGAGAAGAAAAACAACACCGGCACCTGCCCGCTGGTAAACGACGTGTGATCGCTCGATCCCGCTTCCGAGCCCTCGGAATAATCCACCTTCAGTTGATACTTGGGCGTCACCTGCTCCAGCATCGGCCGCAGGCCGGTGCCCGTGGCCACACCACCGATATAGACCTTGCCGCCGCGGATGCGGCCGATCATATCCATATTGATCATGGCCACGGCCTTCGCCAGCGGCAGCTCAGGGTGCGCCACGTAGTAAGCCGATCCCAGCAGGCCCATTTCCTCGCCCGCGAACGACAAAAACAAAACGCCTCGTTTTTGTTTCGGCTGCTTGGAATACCAGCGCGCCAGCTCGATGACGCCGGCGGTCCCCGAGGCATTATCGTCGGCGCCGGGATGAATCGCCGTAACCGAAGGCGTCAGGGAATACTGGCCGCCCATGCCGAGGTGGTCGTAATGGGCCCCGATGATGACGTATTCGCCGGTTTCGCCGGGCACATAAGCGACCACGTTGTGGACGGTCTTGACGATGCGTGCGATATCCACGCTGGCGTCCACGCGAAGCGCGTCGGGGAAGGCGAAGGACTGCGGCGTGAGGTCCTTATCGATGGCCGCTTCCAGCGCGGGGAGGCTCTTGCCGGCCTCTTGAAACCAGGCGTCGATGCGCTCCTCCTGGACCTGCAGGATGGCGATTCCGGCATCCAGCGGCCCCGAAGTGGAACCAAATTTCTGCATCTCCCACGGCTCGCCGGGATGGGCGGCGCGATCATCAATCAGGATCAGCCCCGCGGCGCCGTGCATTTTGGCGTTGGCGGCCTTGTTGACGAACTGGGCGTGCTGCGTGAACATCTTTCCGGCGAAGATGCTGTGCTCATCGTTTTCTTGAGGTTCATGCCGCATCACCAACACAAATTTGCCCTTAACGTCCAAGCCGGCATAGTCGTCGTAATGGTATTCCGGGGCCGTAATGCCGTAGCCCGCAAAGACCACGGGGCCGCTCAGCTTCGCCGTGGAGGAGTAATTGAAGGGCACGAAATCGTCCGGGCAGCGCAGCGTGGTGACGCGGCCATCTTCGCGGAAGTCGAAGTGGTTTTGCTTGCCGAGCCTGGCGTCGGTGGTCACCGGAAAAGCCTGTAGAAAAGCGTGGCCCGCGACCGGCTTCAAACCGAACTCGCGGAATTTGCCGGCGATGAAGGCGGCCGCCTTTTCGAGCTCCGGACTGCCAGTCGCGCGTCCCTTTAACTCCGGCGAGGCCAGAAACTTAACATCGTTCAGATAAAGATTTGGATCAATCTTGGCGTCGGCGCCATAAGCTAACGGCGCTACGCACAAAACCAGCCACACGAGCCGGCTCTTATGAGAATTCATGGGTGTTCGATTCTTGACCAATCAGTTCTTCTTGACCAC
Organism: Bryobacteraceae bacterium; assembly: GCA_050014595.1. GTDB lineage: Bacteria > Acidobacteriota > Terriglobia > Bryobacterales > Bryobacteraceae > PALSA-129. The sequence continues at coordinate 39,662 of JBEKDA010000017.1, forward strand.
CGGCACGCCGGTTTTCGGCAGGCCCGGCACGTTGAGCTGCAAATCGCAGCCGCAGTCTTCGCCAGCGTTCTTGGCGATCTTCTGGTATTCGATTTCGTTGTCGATGGTAGCCTTCAGGTCGGGCCACGTCAGGGATGTCTGAACCCGCCGCCCGTTGATGAAAAGAGTGGGAGTAGCTTCAATCCGCAACGTTCGGCCTTGTTCCATTTCGGCATCGACTTCCTTTTCGGTAGCCTTGGTGTCCATGCACTGGCCGAGTTGCAGGGAATCGATGTCCTTGCGGTCCTTGGCCCAGATGGTGACGATTTCTTTGAGGTTTTCGGGAGTGATGGATTCCTGGTGTCCGAAAACCCAATCGTGATATTCCCAAAACGAGCCCGGATCCTGTCGGAAAACGCAGCGGCCACCGATGGCCGCGGCCTTGGCCCAGGGATGCAACTGCTCGAGCGGGAAGTCGATGAAATAGAGGCGCACCTGGGTGGGATAATTCGCCACCAGATTCTGCCGCAGCATCTGCGCTTCGGCCTTGCAATGAGGGCACTGGAAGTCGCTGAAGACCACCAGCACGACGGTGGCGCCGGGCGTCCCGAGGCTGGGCTGGAACTGCGTCTTGAGGCGGTCGAGGTCCTTCTTGAAAGGGTTGAGATTAATGTCGTAAATGTTGCCCTGGAGGATCTTGCCTTCGTTCGAGATGTAGATGGAAATGTCCTGCGAGGCCTGTCCCTGGGTGATCTTGACCACGACTTCCTGGAAGCCGGGCAGGTCCGCCGCGGGCTTCGGGTCGCCCACGGTCACTCCCAAGGCGGGCGGCAGCACCCACAAGTGCCGCACATAGGCTTCCACTTCCGCTTTATTGAAAGCCCATTTCTTCTCGCTCTGCGCGGTGCTGGCCGCAACCAGCATGAGCACGGACGCAATGATGGCAAACAGCGATCTGGACATTATGTATATTGTAGACGAAGAGGCCGGGGGCACAACCGGGCCTGACGGTCCAACCTCCGGATGCGCCGTCATCCTCGAGGGATCGTCGATCGGGTGGAGTGAGCAGCGCCTCAGCCGACTAACAGTCCGCCTGTCGGGCCGCCAGCCTCTTGGATATCCAGCGTACAAAGGGCGAAGGCGTATGACTCAACCCCGAGCGCAGCTTGAGGTAGGAAGCGGACCGGAGTACGATAGCAATGGGTCCTCCGTGCTGACACGATTGCTATCCCGTAACTTCAAGAGCCTCCGAAGCCTCGACCTTCCCCTGGGCCCGCTCAACGTTCTGGTCGGCCCTAATATGGGAGGCAAGAGCAATCTTCTTGACGCCTTGCGCTTCCTCTATGAATCCTGGTTTCCTCAGGCGGGAACATACGGCCCCGTGAACGCTCTCGTCAGACGCGGAGGGATAGACGAGGTTCTGTGGAAGGGAGGGCCGGATAGACTTCTCTCGGTAGGTGTTGAATTTACGGACCCAGCCCGACCAGACAGAAGCTTCAAATATGGGATTGAGCTGGTGGGCGGGCCCAGTGGCTACGTCAACATTCAAGCGGAGCAGCTCGTTCTCGTGGAGGGCGAACAACAATACCCGCTCATCACGCGCGAAAGCGAAGGCCGTTGGTTGGTTAACGCAAACGGACAGCACCTAGTGAGCGTCAGCCCGGAAAGGTCCGCGATGGAGCTTGCTCCTCAGAACTGGGAGGGCTACCCGTTAAAGTGGTCCGCCCAAAACTGGCGTTCCTATAATCTGGTTCCCAGCCGGATGAAGCAGCTCAATCCGGTGACGGCGGGAGGCGTCCTTGAGCCCCAGGGAGAGAACCTATCAGCTTGGCTGATGTGGCTCCAAACCAGGGCGCCAGAAACCTTCAACCGCATTGCGGAGGTTGCTCGGGATGTCTTTCCGGACATTCGTCGTCTCTTGACTTGGCCTACCCAGCAGGGGACGGTTTACCTCGCGTCCGAAGAGCAGGCTCTGGCTCGCCCCACTCCGCTTGTCCAGATGTCCGACGGTGAGTTGGCGTTTATCGCTTTCCTCTCGCTTATTTGCGCTCCGGACGATCTCGGCGGGACTTTGTTCCTCGTTGAAGAGCCCGAGAATCACCTTCATCCCAGGCTTCTCGAGACCCTTGTCGCGCTGTTGCGGCAGGTTCAGGAGGAAGTGTCGGACCGCAACGTCCCGCCCTCCCAGATTGTACTGACCACTCACTCGCCTTACCTGCTCGATCAAATGAATCTCGATGAGATACTCTGGATCGAGAAAAAACATGGCGAGACTGTTGTGGTTCGCCCCAGCGACAAGACTCACCTGCGAAAGCTAGTCGAGGACAAGGACCTCGGTCTTGGGGACCTCATGCTAACAGGGGCACTCGGCGAATAATGGTCTTCGGAATCGTTGTGGAGGCTGAACGCGACTCGGTTGTTTACTCGACTCTAATCCGGCGAATCCGGACCGACGTGGATGACGTGCTCGCGAGGCCGTGCCAAAATGTGGTGGGTGTGCGCCGGAAGTTCGTTGCGTGCTTGAAAAACTTCCAGTGGCACTCGGGCTACAACGTCGGGAAGGCGTTCGTAGTTCGCGACTCCGACTGCCGCGACTCGCAGGCCGTGGAAGACGAATTAGTTCGTATCCTTGACCAGTCGGGATTTCGTGGGAAGCTGACGCTGCCTGTTCATTTCTATGCGACAAGGTGCATGGTGGAGACCTGGGCTGCTGGCGGACGAGAACGCGGTCAATGTCGTTGCACGGAAGCGGGGCAAGACTCCGTCTGCTCAGCCCGTTGCGGACCCTCTGGAAGGAGCAACCAATGCGAAGGCCCTTTTCCTACGTATGCTCTCCCAAGCGCGGCTCCCGGCTGACCCGGCAGTGTACGCTGAGGTGGCCGCCACCGCCGACCTCGACCGCATCAAGCAGCGTTGCCCATATTTCCAGCACTTCATTGACTCCGTACATGCCTGCTAGATCTGGCCCCCGCGAGAAACCGGGGACGTTCCCGTGCGTTTCCACCATGCGTCTCGTCGACCGGCGCGTCCGCCCTGCCCCGGCCCGCACTACTTCTTCTTCGCCGGCGGAGGCTGGGTCGTGGGCTTCTTCACGACCTTCTTGAGTTCGTTGGCCATGTTCTCGAGGTCGGCGCGCTCGGAGTCATACAGGGCGTTAGGTGGGTCCAGAATCTTGATGGCCCGCTCGTAGATCGGCAGCGCTTCGGCCAGTTTGCTCTCGTCGATGCGCTGGGAGGCTTCACCGGACAGGCCATCCGCCAACTGGAACGCGCGAATGGCGTTAGCGTGCGTGGTGGCCTCTTCGGCCTGGTCCCATTTTTTCTGAGCCCCGTAGAAGATCGCGATCTTGTCGTACGCCATGGCCACCATGGGATGAGTTTCGCTACCCACCGAAGCCTTCCACAGGTCCAGGAGCCGCAGATAGAAAGGCTCGGCGTCGTCGAACTTCTTCTGCCCGAACAAGGCGTAGGCCAGGCCATCGACGGTGGCGATGAGGTCGGCATGCTTCTTGCCGTAAAGAGTTTCGCGGATCACCAACGCGTGCCGGTAGGTTGCTTCCGCCTTTTCGTAAGCGCGAGAAGCGATCTGCAAGCCGCCCAGGCGATCGAGGTCGTAGACCAGCGAAGCGTCGAGCGGCCCGAGAATCTTCGTGCGAAGATCCAGCGCACTGCTGAGCCAGTTGATGGCATCCTCCTTCTTGTCCATTTCGGCGTAGATCTGCCCCATGCGGCTGAAATCGTCGGCAACCTCGATGCTGTCGGCGCCGGCCGCCTTCCGAAAATGCATCGACAGAACGCGGCCCATCACCAACCGGGCCTTGTCGAAATCTTTCATGGCCCGCGCGAAGCCCACGGAGAGCAGGACGTCGTCGACGATCTTCGGGTCGTTCATGCCGAGGTTCTGTTCGCGCCAGGAGATGGCCAGTTGGAGAAAATCGTCGGCGTCGGCGAATTCTCCGGCGGCGGCGCGCGCCGAAACCAGGCGCTTGAGGATGTCGTAGCGCACCGGATCGTCCATCGGGCCCATGCGGGCGATGTCCCACGCCTGCTGGAAGCTCTGGCGGGCGGATTCGTAATCGCCCTTCATGTAGCCGGCCTGGCCGGTCTTGATGAGGTCGGGAATGGCCGGAGGCGGCGGTGGTGGCGTCGTCGTTTGGTCCTGGGCCATCAGGCAGGCGGCTGCCATGAGAAGAAAGACAACGATACGCGGCATAGATGTGATTTAGTACTAATTCATTAGCGTTGTCAAGCGGAATCCGCCGGCAGGGAACTTCGGGAACTAATTGGCCCGCGCCCCGGAATCAATATATCCTGGAGTCTGCATGAAAATCCCCGCTGTGCTTTTGGTGTGCGCTCTCGCCCTGCCCGTTCTGGGCGACGAGGGCATGTGGCTTTTCAACGAGTTTCCGAAAGACGCGGTCAAGAAGGCCTACAGTTTCGAAGTGACGGACGCGTTTCTGGAAAGCTTGCGGCTGGCCACGTTGCGGATCGGCGGCTCTTCCGGCTCATTCGTATCGGCGGGCGGATTGGTGCTGACGAACCGCGAAGCTGTGGCGAACTGCGTAGCCAAACTCAGTACGCCGGAGCACGATTATGTCAAGGATGGGTTCTATGCGGCATCCGGCTCGGACGAACGAGCCTGCGCGGGCCTCGAAGCCAGCGTCCTGGAGAGCCTGGAAGACGTCACCAGCCAGATCAAAGAGCCGGTGAAGGAAGCGCCCAAGAACGCCAAGGCCGCGGCCGTAGCCGAGAAAGCCGCCGATACGCTGGCCAAACGCAACGCCGCCATCGCGCGGGTGGAAAAGGCCTGCGCGGAAAAAACCGGGGACGTCTGCATAGTGGTGGCGCTCTCTTCGGGCGAACGATACCACCTTTACCACTACAAGAACTATACCGATCTGCGGCTGGTGTTCGCGCCGGAACGCGCGATGACCTTTTTCGGCGGCGACGCCGCCACTTTCACTTATCAGCGGTATGAGCTGGACATCGCTTTTCTGCGCGCCTATGAGAACGGCAAGCCGGCCGTCACCCCGCACTTCCTGAAATGGAGCGCCGAGGGCGTCAAGGATACCGACCTGCTCTTCGTGGCCGGGAACCCGGCGGCCACTTCGCGCCTGGACACCAGCGCGCAACTCACTTTCTACCGGGATACTGAAATGCCGCTCAAGGCGCAGAGGCTGGCGGCGCGCATCGACAGGCTGCGCAATTTCACGCCCAAGACCGACGACAGCCGGCGCATCGCCGAAGGGGGGCTTTCCGGCCTCGGGCTGAATTACAAATCCACCGCCGGCCTGCTGATCGGCCTGCGCGATGAGCGCCTGCTGATCCGCAAAGTGAATTTCGAGAAGCGCCTGCGCAACGCCGTGGAACACGATCCCAAGCTGGGGACCGAAGGCGGCAAGGTGTGGGACGAAGTGGCCGCCGCCTACAAGACCTGGACGCCGTTCGAGAAGCCGTACCAGATTCTGGAACAGCCGGCCGCGCAGGGCTCGGCGCTTTTCCGCATTGCGCGCCAGGTGCTGCGGTTAAGCGAAGAGCGCGCCAAGCCCAACGAGCAGCGCCTGCCCGAATACCGCGACACCGCCCTGGCTTCCCTCGAGCTGGCGCTTTACTCCCCCGCCCCCATCGACGACGCCCTGGAGACCGCGCTGCTCACGCAGTATCTGGAAGAGCTCAAAGCGCTCGGTGAAAAAGAGGTTCCGCTCAAAGCCGTCCTGGGCTCCAAAACGCCGGCTCAAATGGCGGCGGAGTTCGTGTCCACCAGCAAGCTGAAGGACGTGGCGGAACGAAAACGGCTGGCCGGCGACAAAGCGGCCGCCCTGCAATCCGACGACGGCATGCTGCGGCTGGTCCGCGCTCTGGATGAACCGGCCCGCAAGCTGCTCAAGAAACACCAGGAAACCATCGAGGCACTGGCCGCCTCGGCTTCGGAGAAGATTGCGCAATACCGTTTCCGCATCTGGGGCCCGGCGGATTACCCCGACGCCACCTCCACGCCGCGCGTGACCTTCGGTTCGGTGAAGGCCTATCACGACCGCACCGAATCTTCCGTGGTCTTCGCCACCACTTTCGGCGGCCTCTTTCACCTGGCCGGTCCGAAGGAGCCCTTCAAGCTGCCGCAGCGGTGGGTGGACGCCAAAGCGCAGCTCGACCTGATCGCGCCCTTCGATTTCGTGAGCACCTGCGATATTTCCGCTGGCAATTCCGGCAGCCCCACCGTGAACCGGAAAGGCGAACTGGTGGGCATGGTCTTCGACGCCAACCTGGAAGCCTTGCCTTCCACCTATATGTATACCGACGATCTGGCGCGCGCCGTGCACGTGGCGTCGCAGGGCATGGCCGAGGCGCTCGATACGGTCTACAAAGCCACCGGCCTGCTCAAAGAGTTGGGCGTCCCCGAACGCAAGAAGAACGGTACCGAGTAAACTCCGGTGGAGGGCGGACCCCTGGGCGGACCCCTGGTCCGCAGTCGGCCCCCTGGGCGACCTGTCCGCCAGAGAATGAGGTTGCGTTCGTTGCGGGAATGCAGGACCAGACTGAAGTTCCGCCGCCGTTCCGCCGATCTGCTATGCATGTTTGAATGGAACCCTCGCTATAGCGTTCAAATCGGCAGCATCGACGCTCAGCACCAAACTCTGTTTCACCTCGCGGAGGAACTGAATACCGCCATGGCAGCGGGCCGCGGGAAGTCTGCTCTCTCCCGGATTCTGGACCGGCTGGTCCAATACACCGTGGTCCATTTCGCGCACGAAGAGCGGCTGATGCGTCTCCACGATTATCCCGACTTGGCCGCCCATTCAGCGCAACATGAGGCGCTCACCAAGCAGGTGCAACAGTTTCAGGCCGAATTCAATGCGGGTACGACGGCCATAACCGTCGAACTAATGTATTTCCTGCGAGACTGGCTAACGGGCCACATAGCCGGATCAGATCAGAAATACGTCCCTTTCCTAAAGGAAAAACTGGTGGCATGACGTATTACGACTCCCCCAATTCTTCGCAGCGCGCGATGATTCTTCCGCAAACCCAGCCCTGGAGGGGCGTCACATAATAGCCCAGGCGTCAGCACCGGGAAAGGTGTCAGGGATAGGCGAGCCCCGGAAAGGGGCGGAAGAGCTGGAGCGGCTCTGTCGCTCTGTGGGGCGTGGCCATCTTGCCCGCAGCCGTCTTTCAGACGGCTCCTGAAGCTACATTCGGGCAGGAGGTCACCATTACTTACCTCTCTCGGGTCGGCAAGCCCGACGGGCGGCTCGCGTACCGATCCGGGCCAAGTTCCAACGCCGCACGGACCTACAGGCCGAACATTGGATGGTATTTCTCCGGCAGTTGGGCCCGGTGCATCTCCCGGTTCACGAAGACATGACGGGTGTGGCCGGTAGCCAGCAGGCGATCGCCTTCCGCCACCCGCATTTCGTAGTGAAAGATCACGATTCGGGTACTCGCCTGTTCGATCCAGGTCTTGATGATGACCTCATCGTCGAAACGGGCGGGTGAGCGGTAGCGGCAACCGGCCTCCGCCACGGCGAAAAAGATTCCGTCCTCGCGTTCCATGTCGCGGTAGTTGAAGCCACAGGTTTTGCACAACTCGACGCGGCCCACCTCCATCCAAACCAGGTAATTGGCATAATAGACCACACCCATCTGGTCGGTCTCGGCATAACGCACGCGGATGCGGGTTTCGGCGATTAGCTTCATGATAGATTGCAATTGTAACGGAAATAAGACCGGCATTCCCAGCGCCCAGACCCCTTTTCCCTGCGGCGGCTTCCATTAGAAAAACTCAACGAACAATTTAGAAAAACGGAGTTGTTTCCGATATAAGGGTCCGTATAATTGGGTCAACAGCTTCTGAGTCTTTGGCCGGCGCTTCGGTGCGCCGTAAGGAGAGAAAACTATGTCGTTTTTGTGGACCGGTAGAGGTCGATGGAACCGCGCGGCGGTTCTTTTTTGCGCTCTCGCGCTGCTAGCGTTCTTGAGCCCGCGAGCAATGGCCCAGGCAGTTGCCGTGGTCGAAGTGGACGGTCACGTCACCGACCCAACGGGCCAGGCCATGGTCGGCGCCCAGGTCAAAATCACCGAGACGGGCAAACACGAGGTGCATACGTCCGTCACGGACAACACGGGTCGCTTTGCCTTGCAGGAATTGCCCCCAGGCGCGTACCGGCTGGAAGTCACATCTCCCGGTTTCAAGACCTATGTGCAAACCGGAATCGTCCTGCAAGTTGGCAGCAACCCTGGAATTAATGTCAGGATGCAGATCGGCGCGGTGACGGAGAGCGTCGAGGTGGTCAGTAACGCGGGCATGGTGGAAACCAGGGATAGCGCCATCGCCCAGGTGATTGACACCGAGAGATTGCTCGATCTCCCGTTCAACGGCCGCAACCTGACGTCGGTGCTGGGGGACGGAGGCGGGAGCACGTCCACCATGACGCTGAACGGCGGCGATCTGACGGGCAGCAAGAACATTCAGGGTACTGCCGGCGGTTCCGGCTCGTTCTCGGTGGCCGGCAGCCAGGCCAACGGCATCAATTTCCTGCTGGACGGCGGCGACAACAACGATGCTTTCAGCAATGTGAACCTGCCGATTCCCTTCCCGGATGCCGTCCAGGAGCTAAACGTGCAGACCAGCGCCCTGCCGCCGCAATACGGATTGCACCCCGGCGGCGTGGTCAATGTCGTGACCAAGTCCGGCTCCAACTCTTTCCACGGCAATCTATTTGAGTTCTTCCGCAACGGCGACCTCAATGGCCGGCAGAAGGGCGATCAATATGGATCGCAGCCGGTTCGCGACTCTCTCAAACGCAACCAGTTCGGCGGCACCGCGGGCGGCAGGATTATTAAGGACAAGCTGTTCTTCTTCGGCGGGTATCAAGGCACCCGCCAGCGCAGCGACCCGGCCCAGAATACGGCGTACACCCCCACCGCCGCCGCGCTCCAGGGCGATTTCAGCGTGCTCGACGGCGCCAAATCCGCCGGCGGTTGCCTGGCTACTGCGCGCACTTTGAAGAACCCGAGCGGTACTCCCTATCCCAACAATCAGATCCCGGTTTCCACGTTCGACGCCGCCGGGCTCAAGCTGGCGTCCACCTATATTCCGCTCTCCCTGAGTCCTTGCGGGCTGTACACCTTTGGCTACCCGCTCAACAACCCCGACGATGAATGGATCGGCCGCGTGGACTACATCGTCAGTTCCAAGCAGACTTTTTACGGACGCTACTTTCTTTACGATTACCTGGCGGAGGTGGTTTTCGCCAATAATAACGCTCTGACTACCGGCGCGCCGGGCAACCAGGATCGGTCGCAAACCATGACGATTGGCGATACGTACTCCATTAGCCCCACGGCGGTCAACGCTCTCCACATGACCTTCGACCGGCGCCGGGACAACCGCGGCGACGCGCCTAATCTGTTCAGCCCCAAAACTCTCGGCGTCAACATGTATAACGCCGTTCCGAACTACACGCAGCTTAGCGTCAGCAGTTATTCCGGCAGCGGCTTCAACGTCGGCTGCGGCACCTGCGCTCTGGCCAACTTCGACATTAATACCTATCAGTTGGCCGACGATTTCACCCTTATCCGCGGCAAACACCAGATCATGATCGGCTTCGACGGCCGCAAAGACCAGTTCAACTCTTACAACAATCAGCAGTCCAACGGCCAGTTCACCTTCAACGGCGGCATCTCCGGCGATGGCCTGGCGGACCTGCTGATCGGCCGGTTCGACGGCAGCCCCGGCCTGACCGATGGCAACGTGATTTCCGACTACCTGCGCCAGACGGTGATCGCCGCCTACGTGCAGGATTCTTTTCACGTCTCGCCGCGGTTCTCCATCAATTACGGCGTCCGCTGGGAGCCATCCGTGCCGTCCTACGATAAATACGGGCGGGGCAACCAATTCAGTTGGCCGCTGTTCCTGCAGAATTGGCACAGCACCGAATATCCCGCCGCTCCGGCCGGCCTGATCTTCTCCAAGGACTCTACGGATTGCTGCGGGGATGCCTTCACGGCATCGCACTGGGCCACTTTCTCGCCCAGGCTCGGGATGGTATGGGACCCCAAGGGCGACGCCAGACAGACCATTCGCGCTTCCATCGCCTTGATGCACGATACCACCGAGCTGTTTTACCCCGAGCGCTGGACCACCAACTCTCCCTACGTCTCTTCGACGCAGGTAACCACCGGAGTGTTCTCCAATCCGTGGGCCAGCGTCGCGGGCGGCAATCCGTTCCCCGGAAACACGGTTTTCCCAGCCTCGGGAGGCGTCTACGTCAGCGTGCCGCCCAACCTGAAAGTGCAGTACATGATCAATTACAACGTCAGTTACCAGCGCCAGATCAAGACAGATTGGCTGGTTACGCTCAACTACCTGGGCAGCCTCACGCGCCACATCTGGGGCTCGACGGATGTCAACTATGCCGTGTACACCGGGTCCACGGCGACATCCACAAGCGCCAATACCAACCAGCGCCGCCTCACCTATCTGTCGAACCCCACCACCGGGGCGGCTTACGGCGACATCCAACAGAGCGATGACGGCGGGAATGCCGAGTACAACGGCCTGCTGGCCTCTCTCAACAAACGCTTTGCGCACAATTTCACGATCCTGAGCAATTACACTTACAGCCACTGCGTCAGCTCCTGGGATTTCGCCGGAGAACTGGCGGGCGTGATCTACCAGAATCCGCTCAACCGGGCCACCGGCGAACGCGGCAATTGCGGTTTCGACCACCGCCATGTCTTTAACACCTCGATTGTGGTTACCAGCCCCGGGATAGGATCCGGCGCCGTCAAACGGATCACTGCCGACTGGTCGCTGGCGCCGGCCGGCAGCCTGTTCACCGGCAACCCCATCCAGCTCAGCGATGGCGGCAAGGATATTTCGCTCAGCGGCCAGGGCCTCGACAGACCCAACGTAGTTCTGCCCGACCAGGTCTACGGATCCCCGAAGTCGCTCGGCGGATGGCTCAACCCTTCAGCCTTCGCAGTCCAGCCGGCGGGTACCTTTGGCAACCTCGGACGGAATGCGCTCTATGGCCCCGGCCAGATCAATTGGGATATGTCCCTCATCCGCCACTTCCGGTTTAGGGAGCGTTGGAGGCTGGACTTCCGCGCCGAGTTCTTCAACATCATGAACCACGCCAACTGGAGCAACCCGACCACCAGCAACACCAGCTCCACGTTTGGTGAGATCACCGGGTTCGGTGGACCGCGTAACATTCAGTTCTCGACGAAGCTCTTCTTCTAGTCCCTATCCAGACCTCCCCAACGGGGGCCAGGCAAACCCTGGCCCCCATTTTTTGCCAGTACCTCCCTGCAACCCCGGCCCGCCCGCAACCGTCTGTTAGACTGAAAGTTACAATCCCCCCATGCATGTGCGCGTGCTGTTCTTCGGGATGCTCAGGGAACTGGTGGGTAGCCCGTCCGACAAAGCCGACTTTCCGCCGGGAGCCGATCTCCGCGCCGTTTTCGAACACTACGCCACCCGTTATCCGCACATGCGCGAAATGGCCGGCAGCATCGTAGTCGCCCGGAATCAAGAGTTTGCGGAGATTTCCACGCCCCTGGCCGAAGGCGATGAAGTGGCCTTCCTGCCGCCGGTCTCGGGCGGCACCGGCGCGTTTGCCCAGATCGCCGAAGCCGGCCATTACTTCGCTCTCACGCGCCAGGCCATCGACACCCGCGCGCTGGCGTCCCGCCTGCTCACGGGCGCCGAAGGAGCGGTCGTCACCTTCGAAGGCACGGTCCGCAACCATACCGGCGGCCGCGCCACGCTGTGCCTGGACTACGAATGCTATGAGCCCATGGCTCTCAAAACGATCGCGCAGATCGGACTCGGCTTGGCCGCCGGCCACGAGATCGAGCGCATCGCCATGGTGCACCGTCTCGGCCGCATGCTGATCGGCGATACCAGCGTCGCCATCCTGGTGACCGCCGCGCACCGGCGCCCGGCGTTCGAGGCGGCGCTCGAAGCCATCGACCACCTCAAGAAGCGCGTCCCCATCTGGAAGAAGGAGCACTTCCTCGACGGCCAGGTCTGGGTGGAAGGAGAGTGGGACCAAAATGTTCCGGTGGCCGGCTAGACAGATTGGCATGGCGATTCTGTGCGCGTTGGCGCTTACCGCCCAGACCACCGTCTTCAAGACCAAGGTGCAACTGGTCCACGTGATCGCCACGGTGAAGAACCCGGACGGCGAACCGGTGGGCGCGCTGGAGAAATCCGACTTCACCATCTCCGACAACGGCGTGCGCCAGGAAATCGCTTTCTTCCAGCGCACCACCGAGCAGCCGCTCTCCATCGTGCTGCTGATCGATACCAGCGGCTCCACCGCCAAGGATTTGAAGTACGAGACGGATTCCGCCGCCAAGTTCCTCCACGCGCTGCTCTCGGAGGGCAACCCGCAGGATGCCGTGGCGCTCTACAGCTTCAACTACGAGGTGCGCGAGGAGCACGGCTTCACGCGCAATTACACGGCGCTCGAGAACCGTCTGAAGCTGCTCCACGGGGAAGCCGGCACTTCGCTCTACGACGCGATTCATCTGGCCGCGCGCGCGCTCGAACCGCGCGAAGGCCGCAAGGTGATCGTGGTGATCACCGACGGCGGCGAAACCACCAGCAGCGTGAATATCCAGACCGCCCTCAAGGAAGCGCAGTTCGCCGACGCGGTGATCTATCCGGTGGTGGTGATACCAATCACCAACGAGGCGGGCCGCAACACCGGCGGTGAACATTCCCTCATCTTCATGGCCCAGCGCACCGGCGGACGCACCTTTTTCCCCGACGTCGGCAAGCTCGACAAGGCCTTCGCCGACATCATCACCGAGCTGCGCACGCAATACCTTCTCAGTTTTTATCCTCAAGGCGTGCCGCTCACCAAGGACCCGTATCACAAACTCCAGGTGGCCGCCACCTCGCCCGATTTGCGTGTCTCCGCTCGCGACGGCTATTATGGGGATGCGGAAGGCGCCGGCTCGGCCGACGCACGAACCGCCGTCAGTCCCAACGGAAGAAAGAAGCGGCCTCAGCAGTGATCGAATCACAACCAGGTGCAAAATCCGGGCGCGCGCCGGAACATACGTTCGAGGAAGCCAAATACCTCAAACAGTTGATTGAGGACGCTACCCCCATCCGCGTGAAGATGGAGGATGGCGAGGAAGTGGCGGGCACCATCGAGTATTACGACAAGTCCTTCATCCGCCTTACGCGCAAGGGCAAGCCCAATCTCTTCATTTTCAAACACGACATCAAGTACATCCAGGAAGAGGGTTAGCCCCGGGCGAGCCCATGCATCACCTGGAAACCGCCGTCGAAATCGCGCGAGAAGCCGGCACGCTGCTGGCCAACTACCACCAACGCCACGTGGCCTTCGAAACCAAGGGTGAATTCGACCTGGTGACGGAAGCCGACCGGGCCTCCGAAAAGCTGGTGGTGGAACGGCTGCGCTCGCATTTTCCGGCCCACGCCATCGTCGCCGAAGAAGGCGGCGGCTACGAAAGCTCGTCCGACTATCGCTGGTTCGTCGATCCCCTGGACGGCACCACCAATTTCGCCCATGGCTTTCCGATGTTCTGCGTATCGATCGGCCTGGAACGGGCGGGCGAAGCCATTGCGGGCGTGGTCTACGACCCCATCCACCAGGAGCTGTTTACCGCCGAACGCGGCTCCGGCGCGTTCCTCAACAGCCACCGCATCCACGTCTCCGAGACCAAACGCCTGGCCGATAGCCTGGCCTCCACCGGTTTCCCCAGCCGCAAGCGGCATCACAATATCAACATCCATTTCTATTACCAGTTGGCCATGGCGTCGCACGGCGTGCGCCGCACCGGCTCGGCCGCGCTGGACCTGGCGTATGTCTCCACCGGCCGCCTGGACTTCTTCTGGGAGTTCGGCTTGAAATCCTGGGATATGTCCGCCGGCACTCTGCTGGTCTCGGAAGCCGGCGGCCGCGTCAGCGACATGACCGGCGCGCCCCTCAACGTCACCACTTCCGACCACCTGCTGGCCGGAAATGGCGTGTTTCACGACGAAATTCTGGCCAGGTTCGCCGAGATCTTCCGCGGCCACCAGCGGATTCCGTTACCGCCGCTGCCAACCACTCACTAAAAAATCGCTGAGATCGGCGGGTTGACAGGCGAAAGCGCCTGTTCCACTTTGGTGCGCAAGAACCGCGTTCTTATGGGGCAGGCGCTTTCGCCTGCCAATTCCGAGCGTCTAAATCGCATGGTCCGCCGCTGCGTCTTCTCCGCGCCACAACCGGCGCGACGTCCAATCTTCCGCCGGCCCCTGCCAGAAGGCATCGGCCGGCGGCAAGCCCAAGGGCAACAGAACCGTGGAACAGAGATACAGGCTACCCGTCGAAATGTAATCCTCGCCCAGGTGCGGCTGGTGCCCGCAGAAGCCAATCGTCAGCCAGCCGTGCTCATCGAACGTTCCGGGGGCTTCCAGCAATCGCCGCATTACCGCCCCCAGCGCGCCGCGCACACGCGGGCCGGTGAGCGGCGCCGCGAGCGACCCTAACAGCGCAAGCTGCGCCAGCAGTTGCATCGCGCCCGTGCGATAGGCGATCGAGCGGCCCACCGCCGGAAACGTGCCCTCCGGCGAAATCAACCGCTCCAGGATGGCGGCATACCGCCCGGCCCGCTTCAGGGTATCGGCTTCCAGATTCCTCCAACGCTGGCTGTGCGCGCCAATATTGCGCAGCACATCCAGCAGCATGGGCTGGATCACGAAGCTGTTGTAATAATCCCAGTGGAACCGCGGACCGTCGCCATACACGCCATCGCCCAGGTACCACTGCTGGTGTTCGCGAATGGCGTGATCCACGCGAGCCTCGTCCCAGGGCTCGCCCGCGTGGGCTAGCGCCGCTTCCACGGTAGCGGCGAACATCAGCCAGTTGTTCGCCGGCGGGGCGATCGAGCGCGAAGCCGCCAGCGCGGCCGCCAGATTTTTCCGCGTCTGCGCATCCAGTTTCGTCCACAATTGGCCGGGAGCGCGCAGCACGGCCTGCGCCAGGAACCCGCAATCCACCAGCGGCTGCGAGCCCTCGTGAAAATTCAGAAAATCGGGCGACGCCGGATCGGTGGCGTGGCCCAGCGCGGCCCGCGCCAGATCGCGATAGCGCCGCTGCAAATCGCGCTCGGCGCCGGCTTCCAGTTCCACCTCGAGCCATGGCGCGATCCCCGCCAGCAGCCGGCCGGCGGCCTCCAGGTGCGTATACCGCCGCCGCTCTTCCAGCTTCCCGCCGGCGCACTCCACCGGCATATTTCGTTTGAGCGTCCCCGCCGCCAGATTCGCCAGCACCGGATCGGCAATCCGCGTCAATTGCCGCAGCCAATACTGCCGGTCGTCTTCGGCAGCCGCCTGTGCTCGAGCCGCCGCTACCCCCAGCCCCGCAACCGAATGAAAGAACCCACGCCGATGGATCATGTCCAAACAGTGTAGCCCGCTTAGAGCCTCTTGAATTCCGTGAACCTCTGAAAGACGAATCGTGGTAACGGCGCTGGTGGCCCTCCCGGGCGCCTTGGTTGGGCCGAGAGTCAGAGATGCAGGCGCCGAAGCAGAGTGGGCAGTGCCATGCCAGCTCGCGAGGCAGGGGCGGGGCCGTGGTTGGGATGGGAGACGTTGCCAGACGATACACTGAGGAAGTAACGGGACGCAGATGTCTGAAAATCGATCAGGGCGGAGACGTTTCACCCGGCTGGGCCTTGCCGGCGTGGTGGGCGGCACCTTGTTGATCAGCGTGTTGCATCACGTTACGCCTTCATCATACTTGCATTGGCACAACGTCTTTCAGCATCTCTACTACGTGCCCACGATCCTGGCGGCGCTTCTATTCGGGTGGCGTGGAGGGCTGGCGGCGGGGATCCTGGCAGGTATTTCTCATTTACCGGACATGCTGCGGACATCGGGCCAGTTCCCGGATTACGCCATCGAACAGATGGTTGAGTTTCCGGTCTTGTGCCTGGTGGGCTTTCTCACCGGCGTTTTCTCCGATCGCGACCGGAAACATCGCAAAGATCTTGAGAAGACCACCAGCCGCCTGACGGAGGTGTACCTTGAGCTGCAGCAGAACTTCGAGCAGATGAAACGGGCCGAGCGTCTGTTCGCGGTTGGTCAACTGGCGGCCGGGCTGGCGCACGAACTCCGAAATCCTCTGGGGAGCGTCGCCGGCGCAGCCGGCATCTTGCAGCGGAACGCGCACCTCGAGCCGCAGCACCAGGAGTGCCTCGAAATCATTCAAAAGGAGTCTCAGCGGTTGAACCGGTTGCTCACCGAATTCCTCGATTTTGCGCGTCCCCGGCCTCCGAAATACCAGGCCATTGAAGTAGACTCTCTGCTCAATTCGGTCATCCGGCTTGCGGCTCATGGAGTCGGCCGGGATGCGATCACCCTGCGGAAGGACGTGGCGCCGCAGTTGCCGCAGGTGGAGGGCGACCCCGAGTTGCTCAAGCAGATGCTTCTCAATCTGATCATCAACGCTGTCCAGGCAACCGCGGCCGGGGGTGAGGTAGTAGTCTCGGCTACTAACCAGAAAGGACGAATTTTGATTCGCGTGCGAGATCATGGGTGCGGAATCGCGCCAGAATGCAGGGACAAAATCTTTGACCCGTTCTTCACAACCAAGGAGGGTGGCACGGGTCTCGGACTGCCGGTGGCTCACCAGATCGTGGAACAACACGGGGGAATCCTGACAGCGGAGGCGAACTCCGACTCCGGAATGACGTTTTCTGCGCTGCTTCCTCTCCGGCATGAGGCGCCGCTATGACCCGAAGCAAGATTCTAATTGTGGATGACGATGATAGCCTGCGGCGGGTGACGCAACTGCAACTTGAGGAGGCCGGCTATGATGTCATCACGGCTTCCGCCGCGGGGGAGGCGATAGCGCTCATAGAGGAGCAGACACCCGCCCTTGTCGTCACCGACCTGAAAATGCCTGAGGTTTCCGGTTTGGATTTGCTCAAAAAGGTTCGTTCCGAGCACCCCGAGACGACCGTCGTGATGATTACGGCGTTCGGCACGGTCCAAACGGCGGTCGAGGCCATGAAGTCGGGCGCCTACGACTACATCACCAAGCCAATCGACTACGAGGAACTGGTCCTCACCGTGAACCGGGCGCTCGAACACCAACGTCTCGTCGAGGAGGTGCGCATTCTGCGCGGCGCCCTCGACGAGAAATATGGGTTCGAGAGCATGATCGGCCATTCGCGGGTTCTCGTGCGTGTTTTGGAAATTGCATCGCGGGTTGCCCAAAGAGACTCCACCGTGCTGATTCGCGGGGAGACTGGAACAGGCAAAGAGCTGCTGGCCAGAGCCATACACCAGAACAGCAGGCGCAAACACGCGCCCTTCATCACGATCAACTCCGGGGCCATTCCCAAAGACCTCCTGGAGTCCGAACTGTTTGGTCACACCAGAGGATCTTTCACCGGCGCTTTCGCCCCGAAGAAGGGCAAAGTCGAGATGGCGCACGGAGGCACCCTGTTTCTCGACGAAATCGGCGAGATGCCGCTTGAACTCCAGGTCAAACTTCTGCGGCTCATCCAGAACGGGGAAATCGAAAAGGTGGGCGCAACTGGAACCATCCACGTGGATGTCCGGATCATTGCGGCCACGCATCGAAATCTGCAGGCGCTGATTGAAGATGGAAACTTCCGGGAGGACCTCTACTACAGACTAGCGGTGGTCCCATTGGAGTTGCCGCCCCTTCGGGAGCGTGCCGAGGACATTCCTGAATTGGTACAGCATCTCTTCTTGAAAGCCAGACAGAAACACGGTCTCCCGCTTCTGAGGCTTCCACCGGCTCTGATCCCCTACTTCTCCGGATATCGGTGGCCCGGCAATGTCCGGGAATTGGAGAACGTTGTGGAACGGCTTGTCGTGCTGGCTGCCGGCGATGAAATCGGGTTCAGCGACTTGCCGGATTTCCTGCAGCACTTGAAGGCCGGGCTGGACGCTATTCAGTTCGAATTACCTCCACACGGCATCAGTCTGGAGGGCATCGAGAAGGAGTTGATATTGAAAGCGCTCCAGAGGTTCGAGGGGAACCAGACCCAGGCGGCGAAGTATCTGGACATCAGCAGGAGAACCCTGATTTACCGAATGGAAAAGTACGGTTTGCGGGAGAACGCCGACGAATCCGCCGGCGCTCCATAAGGGAATCAGGACCGTACCCCGCGGCACTCAAGGAAGCCGGGGGCGTTCGCCGTTTCCATGGCTTCGCGCGGGGCCGCTTCAGCGTTTCAGCCCCAGTCTTACGGATCGGCATACCGGTTCCTGGCTCCCATAGATCCTCTGGTTGTCGCATTTGGGACACGGCAAAGAGCGGATCGTACCTTTTGCGCAGCCAAGTCGGCTGCCTGCATGGTTCAGTCCGCGAACAGCGAGGAACTTCAGGATGTCAGCGCTTGTGATCTTTCTCCGCGCAGGGGCCTCAAGCCGTCTGGATTGTGGTGATCAACGTGCTTTCGCTGCAGCGGGGGAACGAGCAGCCCAATGGCAGGCGACGTGGGAAGTATCCGGTATTCATTGCGCGAGCCATTTGAGCGGGCCGTCGAGTCCGTCTGCGCTTCACTGGCAAACCGGGGACTTGGGGTGGCGGGACAATTGGACATATCCA
Organism: Bryobacteraceae bacterium; assembly: GCA_050014595.1. Taxonomy (GTDB): domain Bacteria; phylum Acidobacteriota; class Terriglobia; order Bryobacterales; family Bryobacteraceae; genus PALSA-129. The sequence continues at coordinate 58,254 of JBEKDA010000017.1, forward strand.
GGCGTGTTGAACGGCACCTGGGAATCGTTCTGCCCGCGTGCAAAATCGTCTTCGTGCTGCCAGATCCCTCCGCATTGAGCACGGCCAACATCCATCCCTGGGCTGCGATTTTCCTGCCGCTTCACATCGTTATTTCGGGCAATGACACCCAGACTGAAATAGAGGTGCAAAACAGAGTGCACCCCGGTTCGGAGGACACCGCGCCGGCGCTTGCCGCCCCGATCGTGCAAACCCAGACGGAGATCCTGGCTGCCATCGAGGCGATCGCGGTGCGCCCGAGCCCGGTGGTATGACGGCCGCGCCGGCCGGCCAAAACGACTCTCGCCAGGGAGCCTGCATGTACCAAACGGGCGTTGGCCTGGGTCAAAGAGAGAACCACCCGGCCTGGGCGGAGCCAGGAACAAGGGGCAATTTCAGCCGATGGAAATGGTCACTGAAGTGCCTGATCGGAAGTGAACGAGAAAGGCGGCGCCCATGAGTATCGCAACCACTGGCAACACTCGGGTCATTCCTGAACCTTTCGGAAAGGCTGTGGGCATGATCCGGCGGCTGCTCTTGGACGCGGGACTCAGCGTCGTTGAAGAATTCGACGTGTCGAATGAGCCGTATTTCCAACTCGGAATCGCCATGCGCTCGTGCCTCGTCCTGCTGGTGGACACTCCAGCGCTGCTGTTTGAGTGTATCGCGCTCGACCGCGCAGCGGCCGTTTTTCTTCCCGTTCACGTTGTGATCAGCGGGGATCGCGATACAACTTATGTCCATTGGGCAAATCCCATGACAGGTTCCGGTTTACGGCCGCCTGCGCCAGCGAAGATTCCGCTGGAGCACTTGTGTGCGCGTGTCACACAGGCGCTCTCCGGGCTCCCGGAGGTTGCCGAGGTGGCTTTGCAGAGGTAATCGCCATGAATTCACGACTATCTGGTGGGGAGGATCAAATGTTCAACAGTTTGAATGACGAGATGAAGCGCGACGATCAAGCGACATCGACGCCTCGAGAGCGATGGCTACTCTATGCAACCGTACTGCTGGTTTCGGTTGTCCTGTTTAGCGGCCTGTACGCTGGCATTCGGCTCCTCGAATAAGCGCGTATACCAAAAGCAGGGTAGCGGGTTGCGTCATCGTAGTGGGATGCCCAGATTCATGACCACCAAATTGGGTTGGTTACAGGTATGAACTGCCCACTTTGCAACATTGCGTTGAAGGTTGCCGAGCACCGCGGCGCCCCCGTGAACTACTGCCCGCTGTGTGGCGGAACGTGGTTAGACCGGTACGGGTTCAATAATCTCTCACCCGCTGCCAGCGCCGCCCCGCGAGCGCACCGGCGGATACTGCGCATTGCCGTTCTTGCCGCACTAGTGGTGGCCGTTCTCGTCTGTTGCGCAGGTGCTCTAGGTAGTCTGATGCTTGGCATTGGTCATTGAAGTGCACCAAGTCAAGGTGGCGCGATGGTGACGAAGGGGCCGCTTTAACGGTTGTCTCCCAAACGGCTGCCGGCCCGGGAGGTACTTATGCAATGCTGCACCCGTCTGATAATCGCGACCGCACTGTGTCTGCTTGCGCCGGTGTCACTGGCCGCACAATCCAAGGACAAGAAGAGCGACCCGGAGCAGATTGGCAACCGCGATGTCGGCAAAGGAGTCAACTTCTATTCTCTGGAGCGGGAAATTGCTCTCGGAAAGCAGTTGGCACAGGAAGTCGAGCGCGAGGCCAGGTTTGTCGATGACTCCGTTTCAGCGGAGTACATCAACCGGCTGGCCCAAAATCTTGGCCGGAATTCCGACATCAAGATTCCGGTTACCGCCAAGCTGATTGACAGCAGCGAAGTCAATGCCTTCGCGCTACCTGGGGGGTTTCTCTTTGTGAACTCAGGTCTGGTTCTGAAAGCGGACACGGAGGCAGAGTTGGCTTCAGCCATGGCTCATGAGATAGCCCACGTCGCTGCGCGCCACGGGACCCGTCAGGCATCGCGTGGTCAAGTGATAAATATTGCCAGTCTGCCCCTGATTTTCCTTGGGGGGTGGGCGGGGCTTGCAGTCAGGCAAGGCGCGGGTCTCGCCGTGCCCTTGGCGTTTCTGAAGTTTTCGCGCGCCTTCGAACGCGAGGCGGATCTCCTGGGCCTACAGTACCTCTACGAGGCCGGTTATGACCCGACGGCCTTCATCGACTTCTTCGAACGAATGGAAGCCATGGAAAAGAAAAAGCCCGGTACGGTTTCGGAGCTGTTTCGCTCTCACCCGAACATGGCGGCCCGAATTCAACTCACTCAGAAGAACATCCAGGAACTGCTCTCTATCCGGCCGGAGTATGTGATCAGCACGTCTGAGTTTCAAGACATCAAGCGGCAGTTGACGCTCGTGACGAATGCGCGAAGAGCTGCTCCCGAGAAGTCAGGCCCTACGCTGCGGCGGCGGGCTGGTTCTACTCAGACGCAAGAGGATGGCAGCGAGAGCACCAAACCCGATCAGGATGAGCGTCCCACATTGAGACGGCGCAATCTCTAAGATACCGGCAAGTCCGGAGCTTGGCACCGTTCCGTATTGTCCGTTTTGGTCCAGCCGGAACAGGATCTGCCTCAATGCGGACATATCCAGACACGATCACTACTACGCGTTCGCAATCACCGCACGACTTACTGGGTTTGGACGATTACATGCAATGGAGAAAACCGGCAATACCGATTAGGAGATCAAACCATGAGACTGAAGACGGTGATGAAGGTGATTGTTTGCTTGTCGGTCGCACTCTTTTTCTTGGTTGGACCGGCACAGGCCGATAAGCGCTATCAGATCGTGATTGGCACCCTGGCCAAGGCCGGCTCAATCGAACTTCGCCCCGGCGAGTACACGATTATTCTGGATAACTCCAAAGTGCGTTTCGCAGAGACGAAGACAGGAAAGGAATTCGAGGTGAGTGCCAAGATCGACGACAGCGCGAAAACGAAGTTTGCTGATACCGAGGTCTACTCAAAGCGAGTGGAAGAGGCAACACTCATCACGGAGATTCGGCTGGGCGGGACAAAGACCAAACTGCTGTTTCCCTGAACCTCGGCTTGCGAACGGGTTTCGACCTGGAGTGAAGTTGCGGAGCCTCGCGGGGCCCGGAATCCTGGATTCCGGGCCTCCGTCTGGTGCGGACGTGGTTCCATTTTGGCGAGCCTGAGGTCAATGTCTCGGGCGACGCGTATTTGTCGCCACCCGCAACCACGCAACCGCGTAGAATGGAAGGACACGCCGGCATGAGCATCCGTCCTTCCCCCGTTGACCCTGCCCGCCCTGCCATCGATTCGCCCGGCGCGCACGCGCATCGCCGCCGCTGGCGCTGGGTTTTGGCCGCCATTCCTGCTGTCGCCGCGCTCACGGCCGCCGGTTCCTGGTGGCACGCTCGCGCCGCCAGCGCCCGCGTCCGGTCCATCGCGGTCCTGCCCTTCCTCGATATGTCCCACGACAAGGACCAGGATTGGTTCGGCGACGGCATCACCGACGAAATCATCGATGGCCTGGCGCGCATCCCCGGCCTGCGCGTGGCGGCCCACGCTTCGGCCTTCGAGTTCAAGAGCCGGGCTCGCGATCTCCACCGCATCGGCGAACAATTGGGTGCCGCCGCGGTGCTCGAAGGCAGCATCCAGAGGGATGGCGGCCGCCTGCGCATCACCGCTCAACTCCACCGCACCGATGACGGCTACCAGCTTTGGTCGGCCACCTTCGACCGCCCGGCCAATGACGCTTTTTCCCTCCAGCGGGAAATGGCCCGCGCCCTCGCGGAGCGAATCCGCGCCGCCGTCAGTGCGCGTCCGGCACCGCATCCGCCTTCACCCCAGGCCTATGATGCTTACCTGGAAGGCCGCGCTTTGTTCGGCCACGCCGGTGTTGCTTCCGTCACCAAGGCAGCCGAACGCTTCGCCGAGGCGACGCGCCTGGATTCCGATTTCGCTCTCGCCTGGGCCTGGCAATCGATTGCCAACGAGTATCGCGTCGATGACGGCCTGGTTCGTTCCAATGAGGCCATGCCCGCGGCGCGCGACGCCGCCGAACGCGCCGTCGCCCTGGATGCCGATTCCGGGGAGACCCACCTTGCGCTCGGGATCGTGAAGCTGCAGTACGACTGGGATTGGAACACCGCCAAGCAGGAATTCGATCACGCCCTTCAGCTCAGCCCCGGCTCCGGCTATGCGCTTCACTGGCTGGCCCATTGGTATGAAACCCAGGGCCGCCTCGCTGAGGCCCTCGCCGGGATGCAGGCGGCGCTCACGCTCGATCCGCTCTCGCCCGAAATGCTCCGCGATGTGGTGAACGAGTACCTGGCCTCCGCAAACCCCGCGGGCGCGCTGCCGTTTGCGCAAAAGGCCGCGGATCTTTTCCCCCACGACCCGCAGGTAGAGAGCAGCCTGATTGGCGCGCTCTTGTATGCGGGCCAGAAGGAAAAAGCGCGGCAGTTGACCGGGGAGCTTCGCAACTCCATACAGGCGGCGCTCTGGTCCGCCGTCGCAGGCGAATCCGGCGATGCCCGCAGTCTGCTCGATCAGGCGGATGATTTACACGTAGAACAGCAGGTGCCCGCCGCGGCGCTAGCCGGCCTGGCCGCGGCGGTGGAGGATTGGGATCGCCTGTTCTATTGGCTCAATGTCGCCTACGACGAGCGCAGCGTCCATCTGCCCTATGCCCGCCTGGATCCGCGGATTCCTGCATCCGATCCACGCTTCGTGGAACTGCTGGGCAGAATGAACCTGCCGCCGGCGCCGGCCCATTAGGCCGGCCGACTTGAGCAGGCTGTGAAAAAAAACGAGGATCGCAGGCGGCACCGCCTGCCCCGCCAAGACAATCCTGTGTTTCGAGTGGTGGGGCAGGCGGTGCCGCCTGCCCAGGCCCTTACCGCGGTTGAGGTCCGCCCGGAGCTGGAGCGGGCGCCACCGTTTCCGGTTCGGTCTTCCCGCGATGGCAGGTGAAGCAGGTCACATAAACTTTGCCCTCGGCCGCGGGGAACTTGGCGTTGATGTCATGCGCCATCGTAATCATCGAGCGAGCCACCAGCTTCTTGGGATTGTCGTCGCTGGCGAAGTCCCCTCGCACATGGCAAAATTGGCAATTCTGTCCGAGCGCTCGAGTGAACTGTTGCATGATGCCAGCCTGCAACTGTTCGGGCGTCAATACTTTCAGATTCTTCGGTGGCCCGCCGCCTTTCTTTTGTTGCGGGGGCGCGTCCTGGGCGCAGATTGGGATCAGAGCTAACAGCATCGTGGCAAGAAATCGCATGGAAACCAGCATACCCCATCCGCCCCGCCCCCGGAAATACCGCCCGCCGCTTTCTTTCGCCCTGCGTTTCCGATGCTTTCAAACCGCGCTGGAGGCCGGCCTGGCACGCGGGGTTCGCACAACTGCCCTATGAAAAGGGCGTTTGGTATCATCAGGTAGCGGTGTCGAGGTGGTTCGGCGGACCCAAGCCGCACACCGAAAAGAAGTGCGAGCGGCCACTTTGTGGGTTGAAAGGACCTGGCAGATGGTGGCATCTCCAGACATATGAGGAATATGAAAACCATTTTTCTGGTTCCATTCCTGCTGGTTGCCGCCGCCTGGGCAGATGAGACTGCCGACCGCGCCTCCATAGCCCGCGCCGTCACCGCGCTCAACGATCCCGGCCAGCGTGCCGGCGCATTTGCCAAGAGCGCGAACCCTGTCACCGAAATCCTCCGGCTCGTAAACGCGTTCCCGCCGGTAGCCCACCCGCCACTGGGCCAGCTCGAGCCGCCCTCTTCCGACGCTCGCCTCACCGTGGTCATTTCACACGAGCCTTGGGGGGAAGCTACCATCGTGCCGGTGCCCTCCGGGATCGCACCGGCCGTGCCGCGGATCGAAAGCGGTCCCATCCAATTCCTCAATCCCGACGTCGCCCTGGTCGAAGGCACCGCACGCCCGGCTGACCGAATCGTGCCGATGCCCGTGCTCTTCGTCATGCTTCGCGAAGGCCCCGATTGGAAGATCGGCTCCCTCCGCGTGTTGAAACCGAGAACAGACGAAACCCATCCCCTGAAGTGAGACCCAAGCAAGCCCGTTTCGCGCCGCTCCAGTCCGCGCGCCTGCTACCATATTGGTGATTCCCAATTCATGACTGATCTCCGCGTGAAAGCGTACGGCACGGCGGCGGCGATACTCGCGCTCGACCGCCTCACCAAGTGGTGGATCGAGCGCCACATCACGTTTCTCGACACCTACCGCATCATCCCGGGCTTCTTCGACATCATCCATTCGGAGAACCGCGGCGTGGCCTTCGGGCTGTTCAACAATTCGACTTCCCAATGGCGCACCACGCTGCTGATCCTGGGGACGCTGGTGGCCGTGGCAGCGGTGAGCGCGCTGCTGTGGAAAGCGGAGCGCCTGGACGCGGCGTCCCGCTGGGGCTTCGCGCTGGTGCTGGGGGGAGCGGCCGGCAACCTCCTCGACCGCATTCTGTGGGGACACGTGACGGACTTCCTGTTGTTCTACGCCGGCCAGTATCAATGGCCCGCGTTCAACGTGGCGGATTCGGCCGTGGTGATCGGAAGCGGGCTGCTGGTGATCGATGTCATGCGGCCCAAACGGCGGACGGCGAATGTATCCTGAACTCTTTCATCTCTCGTTCCTGCACACCTACGGCGTGCTGGTGGCACTGGCATTTCTGGCCGGCCTGTGGATCGCGGCGCGGCTGGGCAAGCGCGAAGGCCTGAATGCCGACGCTCTCACCAACCTGGTGATCTACTGCGCGCTGGCGGCCATCGGCGGCGCCAAGCTCATGATGTTCGTGGTGGACCCGCGCTACCGCCAGAGTCCCGCCGAAATTTTCACCGTGGACACGCTGCGCGCGGGCGGGGTGTTCTATGGCGGGCTGATCGCCGCGCTGGCCGTGGCCTTCTGGTACATGCGCAAAACCGGCCTGCCGCCGTGGCGGACGGCCGATGTCTGCGCGCCGGCGATCGCGCTCGGCCATGGCATCGGGCGCATCGGTTGTTTTTCGGCCGGCTGCTGCTGGGGCGTGGAGTGTCACCTGCCGTGGGCCGTCACGTTCCACAGCCCGGTGGCGGCTGAAATCGTGGGCGTGCCGCTCAATGTGCCGCTCCATCCCACCCAGCTTTACGAAGCCCTCTCGGAGTTCGCGATTTTCGCCCTGCTCTACTGGCGCATCGGCAAACCGCATCGCCGCGGCGCCATCATCATGCTGTATCTGCTGCTGTATGGCGCGGTGCGATTCGTGGTGGAGTTCTTCCGCTACCACGAGCAGGGCAACCTGTGGGGCACTCCGCTCGATACCTCGCAATGGATCTCGCTGGGCCTCTGCGCCGCCGCCGCCGCGTGTCTGCTCATGTGGCGCCGCACGCAAACGGCATAGCCGTAGACTTGCGCGGAGACCGCGCCAGCCCGCGTTTCCTCCGCCTCCTCTGTGCTCTCGGGTTTTGACTTGCCTGTTCGTCTATGCGTTTCCTCCGCGTCTCCGCGGCGAAAATGCAGTTTTCTTTCTTGGTTTCGGCATCGCCAGATCAGAAGACGGCGCTCCCCATCCCGTAGTACCGGTGGCACTTTCGCGGTGATTCGGTACGGCGGAAGTACGTCTGGCCCTTTTTCCCTCATCGCATTCAGGGCATGATGGCATCAAGGAAAAGGCCAGAGGGATATGCCGCAGATCAAAACAAATTTCGCAAATCCGGCCGGGCCGCTCGCCATCGCCGCGGTGCTCGATTCTGGCACGTGGTTGTGGGCCAGGCTGGACAACGACCAACTGGAAGAGTGGCTCGGCGACTACGTCTGGTTATCGGAGTTCGCCGGTGATGCGCACCGCGCCAATTGCGAGCGCACGCGCGATGAACTGGTGGTGGAATGCGCTCTGCGCGACCGCCACGATCTGATCCGCCGGGCCTGGGCTCGCCTGGCGAGAAACTCACGAGGACCAAGATAATGGCTGGAGCACCCATCCTGCTGGTCGACGATTCGCGCGTCAACCTCAAGCTCATGCGGCTTCTTTTGACCTTTGAAGGCTTCGAGGTCCGCACTTCGGAGCGGGCCGAGGAGGCTCTGCAAATGCTGGACAGCTTCCGCCCGGCGCTGGTGCTGACGGACATTCAAATGCCCGGCATGGACGGTGTCGAGATGACCCGGAGGATCAAAGGCGATCACCGCACCAGCGGCATCAAGGTAGCGGCACTGACGGCCTCCACATCCAAGCTCGACAACCAGCGAGCCATCGAAGCCGGTTGTGAAGACTACATCTCGAAGCCCGTGGATACCTCCACGTTGGCGTCGCGGCTGCGTGACCTGCTGGGTGAGAAACCGGCCACGCGGCCCCCGATTGCGGCGCCGGCGCCCAAGCCGAACTCGCCCGCGCCCGATGTGGGGACCTTGCGGCAGCGTTTCCTGCGCGCCGGCGCGGACCTCAGCCGGACGTTTCTGCAGAGCCTGGATACCCGCTTGGATCCGGCGCGCATGTCCGTCCAACTGCACGAGTGGGCCGGCGGCGGCGAAACCCTGGAATTCCTTGCCATCGCCAAACTGGCGCAATTCGGCGAACAACTGCTGGCGGAATCTCCCTTGCGGACCGAGGCCCTGCGCGAGTGCCTCACCGACTTGCACCTGACGTTCGTCGAACTGCTCCCCGGTGAAGATCCGCCGGCTCCGGATTGCTTCCTGCAGGCGCTCCGCGGGAAACGCATCGCGCTGGTGGGCCTGCCGGCCGACCGGTCCGACGCGATTTGCGCCGCTCTGGGTCGCGTGGAAGCGCGGCCGCTGCTGTTTTCCCTCAGCGACGAACTGGAATCGCAATCCATCCGCGAGTGCGACCTCACCATCCTGCACGTCGCGCCCGGCATGGATGCCGAACGGCTGAGCGCGATGGCGGAGGGCGCCGGCGCGGGCCAACTGCTGCTGGCCGGGGAGCGGGCCGATTTGATGAACCTGGCGCCCGGCATGCAAGCGGCGGCGGCCGAATACCTGGGCGCCTGGGAGCCCGAGGAGGTCTTGATGCGGTTGGCGCTGGCCACTACGCGCACTACTTCCAGGCTGGTGGTGCAGGCTCCGAAGGCGGGACGGCGAGGCGGAGTGGCTTCTCCCAGCGTGCTGCTGGCGGACGACGACCCGACCGTTCTGGCGCTGCTGCGCTCCATCCTGCGGAACTACGGCATGCAGTGCCAGACCGCCGAAAACGGCCAAGAGGCGCTGCGCGCCATCCGCGAAACCAAGCCGCATCTGGCCGTGCTGGACGTGAGCATGCCGGAACCCGACGGCTATGAAGTGCTGACCGCCATCCGCGAGGAGAACCTGCCGACGCTGGTGGTGATGCTTACGGCCCGGCAGCGGGAGACCGACATCCTCAGAGGATTCCAGTTGGGTGCGGACGATTACCTGATCAAGCCATTCAATCCGTTGGAGCTGGTGGCGCGTGTGAGAAGGCTGCTACGCCAGGGCGTGCACGCGTGACCAGAACGCAACGGCAGTACCATCGCGAACCTGCCGATTTCCCGGTGGCTCTGAATTGGAAAGACGCGTCCGGCAAAGTCTCCACGATGCGGCCCCGCGCGCTCGACATCTCGCAAGCCGGCGTGTGCCTGGAATGCGCGGCGCCCATTGCCCCCGGCCTGCAAGTCTACCTGGAGGTGGCGCGATTCGCCTTCCCACTGGAAGCCGTGGTGCGTTACTCGATGGCGCGCGACACGGTATTCCGCATCGGCGTGGAGTTCTCGGACTCCACCAAGCGGCTGACCCAGGGCGTGGGGGCCGGCGCCGACTACTACGAGGCCCTGCAGCTCAGCCCTAAGGCCGACATCGAGACCATCCACCGCGTGTACCGGATCATGGCCACCCGTTTCCATCCGGACAATGCCGAAAGTGGCGATCAGGAGCGGTTCCTGCTGCTTGCGGAAGCCTACCGCGTGCTCGGCAATCCGGACACCCGCGCCCGCTACGACAGCCTGCGCGAAACCGAAAGACCGCGCCCGCTGCCCATGTTCCAGACGCGGGCCTTCGTGGACGAGCAACAAGGCGAGCGAAACCGGCGGCTGGGCGTGCTGTGCCTGTTGTATGCCCAGCGGCAGCGCAACTACGACCATCCGAGCGTATCGCTGTTGGAACTGGAAGAGCTGATGGCAATTCCGCGCGAGCACCTGGAATTCACGCTCTGGTATCTCAAGGCGAAGAAGTACGTGGAGATGAACCAGGGCGCCGACTTCAGCCTGACGGCGGGCGGCGTGGACTTCGTGGAAGAACACACGCCGGCGCACGCCATGATGCGCAAACTGCTGCAAGGGGGTGCGGGAGGCGCGTGCACCGCCGGTCCCGACATCGGGCGCGCGGATCACACCGACTTGGCGCACGTGCAGTAGACTTGCCGGGTTGGGTATTACTGCTCAGTTTCTTCGACCGCTGCGGAGATTTTCGTGCCGCGTCGACACTCGTGTCGGGAGGCTGGTTTCCACAAAACGCTCCCGACCTGCCGTCGGTGCTGAGCATCTCCTTCGTGGCTGCCTTGCAGAGTTCCACCTTTCCGCAAGCCGACCAGTGGAGGTACAACTCCACCATGACCGCCAAAAACCTGCGGGTTTTTTGGCGAAGCGGCAATGCAGGCGATCTTCCGCCGCGGCGAGCGAAAGGCAGCCCGGAGGGCGAAACTTCTGGCCATCATTTGTCTCTATTTCCTGGGCGGCGCGGGGCTGGACGGAATCTGCGCCGTGCGGCTGCAAAACCAGGCACTGTGGGCGGCTGACACTCTCTTCTTGTTCGCCTGACTGCCGCCGGTGGTGGCATGGCGCCAGTCGGCGCGCGTTCAGACGCGGTAGGTATCGGGCCGCCACGTTTTGATGGCGCGCTTGATGGCATCCGATGTCAGATTCTCGGCGGCGGCGCGTTGGGCCAGCGCGACGAATTCGCCATCCGATGCGAAGCGGAGACCCACCACTTGGCGAATGGTGAGACGCGCGTCGAGCAACTTGCCGGTCATGGCGAAGTGGCGGAGGTTCTCTTCGGCGCGGATGGCGCGATCCTGGGCCTTCAGCGCGAAAATCCGCAGGAGGAACAGCATGAGAAAACTCGCAACCGAGAGCACGACGATCAGCGAAGCGCTATAAATACGCAGGTGATCTCCCCACGACTCCACCAGGTTGACGATGGAACCAATGACGGTGAGAAACAGGACCGGCAGCAGAACATAGTGAAAGATCGGGACAGTCTGGCGATGGTTGCTGTAATCTTGATCGGGCATGGAATGACTCCCTCCAGATAGTGTACGCGAGCCACGGCGCCACGGTGCTTCCTGCGCCGCCCCGGCCTAAAATGTTCGTTAGCTATGCCCATCATGGTACGGTCTTGAGTTGAACCACAAGGACACCCCGCCGGACCCGTGACACGCGCCCATTCAACGCGGTGTCTCGGCGATCAGGCGATCAAAACTGTCGGCATTCCCGACCGTGCTGTAGGATTCAACAACAGGCAGTCTAAACCGCTCATTCGATGTCCGGTTACCGCGAAATTCGACAGGGTGCCGTTGGATTCGTCAACAGACCAGGGCTGTGGGATAAAACCGCAGCCCGTATTCGCTTGAAATCACAACACATAGAGACGTGAAAATCAGCGGAGTTTGGCATCCGAAGTGCCCTTACTAGATACAGAAAGGTTGGACGAATATGACACCGATTCTGGTTCTTGCTTTCTTCTTGGTCTTCATCGTATTGGATTATGTCTTGAATCGCCGCAAGGTGATGGCCACGGTAGCGGTGGACGCGCCGCGGACAGTCCCGGCCCAGGCGGGCGGCGACTACATAGATGGTTTCCTGGTTCCCGAAAAACTCTCTTACCACCCCGGGCATGCCTGGTTGATGCGCGAGCGCAAGAATGTCGTGCGCGTGGGCGCCGATGAGTTCGCCGCCGCCCTGTTGGGCAAGCTGGAGAAGATTGAACTGCCTAAACCCGGCCAGTGGATCCGCCAGGGACAAAAGATTCTGTCGTTCTACCGCGGCGGGCGCAAGACCGAAATGGTCTCGCCGACCGAAGGCGAAGTCATGGAGATCAACGCCGAGGCGCTCACCAACCCCGCGATCCTCCGGCAAGACCCGTACGGCAAAGGCTGGCTGGTGGCCGTGCATGTCCCCGACGAAGAGAATACCGGGCGCAATCTGGTCCCCAAAGGCCTGGTGAGAGAGTGGATGCGGGAAGCGGTGGAGCGGCTGTATTCGCGGCAACCGGCGCTGGCGGGAGCGGTGGCGGCGGATGGCGGGCGGCCGGCCGAAGATCTGCTGGAAGCCCTGCCGGAAATTGGCTGGAGCGAGGTCACCAGCGAGTTTTTCCTCACTGTCTGAGAGGTTGCGGCACGGCAAGGCCAGAAGGGCGGAGTTGATTCGTCCAGAACGAGAACCGGGACCGGAGGCATACACCTCGGGTCCCGGTTTTGTTTGTGGCCGGGGTCTCAGAGCGGCGAGTTCTTCGTCACTCTCAAGCGGGCTAAAATCGCGGCTGTAAAGAATTACTACACTTTTTGCGTGAATTCTGTTAAAAAGGGAGTTGAGGATCTAGATATGTCAAAAGCGATCCTGTACGACAGCACTCTTTGCATCGGGTGCAAAGCTTGCGAAGCCGCATGCGCCGAACGGTGGGGGCTGCCCTACAACGACCAGATAGCCGCGGAGCCGAGGATTTCGGCGCATAAATTGACTGTGGTGGAAACGCACGGGGAGCGATTTTCCCGGCGGCTGTGCATGAATTGCATACAGCCCACATGCGCCTCCGTATGCCCCGTAGGGGCGTTGCAAAAAACATCGCTGGGGCCGGTCATCTACGACGCAGATAAATGCATGGGCTGCCGCTACTGCATGCAGGCTTGCCCGTTCCAGGTGCCCACCTACGAATGGAACCGCCGCCTTCCCAAAATGCGGAAGTGCAACATGTGCTATGAGCGGCAGAGCGCCGGCAAGCTGACCGCCTGCGCGGAAGTCTGCCCGGTCGGCGCCACCATCAACGGAAACTGGGACGAGCTGGCGCAGGAAGCCAGGAGGCGGATCGCCGAGAAGCCCGACCAGTATTACGGAAAGGTGTACGGCATCTCGGAAGTCGGCGGGACGTCGGTCTTCTACCTTTCGGCGGTGCCGTTCGAACAGATCGGGCTGCGCACCAACGTGGGGCAGGAGCCCATGCCGGAAACCACGTGGCGCGTGCTGGAGCTGGTGCCCGACGTCGTCTCCACCGGCACGGTGTTGCTGGGCGGAATCTACTGGATCACCAATCGGCGGGCGGAAGTGGCGAAGAAGGAGGGGCGATGAGCATCAAGCTTCCCAAGATCACGGTGTGGCGGGTGATTTTCGCGGCCATTCTGGCCTGCGGGTTGTATGCCACCTATGTGCGCGTAATGTATGGGTTGGGCGGCGCCACCAACCTGAGCGACAAGTTCCCGTGGGGACTCTGGATCGCCTTCGATGTGATGTGCGGCGTGGGCCTGGCGGCCGGCGGTTTCACGCTGGTGGCGATGGTCCATATTTTTAATATCGAGAAGTACCGACCGATTCTGCGGCCGGCGATTCTCACCGCGTTTCTGGGCTACATGCTGGTGGTGGTGGGCTTGCTCTACGATCTGGGCCGGCCCGACCGCCTGTGGCATCCGCTGGTGATGTGGAATCCGCATTCGGTCATGTTCGAAGTGGCCTGGTGCGTCACGCTCTACACCACGGTGCTGTTTCTGGAATTCATCCCGGTGGTCTTTGAGAAATTCGGACTGCACAAGCCGCTCGAGTGGATCCACAGGATCTCGGTTCCCTTGATGATCCTGGGCGTGATCCTCTCCACGCTGCACCAGAGTTCGCTGGGGTCGCTGTTTCTGATCGTGCCCGAAAAGCTCTACCCGTTGTGGTACAGCCCCCTCCTGCCGCTGCTGTTTTACATTTCGTCGATCGCCGTGGGCCTGGCAATGACGATTTTTGAATCGTGGCACAGCAGCCGCGCTTTCGGCCGCGCGCTGGAGTTGCCCCTGCTGATGAGCATGGGGCGCGTGCTGGCCGTGGTGCTCAGCGTCTACCTGTGGATCCGCTTACTGGACTTGAGCCACCAGCACGCCTTCGCGCTGCTGGCGCAGAACCGCATCGAGACGTGGTTGTTTGTGTTGGAAATAGCGCTCATGGCGGTGCCCATGGTCCTGCTCTACCAGGCGCGCATCCGGCGGCAGCCGGGAGCGCTGTACGCCTGCGCCGTGATGGTGGTGTTCGGATTCATTGCGAATCGCCTGAACGTCGGGACTACCGGGTTGGAAGCAGGGTCGGGAACGCATTACTTCCCCAAATGGACCGAGGTGGCGGTCACGCTCTCGATCGTTGGCGTGGGATTTGCGACTTACCGCATGATCGCCCAATACTTCCCCATCTTCGAAGTGGAAGAGCACCACGGTGCCGGCCCGGAGATGGGCGAAAAGGAGGAAGATTCGGTCGCCGTGAGATAGGGATTGCTCACCACGGAGACCGGGAGGCGCGGAGGATTTCAGATCGCGGAGCCGCAAATGAGTTTGAGCAAAACAATCCGCCTGGGACTGGCCGCCAAGCTGGCGATCTCTGTGATCGCCAGCATGACGGCCTTCTTCGCCCTGTTCGGCTACATCAATCTACGGTCGGAAAGGCGGCAATCGGAGAACCTGGTGGAGCTCTCGGCGGACCGCATCACCGACGTGATCGTGCGCAGCACGCACTACGAAATGTTGCAGAACGACCGCGCGGCGCTGCACAACCGCATCGACGACATGGGCTCGGAGCCCGGCATCGAGCGCATCCGCTTGTTCAACAAAGAGGGCCTCATCACCTATTCCACCGATCGCCAGGAGATCGGGCGGGCGGTGGACAAGACCGCCGAGCAGTGCAACAAGTGCCACGCGGGCGCGGCGCCGCTCGCCCAATTGAACCAGCGCGAGCGCGCGCGGCACTTCACCGATCCGCAGGGGCAGCCGGTGCTGGCGGTCATGCGGCCCATCGATAACCGGCCGGAATGCTGGACTGCGGAATGCCACGTGCACCAGGCGAGCCAGCGCGTGTTGGGGATTATCGACGCGGACCTCTCGCTCGAGCTGGTGGAGCGGCAGATCCGGCAGCACCTGGCCAACCTGACGTGGTTTCTGCTGGGGGCCGTCGCATTCGGCTGCGCGGCGGCTGTGGGCTTCATGTGGGTGGTGGTGCACCGCCCGGTGAAGGAACTCATCGACGGCACCCACCGCGTGGCCGGTGGGGATTTGGAATACCGCCTGCCCGTGCGGTCGGACGACGAATTGGGCGACCTGGCGGCGTCGTTCAACCGGATGACGGCGGAAGTCGGCGGCGTGCAGGCCAAGATCGAAGAGCAGGTGCGGCGCAAAACTCTCGAGTTGGAGCGGGTCCACAAGACGCTGCTGCGCTCCGAGAAGATGGCCTCCATCGGCAAGCTGGCGGCCACCGTGGCCCACGAGATCAACAACCCGCTCTTTGGGATTCTGACCTACGCGCGGCTGGTCCTGAGGGAGCTGATGAAGCACGATGTGCCGCAGCGGGACGAGATGGCGGAGCAGTTGCAGACCATCGAGCGCGAGAGCAAGCGCTGTGGAGACCTGGTGAAGAACCTGCTGACTTTTTCCCGGCAGGCGCCCAGCGTGCGCGAGCCCAACGATCTGAACACCGTCGTGCACCGGGCGGTGCTGTTGGTGAAGCACAAGCTGGAAATGCAGAACATCGCCTTCGAAGAAAAGCTGGCGGAGCATCTGCCGCCGGTGCTGTGCGACGCCAACCAGATCCAGCAGGTGATTCTGGTGCTGCTGATGAACGCGTCGGAAGCCATGGCCAAGGGCGGGCAGTTGGAAGTGAGCACCGCGTTCGATAGCCAGGCGGAGCAGGGCGTGGTGCGGGTGAAGGACAGCGGGAGCGGAATTCCAGCCGACGTAATGCCGCACATTTTCGATCCCTTCTTCACCACCAAGGAAGACCAGAACCGCACCGGGCTGGGCCTCGCGGTGGCGCATAGCATCGTGGAGCAGCACGGAGGCGAGATCACGGTGCGATCGGAGCCGGGCCTGGGAACGGAGTTCCAGGTAGGGCTGCCGATGGCCGCAGTCGGGGTGGAGGCGTGACAGCCGGTCACCGCCGAGATTAGATAGACGGGAGAACGTTATGGCAACGGCAGTTGAGTCACCCAACTCGATTCAGGTGAAGGGCAAGATCCTGATCGTGGACGACGAGCTGGTAGTGCGGGATTCGCTGGGCAAATGGTTCACCAGCGAAGGATACACAACCAGGCCGGTGGGCAGCGGGCGCGAGGCGCTGGAGGCCATCCAGCAGGCCGAATATGATATTGCGCTGATCGATATCAAAATGCCGGGCATGGACGGGATGGAGTTGCAGGCCCGCCTGCGCGAAGCCGATGCGGACCTCACCGTGATCATCATGACCGGCTATGCCTCGGTGGAGACGGCCGTGCAGGCGCTGAAGGTGGGGGCCTACGACTATATCACCAAACCGGTGGACCCGGACGAGCTCTCGCACCTGGTTTCCAACGCGCTGGAGCACAAGCGCGCGCGGCGTGAGGTGGTGAGGCTGCGCGAAAACCTGCAAGAGGTGTCGCCCTCGACCGAGCTGATCGGCAAGAGCCCCGCCATGAAAAAAGTGGTGGAGCTGATCGAGATGGTGGCGCCCACCGAAGCCACCGTGCTGATCACCGGCGAGAGCGGAACCGGCAAGGAAGTGGTGGCGCGCGCCATCCACGCGGCGGGGCCGCGGCGCTTCATGCCCATGGTAACCATCCACTGCGGCGCCTTAACCGAAACCCTGCTCGAAAGCGAGCTGTTCGGCCACGAGAAGGGCGCCTTCACCGGCGCGCAGTATCGCAAGAAGGGCAAGTTCGAAGTGGCCGATGGCGGCAGCGTCTTTCTGGATGAGATCAGCGACATCAGCCTGCGAACCCAGACCGACCTGCTGCGCGTGCTGCAGGAAAAGGAAATCGTGCGCGTGGGCGGCAAC
The DNA here is from genome assembly GCA_050014595.1 of Bryobacteraceae bacterium. GTDB lineage: Bacteria > Acidobacteriota > Terriglobia > Bryobacterales > Bryobacteraceae > PALSA-129. The sequence continues at coordinate 75,211 of JBEKDA010000017.1, forward strand.
CAGCAGATCAAGGTCGACTTCCGCTGCATCGCAGCCACCAACAAGAACCTGGAGAATCTGGTCAAAGCCGGGACTTTCCGGCCCGACTTGTATTACCGGCTGCACGTCTTCTGCATCGACATCCCGCCGCTGCGCGACCGGCGCGAGGACATTCCGCTGCTGGTGAATCATTTCCTCAACAAATTCTGCATGGCCACCAGCCGGCCCATGCCGCAGTTGGCGCCGGAAGCCATGGACCGCCTGATCGAGCACGATTGGCCGGGCAACGTGCGCGAGCTGGAGAATGCCGTGGAGCGCGCCTTGGTGGTGGGGCGCGGGCCGGAAGTGCGGCCCTCGGACTTCTCCTTTCAGCTCCAGGCCGACGAAATGAAAGGCGGCCGCACGCTGGACGATATCGAGCGGGCCCACATTGAGCGCATCCTGCGGGAGACGCAGCACAACCTCTCGCGCACCGCGCGGATTCTCGATATCGACCGCACCACGCTCTACAACAAGCTGCGGCGCTACGGAATGCGGTGAAACCGATCCACCTCATCCTGCTGACGGACGGAAACAGTCCGGCTCGGGAGCCGCAACTGGATGCGCTCGAACAATTGGCGGCCGCGTTGGCCCGCACGTTTCGCACACCGTGCCGGATCCGGCCGGAGACCTTCGACCTGGGCTTCGCTTGGGACGCCCGGCGCAACCAATACTACTCGACGGCGGTTCTGCAACGGCTGGAGCGCGCGGCCTCGCCCGACGCGCGCGTGCTGGGAGTTACCGCGTGCGACCTGTATGTCCCCGTGCTGACCTTCGTATTCGGCGAAGCCCAACTCGACGGCAGTTGCGCCGTGGTTTCGACGGCCCGCCTCGGGGAAGAGTTCTACGGATTGCCGCCGCGCGAAGATCTGTTGCGCGAGCGCCTCGTGAAGGAAGCGGCGCATGAGTTGGGCCACACTTTCGGCCTGAGGCACTGCGCCGATTGGCGCTGCGTGATGGCTTCGAGCCACGCGGTGGAACGGTTGGACGTGAAGGGCGCGGAGTTCTGCGTGGCGTGCAAGAAGCCGGTGCTGAGGAACGGGCATTGGTAGTTTGGTGGGGCAGACCCCCGGTCTGCGCGGGTCCCCCCGGACCCGCTTGCCGCTCGCTAACGCAGGAAACCCGGTGACGGAATGTCCCGTTTTCCGTAGGCTGTCCCGTTTTCCGTGGTGAGCCTAGGTGAGCCTCCGGAATTGCAGAATCGCTGCTCGCAATTCCATTCGCGACTATCAATCTAGCATGCGGGAAGGGGATGATCGGTTTCCCCCATGTAGTCCCGCTCGACTCCTCTTCCCAGGCGCAGCCTCGCGGCAAGGGTGCGGTTGGTGCTGAAGCATACGAAGGGTTGGCGGCAGTTCATCAGGTGCAAGCCTGTGTGGCACCGCCCTCGACCAGGTTCCCGAGTTTGAGGTGCGTATGTGCCAAGTCCAGGCGCCTTTGTCCGGAATCGGGTTTGGTACTGGGCACAGACAGGTGGCGTGCAAGCCGATGTTGCGCGGATACACATAGGCGAGCATAGCTTCTTGCGAGGGTAGTCGGGTCAAGTTGAGTGAAAGCAGTCGGGGGGCGGACGTCCGGCCCGCCGCAGCCGCGTTCGGCAACGGCAGGCGTGCGGCCTGTTCCCTGTCGAGGAAAACCGGACTTTCGACCCGAAGGCTGCCGGCGCCGGCGAACTCCAGATGACGAACTGGAGTGGACCATCGAAGCCGTCCGCGCGCCAGCCGCAGGCGTAGGTTAGCCAGCCATGGCCTACGGCAGCCGGTAAATCCTCACGGAATGCACGCCGCCCTCAGCGATCAGGTGGCCGTCGGGCGAAATCGCGAAGCCGACGCGAGCGCCGAGTTCCGTGCCCGGACCCTGGCCCAATTCGGGCGACCACTCTGCCATCACCTGGCCGTTCTTGAAGTCCCAGATTGTATGGAGCCGGGGAGCCGCCGGGTCTGGGTTTACGGCTGGCCAGCCATCGTCGCCGATGGCAATCCGCCCGCTGCCGGTGGACATCGGCACAGCGGACCGGCTCCATAGGGCCTTGCTCTCGCGAATCCGTTTTCCGGTCTTCGTGTCCCAACAGAAAATCCGCATACGGAGGTTTCTATTTGCATAAGGCCGTGGTTGCTGGGCCTCCAGCTCTTCAAACGGCGAATGTGGAGGCGGCTGAGCCAGCGACTGTCCAGCACGCGGTTCTTGCAGCAGCGAGCAGACCGCGTCCTCCAGGAAGACGGTATTGCGCACATAGGTGTCAGCCAAGTGGATCCTCAGGCGGCCTTCTATCGGCAGTTGCTTGCTAGGAAGCGCGTCGTCCGGCGTATGCCTCGCCATTGTCCGTAACGGGTCGGCGGGGGAAGCCAGCTCCGCATACGCCAGGCGCGCCAGAATCAAATCGCCAGTATGGGAAAGACCGCTGCCGGGAGGCGCATTGAGGTTCGGGGCTTCCGTCGTCAGAAAACGAGTGTCCGAAGAAACAGCTGCCAACATTATTGGAAGCTTGGTCGCAAGTTTTTCCAGGATCTGGCACTGAAAATCCATAACCCCGAGGACGGTGATCGGCCGCGGGCCAGTACTAAGTTCTCTGCGCAGCTCGGCTCCAGGATGCCCAACCGTGGTCAGAGCGGTAGCCGGGCCCACAAAGCCGAGGAGCCCCCCGGGTATCCGGCAGGCATCGAGGCCTGGAAAGCGAATCAAGACAGTCTCATACCACAGAGCGTCTCCGTCCGGCGCCCACCGCAGCTCGGTAAACGGGGGTCCGCCGACCAACGGCGCCCTGTTGGCAAACCCCAACTTCGTCAGCTTGATCCCGTGAATCGTTGACTGCGGGCTTGCCGACGGCACGATCAGGAGATACCGGTTCGGGGTCGGGCGCGGGTGCACGCCGGATACGATGACGCGATCGTCCGGTTCGCCAAATTCGATGGCTAAGCGGCTGCTGTCCGGCGAGAAGCTCACTGCCCATACGCTCATGGATTCCAGCGGGGCCTCGCCCATAGCAATCAACCGTTCGTTGAGGTTGATCTCCGCAACCTTCGGGAATGGGTTGTCAGCCGCACGTGCGAAACCCCAACTGAACAGGAGCGCAGAAAGGAGCCAGGCAAACATAGACCAACGACGAGCTTTTATTGCAGCCTCCATTTAGCAAAGATACGTCGAAGTCTGAAAACCTGCCAGGCTCTTTGTGGCTACCGCGAGAACGGCACCTCAACCTCCAGGATCCAGCCTACGCAGGGATCCTACAGCTTCACGGTTGCGGCCGATCTTTTCGAGCCGCAAAGCAAGAGAACCAGTGACAGGTTACCAAATAGAGAACCGGGACAGCAACCAATTACACCTTTTCTAGAGAAACGCGGTGACAAGAGAAACCCGGTGACAGACGGGACGTAACCCCTCGGCCGGGGGCGTCCGCTCTCTGACAATTCGGGGCCAGGCTAGGCCAGGCTACGCAATCTCGCTCCACGTGCGCATCCCCGCCCCGAGAACGGATTCATACCGCGGGCTATTGCATCGGGATCCAGCAGCCGGTCGCGGCCCTCGAATTCGAAGGATTCGGTGAGCGTGGACTTTCCGGAGCCATTCGGGCCTGCGATTACCGTGAGGGTGGGCACGCTGCCTTAGGCGGCGTAGGCCGTCAATTCGCGGATGATTTCGTAGTTTTCTCCGGACGGGGCGCCCGGCAGCCAGCGGATCTCGAATCTTCGGCCATCGGCACGCTCCATCACATTGAGACCGTCGCCGTCGATATAGAAGACTGGAAGGCCGGCCGCAAGCGTCTCGGCGAAAGCTTCGCGGGTTGCCGCCCGCACCGCATCATCAAACTGTGTGCTACCGAAATCGTAGACGACAGGCACGCTTAATTATACACACCGGCCGCCATAAAGAAGCCGGCCAGGGGGCCGGCTGCGGACGGGGGCGTCCGCCCTCCAAGATTGTCATACTGGGATCTACCAATCATGGCGCCGGCGATTCCTCAGGTCACTCTCGATCAGTTTGAAAACCACGGGCTACACCTCATCCATCAATCCGTCGACCATTGGGCCGCGCGCAAGCCCGACGAAGCCGCCGTTGTGAATGCCACGCGCGGCACGCAATTGACGTGGCGCGAACTTCAGCATGGCTCCCTGTCCCTGGCTGCGGAGCTCCAGCACATGGGCTTTCGCAAAGGCGATTTCCTGGCCACTTCCCTGCCCCTCCTCAACGAACACGTCTTGCTGGAATGCGCCTGTTTTCGCATGGGCGTGATCCATGCGCCGCTCGATCTGCGGCTCGAACCGGCGGAGGCGATCCGCTGCCTGGAACTCATCCGCGCGAAAGCATACTTCTTTTTGGGAAAAACCCCGCGAGCCGATTTCGCCGCGCTGGCCGAGGCCGTGCGCGCCAGGTGCGGCTTCGTCGAACACTTCGTGCAGTTCTCGCCGCCGGCTGAGTGCATCGCCGGGGCCACCAGCTTCTTCGGCCTGCTCGAGACCAATGCGAACGCGGCAGCCGCTCCATGGGAAGTGAGCGAACACGACGGCGCGCAGGTCATCTTCACCACCGGCTCCACCGGCTCGCCCAAGCCGGCGCTGCTCTCGCATCGCGGCATCGCCTGCCAGAACCTGTGCCTGGGGACGGCCTTCCGCTTCGGGCCGGAGCAGAGAGTGCTGTGCAATCTGCCGGCGTCGCACGTGGGCGGGCAATCCGAAATCCTCCTCACGTCGCTATTCGCCGGCGGAACCGCAGTCACGCTCGAAGTCTTCGACCCGGTGAAAAGCCTGGAGGCTATCGAGCGCCACGGCGTCACTCTGCTCGGGCAGATTCCCGCGATGTTCCAACTGGAATGGCGCACGGCCGATTACGCGCGCCGCAATTTGTCGAGCCTGGAGCTCGCGGTCTACGGCGGGCAGGCGGTACCCAAGCCGTTTCTCGACCGCATGCTGGAGATGGCGCCGCGGATCGCCACAGGATTGGGCCTCACCGAAGCCTCCGGCTTCTGCACCTACACGCCCCTGGGCGGCGCGGATGTTGTGGCGGACGGGGTGGGTTGGGCCATGCCGGCCTACCGCATGTCGGTGCGCCAGCCGATGGATGCGGCCGGAACAGCGGGCGGCGAAGTGGACCCGGGCGAAGTCGGGCACATCTGCTTTCAGGGGCCGCAGACTTTCCTGGGATATGTAAACGACCCGGCCTCGACCGCGCGGGCGATATCGACAGACGGCTGGCTGTACACCGGCGATCTCGGCTTGGTGGACGATCGCGGGCTGCATTTTTCCGGGCGCGAAAAATGGCTCTTGAAGCCGGCCGGCCACCAGGTCTTCCCGGGCGATGTGGAGAACCACTTCAACGCCATGTCGAATCGCGTGGCCAACGTCGGTGTGGTAGGGCACCCGCACGCCTTGTGGAGCGAAGCCATCATCGCATTTGTCGAGCCGCAGCCGGGCGTCGAGTTGAGCGAGGCGGAACTGCGCAAACACGCGCGCGGGTTGACCAGCTACATGCGCCCGCTGCAGTACGTGATTCTCCAGCCGGGCGCGATGCCGCTCAATCGCACGGCCAAGGTCGACGTGGTCAAGCTGCAAGCACTGGCGCGCGAAGAGGTCTCGAGGCTGCGCCGGCGGGGGCGCTGGGATGGGTGAGGCGCGGCTGCGGATTCAGTTGCGCGGCATCGTGCAGGGTGTGGGCTTCCGGCCCTTCGTGCACCGCCTGGCCGTCGAGCGCGCATTGGGCGGATGGGTGCTGAACTCATCGGCCGGCCTCGTGACCGAAGTGGAGGGGCCCCGCGCCGCGCTGGAAGGTTTCGTCGAAGCCGTGCGGCACGAGCCGCCGCCGCTCGCTTGGATTCAGGAAATGCAGGTTTCGGAAATCGCAGCGCTCGGCGAAACGGCCTTCGTGATTCGCCAGAGCCTGGCATCCACCGGTGAGTTCGCGCTCGTCTCGCCCGACGTCGCCACCTGCGCCGATTGCGTCGCCGATTTCACCGATCCATCCAACCGCCGCTGTGGCTACGCCTTCACCAACTGCACCAACTGCGGCCCACGCTACACCATTATCCGCGACATTCCCTACGACCGACCTAAGACCACCATGGCCGCTTTCCGCATGTGCGCGGCCTGCCAGGCGGAGTATGAAGACCCGCGCAACCGCCGCTTCCACGCCCAGCCCAATGCCTGCGCGGATTGCGGGCCGGGCCTTTCGGCGCCGGTCGAAGAAGCGCGCCGCAGGCTGGCCGCCGGCGAGGTGCTGGCCATCAAAGGCCTGGGCGGTTTTCACCTGGCCTGCGATGCGCGCAACCAGCAAGCCGTCGAGCGCCTGCGCGCGCGCAAGCGCAGAAGCGACAAACCGTTTGCCGTGATGGTGCGCGATCTGGCCGCGGCCGCCGCGCTGTGCCACGTCTCGGCGGCGGAACAAGAGGCCCTGTCGGGCGCCAAAAGGCCCATCGTGATCCTGCGGCGCGGCGAGCGAGTCACACTGCCCCACGCCATCGCGCCCGGGAATCGCACCCTCGGCGTGATGCTGCCATACACGCCGCTGCATCACTTGCTGTTCGTGGATGCGCCCTACGATGCCTTGGTGATGACCAGCGGCAATTTGAGCGAAGAGCCCATCGTGGTCGATAACGTCGAAGCCCGCCAGCGGCTCTCGCAAACCGCCGACTGGTTTCTGACCCACGACCGCGACATCTACATGCGCACCGACGATTCCGTGGTGCGCGTCTTCGAAGAGCGCGAACGCGTGATGCGGCGGTCGCGCGGCTTTGCGCCGCAGACCCTCGACCTGGGGCGCGAAGTGCCGGAACTCCTGGCCTGCGGTGGGGAATTAAAGAATGCCTTCTGTCTCACCAAGGGGAGACACGCCATCCTGAGCCAGCACATCGGCGACCTGGAGAACTACGAGACGCTCGAATTCTTCGAAGAGACCCTCCGCAACTTGAAAAAGCTGTTCCGCGTGGAACCGCGCGCCGTAGCCCACGATCTGCATCCGCAATACCTGTCGACCAAATACGCATTGGAGAGGACCGGCCTGCGGCCCGTCGGCGTCCAGCACCATCACGCCCACATCGCTTCCTGCATGGCCGAGCACTCGCTCGCGGGCGAAGTGATCGGCGTGGCCTTCGACGGCACGGGGTACGGGACGGACGGCGCGATTTGGGGCGGTGAATTCCTCGTGGCAAGTTACGCGAGCTTCACGCGGCGCGCGCACCTGCGCTACGTGCCGCTCGCCGGAGGAGACGCGGCCGTGCGCGAGAATTGGCGCGCGGCGCTCGGCTATCTTACGGACACCTTCGGCGCGGGCGCCTCCATAGAGGGCGTGGCCGAAGAGCGCGTGCGCGTAGTGCGGCGGATGATCGCAACCGGTCTCAACACGGTGCCGACGTCTTCCTGCGGGCGCCTGTTTGACGCCGTCGCGGCCCTCGTCGGGCTGCGCCGTGAAGTCACTTTCGAAGGCCAGGCGGCCATCGAGCTGGAGATGATCGCGCAGAGCGGGGAGCGAGGCCGTTACGATTTCGCGATCGAAGGTGACGGCCCGTGGCAGGTCGATTTCCGCCCCCTGGTCGCGGAGATTCTGCGCGACCAGGCCGCCGCGCCAGTGAAGGCCGCGAAGTTCCACAACTCCCTCGCCGAAGCCACCGCCGAAGTCTGCCTGCGCATCGCGCGCGCGACGGCGTTGCGGCGCGTCTGCCTCAGCGGCGGCACGTTTCAAAACATGCGGCTCCTCGGTACTACTGCGGCGGCGTTGCGCCGCAACGGGCTTGAAGTCTACCTGCACGCACAGGTTCCACCCAACGATGGTGGCATCGCACTGGGGCAGGCGGCCATTGCCGCTGCCGCGGGTAACGCTAACTTCTAAGTCATTTGTCGCGAAAAGTACTAGAACAAACAGAACTAACGACCCGCCACATTTCTCTTGAAGGACGCCTGTTTTGGACTTACCCTAAAGCCAAACTGCTTAGAAAAAAGGATGATGATCGTCAGAGTGGCGAATGGAAAGAAGCGCGCAGCGGTAATACTCGCTCTGACGGGCCGGGTGATGCGCGTCGCCTTGAAGGACACTGACGATGTCATGGAATGCAAGCTGGTCAACCAGACTTGGATCTCCGAGGATTGCGAGCCGGTGACGTTCGAGTTTCCGCTGGGAGTCTTTGAGGCAATCGGAATCATGCCCCCGGGACCGGGCTCCCCCAGGTACAAATGACGGGCCATTCCGAAGAACACGTGCAATGACCGATATCGACAGGGATGCACAAGCTGCCGGCGAGTCGCTCGAAGAGCGGCTCGCCCGCGGCGCCATGACCTTCCGCGAGGCGCTGCAAAGCGCCACCCAGTTGGCTGCGCAATTGCGGGACCTGCATGCCCACGGACTCGAGTACGGCGCTCTGAGCGCACGAACTGTGGTGATCGGCGCGTGCCGAGCCGGCCTTGCGCCGCGCAGCGGCCTGGCGCGGAGAGCGGAGGGCCGCGGCGACGTGGCCGCGTTCGGCGGCGTGATGGAACAGATGCTGGACGGCGCGGAAACGCCGCAGCACTTATTGGCGCTCCGGGCGGAAGCGGCCGGACTGGCCCATCGATGCCGCTCGCAAGCGCCGGAGATCCAGCAGGTGCTGATTACGCTGCGCCTGCTCGGAATGCGAGCGCGGGTGGCGCCGCCGGCGCCGCCCGCAAAGGCAACGCCCGGCGCGGGATGGGGCGCGCGCCTGAAATCCCTTGTACTCCTTGCGGCTGACGCGCTGTTGGGCAGCCACCCCGCGAGCTAGTGGTAAAATCGACCTGACCATGGGGCTCGGCCTTTGGTCAAGCCGGCATGTTCGATAGCGCATCCATCAAGAGGCGGGACTTTCTTCTCAAAACCGCGCTGGCGGGCGGCGCTCTGGCCTCCGCGCCGCGGGGCCGCGCCGCCGGCGAAACCATCTCGCTGGTGGCCGATTCATCGGACCCCATCGCTGCTTCGGAACCCGTCATGTGGGCCATGGCGGAATTCGAGCGCGCGCTCGAAGAGAGTGGACGCGTAGTGCGCCGCCGCGGCTCCTTGCGCGAAGCTGCCCCGGGCGAACGCTGCATCGTGGTTTCGGGCAGCCAGTTGTCGAAAGCGGCGGAGGCGCTGTGGCTTTCTTTCAGGCTCCAGCAGGGGGGGGCGGTCGTGTCAGCCGCCGGCAGCGATCCTCGCGGCTTGACCTACGCGCTGCTCGAGCTGGCCGACCGCGCCCGCCACGGCATGCCGCTCGAAATTCCCAAGCCCGTCGCCGAACAGCCTGCCAACGCCGTGCGCAGCGTGATGCGGCAGTTCACCAGCGAAGCTCTCGATAAGCCGTGGTTCTACGACCGCGAAGGCTGGCAGCAGTACCTCACCATGCTGGCCGCCAACCGCTTTAACCGGCTGCACCTGGGCTTCGGGTTGGGCTACGACTTCCTGCAACAGGTGGCCGACTCGTATTTCCTGTTCCTCTATCCTTTTCTCGTGAAGGTGCCGGGCTACCAGGTGCGCGTCTCGAATCTGCCCGATGCGGAACGCGATCGCAACCTCGACACGCTGCGGTTCATCAGCGAACAAACCGCGCGGCGCGGCCTGGATTTCCAATTGGGTGTGTGGATGCACGGCTACCAGTTGACCGACAGCCCGCGCGCGCGCTACGTCGTCGAGGGCCTAACCAACGAAACCCACGGACCTTATTGCCGCGATGCGCTGGCGGCGGTGCTGCGCGCCTGCCCGAAGATTGGCGCGGTCGCCCTCCGCATCCACGGTGAGAGCGGGGTGGCCGAAGGCAGCTACGATTTCTGGCGCACCGTCTTTGACGGCGTGAAAGCCTGCGGGCGAAAAGTGGAAATCGACCTGCACGCCAAGGGCATCGACACAGCCATGATCGATTCGGCGTTGTCCACCGGCATGCCCGTGAATGTTTCCCCGAAGTATTGGGCCGAGCACCTGGGGATGCCGTATCACCAGGCCGACATTCGCGAGCCGGAGCGGCCGGTGCCGGGCCATGTCGGCGCTGGACTCATGGCGCTCAGCACCGGCTCGCGCAGCTTCACGCGCTACGGCTACGCCGACCTTCTGCGGGATGACCGCAAGTACACCGTGCGTCATCGCGTCTGGGCCGGGACACAACGGCTGCTGCTGTGGGGCGAGCCGCGCTGGGCCGCGGCTTATTCTCGCGCATTCGGTTTTTGCGGATCGACGGGCGCGGATTTGATGGAGCCGCTGACCTTTCGCGGGCGGCGCGGTACCGCGGCCGGAAGCACACGCTGCGGCTACGCGGATTCATCGCTCGAACCACGTCGCGATTGGCAGAAGTTCGAGCAGTGGTATCGCGTGTGGGGCCGCGCTCTGTACAACGCGGAGACCGGGCCGGAAGTTTTTGAGCGCCCTCTGCGCAAGCAATTCGGCAAGGACGCCGAAATCATCCAGGAAGCACTGGCCCAAGCCAGCCGCGTGCTGCCCCTGATAACCACGGCGCATCTGCCTTCCGCGGCCTGCGACACCTTCTGGCCCGAAATCTACTGGAACATGCCCATGGTGGACGCGCGCCTGCGCAATCCCTACACCGATACTCCCTCGCCCAAGACCTTCCAGAACGTCAGCCCGCTCGATCCCCAACTTTTTTCGCGCATGACGGAATTCGCCGATGAGTTGCTCAAAGGCGAGCGCAGCGGGAAGTACTCGCCGCTCGAAGTGGCGTCGTGGCTCGAAGATTGCGCGCGTGCGACCATAACAGTTTCCCGCGCGGACTTCGGCAGTTCGCCGGAGTTCCGCCGCATCGCAGTGGACGTGGATCTGCTGACTTCGCTGGGGCAATTCTTTGCCCTCAAGTTGCGCAGTGGAGTGCTGTACGCGATTTACGAGCGCACCGGCGACCGCGCGGCGCTGGCGGAAGCGCTCTATAAATACAAAGCGGCGCGCGGCATTTGGGCAGAGGTGGCGAACCGCTCGAAGCAGGAATATGCCGCCGATCTGTCCGCTGGCGACCGCTACTCGGTACGTGGCCAATGGGCCGACCGCCTGCCGGTGATCGATGGAGACATCGCCGCCATGGAGCAGAAAGCCGGCGCGGCGCAGATGGTCGACGAGCCGCGCGTGCGCACCGCCATCGCGGAGGTGCTGGCGGGGCCCGTACGCGACGCAGGGGCGTGTACCCATCAGCCGCCGGCGGCGTTCCACGCGAAGCAAGCCGTAGTGCTGCAGATCGCCGTGCCGGGCCGCAAAGTGGCGTCGGTGCGGGTGTATTACCGGCACGTGAACCAGGCCGAGCGGTTCCAGTTCATCGCAATGGAAGCTCGGGGCGACGCCTGGGCCGCCAACATCCCGGCCGCGTATACGGATTCCCCATACCCGTTGCAGTATTACTTCGAGGTGCGGGAATTCCGCGCCAAGGCGTGGCTGTATCCCGGGCTCGGCACGGAGTTGACGAATCAACCATATTTCGTGGTGCGGCGTGGATGAGCGCCGCTGGCGCATCGCGCTGCTCATCGCCGCGGCCATCGCCATCAGCTATTTTGACCGGCAGACCCTGCCCGTGGCCATCAAGGCCATCCAGCACGAAATCCCCGTCACCAATTTTCAGTTCGGGCAATTGAACCTGGCGTTCCTGCTGGCCTATGGCGCCATGTATGCGGCCGGCGGCAAGCTCATCGACGTGCTGGGCACCCGCAAGGGATTCTTCTTTATCATGGTCTGGTGGTCGCTGGCCTGCGCCAGCCACGGCCTCGCCGCGGGCTTCGCCATGCTGGCGGCCAGCCGCCTGCTGCTCGGCATGGGAGAAGGCGGCGGATTTCCGGCCGCCACCAAAGCCGTCGCCGAATTCTTTCCCGCCGCGGAGCGCTCCACCGCCATGGGCCTCATCAATGCCGGCACCGCCGTGGGCGCAGTCATCGCGCCGCCCGGCATCGCCCTGGTGATCGCGATGCTCGGTTGGCGCTGGGTCTTTTTCCTCTCCGGCGCCATCGGTCTGGCCTGGTCCTATTGGTGGTCCAGGCGCTTCCGCCTGCCACGTGGGGCAGACGATCGGTTTTTGTCGTCTGTTACCCAGCCCTCCTTCACCTGGTTCCAACTCCTGCGCAATCGCCAGGTCTGGGGCCTCGTCACCGCAAAATTTCTCAGCGATGCCGCCTGGTTCGTCTACATGAGCTGGCTGGCGAAATATCTGTATGACGTGCGCGGCTTCGATACCGCCCACGTCGGCTACTTCGCGTGGATCCCCTTTGCCGCCTCGGGCGTCGGCAGCCTCTCGGGCGGATGGTTTTCCAGCCGCCTGATTCGCTCCGGCCACTCCCTCGATTTCTCCCGCAAGCTGGCGCTCGGTTCCAGCGCCGCGCTCATGCCCTGGATCTTCTTCGTCACCCACGCGCCCGTCCAGTGGGCCATCGTGCTCTTTGCCATTGCGTTTTTCGGCCAGCAATCCTGGTCCGCGCTGGTGATGACCGTGCCCGCCGACATCTTCCCCCGCGCCGCCGTCGGTTCGGTCGCGGGACTGGTGGGCATGGGCGGCGCGTTTGGCGGCGCGATATTCAACCTCGCGGTGGGATACATGCTCGATCATAAAATGGGATACGGCGCGGTCTTTGGGATGTTGAGCACATTCCACGTCATCGCGTTCGCGATAATTCTGCTGGTAGTCGGCCGAATCCGGCCCCTGGAGACAACATGAAGATTACGGAAGTGCGCACGCGGGTCGTCGAGTGGCGCGGCAGGACGGTGCCGCCGCAGCCCCATTTTTGCACCAACCCCATGGACCTGCTCGATCTGCCCGCCGACTCGATGGGCGCCTTCCGCTTTCACGGCTGGCTGATCGTCGAGGTCTTCACCGACGCCGGCCTCGTCGGCATCGGCAACGCCGCGCTCGCGCCGCGCATCACCAAGCAGGTGATCGACCTCTACCTGAAGCCCGTCATCATGGGCAAGGACCCCTTCGATTCCGAATTCCTCTGGCAGCACATGTACCGCCAGACCATGGCCTTCGGCCGCAAGGGAATCGGCATGGTGGCCATCAGCGCGGTCGATATCGCCCTCTGGGACCTCATGGGCAAAGCCACCAAACAGCCCGTCTTCAAATTGCTCGGCGGGCGCACCAAGCAGAAGATTCCCGTGTACGCCAGCCGTCTCTACAGCCAGCCGCTCGACGACCTGCGCTCCGAAGCCGAGATGTACAAGCGCCAGGGCTATAAAGCGATGAAGCTCCGCTTCGGCTGGGGACCCGTCGATGGCGCGGCCGGCATGGTGCAGAATGTGCAACTGGTGCGCACCGTGCGCGAAGCCGTCGGCTCCGGCGTCGACCTCATGGCCGACGCTTACATGGGCTGGAATCTCGACTACGCCCGCCGCATGCTGCCGCTGCTCGAGCCCTTCGACCTTCGCTGGCTGGAGGAGCCCGTGATTCCTGACGACATCGGTGGCTACGCCGCACTCAAGGCGTTCGGCCGCATTCCCATCGCCGGCGGCGAGCACGAATTCACCAGCTACGGCTTCCGCGACTTGCTGAAGGCCAAGGCCGTCGACTACATCCAGTTCGACACCAATCGCGTCGGCGGCATCACGCAAGCCCGCAAGGTGCAGGCGCTGGCCGAAGCCTTCTCCGTTCCGGTCGTCCCTCACGCCGGCCAGATGCACAATTTCCACGTGGTGATGGCCAGCTTGAATTCGCCCATGGCGGAGTTTTTTCCGGTGGTCGACGTCGAAATCGGCAACGAACTCTTCTGGTACATTTTCGATGGCGAGCCCAAACCCATCGACGGCATGATCGATTTGCGCGACGATCTGCCCGGCCTCGGCATCACAATCAAAGAGGACGCACTGGCGCAGTTTGCCGTGATCGAGTGAGCTTATGCGATTGATTCAGCTCGTAGGCCCGGATGGCCGCCGCGTAGGCCTGGTAGAGGACAGCCACATCGATCTGTTGCGGCGCTTCACGTCGGTTTGGAGCCTCGCGCAGGCAGCCTTGCAGGACGGGGTGTCGCTGCAAGAAAAAACAGAGCCCACCGGCGAGCATCTCTCTTACGACTCCATCTACTCCGGCCGCAGTGTGTGGCGGATCCTGCCCGCGATCGATCATCCCGAAGAACCGGCGCGCTGCCTGGTGAGCGGCACCGGCCTGAGCCACATCCGCAGCGCCGCCAACCGGCAAGCCATGCACGCCGCCGGCGAGCAGCCGACCGACAGCCTGCGCATGTACCAGTGGGGCGTCGAAGGCGGCCGCCCCCAGCCCGGCGCCATCGGCGTCGCGCCCGAATGGTTTTTCAAAGGCACCGGCGGCGTGCTGCGCGGCCACAATCAGCCGCTCGACTTGCCGCCTTACGCCGAAGACGGCGGCGAAGAACCGGAGATCGCCGGCCTCTACGTGATCGATGCCGCGGGCCAGCCCCGCCGCGTCGGCATGGCGGCCGGCAATGAATTCTCCGATCACGTTGTCGAAAAGAAAAATTACCTGTACCTGGCTGCTTCGAAATTGCGCACCTGCGCCATCGGCCCCGAACTCGCAGTGGATGCCGAGTTCGGCCTGGTCACGGGCGAAGTCGCCATTGAGCGCGCCGGCTCGGTGCTGTGGCGAAAAGCCATTCGCACCGGCGAACAGGTGATGTGCCACAGCCTCGCCAACCTGGAGCATCATCATTTCAAGTTCGAGGCGCACCGCAGGCCCGGCGATGTGCACGTGCATTTCTTCGGCGCCGACGCCTTCAGCTTCGGAGAAGGCCTGCGCCTGGAAAATGGCGACGTGATGCAAGTCCGCTGGGACGGCTTCGGACGCCCCTTGCGCAATCCGCTGCGCATCGCGCCACGCGAAGAGAAATTAGTAGCCGTGAAAGGAATCTGATCATGAAATCGATTGCCGTACTGGGATTGGGAAACATGGGCGCCGGCATGGCGCGCCGATTGTTGCAAGCCGGTTATGAGGTCACGGTATACAACCGCACGCGCGAACGCGCCGGGGCGCTCGCCGCCGATGGCGCAAAAGTGGCGACATCTCCCAAACAGGCCGCCGAGCACGCCGAAATGGTAATCGCCATGCTGGCCGATGACCACGCCTCGCGCGCCGCCTGGACCGGCGATGCCGGCGCATTAGCCGGTGCGCGCCCCGGCACCATCCTGATAGATTCGAGTACGCTCTCCGTCGATTGGGTGCGCGAGCTGGCCGCCGCGGCCGCCGCGCACGGATGCCCATTCATCGAGGCCCCCGTCACCGGCAGCAAGCCGCAAGCCGAAGCCGGAGAGCTGTTGTTCCTGGCCGGCGGTGAGTCCGAAGCCATTGACGCCGTGCGCCCGATACTCGCCACCATGAGCCGCGCCATCGTGCATCTCGGCCCAATCGGTTCCGGCGCCACCATGAAGCTCGTAAACAACTTCCTGTGCGGCGTCGAAGCCGCCGCGCTTGCCGAAGCCCTGGCTGTAATTGAAAACTCCGGCCTGAACCGCGACGCCGCCTTCGACATCCTCGCCAACGGCGCTCCCGGCAGCCCCCTCGTAAAGGGCGTCGGCAAGCGCATGCTGGCGCGCGACTATCGCGTGAACTTCGCCCTGCACCTGATGCTGAAAGACGTGACGTATG
Organism: Bryobacteraceae bacterium; assembly: GCA_050014595.1. Classification (GTDB taxonomy): domain Bacteria; phylum Acidobacteriota; class Terriglobia; order Bryobacterales; family Bryobacteraceae; genus PALSA-129. The sequence goes on from JBEKDA010000017.1 coordinate 90,725, forward strand.
CGGTCGCCGAAGGAGAACGAAACGGCGTCACCCTAAGAATGGGTGAAGCCGCGCGTGACAAATTCCGCGCAGCCACCGCCGCCGGATTAGGTGATAAGGATTTCGCCGCGATAGCCGAACTGAACCGCGCAAAGTAGAGCGGACGCGGCTGCCGCAAAAACGGGGACAGGCTCGAATTTTGCCAGGGCGCTCTGATTCCTCATGTCCCGGCTCGAAGATGACCTCCAGAACTTCCTCGTCCGCTGACGGCTCGCCCACGTCTCCTGGCGGGCAGACCCTTGTGCGCTGGTGGGCGCTTTTTCGTACAATCGTCTGTTGGAGCGAGTGAGATGTCTGCTTATGCCTACAAAGGCTCGTCGGGTTGGGGTGGGCCGATCCTGACCATTGGCGGCAACGGGTGGGTCTACGAAGGCACCCCCATTTTTGGCAAGCCCATCATGAAAATCAGCGGCGAACACATCTATCAGGGCAGCACGTCATGGGGCGCGCCAATTGCGACGGTCAAGGGTGAATACGTCTACAAGGGTACCGGCTTCCTGTCAGCGCCCATCGCCTTGGTTGACGGCGACTACGTGTACAAGGGATCGTCAAAAATGGGTGGGCCGATTGCCAATGTCAGCGGCGGCGGCAGGATGAGCGCAGGAGCGGCGGCGGTGTACTTGCTGCTGATGTAAGGTCGCCAGATCCCGTACACCGACTCTAGCCCTCTATCGGTCTAACGGCATGTCAATCTCCCTGAGACAACGCAAGTCAGGAAGCCCATGCACTTCACGAAACTGCATTCCGCCGAACTTGTAAATATACGCGCCATAATGTACGGTCACACGGATACTTTCCTTTATGGCTTGATGCATCTTTAGGACATTGGCCTTGAGTTGTTGCGCCCGTGGGAGGTCATCGTAAAGCTTGAGGGCACGCCGCAGACACAGGTTACACCCGCGTGCCCAACGAATCCCGTCGTCCTCAACCGAGTCACTTTTGCGTTCGTTGAATCGGAATTTCTCCCACACCGCCGCCGAAAGGTTGTAGTAGGCATCCATCGCCAACAGTGGCTCCGGGTCCAAGCAGAGACATTCATCAAGTTCACGAATAGTGATATCTGGGTTGTTCGAGTCCATCCCGCGCTCGTAGTGCTCATACGCCGACAGCGCCGGGGCCACAAGTTGAAGAGGTTCCACTATAATCCTAAAGGTCAAGTGTTGATCTGGCCCGAACGCCTCAAACTTGATACGCCCAACAACAGTCGGCTCCTTCCCGGAGTGCTGTACCTGTTCGATGGTTTCCCGGCAAAGGTTTCCTGACAATCCGTCCTCGTAAACGTCACCGCCATCAATGAAGATGAAGCCCACTGCGCCATCAAAGGCAAACGTTTCTGATTCAAAGTTATCGAGAAACATCTTCGCAACGAACTTCGTCACTGGGTGGTGACTCCGATTCTGGAGATCAGGATCTATGATAATCTCGCCCTTCCTCAAAAACTCGCTCATTGTATACTGTGGCATCTGGCTAACCTCCCTGATTCAGCGGCAGCGTTGTACTTGCGGCTGGTTTGATTTGCTCTTGCACTATTCGAAGAGTGGACGCCCATCCATCGTCGCGAAAAACCTACTGGAGTGCTCGTATGATTGGGTCGCTGGCAGCTTTCCTCCATACGAGATGACCCAAACCATAGGAAACCCCAAGTCGTCGCTTTCCCCTGTGTCACCCATGTAGGCAAAAGGAAGGAACTTTCCGAATTGGGGTACGCTCACTTCCCCCATCTGAGACAGCTTGAGTTCCATGCCTTCTCGAAGATCATTTCTCAATCTCGGCGGTCGCATAAGCTCTCCTTCCAAACGATCATCAGAAAACCGACGTTTCATAAACGCTTGCCGCAGCCGGGGCATTGGTGCGTCTCGAACAGTGTTTCATCCGCCACCCACCGTCCGCAATGTCCACATTGCGTATAGGGCGTATCACCCACCCACTTCGTCCGTGGTTCCTTTGCCGCCGCTTCAACTCTAATGCTCGGATTGATCGTCGTCCCGCCGAACTCGAAGTGAATGGACCCGATGTGGTCTGGCAGTCTTCCAAGTTGACCTATTTCCTCAAGCGTCTGGCGGTAGAGCCAACCGGCTGCGTATGAGTGATTAGGCAGATTCTCCTTGCCGTCGTAGATAACCATACTGGTAATCATTCCTGCGAAATTGAATGGCTGCTTCATGAACGGGCCGAAGAACCGCTTCGCACACTCCATCGTAAAAGGGTACTGTGCGCGCTGTTGGATGTCGGGCATCACCATGAATTGTGATGGTGAGTCCATAATGAAATCGCGGACTGTGTATGTGAGATAGCCGCCACAGCCCCCTTTTATCAGCCGTTGGGTTTCAGCTATCAGTCGCCTCATGTCGTCCTCTTTTGACATTTTGATGTCTCCCTCATCGGCCAGGGGCCAGAAGTGTATGCGCAAGCTCATGCTGTAAGATAAGTGTCCTTTAACCCTAGTCACGTTACCGGTCCAGGGTGCCACCCAACTTGATCTCAGTTAGGCAGCGGAGTGGCGGTAACCCGGGCACTTCGCGGTCCCGCCATTGTCCAGCCATGTAGATAGAACCACCGTAAGACATGGTTGTTCCAATGCTGCCTTTGATCGCCTGATTCAGCTTTATGACATCGGCCTCAAGCTGCTGCTGTCGTGGCATTCCTTCATATATCTTAAGTGCCCGTCGTAGACAGAGATTGCAGCCCTTCACCCAAAGATACTCATCATCCCTTATCGAATGCCCCTTGCGCTCGTTGAACCGGAATTTCTCCCAAACCGCCGCTGACAGATTGAAGTACGCGGCCATCGACAAGAACGGCTTCGGGTTCGCACAGAGACAGGCATCCAATTCGCGAATACTGACATCCACGTTGCTGGAATCCAACGCCTTCTTATAGTGGTCCGCTGCCGATGGCGACGGTTCGACGCGTTCCACGGGTTCGACGTGAATCTTGAAAGTCCAGTTCGGATCATCGCCCAAAGCCTTGAATGAGATCCGGGCAATGGGAACATGAACGCTCTTCCCGGACCGCTCCATTTCTTCGATGGTCTGGGCGCAAAGGGTTCCCGACAGCCATAGCTGGTCCAAGTCACCGTTATCTATGAAGATAAACCCCACGGGACCGTCGTGCTCGAATGTCTCGGCCTGGAAGCTGTCAAGAAAGCCTTGGGCGAGGAACATCGGCACCCGTTCCTGGACCTTTGGGTCAACGATGATGTCGCCTCTTTCGAGAAAATCACTCAGCCTATATTTCATGAACCTAAGCGTCCTCCAAGACGCGCCATATCCTCATTCGACTAAGAACAATCCTTGTGTATTTGCCGCCCTGACATCTTATCCATGAATCCTAGTGCCCTTCCACAGGTCAGGCAAAGCGCTTCCCTAATGCGACGTTGCTTGAGTTCCTGTTGTCTCAGTTCCTCTTGCCTTGCTCGTTCTTCTGCCTGTCTTCTCTCTTTTTCGCACCTCTCACGCAAGTACGTGGATTGAGAGGCGGGTTGCCACTTAGCGAAGAACGTCTTCGCCGCACCTTCAAGGTCAATCACAACATCGCGGCTGTGTTCCCAAATGTCATGTCGCCTGTCTTCGAAATAGATAAAACAGGTCTCAGTAGCAGCTTTGAAAGTCCGAAGTTCGATACGCTGCTGCGTTTTGTTTCCGCTTCCACCGCACGTGGAACACTGCCGTTTCTCTCGGCGTGCTCCCACCTCAAGTTTCACGGTGGTCTCAACAAATCCACTTCCGCCGCAAGCGACACAATTCGTTGCTGCGTCTATCACTCGTGCGAGGGCGGTTCCTGTGCCGTCACACAGCGGACAACTGGCCCGCGAATAACTGTGCGTTTCTCCCCCGCACTGTCGCTCCCGATTTACCAGATATCTGCCTCGGTTTGAATCGTTCGAATCGGAATACCAAGTGCAGCGAAGACATTCCAGGGAACCCCCGCACAAAGGGCAATTGACAATGCGATCAAAGTTCTCATCCATAATTAGCTCCTATCGTGCGTGGTTGTTCAGCCACGACAGCGCAATATCCAGCGCTTCTTGCAGGTCATACGCTTTGCCAGCGTACCTGTCGGTTCCCCAATACACGTAGACTTCTTTTGAGATCGGATGCCACGTCACTTTGTATTCGTGGTTCTGGTAGCGAACGTAACCGTGTCGGTAATCGGCCATGATGTTGACCTCGCAGATGGGCAGAGATGCGCCGTGCTCAACCCAATGGCTGGGTGAACGGTGGCGGCGACGGCCATGCACATCTCCCTGGCGAAATGTATGGAACCGTCCACATTACAACTTCTCCAGGCGCGGCGCAAGGCCCAAGGGTCTGCCACAAGAATCCGGTTGAGCTTCTGTTCCGAACGGTGCCCATACATCCGGCGCACCCCACTTGAACTTCGCCCTCAAATCCTATAGATTATAAATTATCGTTCACCGAAAGGACCGCACTCAGTCATGAAAGTCAACTGGAAGGGCGTATTCCCCGCCATCACCACGCAGTTCAAGCAGGACCAGTCTCTGGACCTCGCCGCCACTGCCAGACATCTCGAGAGCATGATCCAGGCCGGCATTCACGGCGTCGTCTTTCTCGGTACCGTCGGCGAGAATACCGCGCTCGAGTACGATGAGAAGCTTGCCATTCTGCGCGAGATGAAGGGCGTGGTTCGCGGCCGCATCCCGGTTCTGACGGGCGTCGCCGAATACACTACCGCGCTTGCCTGCCGCTTCGCGCGCGATGCCGAAAAGATCGCCCTGGATGGCCTGATGGTCCTCCCCTGCATGGTCTACAAATCCGATGAGCGCGAGACCATCGCCCACTACCGTACGGTGGCCAAGTCCACCGGCTTGCCCGTCATGGTTTATAACAACCCCGTATCGTACGGCGTCGACCTCGTGCCCGAAGCCTTTACGCGCCTCGCCAACGAACCGAACCTGGTGGCCATCAAGGAATCCTCCGAAGACGTCCGCCGCATCACCGACCTGCGCAACATCGTCGGCAACCGTTACATCCTCTTCGGCGGCGTGGACGACCTGGTGCTCGAGAGCATCCTGCTCGGCGCGGAGGGCTGGATCTCGGGCCTCGTGAACGCCTTCCCCGACGAGAACCGCGCGCTGTGGGATCTGGCGATTGCCGGCAAATGGGAACAAGCGCGCGAATTGTACCGCTGGTATACGCCATTGTTGCATCTCGATACCAAAGTGAAGCTGGTGCAATACATCAAACTCGCCATGCAGGAAACCGGGCTCGGCTCGGAGATGGTGCGGGCGCCGCGGTTGCCCATTGAAGGCGCGGAACGCGAGGAAATTCTCGGCATCATTCGCAAAGCCATCGCTTCGCGGCCGGTGCTGGCGGCGCGGTAATGCCGCGCGGCATCTCAGGCACGCTGGAGGCGCTCTCGCACAATCTGGGGCGAAGGCCGCCCATCGCCGACCGGATCGCCGAAACCATTCGCGGCCTGATTGTTTCGGGCGATCTGAAGCCCGGCGACCGCATTGTGGAGTCGCGCATGGCCCGCCAGATCGGCGTCGGGCAGCCCACCGTGCGCGAAGCGCTGGTGGCGCTGGAGCATCAGGGGCTGGTGGTGCGCAAGGCCAATCAGGGCTGCGTCGTGACGGCGCTGACGCGCGCCGAAATCAGCCAGGTGCTGCGCGTGCGCGAGGAACTGGAACGCCTGGCCGTGGATCTCGCCATCGAAGCCGCGCCCGACGCCGAAATCCGCAAGCTCATCGCCGTCGCCGAAAAGATGACGGAGGCGGCCGAGGTGCGCGACATCCGCCGCTATCACGATTTCGACGTCCAATTCCACCAGACCTTGTGGCGGCTTTCCGGTAACAGCGTGCTTCCCCGCCTGCTGGCGCAGACCCTGATGCCGTTGCTGGCGTTCTTGTTCATGCGCAACCTGCGCAAGAACCACCAACTGGAGATGACCGCCTCGGCCGTGGCGCACGTGGAGATTGCCGCGGCGATTCTGCGGCGCGACAAGAAGGCCGCGCGGCAGGTGGCCCAGCAGAAGTTCCGGCTGTTTGCCCGGGAACATCTGAACTGGTATGAGAGTGAGGGGTAAGGAGTGAACGGACAACGCATCAAGATCATCGATTCCCACACCGGCGGAGAGCCGACGCGCGTCATCGTCGCCGGCGGCCCCGACCTGGGCGCCGGCTCCATTACGGAGCGCCTGGCCCGCTTCCGCGCCGCGTTCGACGGATTCCGCTCGGCCACCGTGAATGAGCCGCGCGGCAACGACGCCATTGTGGGCGCGCTGCTGTGCGAGCCTTCCAGCCCCGCCTACGACGCCGGCGTGATCTTCTTCAACAACGTCGGCTATCTGGGAATGTGCGGCCACGGCACCATCGGCCTGCTCGTCACCTTGGAATACATGGGCCGCATCCAGCGCGGCGCCCGCGTCCGCCTGGAAACCGTGGTGGGCGAAGTCGGCGCCCACTTGAACGCCGATGGCACCGTGACCTTGCGCAACGTCGCCAGCCATCGCAGCGCCGCGCACGTCGCGGTGGAGGCGCCCGGCATCGGCCGCGTCTACGGAGACATCGCCTGGGGCGGCAACTGGTTCTTCCTGTGCGGCGGCCACGGACAGGCGCTCACGCTCGACCGCGTCGATGAACTTACCGATTTTACATGGCGCATCCGCCAGTCGCTCGAAGCCCACGGCATCACCGGCGACGATGGCGGCGTGATCGATCACATCGAACTCTTCGGCCACCCCACCGCGGAAGGCGCCGACAGCAAGAACTTCGTCCTCTGCCCCGGCAAAGCCTACGACCGCTCGCCGTGCGGCACCGGCACCAGCGCCAAACTGGCCTGCCTCTACGCCGATGGCAAACTGAAACCCGGCCAGGTCTGGCGTCAGGAAAGCATCACCGGCTCGACCTTCGACGGCCGCGTCTCCGTCGTCGGCGGCAAGCTCTACCCCGAAATCACCGGCTCCGCCTACGTTAACGCTGAGGCCGACCTGGTGCTCGACCAACGCGACCCCTTCTGCTACGGAATCCGCCGCTCATGGGCACAAGCTACGACGTAGCCATCGCCGGCGGCGGCATCGTGGGCGCGGCCTGCGCGGAGGAGTGCGCGGCGGCGGGCCTGTCCGTGGTGGTCGTCGAACCGGGCCCGGTGGGCGGCGGCGCGACCGCCGCGGGCATGGGCCATATCGTCGTCATGGACGATTCCCCGGCGCAGATCGCGCTCACTAATTATTCGAGAACGCTGTGGATGGCGCGCGCCTCTGAGTTTCCCGCCGGCGTGGAATACGTCTCCGCCGGCACGCTCTGGGTGGCTGCCGACGCCGAAGAAATGGCCGAAGTGGAACGCAAGCGCGCCGTCTACCAAGCCATCGGCGTACGGGCGGAAGTGCTCGGTCCCCGCGAACTCGCCGAGGCCGAACCGAACCTGCGCCCGGGCTTCGCGGGAGCGCTGCTGGTGCCCGACGACGCCGTGGTCTATCCGCCCTGCGCCGCGCGCTACCTGCTGCAACGCGCGCTCGAGCGCGGCGCCGTGGTGCGCGCCGGAGAAGCCGCCGCGCAACTGAGCGGCGCTGGAATCAAACTGCGCGACGGTTCCTTCCTGGCGGCCGGAATGGTAGTGAATGCCACGGGCGCATGGGCCCCCGAACTCACTCCCGGAATCGAGGTGCGGAAACGCAAAGGCCACCTGGTGATCACCGACCGGTATCCCGGCTTCGTGCACCATCAACTGGTCGAACTCGGATATTTGAAGAGCGCGCATTCCATGACCGCCGATTCGGTGGCCTTCAACGTCCAGCCCCGCAAGACCGGCCAGTTGCTGATCGGCTCGTCGCGGCAGTTCGGCGCCGACCACGGCGAGATCGATACTCACATGCTCACGCGCATGCTGCGCCGCGCGCAGGAGTATATGCCGGGCCTGGCCTCTCTCACCGCGATCCGCTCGTGGACCGGCTTCCGCGCCGCCACCCCGGACAAGCTGCCGCTGATCGGCCCCTGCCCCGACGATCCGCGCCTGTATCTGGCAACCGGCCACGAAGGTCTTGGAATCACGACTTCGCTCGCCACCGGCAAACTGGTAGCCGATCAGTTATTGCATCGCACCCCGGCGATTCCCTATGAGCCTTACCTGCCCGGCAGAAAGCAGGCATCGCATGACTGATGCAATCCACCTGTCCGTCAACGGCGTCCCCATCACCGTCCCCGCCGGCGCCATGGTCTCCACCGCCGTCGCGCTTGCCGGCGTCACCCGCTTCCGCCGCTCCGTCACCGGCCAGGCCCGCGCCCCGCTCTGCGGCATGGGAATCTGTTTCGAATGCCGCGTCACCATCAACAGCCGCGAGCATTGCCGGAGCTGCCAGGTGCCTTGTGAGAACGGCATGCAGGTGTCGACCGATGCCTGATTACGACGTGGTCGTGATCGGAGCCGGACCGGCGGGGCTCGCAGCGGCCGTGCGTGCGGCGGAGAGCGGAGCGCGTACCGCCATGGTCGACGACAATCCGCATCCCGGCGGCCAGATCTGGCGCGCAGCCGCCGGCAAGGCTCCCGCCGAAGCGGCGCGGTGGATCCGGTCGGCGGAAAAACACCAGGTCGAATGGATCGCCGGAGCGCGCGTCTTCGCGGCGCCCGCGCCCAACCGCATCGCGGTCGAAAAGTTCGACGGAGAACTAGAGTTGGGATACCGCAGCCTGATTCTCGCGACCGGCGCGCGCGAACGCTTCCTTCCCTTCCCCGGCTGGACGCTGCCCAACGTGATGGGCGCCGGCGGCCTGCAGGCGTTGGCGAAATCGGGCCTGCCGGTTGCCGGCAAGAAGATCGTGATTGCCGGCAGCGGTCCGCTGCTGCTGGCCGTGGCGAAGTACATGAAAGAGCACGGCGCCGATGTACGGCTGATCGCGGAGCAGGCCAAGCAATCGGCGCTGCTGGCCTTCGGGTTGCGCCTGGCCGCGCATCCCGGCAAGCTGATGCAGGCCGTGGGCTTGCGCGCGGCCTTGCTGGGGATTCCCTATTTGGCCTCATGCTGGCCGGTCGAGGCCGGCGGCACGGACCAACTCGAAAGCGTCACGCTCCGTCGCGGCGGAAAGACCTGGACCGAGCGCTGCGACTACCTGGCCTGCGGATTCGGCCTCGTGCCGAATACCGAACTGGCGGCGCTGCTGGGCTGCCGCATGGCGGCCGGCGGCGTGGAAGTGGACGAGCGGCAGCAGACCTCCATCAAGAGCGTCTACTCGGCGGGCGAAGCCACCGGAATCGGCGGACTGGAACTGGCTCTGGTGGAAGGCGAGATCGCCGGATTCGCGGCGGCCGGCGCATCCGCGCGGGCACGCGCGCTCTTTGCCGCGCGCGATGGATACCGCCGGTTCGCCGGCGCGCTGGAGCGGGCCTTCGCACTGCGCGAAGCATTGAAAGCTCTGCCACGTGAAGAGACCCTGGTCTGCCGTTGTGAAGACGTCACGCTGGGGCGCGTGCGGGCCTGTGCCGCATGGCGCGAAGCCAAGCTGCATACCCGCTGCGGCATGGGCCCCTGCCAGGGACGCGTATGCGGTGGCACGGTGGAATTCCTGTTGGGATGGAAAGCCGAATCGGTGCGCCCGCCGGTCTTTCCCGCGCGCATCGAGAGCCTGACACGGAGCGAGCCAGGAGCGTACGCGAGTGGCTCGCCGCAAGGGCGCAACGTCACTCGGCTGGAGACTTAGTGGGCGGTTTCAGAAGCTCGCTCACGTATCCAAAACCGCTTGCTGACGCGCGCGGCTCGCATGCGAGCCGCGACCGTGAGGGAGCGGTCTTCGAGGAATACGAGAGCGTATTTATGAAACGGCGTGGAGCTTTAGAATCGTGATTGGGTTGAAACCAGTCTTCTTGTCGTCCTGAATGTTGGCCATGTAGAAGAGCCTCCCGTCCGGTGAGAGTGCGATTCCATTTGCGAATTCGAATCGTTCGGGGAGTTTCGCCAGATCGGTGGAGCCGGTCGCGAGATGCCAGACTGCGCCCGCACGCGTGTCGGTCAGATATACATCGCCTGCGCGAGCGATCGCCAGATCATTGAAGACGTGGCCAGCGCCGGCGACCGGGTATCTGCGGACTACCCGAGTGGATGCAAGGTCGTAATGAATAAGGGCGGACTCGTCGTCCGAATTGCTCAAGAGCCAGAGCGAATTGCCGTGTGCCTTGAGGCCGAGCACCGTGGTGTCAGACAAAGTGCCAGACGCCGGCATCTGAGCGGAGGCCGGCCAAACGGCAAGCCAGAGCGCCAACGTGAGGGACCGACCGGCCATATAGCGTAATCTTAGCTCGCTCGTTGGCCGCGCCACTCTGCGACCGATTGCCAGTCGCTGGTGGTCGATGCCTGGACCAGCTTGGAACGCTCGTGACGAAAGGGTCCAGTCGATTCCCCGGGAGCGAACCTACGAAAAGGCGTGCCAAGTTGACTTCCCCTCCCCACCTTGCTTAACTACAGTTAAGTTCCCATGGCAGCCACCGGACAGCTCCGGCCCGATTCGCGGTCGCTCGCCGACGTCCACTCCAGCGTCGCAACTTCGCAAATCTCTTTCTGGCGCCGCATGTTCGCTTTTGCCGGACCGGCTTACCTGGTGAGCGTCGGCTACATGGACCCCGGCAACTGGGCCACCGACCTCGAAGGCGGCGCGCGCTTCGGCTACCGCCTGCTTTGGGTGCTGGTCATGTCCAACGCCATGGCCGTGCTGCTCCAGACCCTCAGCGCCCGCTTCGGCATCGTCTCCGGCCGCGACCTTGCACAGGCTTGCCGCGAAACCTATCCGCGCCCCGTCAACCTGGCCCTCTGGGGCCTCTGTGAAATCGCTATCGCCGCCTGCGACCTGGCCGAAGTCCTGGGCGCCGCCATCGCGCTCCAGATGCTCTTTCACATCCCGCTCCTCGCCGGCGTCCTGCTCACCGGCGCCGATACCCTGCTCCTGCTCCTCTTCCAAAGCTTCGGCATCCGCACCATCGAAGCCTTCATCTTTTCGCTCATCACCGTGATCGCGGCGGCATTCTGTATCGAAGTGTTCTGGGCCAAGCCAGTGGTATCGGAGATCTTCAGCGGCCTGGCGCCGCGCCTCAACCGCGACAGTCTCTACCTCGCCATCGGCATCATCGGGGCCACCGTCATGCCGCATAACCTCTACCTGCACTCGGCCCTGGTGCAGACCCGCAGCATCGGGCACGACGAACCAGCCAAGCGTACCGCCTGCCGCTACAACTTCATCGACCTGGTGGTGGCGCTCAACGGCGCCATGTTCGTCAATTGCGCCATCCTGGTGCTGGCCGCGGCCGTGTTCTTCAAACATGGGATCGTCGTCACGGAAATCCAGCAGGCCCACCAACTCCTCGTGCCGCTGCTCGGCACCAGCCTCGCGGGCGTCATGTTCGCCGTCGCGCTGCTCTGTTCCGGCCAATCCTCCACGCTGACTGGAACGCTTGCCGGTCAGATCGTTATGGAGGGATTTCTCAACTTCCGCATGAGGCCCTGGATGCGCCGCATGATCACCCGCTCGGTGGCCATCACTCCCGCGGCACTCACCATTTACTTTATGGGTAGCAGCTCCACCCTGGCGCTCCTCCTGCTCAGCCAGGTGATCATCAGCATGCAGTTGCCCTTTGCCGTCGTGCCGCTGATCCACTTCACCAGCGACCGCGCCCGCATGGGAGCCTTCGCCAACCGCCCGTGGGTCCAGTGGCTCTCCTGGACCACCGCCGCCGTGATCATCGGGCTCAATTTCTGGCTGGCCTACCTGGCGATTCGGGGATGGCTCAGCACCCCCGGGCCTTGGCAAATCGTCATCTGGATCGTCACCATCCCCGCGGCCGCGGCGGTTTTGCTACTGTTGCTGTGGGTGGGGCTCGAACCTTATATCGGCCGCCGCAGCCGCCTCGCCGGGCGTGCGCCCGTGGTGCTTCCCGAGACCGCCGGCGCCGAAGCCGCCGCCCTCGTTTACCAACGCATCCTCGTCCCGCTCGACCACACCGCGCTCGACCGCCTGGCCGTCAGCCACGCCGCCGCCATGGCCCGCCTCCACGGCGGACGCGTCTTTCTCTTGCACGTGGAAGAGGGCGTCACCAGCCAGGTCTACGGCAGGGACTCATCCACCGCCGAAGTCGAGGCCGGCGAGCAATACCTGGAGCGCGTCGCGCAATCCCTCCGCGATCAGGGCGTCACCGTCGAAACCGCCATCTGCCACTCGCCATCCCCCAGCAAGGAGATCGTCCGCTACGCGCATGAGATCCAGCCCGACCTCGTCATCATGGGCGCTCACGGCCACGGTGGCTTGAAAGATCTGATTTTCGGCAACACCATCAATCCCGTGCGCCACAACCTGCAAGTGCCCATGCTGATCGTGCGCCCCGGCAAGCCGTAAGCGCATTTCTCACAGGCGTTCGGCGCTGAGGTGGCGCACGCACTCGTGCGTGCCGCGTCGGCACTCATGCCGGCGCCGGGCCCGAGAGACTGTCTGCACCCGGCCCAAAGTGTCAAAGAGAGTCGGTTGCGGACCGGATCATTGCGGTACTACACTTACTTGTAGGAGTATTACCATGCAGATCACCAGCAAGGGGCAAGTCACCATCCCGCAGGAGATTCGGAATCGGCTGGGCCTCCTGCCGCATACTAAAGTCGAGTTCGAGTTGGCCGGGGATCACGCCCGCATTCGCAAGGCTCGGCGCCCGCCCGGTGAAGCCACCCGGGGACGATTGGCCGTGGAGCTCCTCCGCGGCACCGCGGACACCCGCATGAGCACGGACGAAATCCTGGCGCTTACCCGGGGCGAAACCCGTGCTGCCAAGCGACGCAAGTGACACCGGCTATCCCCAGCTTGCAGGCCCGCCTGAGCGCCTGCCGTGGTGTGCTCGTGGACAGCAACGTCCTGCTTGACGTCGCCACCAACGATCCGGCTTGGGGGGATTGGTCCAGGCGCGCACTCGCCGAAGTCGCCGAGCACACCGCCCTGATTATCAATCCGATCATCTACGCCGAGGTATCGATCGGCTATACCACGATCGAAGCTCTGGACGCGGTTCTTCCTGCAAATCTGTATCGGCGCGAACGGCTTCCCTGGGAGGCTGCTTTCCTGGCCGGGAAGAGCTTCCCGCGGTACCGCCGCCGTGGAGGCTCGCGGACCTCGCCTCTTCCTGATTTCTACATTGGCGCGCATGCTGCCATCGAGCGACTGGCGCTGCTCACCCGCGATGCCGCCCGTTATCGTGGCTATTTTCCGAAAGTTGAGATCCTGGCTCCCACTATGAGAACGTAAGCGGCCGCAGGCGTTTTGGGACACCCTGTCCCAACCCCGTGTCCGACAAACCCATGCTGGCTTGGTAATGGAATGGTAACTGGCTTTAAATCAATTAGTTCGAGTGGCATGGCAAGTGCACTTCGCAGTTCCGTGAAGCGTGCGGTTCTATCTGCGCTGCTGGTGGCCTGTTCCCTGGCGCCACTCCCCTCCGCCACCCTGGAGCGGCTCTCGCTCAATGACATGATCCTCGGTTCGACCGCCATCGTCCGGGCCAAGGTGACCGGCTCCTACGCGGCGTTCTCCGGCCCCATCATCTACACCCACTACCAGATCCGCGTGAGCGAAACGCTCAAAGGCGCCAGCGCGGGCAGCGTCGAATTTGTGGTGCAAGGGGGTGTCGCGAACAACCTGCGCCAGACTTTCTCCGGCGTTCCGCAATTCAGCGCGGGCGACGAATACGTTTTCTTCCTCTGGACCGGCAAGTCCGGCGCCACCCAGATCATGGGCCTCACCCAGGGCCTGTTTTCGGTCGCCCAGGACGGCTCCGCCGATCCCACCACCACGCGCAGCTCGAGCCATGAAGTGATGCTCGAGCGCGGCACCGGCCAGCAGGTGAAGGATCAAACCCTGGTGATGACCATGAGCCAGTTGCGTGCCCAGATCGCCGCGACCATGGCCGGCAAAGGGGCCAACTAAGTGCGGAACCGCCGGGCCATCCTCCGCTCGCTAGCCGCCGCCGCGGCGGTGTTCCTGCTGGTCGCGCCCTCCCAAGCCTATTACCACTACGTCCACTTTCTCACCGCCAAGGCGCCATACATCCCCGTACCGGAAGCCTTCGATCTGACCAAACTTCAGAACAACACGATCACCTTTTACGCCAGCAACGACGGCCCCTCCACCTACGGCCCCAACGATTCCTGGGGTTCGGTCTTAAGCGAGGTCAAACAGGCCGCGGCCGCCTGGAATTCCGTCGCCAGTTCCGCTCTGCGAGTGTCCTTCGGCGGCGTCGAAACCTGCTCCGCCAATCCGGCTTCCATAGCGCCCGGCATCGGGACCTGCTCCGCCGCGCCGGCTTCCACAACGCCCGGTGGCGATGTAATTTTCTCGGAGCTGCCGCCCGGCCTGCTCGGCTTGGGGACGCCGGTCATGTCCACGACCGCGACCGTTCAGACCGGAGCAAACGGGCAGTTCTTCCCGATTTCCCGTGGGCTGGTGATCCTGACCGACAACACCACCAGCCAGAGCGATTACGGCCCCGGTCCCAGTTATCTCGAAGAGTATTACACTACCGCGGTTCATGAGTTCGGACACGCCCTCGGGTTGCAGCATACCTGGACGGCTGCGGCCATGTCGCAGGACGTCATCCGCAACACTTCGCGCTCCCGCCCGGTGGACGCCGACGACATCGCAGCGATCTCCGAACTCTACGGCAAAGCCAATTGGTCAGCCAACTTCGGTTCAATCTCCGGACGCGTTACTTTGGGCGGCGCGGCGGTCAATCTGGCGTCTGTGGTCGCAATCCCGGCCACCGGCCCGGCCGTCAGTGCCCTCACCAACCCCGACGGCACTTACACCATCGACGGGTTGCCCCCCAATCAATACCAGTTGTACGTGCACCCGCTGCCGCCCGACGCCATTCCGTCCAACGGAACCGGCATCACTCTACCCGTGGATGCCGGCGGCGTGGCCTCTTTCCCGCGTAGCGGTTATTTCCAGACGGTCTTTTATCCGGGCACAACCGATACCCGGCAGGCCACCACTTTCACCGTCTCCGCCGGCCAGTCCCTCGCCGGCGAAAACTTTGCCGTGGTGGCGAGAACTTCGGTTCCCATCTACGATGTGGTGACCTATTGTTACCTCGACCCCGTCACCGACACCTACAAGTACAACAACACCTACGCGGCGTCGCAAATCTGGATGACCCCGGCCTTCGTCAACACGAGCCAGACGTATCTGCGGGTCTGGGCGCAGCCCAACTACGGCTCGATCACCACGCTGCCGACAACCGCCGCCGTTCTGGGAACCGATATCGGGAACGCGACCATGCAGTTGTACTCCGGCTACCTGGTGATGGATTTCCAGAACAACGGAGCGATCACGGGTCCGCACCACATGGTGCTGACGTACGGCTCGGGCGCATCCTCCGATATGTACGTGCTGCCCGACGCATTCATAGTGGTCGGAAAGCAACCGCCCGCGCTCACTTCCGTAACACCGAATTCCGACGGCAGCCTGACCATCGGCGGCAGCGGCCTCACCGCTGATTCGCGAATCTTCTTCGACGGCCTGGATGCCTCCCTGGTGACGCCCTTCGCCGCCACCGATTCCGGCAACGGCTTCATCACGGTGCTGCCGCCCGATGGCGCGAGCAGCCAGAACTCGACCCTCACGGCGTTCGAGGCCGATGGCCAGAACTCCATGTTCCTTCAGTCCGCCAAGCCAGTGGTGTACTCCTACCCGGCGGCCAACGCACCGCAGATTTCGAGCGTCAGTCCGGCGGCCCTCGTGGCCGGAGCGAATTCGGACGGCACGGCTTCCGAGATCGACATCACCACTGCCAACACCAATTTCATCAGTGGTCAGGTGACCTTGGGATTCGGGACGAGCGACATCTCGGTGCGGCGCGTCTGGGTTCTCAGTCCCACGCACCTCGTGGCCGACATCGTGGTGGCCAACAATGCCACGCCCGGTCCGGCTTCGTTGAATGTGATTTCGGGATTCCAGGTGCTCCCGCCGGCGGCCTTCGAAATCCTGCCGGCCAACAGCGCGCTCCCCACCCTCGCGCTGCCAGTCTATAACGCGGTCACCTACGCCACCACGCTGCACGCGGGCGATTATGCCTCGCTCTTCGGTTTGGGACTGGCGCTCGGGTCGGGCGGAACGGTAGTGACCTTGAACGGAGCGGTGGTCCCGGTCGTATATGCCTCTCCGACCCAGGTCAACTTCATCGTCCCGGCCGGTTTTGCCGCCGGCCCGGCCACTCTGCTGGTAAGTAATGGATTGGCCGCCACGGCGCCCGTTCTGATCCAGATCGATGGACCGCCGCCGGTCATCGGCGCCGGCGCGGTGAGCAACGCCATGGGCGTGGCGCTCGATGCCAACACCGCCGCCAACCCCGGCGATATCCTGAGCGTCCAAGTCACCAACGTGGATCCGTCGGTAGCCGGCGCAACCAACCGCGTGCAGGTGAGAATCTCAGGCGTGCTCATGACGGTCTTGGGCGTCACTCAAATCGCCGCCGCACCCGCGGGCCAGGCGGCGTCCACCGCGGTGCTGCAAATTCAGTTTGCCGATACCCAGTCTTTCGGCGGCAGCCCGGTGCCGCTGGTGGTCGCCGTAGACGGCTCCGCCAGCGCGGCCGTGACGATTACCGCGCGATAAGCTCCCGCCTCCCGCCGCCAGCCGATCCATAATAGGCAGGAGGAGAATCTAAACGTGTCAAGAACTCTCGTGGCCGCCCTGGCCCTATCCGCCGCGTTGGCCGCGCAAGCCCAGGACATCGCCGGCGTGAAGCCTTCCGACATCGATGGAACCTGGCAGGGCACGCTCGATACCGGCGCCGGGACACTCAGAGTGGTTGTGCATCTGAGCAGCACCAAAGACGGTCTCGCCGCCACCATGGACAGCCCCGATCAGGGCGCGAGCGGCCTGCCGGTTTCGCTGGTGAAGCGCGACGGCGACGCGTTCACTCTGGAGATGAAAGCCCTCGGCGTCAAATTCGATGGCGCCATCTCCAAAGATCTTTCCAAAATCGAGGGCACTTTCACGCAAGGCGGCGGTTCCCTGCCCCTGGTGCTAAGCCGCGGCCCGGCAGTCGCGGCCGCCCCGCCGCGCCGCCCGCAGAACCCCGTCAAGCCGTATCCCTATCGCGAAGAAGACGTGACGTACGAGAACCAGGTGGCCGGCATTCGACTGGCCGCCACGCTGACCATCCCGCAGGGCAAAGGCCCGTTTCCGGCGGTGGCGCTGATCACCGGCTCGGGCCCTCAGGATCGCGACGAAACCATCATGAACCACAAGCCCTTCCTGGTGCTGGCCGATTATCTGACGCGCCGGGGCATTGCCGTGCTGCGCACGGACGACCGCGGCGTGGCGAAATCCGGCGGCGTCTTCGCCACGGCCACCACGGCCGATTTCTCGACCGATACCGAAGCCGCCGTCGCGTACCTGAAGACGCGGCCCGAAGTCGACGCCCGCAAGATCGGCCTCATCGGCCACAGCGAAGGCGGGGACATCGCCCCCATGGTGGCGGCGCGGAATGAGGACGTGGCGTTCATCGTGATGATGGCCGGCTCCGGAGTCCCCGGCGACCAGATCATCGTGGCGCAAGTGGTGGCCGGCAACGAAGCCGCCGGCATGAGCCACGAACAGGCGCAACAGGCCGGCCAGATGGAGCGCAAAACACTCGACCTGGTGGAGCAGGAAAAGGATGAAACCGTCTTAAAGCAAAAACTGCGCGACCTGCTGGGCCCGGGCCTGCCGGCCGCGCAATTTGAGACCGTCTATCGCCAGCTCACGTCGGTCTGGTATCGCTACTTCCTGACTTACGATCCCGCGCCCGCGCTGCGCAAATTGACGTGTCCGGTGCTCGCGATCAACGGGTCTAAAGACACTCAAGTGCCGCCTCAACAAAACCTGCCGGCCATCCGCAAAGCGCTCGAAGAAGGCGGAAACAAGCACTTCGAAGCCATCGAACTGCCCGGCCTGAACCATTTGTTCCAAACCGCCAAGACCGGGTCCGTGGCCGAGTACGCGCAAATCGAGGAGACCATCTCGCCGGTGGCGCTGGAAAGAATCGGTAACTGGCTCTTGAAGCAATAGTAGCTGATACGTCGAACCGGCGTAGTGCGTGGGCCGACAGCGGCGATGCGGCAGGAGTGAAGCAGGATGCCGGGGTGCTCCAAATTCCGCTCCCCGGCGCGGTTTGTGTTACCGGTCTTGTTTGGCGGGCGCCGGATCCGCGGCCGGTGATGCCGGTTTCGCGCCTTCGCTGAGTTGCCGGATCAACGTGCGAATCTGTTCCGGCGCCACCACCTGTGTCTTCTGGCCATTGATAAAAGCGACCGGCGTGGCGTTGATGCCGTTCTGCTGCGCGAAGGCCACAGCCTCATCCACCTGCGCCGCGGTTTTCCGTTCCATCACGCACACCGCGAATTTGCCTTGATCGAATCCCGCGAGACCCCTGGTCACGTCGGCCAGCTTGCCCAGCAGGTTGTCGCGGTTGAGGTCCTTCTGCTGGTCGAACATGAAATCGTGCAGCGCCCAGAAGTAGCTGTTGCCTTGCTCCTGCGCGTTGGCGGGCTGGTCGAAAAAGGCGAGAGTAGTAAACCCATTCTTTCGTGTTGTGGCCGTTGGCGCCCTTTGCCCAGCCCCGCGGGCCAGAGCGGCGGTCTTAAAGTCCGATTGCAGGCTAACAGTTGCAGCTCCGGCCGATCTGCTGCTCGGCCGCGCTACCGCGCCCTGCGGCGAGATCCCGGTGAACAGCTCAGCGCCGTTGTCAATCGTCCCGTTTCCATTCCGGTCCAACGCAAGGAATCCAACCTCCGATCCCGCCACGCTCCAGGCGAGTTGCGGGGGCTTCCCGTTCGCCATGATGTCAAATCGCACCTCGTTTTGCACATTCGTTAGAAGGTAACCCGCACCGCTGAGGTCGATTAGGATTGGATCGTCGTAATCGTCATAGTTGCAGGTGCAATCGCTGTTTGGAGCGGGCCGCAGGGATCGCCAGCATCATTTGGACCATCCAGCGTTACGCTCACACTGGAGAAGCCGATCTGCTGGGCGGGGATCGCAACGGGGAGTGAAGCTACGGCGAGCCATAGAACGAGTTTGCGGATCATCTTATTTCACCTCCCTGAGCTTGGAATGTTCAGTAAACACCGCCAAATAGGTCTCGTACGCGTTCAGGGCGTCATCGAGAGCGCCGGTCCCTGACTCGAGCCCTTTGGCAACCCCTCGCATAACCAGCGCGCGGGAACGGTCCGCGTTGTCGTGGTTCCCTGTGGTGAGGCTCCTCACGAGGTCGTCAGCGGATTTCTTGGGGGAAGACGACTCCTTCACTTGCCGAAGGTCTGCGACCACAGCCGCAATCATTTTCACCTGCCCAGCCCGGGAGGCCTGGAGCGAAGCTATCGACGCGGGATCGCCGAGGGCGGTCTTGTCCGCGAGAGCGACCATCGTCATGTTCGCCGTCACCGATAGCGGCGGCGCGGCTCCCGCATCTGCCGGCACGGTTACCGTCAGGGTTCTGCTCGCACCCGCCGGAATGCTCTCGGTGGAGTCGGCATGTCGGCCCATGCGATCCCCAACCAGCCCCGAAATATCATCCACCATCCTTTTCGTGGTCTGCTCGTGACCGTCGGCATAGTGGGCGACCAAGGCATAGGAGTAGGCCGTGATGATTTGCGCCGAGGTATTCGTCACTACAATATCGACCGGCACGCTGCCGTCAGCGGCAGTCGAGGGCCGCACCTTCACGGAGTCCACCCGAATGACGGCGTCGGGCGATGAGCCTGCGGCCAGGCCAGGCAGCAGTAGCGTCAGCAGGAGCGGGAAGCGACCCGCGCGTCTTACTCGCGTTGTGGGTATCATAAGCTCTAATCATTTGCGATCTACCACTGGTACGCAAGTAACAAACAGTGTGCAATTCCTCCTATTTCAGTGCAGTCTGTCTTGTCCAGCGCCGGAAACCGTCTTACGGCCGGCCATGAACACGTGGCCGGCTCATCCGAAACTCGCCGGGCGTCATGACATACCATTCGCGAAAAGCACGCGCGAACACTTCCGGACGTGGGAAACCGACTCGCGCAGCTACTTCCTTCATAGGCAAAGCCCGCTTGCCGGAGAGCAGCTCGCCGGCGAGTTCCATCCGCATCTTCGAGAGCATCCGCCCAGGGCTCGCCCCGGTCTTAACCCGAAACAGACTCGAGAACTGGGAACGCGATAGGCCGGCTTGCCTTGCTGCGTCGGCGACGGTTATGGGCCGATGCAGGTTGGCCTCAATGAAGTGGAGGGCTTCGCTGATTCTCGGGTCGAGGACGGGCAAGGAATCCTCCTCATCCGGGGAACGGCCGGCGGGCAAACTCATCAACTTTTCCCCACAGCCAGACGGCCAGCTATGGTCTGAGACTTGCTCGAATGGCACACGTGTGCGGTTGCCGGTAAAGAAAACCCTGCCACGTTTGATCGAGCCTGGATAGCAACACGCCAGACCTTGACGCCGGGGACCATAAGTACTGATACCACGAACGGTGGCGGAAATCAATAGTAAAAAGTTTTGGACAAGAGTGTTATTTTTTATAATTTTGATTCGTGAGTCGCCGGCGCGGTGCTCTTGAGTGTTACTGCGACTTAGCGAGCTTGGGCGGGGCGGACAGCAGAATCGCTAATAACGCACCAACACTCTTTTGAGTTACGGAAAGCACGGGTCACAGCTCTTTGAGCAGTTGCTGCGCCGCCACCAGCAACGGGTCCCAGACGGTCGCGAAGGGCGGCGAGTAGGCGAGGTCAAGCTGCTCGAACTCGTCGACGCGAAGGCGGGATTGCAGCGCCGTTGCCACCACGTTGATGCGCCCGGCGGCGTCCTGCTCGCCGATTACGGTCGCGCCCAGGAGGCGGCGCGTGGCGCGGTCCGCGATCAGCTCGACGGTAGTCTTGGTCCCCTGAAAATAGCCCGGACGGGAGAGCGCTTCGATGCGCGCGGAGACGGGCGAGAAACTCGCGGTGCGCGCTTCGCTGACGGAGAGGCCGGTGGAGGCGAAGGCCATTCCGAAAACCGAGACGATCGCCGTGCCGGCGATGCCGGGGAAACGCTCGCGGCCCCCGGCGGCGTTGGATCCGGCCACGCGGCCGGCTTTGTTGGCCGTTGTGCCGAGGGGAATCCACGTGGGGCGTCCGGTCACCAGGTGGGTGACTTCGGCGCAATCGCCGGCGGCGAAGACACCGCGCAGGGAAGTTTCCATGCGGTCGTCGGTGCGGATGGCGCCGGTGCGGCCGATCTCGACGCCGGCTTCGGCGGCCAGTTCGACGTTGGGTTTGAAGCCGGCCGAGACGATCACCAGGTCCGCGGGAAAATCGGCGACGCCGTCAGGCTCGATGGAGCGGACTTCCACGCCGCAGCGGAGATCCACGCCGTGCAACTCGAGCTGGCGGCGGGCCAGCGCATTCCAATGGGCTTCGTCGCGCAGCAGCACGTGCGGGGAACGTTCGAGCACCGTGACACCGAGACCGTTGCGCCGCAGCGCGTCGGCGGCTTCGAGTCCGATGTAACCGCCGCCGACCACTACGGCGCGGCGGGGATGTCTCTCTTCGATGAAGGCGCGGAGGCGCGTGGCGTCATCCAGCGTGTGGAGCGTGAAGACGTGCGGCTGTTGGGCGCCGGTGACGGCCGACGTATCGCAGCGCGCGCCGGTCGCGATCACCAGATGCTCGTAGTGCACGCGTGCGCCGGATTCGAGTGAAACTTCGCGCCGGGGATGAGAGATGGCGACCACCCGCGAGTTGGTCCGCACGTCGATCTGGCGCTCTTTGCGGAAGTACTCCGGGGTGTAGACCACCAACTGCTCGGGCCGGCGGACACGGCCTTCGACAAAATACGGAAGCCCGCATGCGCCGTAAGAGATGACGGGGCCTTTCTCGATAACCACGATTTCGAGACGCGGGTCGATGCGGCGGGCCCGCGCGGCGGCGCTGAGGCCGGCGGCCACGCCTCCGATAACCACTAATGGCACGGGCGGCTATTCCTTTTTATTCTTCTGGTCCTGTACAAAGCTCAGGATATCGAAGGTCTTAAGCTTGCGGTCGGGGTAGAAGCTGTTGACCGCGTCCTGCTCGTCGGTGAAGATCTCGAAGACCGTAGCCAGCTTGGTCATGACCAGCAGCTCGATACTGCGCCGGGTAAGATTGAGCAGCTTGACCACACCGGCGTTCTTGCGCAAAGTTGTCGCGCACATGACCAGCGCGCCGAGACCGGTAGAATCGATATAATCGACGCCGCCCAGGTTGAGGACGAGATTTTTCAGGCCGCCGGCGGTGAGCGCGCCCACTTTTTCACGAAGGGCGGAAGCTTCCGGGCCGACCGTGATGCGGCCTTTGAGATCGAGGATGCTGACGCCCTCGTGCTCTTTCTGCTGAATGTCGAGAGCCATGGTTGGAATCGGGAGATCAGACCGGCATTTTGAGGCCGATGCGCATCTCCACCTCTTCTATAGCTACCATTTCTATGGCGTCCCAGGGGCAGCCGTCCAGGAAAGCGCCGTCGGGACCCTTGCTGGTGCACTTCTTGCAGCCGATGCAGAGGATAGGATCGACCTCGATATGGCCGAAAGGCTGATGATCTTCATCGGGCACCCAGTACATGCAATCAGCCACCGGGCAATAGGGCACGCAGGCCGGCGATCCGGCGCAGCCCGTGCAGCATTCCGTGATGACGGCAAGTTCTTTAGGCCGCTTCTTGCGCGCGGTAGCGATTCCCTCGGACTTTGGCTCCATCTTGACGACGGCCGTGGACATGGAAAAAGTATGACACAGCCGCTCCGGCGATGTCACCCGTAGTCAATCGATAATATGTCCATCCGGGATCTGGATTCACCGCGGAGGCGCCGAGACGCGGAGAAGACTGGGGAATCGAGGCCCTGATTTCCGTGGTTCCATCTTGAGTGCGGTCCAGAGGTATTCCAAGAGACCGTTGCTTCTCTCGTTTTCTCGGCGCCTCCGCGTCTCCGCGGTGAGAACTTGATCGGCGGAAACGCACCGCCTGTGCCATCATTGATGGAACCGTGCCGGCCGCTACTGCGAGCAAGATGGAGGGTGGGCTCCGCAAGGAACTGGGTCTGGGAGACCTCGTCCTGGCGCAGATTCTGTGC
Organism: Bryobacteraceae bacterium; assembly: GCA_050014595.1. Classification (GTDB taxonomy): domain Bacteria; phylum Acidobacteriota; class Terriglobia; order Bryobacterales; family Bryobacteraceae; genus PALSA-129. The sequence continues at coordinate 113,834 of JBEKDA010000017.1, forward strand.
GTGGTGGGGTCGAGCTGGGTGGGGATTGCCGCCAAACTGGGACGCGCGCAGATGGCCTTCTGGGTGGGCGCCATGGCACTTTTCTATTTGCCGCTTGGGGCGGTGGTGATTCACCTCAACCGCCTCATGCCGCTCGAAGGCGGCCTCTACCAATGGGCCAAGGCGGGGTTCGGACGGATGGCCGGGTTTCTGACGGCGTGGAATCTGTGGGTCTACGCGGTGATTGTCACTGGCGCGATCGTGTTCGTGGTGCCCACCGACCTTTCGTACCTGATCGGGCCATCGGCGGCGTGGCTGCCGGCCAGCATCCCGGCGACCCTGCTGATCACCGGCGGCGTGGTGGCGGGGATCACGCTGGTGGCGATTCACGGCCTCGACATCGGCAAGTGGCTGCACAACGCGGGAAGCGCCATGATCCTGACGGCCTACGCGATTCTGTTGCCGCTGCCGCTTTGGGCTCTGTGGCGCGGGGCGATTCACCACTACGATCCCATCCCCTGGGAGTGGCCCAAGCTCGACTGGTTCAGCGTGGCCGTCTTCGGGCAGATGACCGCCGGCGCGCTGAGCGGCTTCGAGTACGTGGCCATCATGGCGGGAGAATGCCGCAACGCGGCGCGCACCGTCGGGCGGTCGGTCATGATCTCGGCGCCGGTGATCGCGGTGATGTTCATTCTGGGGACAAGCGCGGTGCTGGCCTTCATCGGCCATCAGCCCATCAACGTGATCGGGCCGATTCCGCAAACGTTCCGGCTGGCGTTCGGCGCGAATTCGTGGGTTGCGCCGTTCGCCATCTTCCTGTTGATCGCGCGGGCGATTGCGTCGGCGAGCCTGATTTTCACGGGGTTGACGCGGCTGCCTATGACGGCTGGGTGGGACCACCTGGTGCCGGCCTGGTTTGCGCGGCTGGACCCGCGGCGGCGGACGCCGGTGAATTCCATCCTGTTCGTGGCGGCGGTGGTGATGGTGCTGATCCTGCTGAGCATGTTGGGGGTCCACGAGCAGGAAGCCAGCCAGTTACTCGCCAACGCTTCCATCGTTCACTACGCCATCGCATATTGCGCGCTGTTCCTGCTGCCGCTGGCGGGGACGCTGCGAGCCGGCGTACCGGCGTGGCTCAAGGTGGCGGCGGTGTGCGGGCTGTTCTCAAGCGCGGTCTCGCTGTTGATCGCGGTTTACCCGATTGTGGACGTGGTCAGCCGCCAGGCGTACGCCACCAAGATCACCGGCGTGGTGGTGTTGGCCAACATGGCGGGCGTGCTGATTTATCGGGCGGGGCAGCGGCGGCGGCCGTAGGCCCATGTTCATGGGCGCTCGGCTGCACTCCGAAAATAACTCGCACTCCTGACTTAGGAGACCCTTCGCCGCCAGTTCGGCGGTGGGATCTCCGCTTCCTCCGCGCTCCCAGGTCTTGACTTTGCTTCTGTTTTCCTCCGCGCCTCCGCGGTAAATACGCAGTCTCCTGTTCGGTTCCGGTTATGCCGGGTTAGGGAGGGCTTCCCCGCATTACGCAGGCTTGTTCGCCAGGATTAGCGGCGAGGGGCCCGGCGATTCCAGCGTGCGCGCGTTTTCGAAGCCGGCTTCGCGCAGCCATCCGCCGATTTCCCCGAACGAAAAAGTGTCGCCGTGGTCGGTCGCCACCAGCATGTTCACCGCGAAAATCAAGCTCATGGGCGGGCCGGTGCGGTCGTCGTTCACCAGGAATTCTTGAATCGCGATCGTGCCTCCCGGCTTGAGCGCCTGCACTACCTTGCGCAACAGCGCGCGGCTGCGCTTCTCGCCTTCGCTGTGCAGGATGTGGCCCAGGGTCGCAACATCGAAGCCGCTGCCGAAATCGGCCTCCAGCAGATCGCCAGGCAGGCAGGAGACGCGATCTCCCACGCCGTGGCGCGCGGCGGTCCGCGCCGTGATGTCGAGCATGCCGGGCCAATCCACCGCCGTGACGCGCACGCGGCTGGAAGCATGGGCCAGTGCAATTCCCCAAACGCCGGAACCGGCCGCCAGGTCGAGCACCTTGACGGGGGCGTGCGCCGCGCCAATGTCGAGCGCCCGCGCCAATCCAGCGGCCGCGGGATAACTCAGGGGGAAGATGTCTGCCACGAACTCGTGGAAGAATTCCGTTCCGGTGGGCTGCTGGTTGACGCCGTGTTCGGGGCGGCCCCGCTTCGCAATCTGGCTCAGCTTGGCCCAGTGCGTCGAGATCATCCCGCTGGTGTGGCGCACCAGCCCGCCGAAAAAGCTGGGCTTGGTGCTCACCAGGAATTGGGCGGTATCGGGCGCCAGTGAAAAACGCGCCTCCGCGTCCTTGGAGAGCAATTGCAGCCCCGCCAGTGCATTCAGAATGGCGCGCGCGCCGCGCAGGGAGGTGCTCGATTGCGCGGCGACCTCCTCGGCGGTCTTGGCGCCGCTATCCAGTAAATCGAAGTAACCGTGGCGAACGGCCGCTTCCATCATCAATGGCGGAGCGTAGCCCCAGGCCATTTGCATAATTCGTTCCGGTGTAACCGCAGCTTGTGCGCTGGTACCCATGACAGCATTCCTCCAGTGGTAAAGTGCAAATCTGATCTATGGTACGACATCCGGTGGCCGGCTGCAAAAAGCCGCTCCGATCTGAGCCACTTCTCTCTTGATTCTTGCGACCTGTTATTGGAGAATATCGTCACATGAAAATCATTAGCCAGTCGGCAGACGAACTCGTGCTCCAAGAAGGCAGCGCAACGGGCATCGCGATCGGTGTTGTTTTTGTCATGGTCGGCGCGTGCGTCGGCTATTTCCTCCATTCTTCCAGTCCGATCGTCATTTGGATCGCCCTGGCGGTCGTGGTCATCGGAATTGCTGCGGTTCTTTTCAGTGCTTCCATCACCGTGCATGCGAATAAGACCAGCGGCCGGATTTCCTATCAAAAGAAGCGGCTGATCGGAGGGCAAGACTCGACGTACGCGATCGCCGACGTTCTTCGGATCGAGACGCGAAAGCAATGGCGCGTGCAAAACAGCCCTCCCACCGGGAATCAGAATGCTTCCATACCGCAACCGGTGCTTGTTTGGCAGTCGGTGATTGTTTTTAAAGACGGGCGGGAGTTGCCGCTTGATCACCAAAAAACTTCTTCCACAACGACCATTGGCCCGGCGGTTCTGATGGGAGGCCAAGGCGCGGAAGTCGCCATCGCGACTCAAGTGGCAAATTTTTTGAGCGTACCTTTCCAGGAAATCGCGCCGCCCAACATCGGCATGGGAGTCATTCAGCTCTAAGTTTCAGGGACCTGGACACTGACGAAGGCGTCAGGGATTCAGTTTGTAGTCCCGTCCCAGCGGTCCGGCGCCGGGCAGGTAGCGGCGCGCGCGTACCAGTTCGGCCACCTGCCGGATATGGCCCAGGTCGTGCAACACCCATTCGTGGAGCATCTGCGCGAGCGTGACCTCACCGGCTTCGCGATGCAAGGCGCGCCGGTTGCCGGCGGAGCGGGGCAGGGTGCGCATGAACTCCACGTTGGTCTCGCGCTGCTCCTCGAAATGATCGAAGGAATCCTGCGGGTCGGCCTGGCGATAGAGGTGGTAGTGGAACTTGGCGTCGTCCGGTTCGAGTTCCGGCAAATCCTCGCTGAGAAAGCGGTCTAGCCGCGCGCGATAGCAGTGGCCTTCGGAATGCGAAAGGTGCGCCAGCACTTCGGCAATCGAAAAACGATCGGGCGCCGGCTTCCACCGGGCGTCGTCTTCGGAGATTTCGCTCATCAAGTCGCGCAGCACCGCCGGCGTCGATTCGAGCAGATCCAGGCAATCCAATCCGTCTGTATGCATCACGAAATAATCATACAGGTTCGGCGTTTTGTGGGGCGGCCAATCCTGGTAGCGCCGGCGGTCTTGCCGCCGGTGCCTTGTGCGCGCATATTCAAAGAGAGAACCGGCGGCAAAGACCGCCGGCGCTCCATCATCCTACGACGCTTTCGCCGCCGTCCACCCGCAGGGTGTTGCCGGTGAGCCAGTAGGTGGCGGGGTGGCACAGCGCGGCGATGGTGCGGGCCACGTCTTCCGGCTGCGTGAGGCGGTGGTGCGGATTGCGCAGGCGGGCGATTTCCATGATCTTCTCATAGCCCGGGATCTGGCGCAGCGCATTGGAATCGGTCACGCCCGCGAGGATGGCGTTGGCGGTAATGCCGGCGGGGGCCAGCTCCACCGCCAGTTGGCGGATGTGCGATTCCAGGATGGCCTTGGCCGCGCTCACCGGACCGTACTGCGGAATCACGCGTGTGCCGCCTGCGCTGGTCATGGCGAAGATGCGCGTGCCGCGGTCGAACAGGCCGGCCGTCAGGCAGTCCTGCACCCAGTAAACCAGCGAGTGGCCCATCACGTCGGCTGTGAGTTCGATCTGGTGGCGGCCGGCCACTTCCTCGGCGCCGGCCAGGGGCTTGAGCGCCCCGAAGGCCAGCGAGTGCAGCAGCACGCGCAGGGTGCCACCGGGCGGATCGGCCAGACGCTGGGCGACCCGCTCCATGACCTCCCGGCGTTTATCGTCGAGCGCCGCATTAATATTGAAGAACTCGGATTCGCGGCCGAACTCGTGGATCTTCTGCTGGAGTTCGACGATGCGGCCGAGTTTGTCGCGGCGGTCCAAGTGGACGCCGAAAATGTTCATGCCGGCGCGGGCCAGTTCCAGCGCCGTAGCCTCGCCGAATCCGCTGCTGGCGCCCAGAATAAGGGCCCAAGGTGGTTTGTTCATGTGAGGTGCTCGATTTGGATTTCTCGTTCGTCCACGCCGTCCGAGCGGATGCGGATCTCGGTGCGCCGTTCGGGCAGCAGGGCCGGGAAGCGCTCGCCCCACTCGATCAGGACCGGCGCGCCGCTGTCGAACAGCTCGTCGAGCCCCAGCGTCGCAAGCTCCGCGGGCGCGTCCAGGCGGTAAAGATCCACGTGGTAAGCGCGGCCCTCGCCGTATTCGTGGATCAACGTGAAAGTCGGGCTGGAAACTTCGTCGGCCGGCGCGGCGCCCAGGCCGCTGACGATGCCCTTGGCGAGAGTGGTCTTGCCGGCTCCCAGATTGCCGATCAGCAGCACCACGCCGCCCACCGGCAGTTCGCGCGCAAGCCGCTGGCCAAGCGCGATGGTTTCCGCCTCAGAGCGCGTGCGATACGTCGCCACACGCCTCCACCGGTCCGGCTATCGCGGCCGCCAAACTGACCGCGTCGGGCAGATACTTCAGCAAATCCGTCGCGATGAGAGACTTCTCGCCCAGCGCGCGGGCGCCCACTTCACCCGCCAGGCCATGCAGGTAGACAGCGGCGGCCACGGCTTCCTTGGGGCGATCGGGGAATTGCGCCAGGAAGCCCGAGATCATGCCGGTGAGGACGTCGCCCGAGCCGCCGGTGCCCATCGCCGGCGTGCCGGTGGGGTTGATCCAGACGCTGCCATCCGGGAAGGCGATAATGGTGCGCTCGCCTTTGAGCACCAGCGTGACGGCGCGCGCGGTGGCCAATTCGCGCGCTGCGCCCACCCGGTCCTTCTGAATCGCCGCGGTGGAAACGCCCGTGAGCCGGGCCATTTCGCCGGGATGGGGAGTCAGCACCCGGACGCGGCTCTCGCGGTCTCGCCCGCCGGCGGTGACCTGGCTTGTCAGGGCATCCGCGTCAAGCACCATGGGTTGAGGGAACCGCTCCGTCGCGGAGGCCACCAGCATGTCGATGTCCGGGTGGCGGCCCAGGCCCGGTCCCATCGCAATCACCGTTTTCCCTTCGGCCAGCGGCTCCAGGCGCGCGTTGAGCGCGATGGAGCCCATCGAGGTTTCGGCCAGCGGTTCGGTCATCAATTCGGGCGCATGGGAAGAGATTTCGGCAATGGCGCTGGCCGCCGACGCCACCGTGACCAGCCCGGCGCCGGCGCGCAGCGCGCCCAGGCCGGTCAAGGCGGCGGCGCCCGTTTTGCCGCGCGAGCCGGCTACCACCAGCACATGGCCGAACGTTCCCTTGTGGCCGCCGCGCGGGCGCGGGGCCAGCAGGTCGCGAAACATCGAGGGTTCCACCAGCGCTCGCCAGGCGTCCTGGTAAAACCATGGCGGGCTGCCGATCGCGCCCACCCGCAGCTCGCCCACACGGTCGCAATTCGGCGGCAAAACGTGCGCTAATTTGGGCGCGGTAAACGTCACGGTGGCATCCGCGCGAGCGCATTCGCCTAGGGGCTCGCCCGAATCGGAGGGCATGCCCGATGGGATATCCACCGCCACAACCTTCGCCAGCGGAAAGCCGCTGTTGATTTCGCGGATGGCTTCCAGCATGCGCCCGGCGGCCGGACCCGCGATGCCCGTGCCCAGCAGCGCGTCCACCACCAACGTGGCGGTGCGCCCTTCCCCGGAAATCTCACGCTCGAGCGCGCAGCCGCAGGCTTTCAGCATCCGCAAATTGGCGGCGGCGTCTCCCTTCAATTCCTCGGGCGCGGCCAGCAGCACAACGTGCAGCGCCCGCGGATGGAAACGCGTGAAAATCTGGCGGGCCATCGCCAGGCCGTCGCCGCCGTTGTTGCCTTTGCCGCACAGAATCGCGATGCGCTGCCCGGAAAGCGGCGCGAAACGCTCGGCCAGGAATTCCACCACGCGGTGGGCGGCGTTCTCCATCAGCACGATGCCGGGAATGCCGGCCTCCACGCTGCGGCGGTCCACTTCGCGCATCTCGGCTGCCGTGAGGACTTTCATATGCGGCGCGCCACCACCATTGTCATATCGTCCTGCAATTCTCCCTCGCCGGTCCATTCGACCACGGCTTCCATGGCGCGCGCGATGATTTCCGACGAATCGGTCCGCGCATATTTGGTGAGCAGTTCCTGCAGACGCTCCTCGCCGAACATCTCTCCGTAGGCGTTTTCGGGCTCCACGATGCCGTCGGTGTACGCCACCAGCATGTCGCCGTGCTCCAGGCTGATGGTCTTCTCTTCATACGTCGCGGAGGCGAAAGCCCCCACCACCGTGCCGGTGGGTTCCAGCAGGCTCAGGTTGCCGTCGCGCAGCAGCATGGGAGAGAGGTGGCCGGCGTTGGTGTAGGTCAGAGCATGCTGCGCATCGTCGTACATCGCGAAGTAGAACGTGGCGTATTTTTCGGGGGCGGTGGTGGCGAAGAGCAGGCGATTCAGATTGGCCACCATGTAGGCCGGGGAATGGTGCTGCCAGCTTCCGTTCGAGCCGGAGAGCTGGGTGCGCATGGTGGATTGAATGGTGGCCATCAGCAGGGCGGCCGAGATGCCCTTGCCGGCCACGTCGCCGATGGCGAAAGCCAGCGAGTCGTTGGGCAGCGCCATGAAGTCGTAGTAATCGCCGGAAACCATGCGCGCGGGATGGCAGACGCCTTTCAGCTCCAGCGTCCTGGTGAAAGGGACATCCTTGGGGAAGAGCTGGTTCTGCACTTCGCGGGCGATGGCCAGCTCCGATTCCAGGCGCTCCTTTTCCTTGGCTACGATGATCAGGCGCCCCAGGTTTTCCGTCATCGTATTGAAGGAGTTGCCGAGTTCCGCGAGCTGGTCGTTCCCCTTGACCGGGATGCGATACGAGAAATCGCCGTCCTTGACGTGCTGCGTGCCCTCGTAAATCTCGTGCACCGCTCCGGTAATCGAGCGGCTGAGTTGAACTCCCGCGACCAGCGAAGCCATTTCCACGATGAAGAAAAGCACTCCCACCACGAGCAAGCCGTACAACGCGGTCTCCGCCCAGTTGAGCTCCTGGAAGACCGTGCCCAGGACCGCCGAAATGCGCGTGCTGACTGTGAGCACGAGTTGCCGCCTGGCATTCGGCGAATCCCAGGTGGGGACCTCAATCGGGTAGAAGCCGGTGAGCGGAAAATCCAGGCCATTGCGCGCCGCGGGAATATGCGATTTGTGCGTCTGCCCCGGCACCACCACCAGGCTGGATTCGTGGAGCGGCACGTAATTGACGTCCCCGAGTCCGCTCACCAGGCTGCTGAGCAGATCCTGCGTGATGGGCGCCAGCACCGTGACCTGCTCAAGACTCGGCGGGACATGCCCGCTGTTTGTCGGGACATGCGCCCAGGCGTACAGCCGCTGGCTCTTTCCTTCCTGCTTGAGGATCAAACCGGACGCTTGCTTCCACTCGGAAGATGGGTGGTTCAGGGTGGACTCGGGAGGAACTCGTAACTCCTGCTCGCCAGTGACCAATACTTCGAAATTAGGGAAGGACCGGCGCGTCATGAAGGCGAACCGGCTCATCGAAGCGGACGGATCTCTGGAGGGATGGCTCGCCTGAGCCTCCGCCTGGTTCAACAGGGCCTGCTCGCGATGCGTCAGTTCCGTGTTGACCAGGTAAACCGCCATTTGCCCGATGACCCACCATCCCGCAATCCCCACCAGCGTCAGGATCAGGACGATGGGAACCACCGCGATGAACAGGTAGGCCGCGATGAGCCGGTTGCGGAGCCGCCAGATGGCCTTGCGCATGCCCCGGCGCGCCACCCGAAACAACCCCGCCAGGCCCAGGAAGAAGGCCGCCAGTCCCGCCAGCGATTGCCCCAGGGATGAGATGCCGGAAAAATACAGCGCCAGCCAGACTGCCAGCACAACCAGAAAGGCCTTCTCGACGAACCCGAGTCGCCGCCAGGCGCTGCCCAAGCCTTTCCGCATAACTCCAGACTAGCGTACCAGGATGTCGAAGGGTACAATCATTCCATGCAAAGACGTACTCTCTTGACTTGCGCCATTCTCCTGGTCCTCACCGGGATCGCCGCCTGGGCGGCGGATGTCACCGGTGTCTGGACCGGCACCGCTTCCGGGGGCGATGGCGACTACGCTCTCACCTACACATTCAAGCAGGACGGGCAGAAGTTGACCGGAACCGTGACCGGACCAACCGATCCCATCCAGATCCAGGATGGCAAAGTGGACGGCGACAAAATCTCCTTCTGGCTTCAGGTGGACATGGGCGGCAACGTCGTGAAGTTCACCAGCACAGGGACCATCAAAGGCGACGAGATTTCACTCACCACCACCAACGACGCCGGCATGGACTTGGGCGGCGCGATGACCCTGAAGAAACAGAAGCAGTAGCCACCGTCTTACGAAGCACTCTGCCGGCCGTCGTTTGTATTACATGCTTTTGATTTCTTCTCTTCTCGCGAAGATTTTCGCTCAGTCTGCCCTAACCATCAGGGTCTTGTTTCCTCGCTACGGATCTTCATCACGCTCGCAGCCATGCGGGTTATCTGCGTCCTCCGCGTTTCTCTGCTTCCTCCGCGCTCCACCACGGGAAGGCGCAAGTGCTGCTTCCTTTTCACTCTCCGTTTGGGCTTTTGTTCTTTGCCTTTCTCCGCGTCTCCGCGCCTCCGCGGTGAAGTCTTTTTGTCTGGGCCCGGCGAGAATCCTCGCGCGCGGCCAGACGCCGGCTGAAAGCCAGCGCCAGCCATGATTGGCTGCCCCGCAGTGGCCAGTCATTTCAAGGACAGGAGTCTAGCGGAAGTCGATGCCGGCAATCACCATCTGCGGCATCATCTGGTTCCAACTGTCGGGGACGCTGTCGAAGGCCAGCCGGAACGGCTTGGCCTCGCGCGGCGCCACTCCGCCCATCTTCCTGGTGACTACCGGAACGCGTTCCCGCAGTATCACCTGGCCATACGGATCGTAGAAAATGCAATTGATCTCGACCGTGTTGAGCACGCGGTCGCCCGCGTTCAGGAGGTTGCCCGTAATCTCCACCACCGATTGCTTCAGGTAGCTTTCGTGGGCCTGCATCACGGGGGATTCGGCGGTCTGCCCGTCGGCCGCCACGAACTTGAGAAACTTGACGTATTCTCTGGCCGGTCCGGTGAGCGGGGGTGGTCCGGGCGGCTGCTGCCGGGATGCGCGATCCAGATACCAGAAGCCCGCCAGCCCCACCAAGGCCACTAAGACGATGACCAGCATCATCGGCGGTATGGCCAGCGGCTTCTTCCCTTGAGTGGCTGCTTTATTTTCCGCCAACGGTCATTTCTCCCATCTTGATTGTAGGCGCGGCGACGGAGCCGCGAAACTCCAGGTCGGAGCCAATCGCTTCGATGCCCCGCAGCATGTCCCTCAGGTTGCCGGCAATCGTGACTTCCGAAACGGCGTAGGCCAGTTCGCCGCGGTGGATCCACAGGCCGGCCGCGCCCCGCGAATAGTCGCCGGTGACGATGTTGACGCCGAAACCGATCAGCTCGGTCACGTAAAACCCGTTGGCAATTCCCGCGATCATCTGCTCCGGGGTTTGGACGCCTTTTTCCGCGAAAAAGTTGCCGTGCCCGATGCCGGCGTTTCCGGCCAGGCCGCGCGAGGCGTTGCCCGTGGTCTTCATCCCCAGCTTGCGCGCGGCGTAAGTGTTCAGCAGGTAACTCTTGAGCACGCCGCGCTCGATCACCATGGTGCGGCGCGAGGGCACGCCTTCATCGTCAAAGGGCGAGCTGCCAAACAGCCCCGGAATGGTGGCGTCGTCCACGATGGTCAGGTTTTCGCTTGCCACCTTCTCCCCCAGTTTCCCCGCGAGGAACGATTCATGCCGGTAGATCGCCATGCCGTGGACCGCGTCGCAGATGTGGTCGAGCAGGCTGCGGGCGGCGCGCGGTTCAAACACCACGGGCACCTTCTGGGTCTCCACCTTGCGCGCGTTGAGCCGCCGCAGAGCGCGCGCGGCGGCTATGCGGCCCACTTCTTCGGGCGCCTCGAGCGCACCGAAGCGGCGCGAGCTGGTGTCCCAGGAATCGCGCTCCATGCTCTCGCCGTCGCGGGCCACCGGGGCCGTCGCGATGGAACAATAGCTGCCGTGGTACTCGCCCGCGAAGCCGCGCGAGTTGGCGAAAATGTGGCGGCTGAGGTAGGAGTCGAAAGAAGCCCCTTCGGAATTGGTGATGCGCGGGTCGGAGGAAAGCGCGGCCTCTTCGGCGCGCCGGGCCAACTCCACTTTGCGGGACGTCTCGAGACCCGCTACGTCCTCGGAATACAGTTCCAGATCGCCCGCGTGGCTGCCCAGTTCTTCCGCCTCCGGCAAACCGGCGTGCGGGTCTTCGGTGGTGACGGCGGCTAGTTCGATGGCCGAGCGGACCAGCAATTCGACGCCTCCGGGCGTTAGATCCGACGTGTAAGACGACCCGGTTTTCTTTCCGATCAGGATGCGCAGTCCGGCGGCCGACGAGCCGGCTTCCTTCAGGTTCTCGAGCTCGCGCATGCGCACGTTGGCCGTGAACTCTTCGCCCTCGCCGATCGTGCATTCGGCGTCGGACGCGCCGGCGGCTTGAGCGCGCTTGACGACATCGCGCGCGAGATCCAGCAGGTGATTGCCGGTCAAGCAGCGCCTCCGGCGGTGATACTCATGTTTTCAGGCTACCATTACAGCCGCTCATTGAAGGACAATGAAAAATGATGCATGCGTACGAATACTTGAAGCCGGAACTCGTCCGGCAAATGGCGGAGAAAGACGTTCCGGAACTGCTGGCTCACTGCCTCCGTCTGCTCGGCGAGCCTCCGGGCTGAGCGCTCACGCCGTCCCTCCCACGGTCATTTTGTCAATCTTGATCGTGGGGATGCCGACGCCCACCGGCACGCTTTGGCCTTCCTTGCCGCAGACGCCGATGCCTTCGTCCAGGCGCAGATCGTTACCCACCATGCTGACGTACTTGAGAGCCTCGGGTCCGTTGCCGATCAGCGTGGCGTTGCGCACGGGCCGCGTCAGCTTGCCGTCTTCGATCAGGTAGCTTTCCGAAGCCGAAAAGACGAAGTTGCCGCTGGTGATATCCACCTGGCCGCCGCCGAAATTGGCGCAATACAGACCGCGCGGCACGGAGCGGATGATGTCTTCGGGCTGGCTCTCACCTGCGAGCATAAAGGTGTTGGTCATGCGCGGCATGGGGATGTGGGCGTAGCTTTCGCGCCGCCCGCTGCCGGTCGATTCGGTCCGCAGCAAAGTGCTCGAGAGCTTGTCTTGCAGGTAGCCGCGCAGCACTCCGTTTTCGATCAGCACATTGCGCTGCGTCGGATGGCCTTCGTCGTCGACGTTCAAAGAGCCCCGGCGGCTGGTCATGGTGCCGTCGTCGATCACCGTGCAGAGTTCGCTGGCCACTTTTTGCCCGATCCGTCCGCTGAAAGCCGAGACGCCCTTGCGGTTGAAATCGGCCTCCAGGCCATGGCCCACCGCCTCGTGCAGCAGAATGCCGGGCCAGCCGGGACCGAGCACCACCGTCATTTCGCCGGCCGGCGCTTCCACCGAGGCCAGCATGGCCACCGCTTCGCGCGCCGCTTCCCCCGCGAAATGCTCGGGGGGCTTCTCTTTCAGAAAGTAATCCAATTCCACCCGCCCGCCGCCGCCCGCATGGCCCCGCTGCGGCATGCCGCCGTCCTCCCGCGCCAGTGCGGAAACGCTCAGGCGCGACATGGGCTGGCGGTCCAGCGTCAGCACCCCATCACTCGTAGCCACCATCACCTGACGGAGATTGTCGGCGTAGGCGGCCTGCACCTGGAAGATGCGCGAGTCGTACGCGCGGGCCGCGCGGTCGGCGCGCTTCACCAGTTCCACGCGCTCCGCGAAGGCCGTCTCCGTGGGCGCCACCAGCACCGGGTAGAGATTGTGTCCGGGCCTCTCGCGGAGATCGAATTGATCTGTCTTGCTGGGCCCGGAAGCGATGCAGGCCGCCACCTTGGCCGCTTTGCGGACGCGCTCCGGCGTAAGGTTGTCGCTGTACGCGTAGCCCGTGCGCTCGCCTGAAATCACGCGGATCCCCACGCCCATGGAGACGCCTTGGGAGGCGCTCTTCACCATGGATTCGTCGAGGCCGATCGAACTCGTCAGTAGATATTCGAAGTAGAGGTCTGCGTAGTCGCCTCCCTGGGAAAGCGCCTCGGCCAGATAACGCTCAAGGTCCCGCCGGGTGATCTGGAAACGCGAGGCAAAAATGGAGTCGGAAAAACGCATGATTCTATTCTAGTGGTTGCGGGAGGTGGCGCAGGCGGTGCCGCCTGCGCTGGACGGGAGTTTCTGCAGTTCAGAAGAATCCAAGGTTGAAGGTACTATTTGATTTGTAGCGCCGGCGGTCTTTGCCGCCGGCTCTCGTGTCCCGAAGAGGTCGCGATGGTCAAGCGCGCAAGAAGACACCGGCGGCAAGACCGCGGGCGCTACCAGTTGGTCTTAACGGAGCATGAAAATGTAGAAACGCCAGGCGGTGCCGCCTGCGCTTCGCGATATTCCCACATCTTCTCACGGTCGCGGCTTGGTTGCGACGCGCCTCTGCCACTCAAGCCGCGCCGTTCGGAAATTCGCCCGCCCCCCACGCTATACTCAAGGTTTCCCGTGTTCCATTTCATTCAAGAGCAAGTGTCCGGCGCGTTCCACGCGCATATCCAGATACGCTACGGCATCGACCTGCCGGTCGCCATCGAACAGCCGCGCCAGAGCGACCTCGGCGATATGGCCGTGCCCGCGGCCTTCCAACTCGCCAAACAATTGCGCCAGGCGCCACGCAAAATTGCCGCCGAGCTGGTGGAGGAAATCGGCTCGATCCCCGGCGTGGCCGCCATGGAAGTGGCGGGCAACGGCTACATCAATATCCGTCTTCGCCGCGCGGCGTACGCGGCGGCGCTGCTCTCAGGCCGACTGGACGCGCAGCCCGGCGCCGGCGAAAAGATTATCGTCGAACACACCAATATCAATCCCAACAAGGCGGCGCACATCGGCCATCTGCGCAACGCCACGCTGGGCGATACCTTCGTCCGCATGCTGCGCGCGCGCGGCCATCGCGTCGAAGTGCAGAACTACATCGACAATACCGGCGTGCAGGTGGCCGACGTCGTGGTGGGCTTCCACTTCCTGCGGCACAAGACGCCGGCCGATGTGCGCGCCATGCTCGCCGACCCGGCGGTGCGCTTCGATTACTATTGCTGGGACCTCTACGCCTACACTTCCAGCTATTACAAAGAGCATCCCGAGGCCATGGAGCGGCGCACGGCCACCTTGCACGCGATCGAAGCCGGCTCGGGCGAGCTGGCCGAGTTGGCTCACCTGGTGGCCGATGCCATTGTCGAAGCGCACCTCGCCACCATGCTGCGCCTCGGCGTGGAGTACGATGTGCTGCCGCGCGAAAGTGAGATCCTCCACCTGGATTTCTGGGCCGCCGCCTTCGAGCTGCTCAAGCAGCGCAAAGCTATCTATTTCGAAAACCAAGGCAAGCACGCCGGCTGTTGGGTGATGCCCGGCCTTTCCGAAGACGGCAAAGTCATCGTTCGTTCCGACGGCACCGTGGTCTACACCGGCAAGGACATCGCCTATCAGCTCTGGAAGTTCGGCCTGCTGGGCAAGGATTTCTATTACAAGCCATTTCACACTTACGCGGATGGCCGCGTCCTGTGGGTCACTACCGATGAGCCGGTCGAATCCGGCCAGCAGTTCGGGCACGGCGCGCGCGTCTACAATGTCATCGACACGCGCCAGTCCTATTTGCAGGACGTGGTCGTCGCCGGGCTGCGCGGCCTGGGCTACGACCAACAGGCCGATCGTTCCGTGCACTTCAATTACGAAATGGTGGCGCTTTCGCCGCGCTGCTGCGCCGATCTGAACATTCCACTTACCGAGGAAGACCAGAAGCGCCCCTACGTGGAAGTCTCCGGCCGCAAGGGCCTCGGCGTGAAGGCCGACGACTTGATCGACAGCCTCATCGAAAAAGCCCTCGGCGAAGTGGTTTCGCGCCACGCCGAGAACAGCGCGGAAGACAACCTCCGCGTGGCGACGCAGATCGCCATCGCCGCGCTGCGCTATTTTCTGCTGAAGTTCACCCGCAACACCGTCATCGCCTTCGATCTCCAGGAGGCCCTCAGTTTCGAAGGCGAGACCGGCCCCTACGTGCAGTATTCGGCCGTGCGCGCGCGCGGCATCTTACGCAAGCTGGAAGAGCGCGGCGAGCGAATCCCCAATTTTCAGGCGGAACTCAATGCCGAAGCGCTGGGCCGCCAGCTTCAACTGGAAGATTTCTGGCAGGTGCTGCTGGCTGCGTCGAAGGCCGACGCCGCCGTGGAAAGCGCCGTCGAGGCCGGCGAGCCGGCGCACGTGGCGCGCTACGCCTTCCAGTTGGCGCAAGCGTTCAGCAACTTCTATCAGAAGTACACCATCATCCACGAAGAGAACCGCGAGAAGAAAGTGTTCCTGTTGTGGATGACCGATTTCTTCCGCCGCCAACTGGAACGAACGGCGGGCCTGTTGGGGATTGAGATTCCGGGGTACATGTAGGTGATCCGGTGACGGGGCCCCTCGCCTTTACCCGATTTCCCGATTCTGCTATCCTCAATACGTTGAATTCATAACATTTTGCACTCCCCGGCGACGGGCCGGGCCTGCCAGCGAGGTTCATATGTCGGGCCACTCCAAATGGGCCACCATTAAACACAAAAAGGCGGCACTCGACGCCAAGCGCGGAAAATCGTTCACGCGCATCATTAAGGAAATCATGATCGCTGCCCGCAGTGGCGGGGACCCCGACGGGAACCCCCGGTTGCGAACGGCTATCCTCGCCGCCAAAGCCGTCAGCATGCCTTCCGACAACATCAAGAAGGCCATCATGCGCGGCACCGGCGAACTGGAAGGCGGCCAGATCGAAGAAGTCATGTTCGAAGGCTATGGGCCCGGCGGCGCCGCGGTCCTGGTCAACGTCGCCACCGACAATCGCAATCGGACGGTGAGCGATATCCGCCATATCTTTTCCAAGAACGGCGGCAACATGGGCGAGCATGGCAGCGTCGCCTGGATGTTCGATCGCAAGAGCCAGATCCTGATCGCCTCCGACAAGGCCGACGAGGACAAACTGATGGCCATCGTCCTGGATGCTGGCGCCGACGATCTGCGCGACAACGGCGACCAGTGGGCCGTGCTCTCGCCTCCCGAAGCGCACGACGGCGTTCTCAAGGCGCTGGATGCCGCCGGCATCCCCCACGACGAAGCCAGCATCGCCATGGTTCCCAAGAACCTGTTGCGCCTGGAAGGCAAGAACGCCAGCTCCATGCTCCGTTTGAGCGAAGCTCTCGAAGAACACGACGACGTGCAGAGCGTGTTCTCCAACTTCGATATCGACGAGAAGGATCTATTGGCGATGGCAGAGTAACGTGCGCGTCCTCGGCATCGATTGCGGGTCGCAGCGTACCGGCTACGGGGTCATCGAAAGCGACGGGCGGGATCATCGCATCGTTACCGCCGGGGTGATTTGCACGAGCCCGAAATGGCCGTTCGAGAAGCGGCTGCTCGAAATCTCAACCGGGCTGCGCCGCATCATGGGCGAACATGCCCCCGAATTCGCGGCGGTGGAAGAGGTTTTTCATTCGGCCAACGCCAAAACGGCGCTGAAGCTGGCGCACGTCCGGGGGGTTGCCCTGCTGGCGATCGCGGAAGCCGGGCTGAAACTGGCGGAATATTCTCCGTTGGAGGTTAAGGTGAGCGTGGTGGGCTACGGCCGCGCCGAAAAGTGCCAGGTGCAGATGATGGTGCAGTCTTTGTTGCGTCTGCCGGAACCGATCCCCTCGGAAGACGCCGCCGACGCCCTGGCGGTGGCCATCTGCCATGCCACCCACGAAGCGGCCAGGCGCTTGCTGGCTTGAAGCGAATATCCATATGAAGTGGTCTCTGCTTTTGTTCCTGTCGGCCGCCGCGGCGGCCACCGCCGCTCCCCGGCTGTTTTACTCGCGCTCTTTCCCGGGCAGCGCGCCCGCCTATCTGGAAATCACCCTCGAAGCCAACGGCGACGCCGCCTACCGCGAAGCCGCCGACGACGAATTGCCCGTCAAGTTCCACCTGAATGAGGCCGACACGCGCGAGGTCTTCGGCCTGGCCGACAAGCTCGATCACTTCGCACATCCGCTGGAAGCGCCGGTGAAGGTGGCCTTCATGGGCACCAAGACCTTCCGCTGGGAAAACGGCGCCGAAAAGGGCGAGGTCAAATTCAATTATTCGGAAGATGTTTCGGCCCACGCGTTGCAGGACTGGTTTGAGCGGATGGCCGAATCGGCCGAGCATCGCCTGGAACTCGAACGCGCCGCCAAGTACGATCGCCTCGGCCTGGTGAATGCGCTCAACCTGCTGGCATCGGCCTATGAACGGAAACGTCTGGTGGCGCTGGACCAGTTCCTGCCGATGCTAGACCGCGTCGCCAACAACGAAAACTACATGCACACGGCTCGCGCGACAGCCGCCGAACTCGCCGAAGCCATCCGCAAAGCGCAGCCATGAACCGGCTGGCGCCGGCGCTGCCGGCCGCTTGACGCGCCTCACGGGATGGACAGATGCATAGCCGCGATACGGGAGGTGCCGGAAACACGAAGAGCCTATCTTCATGAAGCGTCGTTCAGCCTGGCCAGAACTGATCGGTGATAATGGTCCAGCCACTCATACTTGGAGCGAATGGCGGCGTTTTGCGTGTAGTTTTTGAGTCCGTCCGAGATGAGCGAGCCGTGGCGATCTAGGAATTCGCCGTAATCGTCGCCCAGTTCGCCACGAACCGCCCACAGATAGTCGATGTAAAACTGCCCGTCGTCACCCTCCCGCAGGAGACTTAGCGCATTTTCGCCTTCGCCAGGTCGTCCGCCAGCCCGCGCACCCGTCTGTTCCTTCAGTTCATCGAGAACTTCTTTGCCTACGACAATTCGTGGATATATTGCAATCTTTGACTCCAGTTCGTAGGCCCTTACGACAGCTGGACCGAATAGCTGGCGCTGGCTTTTTACGATTTCGCCCACCGTTACTCCTCCTCTGACAACGATGCCTTGCAAGATCCGTGTGGACTGGGCCTGGACCAGATGCATGAGTTGGTCGAAGAGGATCTCGCAGGCCAAACGAGCACCGCGCCTGTTCAGTGGAATTGAGGTGATGTTCATATCGGAAAAGTTGACGAAATCACCGTTCCGAGTCTTGCTGACCTTTGTCCTGTAAGGCCGAAAGTCCTCCTTCACCTCACGGATGATTTCTGAAATGTCTTCCGCGCTCCTCGTTCCGATCAGCTCCCCGAACCCGAGGATATCAACGTAACTAACCAGAGATTTTTCATATTCGATCTTCTTGCTCATACCGGCTGCCCTTGCGAGAACGGCTAATTCCACCAGATGCATCAGGTCAGGATCTACTGCGCATCGGCCTGCTTGCGAAGCATCTCCGCGCATCTCTCAATCCGCTTCTCCAGACGAGTTTCCTCTGATGGGCTTGAGCGACCGCGATAGCGTTCTGGAAGCGCAAAATAGCGCTCAAGCCATTGGAGTGCCTCACGCCAACGCTTCAGGCGGACGAGGGTCGCTGTAAGCCGGTCCACCCAGAATCCTAGCTGCAACTGCTCAACGTGCAGTGTTGACCGCCCAAGGTCAAGCAGGAAGTTGCAGTAGGTACTGAACTGCTGTACAGCGGCTTCAGGATCGGTCTTCGCGAGGCCCACAGCGGCGAAGGCAGCTTCGCTTGCAGCCTTGGCCTCCGGAGTGTTTAGCGCCCCCATGTCTCGGGCCCATGCCTCACGGGTTCGGCGGTCCTCGTCTGTCTGCGGCAGGCGTCCGATCCGCTGCATTGTGCTGAGGTCGTTAACGGAACTGCTGATGACCTTGAAATAGGCAGCGCTAAGCGGCGTACCGAGCGGGGAGGTGTCGCCGAACGTCACCTTGATTCCAATACCGCCGATGTCAAGGCCACCGGACTGGTCAATGGCCCGGAGGACTTGCGCTCTTGATTGCCGTTCCAGGGCCGCCTGGCTGCGCAGATCGGCGATCGCCTCAGCTACCTCAATGCCGTACGACCTTCCGCTTCCATCGTGCAGCGACGCCAAAGCCAGAGCCTCTCGTTCCGCCGCAGCATCGTCCACCTCGCCGGGGTAAAACAGCACCGATTCCAGAAGGCTGACGAGCCTGACGAACGTATATTTCCTTACGAGCGCCAGTGTGGTCTGATCGCTGAATGCGCCAAGATACTCCCCTTGCTGCTCGTTCGACAACTGCGCGATACGATTGACGTAGTAGCCCGGTTCAGGAACGAGCGAATGCTGCAAGACCTTGCCATGCGCGATGCGGTCGGTCGGCAGATCGCGGAGGAGTCCATCCCCTGCTTGCAATCGCCGAAGGCGCGCCTCATAATCGTCCTCCGCAGCGACGGCCGATGCCAGCCGCTCTAATACGTTCTGATATTGCCTTGAGTTAATTACGCCGAGCCGAAGCGCATTGTTCGCCTGGCGTTGATGGCTGAGCGACACCCGAACGTGTCGCCTTCCCGCCAGGATGTCCTCCGCGTCGCGTATGTACTGCTCACACGAGAGGCCACGTTTCTGAGCCTCCCGAAGTCCACCGCGGGCAATCGTCAACGCTTGCACGGCTTGTTCGCGCAGGCGGACCAGCGAGAGCCGGCCAGCAATTTTCGCGGCTGGCTCGGTCAGGGCGATGCGACGCCAGGAGTCTTGCGCGTAGCATGATTGCTGCCACGGCGCGGAGGTGATTCTCTCCAGCCACAGGAACGCCGTATCGATATCCCAATCCTCTAGCAGCGCCAGAAACAGCAGTTCTCCGCACGAGTAACGATAGTCAAGGCAGTTCCGTACCTTCGCCGCGTTCGCCGCTGATAGGCCATCCCTTTCACCCGATCCCGCAATGGTCTCGCGCTCTCGCAGCAATGCATGGATGAACTGGAATACGTCATTCAACATCACCATCGCTTCGTGTGATCCGCCGAGATCTGGGTGATTCCGCCTTACGGCGCTGCGGTAGGCGGTCTTTAGTGAATCGAAACTCAGTGGCTCGCTGATTCCCAGTAGGCCGACGGCATCTGGATACCCCGCGCGGGCGATGTCAAGCGGGCTACCGTCAGCGATCTGCCTCGCCGCCTGCTCCATGCGGAGTGATCCGGCGATGGCGCGGTCAACTGCCGCTGCGCTTTGCGGCGGCTCCGTGAGCTCAATTAACCGCTCAAGTACTGGGACCAGACGTTCGTGGAAATCACGCCGATGACCAACCCTTTTGATCGCTCGGTAGTACGCTTCGTGTTCACGAGCATCGAAGTACGCGGCCACGGCCGGCGTGGCGAGATAATCCATTTCGTCCGTGTCTTGCGTCCTTGGACGAGCATAGGCGGGCACGGCGACTGGCACGGACGGGGTGATCCCCCCGCCTGCTGCATTGGGGTCCGATGTAGCTGTGGCGGGCTCAGCCTCGGAGCGCGTGCGTCGGAACCAGAACGGCATGGGCTTTCACACTTGGCACCCGCGACCACGAATTGGCAGTCGCGCAGCCGCGTCGATCTTTCGTGAGAGTAGGCGGAATCGCGGATGCGTGTCAAGCCCTGCGTGCAGCCCGGTCTGCCAGTTCGGCCCGTTGCGTTTCCTCGCCGTGACTACCGTGAGTCCTTTTGCTATACAATATTTTGGCTGGCGCAAGAAATTCAAAGAGAGCTAGGATAATCACGGGGTTATGTCGGACAGCGGACTGTTGTTCCTCTTCAGTATTTTCATGATTGTGGTTTCGCTGGGCGCGGCGGCCTATTTGTTCTCGACCGGCCAGGCCCTGACCATGGACGGTCTTTTCACGGTGCTGGTGGCGCTGTTGACCGCCCTGGTCTTCGCGCTCTACATCAAGTTCGTGATTCACCGGGCCATGGAACCGGCCAAGCCGCCGTCGAAGCCTGCCGCGCAGGGATAAGAAGCGGTCACGCGCGGTCGCAAGCCGTGAAGAAATCGAGATCGCCAGGTTGACAGACGAAAGCCGCGCCAGGTGGAACCTGCTCCTGGCTGGCCGGAAGAACAACTCCCCGGCGGCGCCGCCGCCCGAGAAAATGTAGAGACTCGAGGAGCCGGCTGAAGCCGGCTGCGGGCAAAATTGCCCGCCCCACTTTGGGCAGGCGCTTTCGCCTGCCAAACGACTTTTTCAACGGCCTCTCAATGTGCCATCTGCCGCAATCCTGCCGCGAACGGGTGCTTCTCAAAGAAAGAGCCATAGGCGCGTTCGGCGGTGCGCAGACCCCCCTGCGCCACGTCGGCGGCTTCCTGGCTCCTCCCCTGGGAGGCCAGCAATTGCGCCAGCCGCAGGTAAATCTCCACGCGGTCCGCCGCTTGCCGGGGAACATCTTGTTCGCTGATGGCGAGGGCGGAGCGCAGGTGCCGTTCCGCCGATTCGGCTGAGCCGCAGTGGGCTTCCACAATCCCGGAGATCAACTCGAATCGCAGGCGCTCCACCGCGCAGAGCGTCCCAGCTTGCAGATGCTCCCACGCGCCCCGCGCCAGCGGCAGCGCCCGCTGGTTGCCCGACAGCGCCTCGTTGGCCGCCAGTTCCATTTGAAATTGTTCGCTTCCGTAATAGGAAGTCGGCCGCTGGGTCAGCAAATCGACGGCCTCTTGCGCGTATTTTTGCCCTTCGCCATAGTCGCCGCTCACTCGCGCCGCGTAAGCCAGCCCCAACAGTGTTGGGACAATCTCGATCGGCGGCCCCGCTTCGCTGCGCAACACCCGCTCGGCTCCATGCAACAGGCTGATGCCTTCCGCCAGATCGCCCTGCCGAACACGCAGATCGCCGATTCGTGTGTTGGTCAGGGCCGGAAAGAATTTCGAGCCCAGTGCGTCGGGCGGAGGTTCCAGCAAGGCTTCGCGATAGAGCTTTTCGGCCTCTTCGAACGGTGCTCCGCCTTTCACGGTCATGAAGGCGGTGTCGTGCATGATGGTGCCAATCCCAACTGCCGAGCCGCTGGCCCGCGCCAGCGCCAGCGCCTCGCGGCAGGCCGCCAGAGCTTCCACATAGTGGCCTTGATAGGAGCGCGCGTTGCACAATAGAACCTGCAAGTCGGCGGCCAGGCGCGAAACTCTCTCGGGGGTCTGCCGCAGCTTTTGGATCGCCATGTTGAGTTGCGCTTCGCCTTTGACCGGGTCCCCCAGAATCGCGTAGGTGCTGCCCAGCGTCCCGCGCAAATCGGCCTCGGCTACGGGGTCGTCCTTCAACTCCTGCCCTACCCGCTCCGTGGCATTTTCCAGGATGTCGTTGAAATTGATGGCCGTGCTCTTTCCGCGCAAAGGACTTGACCATACCGAGCTGGCGGATAGAAACGTGTGCTTGGCAAATTCGCTGATGTGCTTGGCCCGCGCCGCCTGTTCCCTGGCAACCCGCGCCTGGTGGACGGCCACGATGGTCGAGGCCCCCAGCGCCAGCGCGAATCCCGCCGCCGCCGTCACCGGCAGCCATCGCCGCCGCAGGAATTTGCGCGCGTGATACAGCGCGGTTTGCGGGCGCGCCTGCACCGGCCGCCCGTCCAGATAGGCGCCGATATCGTCGGCCAACTGCCGCACCGTGCCGTAGCGCCGCGCCGGGTCGTTTTCCAGGGCCTTCACCACGACCGCCGACAAATCTCCTTTGAGCAGGCGCCCCAAATGCTCGCCCGATACCGACCGGGTCTCGGCGGTTTGCGGCGTCACGGTGGTAGCGAGCGGCCTCACCGGGATATCCGCCACCGCGCGGTGCAGTTCGCTCACGACCGAAGTCTCTTTGCCGAAGGGCCACGCTCCGGTCAGAAGTTCGTACAGAACCACGCCCAACGAAAAAACGTCGCTCGACGTGTTGGCGCGCTCGCCGCGCAGTTGTTCCGGGCTGGCGTAACGCGGCGTCAGCAGGCGCATCCCCGTCGCGGTGGCGTCGCTGTTTTCGGCCAGCAGCGAGGCCGTGCCGAAATCCAGAAGCTTCAGTTGCCCCGGTTGTCCGCTGTCGGACGCCGCCACCAGGATGTTGCTGGGCTTCAGATCGCGATGCACAATCAAGAGCCGGTGAGCGTAAGCGACCGCGTCGCAGACTTGCAGGAACAAACGCAGCCGCGCCTCCACGGATAGCTTGTGGCTGTCGCAATAGCGGTCCAGATGCTCGCCGTCCACGTGTTCCATCACCAGGTATGGATCGCCGGTCGAGGAAACGCCTCCATCCAGCAGGCTGGTGATATTGGGGTGATGCAGCGTCGCCAGGAGCTGGCGTTCGGTTTTGAAACGCCGCACGAAGTCCGGCCCGGCCAGGTGCGCGCCCATCACTTTCAAGGCCGCCGTCTGGCGAAACTGGCCGTCCGTGCGCTCCGCCAGGTATACCGCGCTCATGCCGCCGCGGCCGATCAGCTTCACCGGCCGGTAGGCGCCAAACTGTCCGGCTGGCATGACCGGCTCCGGCTGTGGCTCCTCAGCCTCCAGACCCGACATCTCCGCGTGGGCCTTGAGTAGCGAAGAGACCTCCGTGAAGAGTTCGCGGTCGCTTTGGCAACGCCGGTCCAGCCATTGAATCCGGTCCTCGCCATCGGGAAGCGACAGCGCTTCGTGAAACAGCGATTCGATCTGCTGCATGCGCGCCATTCCGTTACCCTCGTTCGCGGCCGGCGCCGTCGCCTTGTTTCCAGCGCCAGAACAGCATCGTGATTTCTCCCGGCCCGGGGTTCTCCCAGGGCATTGAGTGCCTATTTGGTTTATCTTACCCTGAACCGCGGTCCGCTTTTCCGCTCAGTGCTCCCGCCAGGCGCGAACCCTCGCACTCGGCCATCGCCGGCTGCCAACCCCATTCTTAGGAACACTTGCCAGGCGACTTGCCTTGAGGGCGTTTCCAGTGAGAGTTTCTTCCGAGGGAAAAGCGTGGCTCCGAAGGGCGGCACGCTGCGTGTCGGAATCCTTTGGCGGGTCTTCGTCCTTTTCTGGCAAAGGCCATCTGGGACGGACGATGAGTTGGCCGGAGAACCGCCAGGGGCCTCTGACCGAGTGGTTTGGTGCCTTTCCGCGATCGCTCACTCACGCGTACGACTCCGATGCGAGCCACGACCGTGAGGGAGTGGTTTCCCGGGAAAAGGACTACATCAGCCGGTCAACGCACTAGCCGCTCGGCTCATGCTGGGGGACGCCGCACTTCAGTATAGGAGGTCAGGTGGGTTGGTTTATTGCGGTTGCTTGGCTATTTCGGTCATTTCTTTCAACTCGTTCGATGCCATCGTGTACCGGCATTCGAGTCCCCGGCCAGGCCGCAGGCCATTGATCCGCACAAATCTCGACTCTGACGGCGATTCCTGTCCATCCACCAGCATCAGCAACTCTCCCGCATCGAACTTCTCACGCCTGCGCGAGGCCACAGCCTTCGCGTTGAACGCTTGCGTGACTCTGAGTTTGGTATTCACTGGCCACCTCTTCAAAATGGTTGTATGCTGGCTGCGCCCGCAGATGTCAAGGGATCGTCACATCTCAGCGAGAGCGGCCTTCCCGCTCTCTACCGCCGCAACTTGATCTTTGCGCCGGATCGCCCGCACCAGCGACTTCACGTGCGGCACGGCTCGGGCGGCCCTTTCGGAAACTGGCACCATCATGGGCGCTTTATTCACGGAATCAGTCCTGTACCCCTTGTACAGTAAACGGGCCATCTGGTGCACCTCGTACGAACATTGGCCGGCCAATTCCAACTGATCTTCCCATCCAATCTTTCCGGCGCTCTCGATCGACCGCAGAATGCCGCTCAAAAGAACCTTTGTGCTGTCATAGAGCATTCATACACCTGTTCTCCCCCGGGACTGATCCTTCTTCCAAGCCTCTCTAGGCTTGGGGATGAGTCTGTAGCGGGTACGAGTGGAGATTTACCAATATTATAGCATACGCCGAATCCGTGGTACACTAAGTACTGGATTTGATGCTCCCGCCGATTCAAGGCCGACCTGTCTAGCCCCGCTAAATTAGTCCCCCTTCCCAATTAGCCGCCTTCAAGTCAGAAGAGGAACCATAAGAACATGAAGAATATTTACGTAGGAAATCTCAGCTTCGGATCGACGGAAGACTCTGTCCGCACGCTTTTTGAAACTCACGGCGCCGTTGGCCGCGTCAACCTCGCCACCGATCGCGATACCGGTCAGCCCAGGGGATTTGGCTTCGTCGAAATGAGCAATGATGGCGAGGGCGAGAAGGCCATCGCGGCTCTAAACGGGACGGACTTCGATGGCAGAGCGCTGAACGTCAATGAAGCCCGCCCCAAAACTGAACGGTCGGGCGGCGGCGGCTTCGGTCGAAAACGTTACTAACCAGGCGGCAACTTCACGCTTGACAGAATCCGGGGCCGGTTCCCAAGGCCCCGGCAGTTCGCTCTCGATCCGCGTGTCGAAAAGGGCGGCCGGCGAGGAATTCGCTCGAAGGCCAGCCCATACCTTGTGCTTCTACACATCCTGGCCGCCTGGTCCGCCAATGCCTCACTGAAAGCGCGGTCCTGGCGCTCGCCGGAGGCGCGCTCGGTGTCTTGCTCGCGGCCGTTGGTGTGCGCCCGTTTGTGGCCTTCTGGCCCGGCAATCTGCCCCGCGCCGAAGAGGTCCGGCTGGATTGGCATGTGCTGCTGTTTGCGCTCGCCGCTTCGCTCGTGAGCGGCCTCCTTTTCGGACTGGCGCCTGCCCTGCGCGCTCCCGCGCGTCAACTCGAACGGACCCTCCGTGCCGGCGCGCGCACCGTCACCGGCGGCTCACGCCGTCTGTACAGTGCATTTGTGATCTCCGAGATCGCGCTCTCCGTCGTCCTGCTGATCTCCGCCGGAATGCTCGGCCGCACCCTCCTGCGCCTTTCATCGCTCAATCCCGGCGTAAACATTCGCAACGTGGTCACCAGCCGGATGGCGCTTTCCTCCGCCACGCTCTCGAGCCCCGCCAGGATCCGCGGGGCATGGCAGGACATCCTCGATCGTGCGCGCCGCGTGCCGGGCGTCGACTCCGTCGCCATGGTCGATACCGTCCCGATGCGCGAAGGCAACAACCAGATCGGCTACTGGACCACTCCGGCTGAGCCCCCCGAGAACCAGCAGCCGCTGGTGCTGGCCAACAGCGTCACACCCGACTATCTGAATGTCCTGGGCATGTCGATCGCCGTCCATGGTGTGCTCGCCTACCTGACCGGCCGTCGCGTGCCGGAAATCGGTGTCCGCATGGCGCTCGGCGCCAGCTCCGCCACTGTCATGTGGTTGGTGCTCCGCCAGAGCTTCGGCATGATTTTCGCCGGCGTCGTTGTGGGTCTGTCGGGCGCTCTTGCCGCTGCCCGTCTCTTGGAGCGCCTGGTAACCGGAATGCGCCCCACCGACCCATTGACCTTCACCGTGATGATTTCGGTGTTAGTCATCGCCGCGCTATTTGCGGTTCTCATCCCGGCCCGCCGCGCCGCTCGCATAGACCCGGCAAGCGCCCTCCGCCAGGAGTAGCCGTCCGGCGCCTTCTGCTGCGCGCCGTCATCGTACACGTCGCCCGCTGCCTGAGTGCTCACATGCTGCATACTACGTCGCACCGCCGCTTTAGTTCGCAAAAATCACAAGCCCTGAAGTGCCGCCGCTCAGGTGGGGCGGCCAATTCTGGCCGCAGCCGGCTTTCAGCCGGCTGTGGAGTTTCTACATTTTCAAGTTCCGTTAAGACCAACTGGTAGCGCCGGCGGTCTTGCCGCCGGTGTTCGACCGGCCGGAGGCCGGTCGCTGGAGTTTCTACATTTCCGGCTGTATGAGGTTATGATCTGGTTTGTATCAGGGCATGGCTTCAGCCGCTGGAAAGCGGGTCCGCAGGCTGAACAGCCTGCCCCACGTCACTTTTCTCTTGACATCTCGTCCATTTAGTACTAATTAATTAGTATGCGAAGGCGCAGCACTACCCTCACCGAGCAGGAGCTCGAGATCATGAAGATCGTCTGGCAGCACGACAGCTCCACCGTGCGCGACGTGTACGAGGCGTTGCTCGAGAAGCGTAAAATCGCCTATACCACCGTCATGACCATGATGAAGGTGCTCGAACACAAGAAATACCTCAAAAAGTCCCAGGCCGAACGCGCTTATGTTTACCGCCCGGCCCAGCCGCAACGCCAGGTCGTCGGCGCCATGGTCCGCGATTTCGTCAACCGCGTCTTCAACGGCTCGGCCTCGCCGCTGCTGGTGCACCTGGTCGAAGAGCACGACCTCTCCCGCGAAGATCTGGAAGAAATTGCGCACCTGAGGAAAAAACCATGAGCACCGGCCTCATCCTGAACAACCTGGTGTCGTACAGCCTCCAGATCGGGATGCTGGTGGGCCTTGCGGCGTTTGTTCCGGCTCTGCTGCGTCTGCGGCAACCGGGCGCCCGGCTGGTCTACTGGTACATCCTGCTGGCGGCCTGCCTGCTGTTGCCGCTGGCGCAGCCCTGGAAGCCGGCGATCATCGCCGGCACGGTCGAGGTCATCACCGTGGTCACGGCTGTGCGGCCGGCCACGCACGCGTCGCGCGTCTCCATTCCCCGCGGCGAAATCGCTTTGCTGGTGCTGGCCTCGGGCGCGCTGGTCCGCCTCTTCTGGCTGGCGGTGGGCTTTTGGAAATTGCGCCGTTATCGGCGCCGGTCCCAGCCGCTCCATCCGGCGCCAACTTGGGGCGTCGAGGCCTCGCTGCGCGTTTCCGGCGACGTCCTCAGCCCCGTCACGTT
The DNA here is from genome assembly GCA_050014595.1 of Bryobacteraceae bacterium. GTDB lineage: Bacteria > Acidobacteriota > Terriglobia > Bryobacterales > Bryobacteraceae > PALSA-129. Next base: position 141,203 of record JBEKDA010000017.1, read on the forward strand.
CGGTTGGCGCCATCCCGTCGTGCTGCTGCCCAAGGCCTTCCCGGCCCTGGACGCCCGCGTGCAAGACGCCATCCTCTGCCACGAAGTGTTGCACGTGCGGCGACGCGACTGGCTCTTCACGCTGGTCGAAGAACTGGTGCGCGCCGCCTTCTGGTTTCACCCCGCCATCTGGTGGCTGCTGGGCGAGATAGGCCTGGCGCGCGAGCAGGAAGTCGACCGCCTCGCCATTGAAATCACCCAGCAGCGCGACGAGTATATGGATGCGCTGCTGGCCATCGCCGGCTCGCGCGGCGGCCTCGACCTCGCGCCCGCCCCGCTGTTCCTGCGCAAACGGCACTTGAAACAAAGGGTTATTCTCATTCTCACGGAGGCCCGTATGTCCAAAACGCGTTTGATCTCCGCCCTGACCGCGAGCTTGGCTGTGCTGATCGCGGCCTGCTGGCTGGTAACCGGGACGTTTCCGCTGATGGCGGCGCCCCAAGTGGTCAACGATGCCCCCGGCGTCACCGTTGGGTTGAACGGCGCTTCCCTGCTGCACCGTTCGCCGGTGGAGTATCCGGCCGCGGCCCTGCGCGCGGGTATCCAGGGAACCTTGTCCGTGGAAGTCAAGACTGACGCCAAGGGCAATGTCATCGACGCGCATGTGCTGAGCGGGCCGGATGAACTGCGCAAGGCCGCGCTGCAATCCGTTTTGCAGTGGCACTTCACCAGCGATTCGGCCGGGACCACCCGAGTGGTCCAGATCACCTTCGAACTGCCCAATACGCCGGCGGCGCAGCCGGCTCTTCAATCGATGACGGTTTCGGGGGGCATGGTGAATGGCGTAGTAGGTGGCGTGTCGGGCGGCGTAGCAGGTGGCGTCGTTGGGGGCATCATCGGCTCCGTACCGGCCGGTAGCCCGGCCCCGCCACCACCGCCACCAGGCCAGGTCGAGGTTCCGCTGCGCATCCAGGCCATCAACGTGGACGCTTCGACGGGGGGGCATCCGAGCTTCACCAGGGACGGGGTTCCGCTGCGCATCCAGGCCATCAACGTGGACGGGCTCCCGCAGCAGGCTCGCGACGAACTGATCTCCAGGCTGCCCGTACATGAGGGCGATATCTACTCCGCCGAAGCCTTGCAGAAAATCGCCCAGGCGGCCAAAGACTTCGACGAGCATTTGACCACCCGCTTCCAGGGTGCCAACGGCAACGGCGTGTCAATCCAGATCCTCGCGCCGGGCGCTCAACCGTCCGCGCCGCAGAGAATCAAGGTCGGCGGCAACGTGCAAGCCGCCATGGTCGTGACCAAAGTGACGCCGGTGTACCCGGACCTCGCCAAGTCCGCCCGCGTCGAGGGCGTCGTTCATCTCGCCGTCATCATCGCCCCAGACGGCACCATCCAGGAGATTCATTCTCTCGGCGGCCCGGCCCTGCTGATTTCTGCGGCCATGGACGCCGTCAAACAGTGGGTCTACAGGGTGACGCTGCTAAACGGCCAGCCGGTCCAGGTGGAAACCACGGTTGACATCAACTTCACGCTGAACCAGTAGCCGCCCGTCATTTCTGGCGCAGCGGCTCTTCGCGGTTCGAGTTATGCTCATTCTTAGGGAGGCCCGTATGTCCAAAACGCGTTTGATTTCCGCCCTCACGGCGAGAGTGGCTGTGTTGGTGGCGGCCTGCTGGCTGGCAACCGGGACGTTTCCGCTGACCGCGGCGCCCCAGGTCAGAGATGACCCCGGCGTCACCGTCGCGATGAACGGCGCCTCTCTACTGCATCGCGCGCCGGTGGACTATCCCGTAGCGGCCGTGCGCGCGGGCATCCAGGGGATCTTGTCCGTGGAAGTCAAGCTCGACGCCAAGGGCAATGTCGCCGATGCGCGCGTGCTGAGCGGTCCGGACGAATTGCGCAAGACCACGCTGCAATCCGTCTTGCAGTGGCACTTCACCAGCGATTCGGCCGGCGTCACGCGCGTGGTCCAGATTACCTTCGATCTGGCCAACGCTCAACCGCAGTTTACGGGCGCCCAGTCGGCGACGGTGTCAGCCGGCGTCCAGGCCCGGCCATATGGCGGCATGAGCATCACCGCATCAAGAGTCAGCGGCGGCATGTTCGGCCGCGCGCTGGATGGCAGCCCGCTCCCGCCGCCACCACCAGGCGAGCCCGAGCCTCCTCTGCGCATCCAGCACATCAACGTGGACGGGCTCTCACAGCAGGCTCGCGACGAACTGATCTCCAGGCTGCCGGTGCACGAAGGCGATATTTACTCCGACGAAGCTTTGCAGAAAATCGCCCAGGCGGCCAAAGACTTCGACGAACATCTGACCACTCGCTTCCAGGGTGGCAACGGCAACGGCGTGTCCATCCAGATCCTCGCGCCGGGCGCTCAACCGCCCGTGCCACAAATGATCAAGGTCGGCGGCAACGTGCAGGCGGCCATGGTGCTGAAGAGAGTGACGCCCGTGTACCCGGACTCGGCCAAGTCCCTTGGCGTCGAGGGTGTCGTTCATCTCGCTGTCATCATCGCCAAGGACGGCACCGTGCAGGAGGTTCATGTTCTCGGTGGCCATCCCCTGCTGGTTCAATCGGCCATGGATGCCGTCCGGCAGTGGGTCTACCGGCCTACACTGCTGAACGGCCAGCCGGTCCAGGTGGAAACCACGGTGGACGTCAACTTCACGCTGGCCCAGTAGCCACGCCTCATTCGTACCGCAGCACTTCCGCCGGCGCAATGCGCGTGGCGTTCTTCGCGGGGTAAAGCGTCGCCAGAAAGCTGATCGCAATGGCTACCGCCGCGATCCAGATGCCGTGTACCCAGTGCGCTTCGAACGGCACGTAGGAGAAGGCATACACCGATTCGTCGATGCGGATCCAGCGGTACTTGTCAGCCAGGTAACAGAGCGGGTAGCCCACCGCCAGCCCGATGGCGCTGCCCACCACCCCAATCAGCACGCCCTGCAGCACGAAAATCTTGCGGATCTGCTGGCGCCGCGCTCCCATCGACATCAGCACCGCGATGTCGCGGTACTTTTCCATCACCATCATCACCAGCACGATCAGAATGTTCAGCGCCGCCACCAGCTCGATCAGCCCGATCACGATCATGGTCACAATCCGCTCGCCGCTCAGGGCATTGAACAGCTTGGAATTTTGCTCCTGCCAGGCGGTCGCGGTGTAGTGCGTGCCCAGCAGCTTCTCCAGCTCTTTGGCGATCTCCGGCGCGCGGTTGAGGTCGTCCACCATCAGCGCGATGTCGTTCACTTCGTCTTGGTCTTCGAGCCCCAGCATTCTCTGCACCGCGGCGATGGAAGCGTAGGCGTAGTGTTCGTCGAAATCGTAGAAGCCGCTCTCGAAAATACCCACCACGCGAAACTCGCGGACCGTCGGGGTGTTGCCGAACGGCGTGAGTTCGCCACCCTGGGGAGAGAGCACGCGGACGCGGTTATTCACCCGGATCGCGCCATCCTCCGCCATGCGCCGGCCCAGCACGATGCCCGGCGGCTTGGCCGTGGGGTCGCGCAGCAGATCGAGCGATCCGGCCTGCAAATGGCGCAGTGTTTCGCTCACTGCCAGCTCCGCGCCCACGTCGATGCCCTTGACCACGCCCAGGCCCGATTGCACGCCCGTCACCATGATCGGGCTATAAAGCTCCGGCGCGGCCGCCGTCACGTGCGGCGCCTGGCGCAGCTTGGCCATCAGGCTCCGCCAATCCTCGATGCCTTCACCTGGCACCTTGGGGATTACGTTGATGTGCGCCATGGCGCCCAGCAGGCTGCGTTCGAGTGAGTTGCGCATCCCGGTAGTCACGGCCATCGCGATCACCAGCGCCATCACCCCCGCCGCCACGCCAATCACCGAAATCACCGTGATGACCGACACCACCGCATGCTTGCGGCGGGCCCGCAGATAGCGGCTGGCGATGAACAGCTCGAAGGTGGACTTCACAGCTTGTCGAGTTCGCGCATCAGGCTCACCAGTTCGATGGGGCCTTCCGGCCGCAGCAGCGGGAACAGGATCACGTCGCGGATGGACCGGCAGCCCGTCAGAATCATGGTCAGGCGGTCGATGCCGATGCCTTCCCCGCCGGTCGGCGGCATGCCGTAAGCCAGCGCGCGCACGTAGTCCTCGTCCATCTGGTGCGCTTCTTCGTCGCCGCGCTCCCGCATGGCGATCTGCATTTCGAAGCGGCGGCGCTGTTCCTGCGGATCGTTCAGCTCGGTGAACGCGTTGCCGATTTCCATCCCCGCGGCGAAGATCTCGAAACGCTCCACCTGCGTCGGATCGTCGGGTTTCTGTTTGGAGAGCGGCGAGGTTTCCACCGGATAGTCGTAAACGAACGTCGGCTGGATCAGCTTGTGCTCCGCGTGGCGTTCGAACAGCTCCGTCAGCGCTTCGCCGGGCGTGGCTTTGGCGGAGTGGCGGCTCAGCCATTGCGGATCGCCGGCCTGTTCCACGGTAGGCTTGCCGTCGCCTTCCCAGAAATGCGCCACGGCCTCGCGCATGGTGTAGCGATCGAAGCGGCTGAAATCGAGGTGGTGGCCGTCGAATTCCACCTGGTGGCCGCCGGTCGCTTCCAGCGCCACCTGCCCCAGCAGTTCTGCCGAGAGGTCCATCAGACCGCGGAAATCCGTGTAGGCCTGGTAAAACTCCAGCATGGTGAACTCGGGGTTGTGGTTCTTGGAAAGGCCCTCGTTGCGGAAGTTGCGGTTGATTTCATAGACCCGCTCCATGCCGCCCACGATCAGGCGCTTCAAATACAACTCCGGCGCGATGCGCAGATAGAGATCGATATCCAGGGTGTTGTGATGCGTCACAAAGGGACGCGCCGCCGCGCCGCCATAGAGCGGCTGCATCATGGGCGTTTCCACTTCGATGAAGCCCTTGGCCTCCAGTTGGCGCCGCAGGGAAGAGATGATGCGCGCGCGCGTGACGAAGACTTTCCGCACCTCCGGATTGGCAATCAGATCCAGATACCGCTGGCGATAGCGAATCTCCACGTCTTCCAGTCCGTGCCACTTCTCCGGCATGGAGAGCAGCGTCTTGGAAAGGAACTCCAGTCTGTCCGCATGAATGCTGAGTTCGCCCGTGCGGGTGCGGAACAGGTAGCCTTCCACCCCGACGATGTCGCCGATATCCAGCATCTTGAAAAGCTGGAAGTCGCGCTCGCCCACGGCGTCTTTCTTCACGTAGATCTGCAACCGCTCGCCGTTTTGCTGCAAATGCGCGAAGCCGGCCTTGCCCATGTGGCGCAGCGCCATCAGGCGCCCGGCGACGCGGACGCGCACCTCCGGCGCCAGCGCTTCGGCGGTCTTCGAGCCGTAGCCCGCCAGGATGTCCGGAATGGTGTGGGTGAACTCGAACCGCTGTCCGTACGCGCGGTAGCCCAGGGCCTCGATCTCGCGAATGCGCGACAGGCGTTGTTTGAGCAGCTCGTCTTCTAGCGACAAATCAGTCTCCTATAATGTGGGAATCAGCTATTATCGCCGATTTCGGCATGTGCTGAGCCCATCTGAGCTACACTAAGAAGGAAGCCACTTCATGACACCTGAGCAACGCTTCGAAATCATCGAAACCAAGCTTCAAGGCATAACCGAAACCGTGCAGCTCATCTTCAACATGCAGCGGGACAATGAAAACCGGTTCGCCGGACTCACCCGCATCATCGAAATCGAGCACGAATCCATCAAAGCGCTGGAGCGCATAGCCCTAGCCCACGAGCAACGCCTCGACGACATCGAAGGCCACTAGCAACGGAAGTCGGTTATTATAATCCTTCCATTGCGAAGATCCATTTCCATTATCGTTCCTGCGTACAACGAAGAGAAGCGGTTGCCGGCTACCTTGCGGACAGTCCAAGCCTGGTTGGAGGCCACTTCGTGGGAATTCGCCGAGATCGTCGTGGTGGATGACGGCTCGCGCGACGCCACCGTGGAACTGGCCCGCAACTCGGGCGCCCGCGTGCTGCTCAACCCCGGCAATCGCGGCAAAGGCTACACCGTGCGCCACGGCATGCTGGAAGCCAGAGGCGAGTGGGCGCTCTTCACGGACGCCGATCTTTCCTCGCCCATCGAGGAACTGGAGAAGCTAGCCGCCGCGGTGGACCGCGAACAGGCGCGCGCGGCCATTGGTTCGCGGGCTCTCGACCGCTCGCTCATCGGCGTGCGCCAGCCCCTTTTCCGGGAATACGTGGGACGCTTTTTCAACCTGGTGATCCGCGCCATCACCGGCCTGCCGTTTCACGACACCCAGTGCGGCTTCAAACTCTTCCAAACGGCCGCGGCTCGCGAGATCTTCAAACGCCAGCGGCTGGACGGTTTCGGGTTCGACGTGGAGGTGCTGTTCATCGCCCGGCGGCTGGGATTCCGCGCCGTGGAAGTGCCGGTGCGCTGGAACGACGTGGCCGGCACCAAGGTCGGCATGTGGCGCGGGATCGCGGCTTTTCTCGATCCGCTGAAGGTGCGCTGGAACGCGATCCTGGGGCGCTATCGGTAGCGCCGGCGATCCGTCTAATCTGGCAAACCGACCCAGATGTGGGTCGGTTTCAGACTTAAGTTCTTTGTTTTTGAAAGAAAGTGACCCAGATGTGGGTCGGTTTGGTGAAACGCCCATGTGGAAAGACATCGCCTTTTCCTTTCGCACGCTGCGGCGCAGCCCTTTGTTCACCGCAGTGGCCGTCGTTTCGCTGGCCCTCGGCATCGGCGCCAACACCGCCATCTTTTCGCTGCTCGACCAGGTGACGCTTCGCTCGCTTCCGGTCGCCGATCCGGAGCGCCTGCTGGTGCTCCAATCCACTTACAACCCGCCGGGAACCAGCACCAGCGACAGCCCCGGAACTTCGGTCTACTCCTACCCGATGTACCGCGACCTGCGCGACCGCGACGCGGCCTTTAGTGGCATGGTGGCGCGCATGAGCGCCGGCGTGACCCTCACGCGACAGGGCAACTCCGAACAGGCCCTCGTGGAGATGGTCTCCGGCAATTTCTTCCGCACGCTCGGGGTGGGCGCCGCCCTGGGGCGCGTGCTTGCGCCGAGCGACGATGGCGCGCCCGGCGCCAGCCCGGTTGCGGTGCTGGGCTACAACTACTGGGCCAACAAACTGGCCTCGTCGCCCGCGATTCTCAACCAGACCATCGCGGTCAACGGCCATCCGCTGGTGGTGGGTGTCGTGGAGGCGCGTTTCCACGGCCTGATCTCGGGGAATACGCCGGAGTTGTATGTGCCCATCGCCATGCAGAAGGCCGTGCGGCCCACCTGGGACGCGCTGGAAGACCGCAAATTCCGCTTCTTGAACCTGTTCGCGCGGCTCAAGCCCGCGACCACCGTGCAACGGGCGCAGGCGGCCACCGACGTGGTCTACCGCTCCATCCTCACCGAAGAGTTGGCCGGCATGGGGCGCATGCGCACCGATAAGGCCCGCGACGAGTTTCTCAACCACCGGGCGCAGCTCAAGCCGGCGGCCCACGGCATCAACGCGCTGGGCGAGCAGTTCGGAAAACCGCTTCAGGTGATGATGGCGATGGTGGGGCTGGTGCTGCTGATCGCCTGCGCCAACGTGGCCAACCTGATGTTGGCGCGCGCCGCCGGGCGGCAGCGTGAGATTGCCATTCGCCTCGCCGTCGGCGCCAGCCGCGCCTCGCTGCTCAAGCAACTGCTGGTGGAGGGTCTCATGGTAGCGGTGGCGGGCGGCGCGCTCGGACTGCCGGTGGCGCACCTGAGCCTGGCGGCCTTGCTGCGGCTGCTGCCCGAGGATGCCGCCGGGCCCTGGCTCAGCGCGCAATTGAGCGTGCCGCTGCTTGGCTTCACGGTGGCGCTCTCGGTAGCCAGCGGCCTCTTGTTCGCGCTGATCCCCGCGCTCCAGGCCACCCGGCCGAATCTGGCGGCGACTTTGAAAAACCAGGCCCTCAACGTGACCGGCGGGCCGGCGCGCTTCCGCCAGGCACTGGTGGTCGCGCAAGTGGCGCTCTCCCTGTTGCTCGTGGTGGGTGCGGGCCTGTTCACCAACAGTTTGATGAACCTCACGCGCGTGAACCTGGGCTTCCGCACCCAGCGGCTGCTCATGTTCGGGGTGAACGCGTCAACCAGCCGGCCGCAGGCTGCCGAGGCGACGGCCTTCTACCGCGATTTTCAGGCGAGGCTGGCCGCCATTCCGGGCGTGACCGGCGTGGGCGCGGCGGCCGACGGTCCGTTCTCCTGGGGAAACCGCGGCGGCAATCTCACCGTGGAAGGCTACCAGCCCGGGCCCGACGAGTACGTGGGATCCTCGATTGTCGGCGCCGGCGCGGGCTTCTTCCGCGCCGTTGGCATTCCGCTGCGGGAAGGCCGGGAATTCACCGATCGCGACCAGGCCGGCGCGCCCAAGGTCGCGCTAGTCAACGAAACCTTCGCGAAGAAATACTTTGCCGGGCGCGACCCGGTGGGCCGCCACATGATGAGCGGCGCCAGCAACCATCCCGTGCTGGACATCGAGATTGTGGGCGTGGTGGCGGACAGCCGCGTGGACGTTCGCAATCCCGCCAAGGAGACGTGGTATTACCCCTACTCGCAGTGGGACAAGCCGGAACGGCTGCAGTTCTATGTGCGCACCGCCGGAGACGAGAGCCGTATCGCCTCGGAGATCCGCCAGGTGTTGCGCGCCGCCGACCCCAACGTGCCCATGGGCGAGCTGAAGCCGATGGACCTATGGATCGGGGAGTCCATTTACACCGAGCGGCTGATCGCGCTGCTCTCGGGCGCCTTCGGACTGTTGGCGACGCTGCTCGCGGCCATCGGGTTGTACGGCGTGGTGGCCTACGCGGTGGCGCGCCGCACGTCCGAGATCGGCGTGCGGATGGCGCTGGGCGCGCGCCCGGCGGCCGTGCTGCGCCTGATCCTGTGGGAAGCCGGCCGCATGGCTGGGCTGGGAATCGCCATCGGGCTGGCCGCCGCGCTGGCACTGAGCCGCATAGTGGAATCCCAACTATTCGGTGTCAAAGGAGCCGAACCGGCCGTCCTGGCGCTGGCCGCGGCGGTGCTGGCTCTGGTGGCGCTGCTGGCCGCTCTGGCGCCCGGCTGGCGGGCATCGCGCATCTCGCCGGTGGCGGCGCTGAAATACGAGTAGGGTTGCTTTTACCTCACGACTTGATCTTGAGCAGCACGCCCGATTGCGTCTCCCTATCGAATCTCGAATATCGCACTCGCTGCGGTGCCGCTCGGGATCTGATCGATTTCGTTGGGCAGGAGAAAGTGGATGTGGCCCACGTGCTTTTGCGCGGCTGCGTCGGGGACAAATGAATGCGTGACGTACAAGGCCGCTTCCGCGATAGAGGGAATGCCGTAGTCGAGGATGCCGCCGGCAACGACCACGTACTTTTCGGCCGACGGCGGGAGCGCGTTGATCCGGTTGCCGATCGCGACGCAGTCGGCATCGAATGCCGCGGCCACATTGGGATTCCTTGCCCAGGTCACAAAATACTGCCGATATGCCGCGGCGCCCAGGAAGGCCAGGAAGCATGCCGTGACGGCCGCCATCCAGCGCGCATCCAGTTTCGTGGCCAGCCGGCAATAGATCCAGAACGCGCCGATCGCCGCGAAGATCATGGCCGGCGTCACCATGAGGATCGCTCGCATGGCGTGTGGAACGCCCGCATTCGAAAGGATTGCCGGCAGGGCGCCGAGGATGAACCAGACAATCAGAAATAGAATTGCGAATCGCGAATCGCCGGCCGCGGGTCCGGAATCTCTCTTCCGAAAGGCGGCCGCGCCGAGAATCGTTCCCAGGAGGAAGAATATCCCGACTGGCCAATACAACTGCGGCTCTCTGGAAACATTGTGCCGCCAGTTACGGTCTCCGCGCCAGTTGAACATCAGCGCCGTCTTATACGTGTTCCCGGCTACCACGGCAAGGGGTGTCGCGGATCTCGTGACGGAAACCTGTGCGGTGCGGCTGAAGAAGTCGGCGGGATGTTGCAGATAGTGCCAGCCGATCGGCAGCGCAACCAGGAAGGTGACGGTCAGAAAGAACACCGCGCATTTCCAGGCCGCCGGCCCTTTACGGAAGAAGAGGATCGGGACCGACAAGAGAAGCGGCGTGATACGGAAGGCGATGTAGGTGTAGAATCCAAGGCCGTAAAACACGCCGCCTGCCATCGCGTATAGAAAGTACTTTGCGGTCCCCTCTCCGCCTCGCTGGGCGCCATTCCGCGGGTTGTTTCCACGGAGTGCTTTCAGCAGGAAATACATGGCCCAGGACAAACAGAAAGGCGCCAGGATCGCGCGGAAGCCAATGCGCGAAAAATTGATGTGCCAGAAAGATGTGGCAAGCAGGAAAGCCGAGAGAAGAGCGATGCTCCCGGTGAATAATTCGGTCGCCAGCAGATACACTCCCAGCACCGTGAGCACCCCGGTAATGGCCGCCGGCATCCTCACCGACCATGGCGCGGTATCGGGCAAGAGGTGATATCTGAATGCCAGGGCAAGGATATTCACATACAATCCCTCGCGGCCATTGTCTTCGGGATAATACACCTTGAACTGCCCGGTCTGCGCGACATTTTGGGCGTTCACGCCGTCCATCGCTTCGTCTATGTAGAGGCCCGGCGGGGTCGCCGCCAGATGGTAGAAGCGGAAGAAGGACGCGATCGCTAAGACACCGGACAATAGAAGCAAGCGGCGTTTGCGGGTCATGGCTCCATGGAACCGGAGTTTCCATTCCTGGGTCCCGGTTCCGGGTCATGATAGCGTATTTCACGGACACGTCGCCGCCCCTCGATATGAAGGGGTCGGGAAACCGATCGTACTGGGCAACGACTCCGTCGAAATCTTAGTTTGTTGTCTGGTCTGAAATCCGGACCAGTATGGCTTCGGAAGCTACCTTCGTCCCGACATCCGTCGCCGGTGGACTGGCCGGCCCGTTCGCTGGTGATGACGCTCCCGCCGCACGCGGCGTCAGGAAATCCCGCAGCAGCAGCGCCCGCCGGTGAAGCGCGTTCACAACCCGAAAACCGAGCTCGATTGCCGCCATGTTGACCAGCGCAGGTTGGCGGCGGAATATACCAAAACGCTTCACCACGCGCACCACCGGCCTGGAGAACGCCGACAAGGACGCAATCGAAAAGAGCCGGCAATAGTAGGCGAACAGCCCGTCCCGCGATCCGTCGATCGCTTTGCCGTCGCGGCGCATTTGTTCGGCGAGCGGCGTGCCCGGCAGCACAAACAGCTTGTTGATGCACAACCCGTACGGACCCTTGATATCCAGCAAGGCATCGAGTGTTTTCTCAAGATCACTCTCTTCTTCATACGGGTTGAAAGTAATAATATCCGTATAGAACACAACGCCCAAAGACCGGCACAGCCGTATCGTCTTCAGAAACAGCTCGCGGTCGTAAGGCCTGTCGAAGACATCCTTGTGGATGCGCTCACTGCCGGACTGCAAGGAAACACAGCACGACGTCAATCCCGCCTCTTTGAGCATGGGCAGCAGCATACCGATGTTTCGCGTCGGATATAGGTACGCGCTGAAGGGCAGACCGACCTGCTCCCGGTACAAGGGAACGAACTCCCGTAACCACTTACGGTCCATTCCGAAGATCTCGTCTTCGAACATGATCTCGGTGGCCCCGTATTCTTTCTTTGCCTCAGCCAGTTCAGCGACCGTGTCGTGCGCCGATCTGCGGCGCAGAAACTTCTCGCCGGTGTAGATGTCCTTCAGCGACGGCTCGCAGCAATAAGTGCAGCGGTACGGGCACCCCCGGGACGTGATCGTCTGGTAAATTCCTGCCTGGCGATCTGTCAGGATGGGATAGCTCTCGATCAGTCGATCGTCTTCGATGAAGTACTTATACTCCGGACAATTGTCGCGCCAGGGCAGCGAGTCGAGGTCGTGTACCAGGGGCCCGCGCGGGACCGTAACGGTGGACCCGCCGCGCCGGTAGCTGAGATTGGCTATGCCGTCCAGGTTCTCCCCGGCATCCAGGTGCCGGGCCACCCCGAGGATCGTGACGTCGCCCTCGCCAACGCACGCGTAATCGCAATGTTCCAGGCAATCGCCGGTGTTCACCGTCGGATCGTACCCGCCCCAGATCACGGGCGCATCGGAAAAGCTCTTGACGAACCGCGTCACCTGCATATTCCGCTTGCGCAACGGCGTGGTGACGCTCATCCCGATGGCGTCCGGGCGAATGCGCTCCAGCAGACCGCGAAGCAGTTCGAGTTCCCGTTGCGTGATGGGCGAGCCATGGGCGTAGCGAAACTCGCGCCCGCGCGTGTCGATGCCGATCCACGGATAGTCGTCGGGCTCGGCTTCAACCGAGGGACTGCGTCCGTACCGTTTCAGAAATACGATGTGGCACTCATGGCCGTTGCGCCGCAGGATCGACGACATCATGCGCAGCCCGTGCGCGTTGCGGTCGCAGATCGACAGGAAAGCAATCTTAGCCATTTGGGAGCTCTTCAGGATGGCGCACGGCCATTATATACCCCGTGAAGATAAAGCTCAAAACGATGGCTGGTCAAGGGTGTGGGACATGAAAGTTGGAGCATCGCTCGTTATCCAGGTACAGCATCTCGGCGCCCTCGGAGAGGCTCGCATAGAGATTCCAGGTGATGCGGTGGAAGCCGTGCTCGCGCAGGTAGCGCGCCACCAGGCCCAGATGATACCGCGAGCCATCGAAGCTCGACTCGGGCGCCATGGAGTTGAAAAAGTAGAGCACGAAGTAGACCGCGAAGATCAGGAGGGCCTGCACGATCATCGATTGTATCAGCGGTGACGAGTTCGCCAGGCGCCGCCCATGGATTCCAACATTCCCGCTAGCGCCCGCCTTGCCGGCGTCACTTCCGCCGCAAAAAGCCGCCCGGGTAGGAGGTCATGACCACGGCTTCCCGGGTGAAATCCTGTTCGAAATCTTTACTGCCGCCTTCGGCCAGGAACCGCACCACCGCCGCCATCGGGCCGGGGCCTTGCTCGGGGTGAGTGGGGACGCCGTCGAGGTGCGTGTCCTCTACGGCCATATAGCTACCGGGGCTGACCAGGGGTCCGTACATCCGCAATTCCTGGAGGACGTGAGGCATCGAATGATCGGAATCCAGGTTGACGATCACCCGCTGGTTGCGGACCCGTTGCGCGAACTTTGCCACGATCTTGGGATCGGTCGAACTGCCTTTAAAGAACTCGACGTATTTCTTCCACAGCGGGTGAGACGAGGCGCCCTCGTTGGTGAGGTCCTGGATATCGACCGTTAACACGCGGGCGTTTTCCAGGCCCATCCCGTTGAGCGTATGGGCCCAGTAGAGCGCGGAGCCGCCGTACCAGGTGCCGGTTTCGATCACGAAGTCCGGCCGCACCTCGAAGGCGATCTGCTGCAGCATCCACAGGTCGAGCGGATTCTTGAGGATTTTCACGTTGTGGAAACGCATGCTCTCCCAAATCGGGAGATCGTGGAACAGCCTCATGATTTCCTTTTGCTTCTCGATCGGAAGTTGCAGGTTTCGTTGTTTGAGAACCTCTTCGTATGCTTGGCGCGACTTGGCCATCTCGCCGTCGCGAAATTCGGCGGTCTGCTCATACTCCTTGAGACCTACGGAAACGACGATGAGCCCCCTGACCTGGGAAGTGGCGGGATCGGTGTAGCTATGATCCACCGAGAACTCGACCTCGGCTGGACGCCGCGTCAGAGACTGAGCGGAGAGTTGGCACGCGAGTAGATTACGGCCAGGCTTCTGGTATGTTCTGCGGGTGACTTCGGCGCCATTGACCTTGGCAACGACAGTCACCGCGGTTGCCTTTTCCATCAGTTCGTCGGGAACTGTGAAGTCCAGTTCGAGGTATACCGGCCCTGCTGCCGGGGGCGGATCGAGTGTGAAGGCGAAGACGGGAGCGGTCCATTTCCATCCTTCGTTGCCCGGGTAGACGCCGCGCAGGCGCTCTTGGTGCGTGTCGCTCGCTACCGCGATTTCGGTGATGGGCGCAACTTTTTTGTGGCGGTGGCAGCCGGGCGAGATCAATAGAACGCAACACGCCAGTACGATGCGGGGATTCGTCATGAAAGGTTAGTATAGATGACATGGATCCGGAAGGGTGAACGGCAATGGCCCAATGGCCCTGCGACCTGAAGGCAGATGCCGCCAGCCAGGGCCGTTCAGCGGCCGTTAAAGACCGTGGCGGCGCAGACGCCGCAAGGCTTCCCGAGTTGCGGCACAAGTGTGGCTAAAATTCTAGCGAGCATGAAGACCGATCCCAATACCGATAGGGGAAGCGTTGAGCGGCTTTATCTGCAACGAAATTCCCGCCGTCTTGTGGACCGGATTCGCCGCGCTCTGGAGCCGCCTGGACCGTTCATAATGAACCCAAGAGAGAACATCGTTGCCCCGCTGGGCCGCTGGAATCTCTACATTGGCGGCGGCGGCTGTATCGTGGACGGCTACATCAACCTTGACCTGTTCGGGCTTCCCGGTGTCAATGTTGTTGCGGATGTAACGCACCTTCCTTTCCCCGACGCTATTTTTCAGCGAATCGAATGTGATGCAGTTTTGGAGCACGTCAGGCTTCCTGAAATCGTGATGAAGGAAATCGAACGAGTCCTCCAACCCGGTGGTTTTGCTCATGTTGTTACGCCGTTTTGTCATCCGTTCCACGAGTGTCCGAAAGACTACCGCCGCTTCACCCCGGAAGGTCTTGAATCCATGGGCGGAAACCTGCGTGTTGTTGCGAAAGGCTGGAGAACCGGGCCTACCGCCACGATTCTCGTTTTTCTGCTGGAGTACCTGAAACTGATGCTGCCGTGGCGGTGGTGGCGGATTCTGGCGCACGGCGTTTTCGGTTGGCTCCTCTTTCCGTTTCGTTATCTGGATTTGCTCCTGCTGAAATCACCCCAAGCTGGCCGGATCGGAAATCATTGTTACATCTGGTTTCAAAAAGCGGAGCGAAAATAGGTTGTGCTACCCAAGAAGGATCTCAAGGCAATTTTTCGGCCGGTCTACCACAAGCTCCGCCGGACGTATTTCCGCGCCCGATTCGGGACCAGGGATCAACTCGAGTTAATGGAGCATGACTGGGACACCCGGGCTCGTGAGAATGCACGACATTTTGTAGCGACCGGAAAAGACGACTGGACGGATGAGGAGTTCTTCGCTTCCGGCGATAGGGCCGTGGCCGACCACATTCTCACAGACATGGTGAACGTCTGCCAGGGAAAATCTCCTGATCGGATGCGCGTCCTGGAGATCGGATGCGGAGCCGGACGGGTAACCAGGGCGCTTGCCCGGATGTTCGGCGAAGTGCATGCGGTGGACGTGAGCGGTGAAATGGTCCGGCAAGCCCGTCTCGCTCTCAATCACTACCCAAATGCGAAGGTGTACCAGAACAACGGCATGGACCTTGGCGTCATCCCGGCACTGCCGTTCGATTTCGCATTTTCAGCTTGGGTATTCCAGCACATTCCCAGCTACCGGATCATCGCGAATTATGTCCGGGAAACCCAACGGCTTCTGGTGCCAGGAGGATTATTTAAGTTCCAGGTTCGAGGGAACACCGCTGACAAGTCAAAGGCGAACGAAACGTGGGTTGGTTTGGCGATGTCCGATCAACAGGCCGTACGCTGTGCAAACGAATGTGGCTTCGAGGCAAGGTACCGTGTAGGTGCCGGCACTCAGGAGTTCTGGTTGTGGTTCTTCAAGAGGGATCGGTGAACCTGGCGGTACACCGCACTCGCCAGCGTGAGGATCTTCATGCGCTAGACTAGCTTAACGCTATATGCCACATTGGCTTTCGAGCGGCATGGCAGCGCCCAGCCCGGACACCGTACTGGCATTCGCGGTGTTGGCGGCGGTGCTATTGGCCTCCCGGTTCAGGTTGCGATGGCTGGGCTGGTGGGAGCGTCCTCTGGCGCTGCTGGCGCGGCGCCGGAGACTGGCGATCCTGCTGGCCGCGGCAGCCCCGCTGGTGCTGCGGGCCCTGTTGCTGCCGGTATTCGCCGTCCCCGAGCCGAGCGCCCATGACGAGTTCAGCTTCCTGCTGGCGGCCGATACCTTCGCGCACGGCCGCCTGGTGAATCCGCAGCACCCGTTCTGGATGCATTTCGAAAGCATCCACATCCTGGTTCGGCCGGTCTACGCGAGTGCTTTTCCCATCGCGCCGGCAGCGGCGTTGGCCGTTGGGCAGGTGCTGTTCGGACATCCTTGGATGGGCGTCTGGCTGAGTGCGGGGCTGATGTGCGGCGCAATCTGCTGGATGCTGCAGGGCTGGTTGCCGCCGCGTTGGGCACTGCTGGGAGCATTGCTGGTGGTGCTCCGGATCGGCGTGTCCACTTATTGGATGAACTCGTACTGGGGCGGATCGGTGGCCGCCGCGGGCGGCGCGCTGGTGCTCGGGGCTCTGCCCAGAATGATGCGGGCGCCCGGCTGGCGTCTGGCGTTGGCCATGGGCTCGGGTCTGGCCATTCTGGCAAACAGCCGTCCGGTAGAGGGCGGGTTCTTAGCACTGGCGGTGGCGGTGGTGCTGTTTTCCTGGATGCTGGGAAAACGCGGGCCGAGCCGGAGCGTGGCATGGCGCCGGATCGTCCTTCCGCTGGCGGTGTTTCTGTGTCTCACCGGGATTGGTGTGGGCTACTACTTTGCGCGCGTGACGGGCAAGCCCTGGATTGCGCCCTACGTTCTGTACCGCACCAGCATGACGATTGCGCCCCATTTCATCTGGCAGAAGCCCACTGCCGAGCCGCTCTACAACAACTGGTTGATGCGGCACTTCTTTGTGTATTGGGAGATGGCCAGTTACCACGACGCGCGCCGGTCGTTGACCGCCGACCTGGAGCGCAAGACGGCAGTGTATTGGCGCTTCTACTTAGGGCCGCTGCTTACCATCCCGCTCTTCGCGCTGCCCTTCCGCTGTCGCAACCGCAAGTGTCACGACCGCAAGCTGCGGCAACTGCTCCTGATGGCCGCGATCTTCTCGCTTTCGCTGGTGGGGCAGGTCTGGCACAACGCGCACTATGCCGCCCCGGCCACGGGGCTGGCGATCCTGATCGTATTGCTGGGGATGCGATCTCTGCGGCGTTGGAGGTGGCGTGGCTGCCGTGTGGGCCTGAACCTGGTCCGCTGTCTGCCCCCGGCATGCGCCGCGATGCTGCTGATCACGATCGTGGCGGGCCGTGTTTCCGGCGATGTGTTCGAGCAGCGCAGTTGGCGCTGGCCGCCGCCCGGCAACGTGGCGCGGGCGCGCGTGCTGAGGCAGCTCGAAACTTCGGGAGGGAAGCACCTGGTCTTCGTGAGATATGCGTTGTCTCACAACTGGGGCTCCGAGTGGGTTTACAACTGTGCGGATCTCGACCGCTGTCCGGTGGTGTGGGCGAGGGAATTGGACCGCGGCAGCAATACCGAACTGATGCGCTACTTCGGCGACAGGCGCGTCTGGGTGGTGGAGCCCGACGGGCCGTCCCCGAAACTGGTTCCCTACAGCGATGCCCCACCGCGGCCGATGCGGTTTGTGCAACTGGGCGCTCCGGGGATCGCGGTGCTGCGCGATCCCGGGCAGTTGAGGCAGAGGGTTCTGGAGCAGTCCGGCGCGGGTGGGGATGCGCTTCTCACCTGTGACCAGTGGAACTTCGCCTTCACGCAAGCCACCGGCGTTTCCGGTCCGGATGTTAATGCCGGGTGCTACGGGAGCGATCGCGGGCAGCCGGTGAGGTTCGAGCAGTGGTTCGGGTGGATTGAGAGACAACGCTAGCCCGGGCTAGTGCCGGCCCGCCAGGCGGCGTTCCAGAGATTCCGGAATTTCGGCTTCGACCTCGCAGAGATCGCCGCTATAGCGTGTGGCCAGCACCTTGCCGAATTCATGCAGCAGCGCCAGCGTAGCGCCATCGCCGGCGGACAAATGAAAAGTGGCGTTCACCATCGGATCGAGCGGCAGAAGCTGGTCGATCGAGTCCAGCAGACCGTCCAAACCTGCGCCGGTGAGAGCCGAGATGGCCACCGCACGGGCGTCTGGTGGGCCGGACGAGCCGATAGCCGAGCCCGAGAGCAGCCGCCGTTTCACGGCTTCGGCATCCGTAGCGGACGCATCGCCCACGCGGTCGACCTTGTTGAGAACCAGGATCTGCGGAATGGCGGCGGCCCCAATATCGGCTAGAACCTGGAAAACGTGCGCGGTATGCTCGGCGGCGGCGGGAGCGGAGACATCCACCACGTGTAACACCAGAGCCGCATCTTTCACCTCCTCCAGCGTGGCGCGGAAAGCCTTGACCAGCGTCGTGGGGAGATTGCGGATGAAGCCGACCGTGTCGCTCACCAGAACCCGGCGGCGCGACGGCAGTTGCAGCGGCCGCACGGTGGGATCGAGCGTGGCAAACATGCGCGGATCGGCCAGCACGCTGGCGCGGGTGAGCCGATTGAAGAGCGTGGACTTTCCGGCATTGGTATAGCCGGCCAGCGCCAGCGTGGCCAGCGGCACGGCACTGCGGCGGCGCCGATGGAGAGCGCGTCCCGCCCGAACGGCGTCGAGCGAGTCCTCGATTCTTTTAATGCGTTTGGCGATGCGGCGGCGGTCGGTTTCGAGCTTGGTTTCGCCCGGGCCGCGCGTGCCGATGCCACCCCCCAGACGCGACATCTCCACGCCCCGCCCGCTGAGGCGCGGCAGAATGTAGTTCAACTGCGCCAGTTCCACCTGCAGGCGGCCTTCCCGAGTGCGGGCGCGCGAGGCAAAGATATCGAGGATCAACTGCGTGCGGTCGATGACTTTCGAGCCGATGGCTTTTTCCAGATTGCGCTGCTGCGTCGGGGTCAGCTCGTGATCGAAGATCACCAGGTCGGCGCCCGAGGAATCGACCGCGGCGCGCAACTCTTCCACTTTGCCCTCGCCGATCAGGGTCGCGGCTTCGGGACCGGGGCGGGCCTGCAGGAATCGGCCGGCGGTTTCGGCGCCCGCGGTGAACGCCAATTCACTCAGCTCGTCGAGAGAGTCCTCCGCCGTGACCGTGCCGGGCCGCCGGGAAGCGCCGCGCGTCTTCCACTGGACGCCGACCAGGATGGCGCGCTCGCGGGCGGGGTTCGGAAGCGGCGTGGTCTAGGCCTCCGACGGCTCGGAGTGCGCCGGCAAACCGGGCGCAGCACCGGCCGCCACGCCCGTGGCGGCCGCCTGCGGACTGCCCCCGTAGGAGTGGGATGGCCGCTGTGTCACAACCGTCGAAATGGCGTGTTTGAAAATCAGTTGCTCCTGGTTATTGGTCTCAAGCACCAGAGAGTACTTATCGAAGCTTTTGATCCGGCCTGAGAGTTTGACGCCGCTCATGAGGTAAATCGTGAGGGCAATCTTATCTTTGCGAGCGTTGTTCAAAAAGCTGTCTTGGATATTTTGCGCTGGCTTCTCCATATATCCCCCAGCCCTTCCGGGAAAAGTGAATCAGTGGAACAGAATAGCCATAGTATTGTACCCCGATTCAGCCGGTCCCGTTCCCACTGGTCTGGGGTGCGCGGCATAAAAGTGGATGACGGCAGCCCCCGGCACGGAACCGCGAGCGTTAGCGAGCGGCTGTGCGGCCCGTGGCGAGAGGCCGCTGGCTGACGCCGCCGGTTCCACGCTGAGTGGGAGGCGCGCTACTCTTCTTCGTGATCGGCAGCGGCTGCCAGGAAGGAGGAATCGGCCATGGCGGCCAATTCGTCGCGGGTTAGCGAACGGGCCGGCGCCGGGTTTTTCGGATCGCAGGCGGCCGGCTCCAGCACGAATTGCGAAACCGATGCCAATTCCTTTTCGAGGTTGAAATCGGGAATGCCGTGCAATGCCGGCACTTGCGCGACACCGTGCTGGTTGACGACACACTCCAGACCGTTCGAAATCTGGAATCGGATTCGGAATTGTCGGCGGACCGCAATCTTGCGCAAATCCACCAGCTTCATCGGTCGGCTTCCTGGAACTCCACCATTTCGCCGTCGGCGATGCGGGCGGCGATCTGTTCCTGGCAGGTGACACAGTACCGCGCCCACGGCACGGCGTCCAGGCGCTTGGTGGAAATCGGCTCCTCGCATTCCGGGCAAATGCCGTACGTGCCCTGGTCGATGCGGTGCAGCGCATCGGCCACTTCCCGCAGCAACTTCATGTCGATGGTGTTGCGATTGAGGAAGATCCACTCTTCGTGATGATGCTGGCTGAGGTCGCCTTCGTCCGAGGGCACATCCAGCCGGGCTACCACCTGGGCCGCCTTTTGCGCGGACATGCTGTTACGGACTTCCTCGGCCTTCCGTTCGAGGATCTTCCGGTACGGGGCCAGTCTGTGTTTCGGTCCGTTTTTCATAATCGCATTCATTTCTCTAAAATTGCGTCGCAAAGCCGGCCAGTATGGATATGACGTAGAACCGGGACTAAAAGTTGCAGTGTTCCGGCGGGGTCCAAGCGGAGCGGATGGAAAAGTATAACCGCCAGCGGCCGAAAAAGTCAATAGAAGCTTTATTTAACCTTTTGGATCGCTTCGATGAGCTCGGGCACTATCTGAAACAGATCGCCCACGATCCCGTAATCGGCTACTTCGAAAATGGGTGCGTTGGCATCTTTGTTAATCGCCACGATGGTGCGCGACCCCTTCATGCCAACCAGGTGCTGAATCGCACCCGAAATACCCACCGCGAGATACATCTTGGGAGTGACCGTCTGTCCGGAACTGCCCACCTGCCGTTCCATGGGAAGCCAGCCGGCGTCGCAAATGGGACGCGAAGCCGCCAGTTCGGCGCCCAGAACATCGGCCAGTTTTTGGATCAGCGGAATGTTATCGGCTTCCTTGATGCCGCGGCCCACCGAGACGATGATTTCGGCGGCGCCCAGATCCACGGCGCGCTGCGATTCGCGGAACGGCTCTTGCGGGCGCGTTCGGATCTGATCCGGGGAGATCTGGGGCGCGAACGCCTCCACCGCCGCTGCGCCTTCGGCCACTTGGTCGGCGCGATAGGCGCCGGCTTGCAGCGATGCGAAATGCGGGCCATCGCCCAGAAACCGGACATCCACGTTCACCTTGCCTTGAAAAAGCTGCCGCACCAGAACCACCTGGCCGTCTTCGACGCGATGCGAAACGGCGTCGCTCACCGCTACGCGGCCGAACCGGGTGGCCAGCTTGGGCAGGAAGTCGCGCACCTGGTAAGTGTGCGGAAAGAGCACCACCGCGGGCTGGACGCGCTCGATGAGCTGGCGCAGGGCCAGACAATAACCGTCGGGCGTGTATTCGCCGAGTAGCTCGTGTTCAACGGCGTAGACCTTATCGAGTCGCCTCGAGGCCAGCTCGGCGGCGAGCGGTGCCGTTCCCCGGCCCACTACCGCGGCGGATGCGGTGGCGCCCAGTTGCGCGGCGAATTGCTGTGCGGCCGCCAGGGTCTCAAACGACATGCGGTGCCACTGGCCGTGGCGCTGTTCCATAACGGCGAGGATATTCATATGACCCGCGCCTCGAATTTCAGCTTCTCCACCAGTTGAGCGGCGGCCTGTTTGGGGCTGCCCTCGAAGAGCTGCGTGTGCTTGCTGCGCTCCGGCAGGTAGACCCGGTCGAAGGCCATGGTGGGAGCGGCGGCGCCGGCGCCCAGATCGGCCGCCGTGACGCGGCGGATTTCCTTGCTCTTGGCTTTCTTGATGCCCATCAGCGTCGCGTAGCGCAGCTTGCTGAAGCCCGATTGAATACTGAGCAGGGCAGGCATCGGCATATCCACGAACTGGAACCAGCCATCTTCCAGCTCCCGTTTGACGCGGATGCCGGAATCGCTCTTTTCCACCTGCATGATGATGGTGGCGTGCGGCACGCCCAGCAGCTCGGCCAGGATCGGGCCGGTCTGGCCGTATCCCAGGTCGTCGGACTGCAGGCCGGTGAGAACCAGATCGGGCGCCTCCGCCTTCAAGGCAGCCGCCAGCAGCCGGCACGTCGCTAGCGGGTCGGCCGAAGAGAGATCCTCTTCGATGTGTATCGCCCGGTCGGCGCCCTTGGCCAGGGCTTCGCGGATGGTCTGCGCGACGCGCGGCGGGCCGGCGGATAGAGCTACCACTTCGCCGCCGTGGGCTTCCTTGAGCTGCAAGCCGGCTTCCAGCGCGTACGCATCCGGCTCGTTGATTTCATAAGCCAGATCGGCTTCGTCGATCCACTGGCCGGCAGCGGCAATCCGGAGCTGCGAATCGCGTACCGCAACTTGCTTGATGGCGACGATGATTTTCATAAGGCGGTCCTGTCGCTCATTCCTGGTATCTCTTAAAAATCAGACAGCCATTGGTCCCACCGAAGCCAAAGCTGTTGGAAAGGACATATTCGATTTTTATCGGCCGCGCGCGCAGCGGGATGTAATCCAGGTCGCAACCCGCATCGGGGTTTTCCAGATTGGCGGTGGGCGGCGCAATCTGGTCGCGCAGGGCCAGCACCGAGATGCCGGCTTCAATACCGCCGGCGCCGCCCAGCAGGTGGCCGGTCATCGACTTGGTGGAGCTGACGGCCACCTTGTAAGCATGGTCGCCGAAGGCCCGCTTGATGGCAGCCGTTTCGGCGCGGTCGCCGACTTCGGTGGAAGTGCCGTGGGCGTTGATGTAATCCACCTGGTGCGGTTGAATCCCGGCGTCGCGCATGGCGTTGCGCATCACCCGGAAGGCGCCGTCGCCGTCGTCGGGCGGCGCAGTGACGTGGAAAGCATCGGCGCTCATGCCGTAGCCCACAATTTCGGCCAGGATGCGCGCGCCGCGGGTCCGTGCCATTTCCAATTCTTCCAGCACCAGCATGCCGGCGCCTTCCCCCACCACGAAGCCGTCGCGGTCTTTGTCCCAGGGGCGCGAAGCGCGCTCCGGCGCGTCATTGCGGGTGGAAAGGGCGCGCATGGCGGCGAACCCGCCGATGCCCATGGGGGTGACGGCGGCTTCGGTGCCGCCGCAGATCATGGCGTCGGCGTCGCCCCGCTGGATCATGCGGAAAGAATCGCCGATGGAATGCGCGCTGGTGGTGCAGGCCGTGGCAGTAGCCGAGTTCGGCCCCTTGGCGCCGGTGCGGATCGAGACGTAGCCCGACGCCAGGTTGATGATGGTCGCCGGGATGAAGAACGGCGAGATGCGCCGCGGGCCGTGTTCGAGCAGCGTCAGGTGTTCGCGCTCGATCACCTCGAACCCGCCGATCCCGCTGCCAATATAGACGCCCACCCGTTCGGCGATCTCCGGCGTGACTTTCAGGCCGGAGCTCTGCATGGCGAAATCCGTCGCCGCGATCGCGAACTGGATGAACCGCCCCATCTTCTTGATCTCTTTTTTCTCGATGTAGGCGGCCGGATCGAAACCCTTGACCTCCCCCGCAATGCGGCAGGAGAATGCGGTCGCATCGAACTGAGTAATAGGGCCAATACCAGACGTGCCCGCGAGGATTGCCTCCCAGGAGCTGCCGGTCCCGATGCCTAGCGGCGTCAATAAGCCAACGCCGGTCACTACCACTCTGCGCGTCAAAACGAGTCTCCCGATCAGACTGCCAGCTACTTCTTGGAGGTCTTGTTCTCGATGTATTCGACGGCGTCCTTGACGGTAGTGATTTTCTCGGCGTCTTCGTCGGGGATCTCCAGCTCGAAAGCTTCCTCGAACGCCATGACCAGTTCGACGATATCCAACGAATCGGCGCCCAGGTCGTCAACGAAAGACGCGTTGCTGTCCACTTGGCTCTCGTCGACGCCGAGTTGCTCGACAATGATCTGCTTCACCTTCTGCTCAACTGCCATGAATCCTCCTGGGATTTTGTGAACGCGTTGATTTTAGCGACCTTTGCGAAGTTTTCGCAAGCACAACCCAGACACTGAGATCAACCAGCGATCCGGAACACACTATTCTGACACGAATTCGTCTGAAATGTGGGCCGCCAGTCAACCTCGGCTCGCCGGGTGGCCGAAATCCACCAAGGGCGGTGGATTCCAGCCACAGACTCCGCTGGTTCTTACCTTGTTTTTCAATTACTTGTAGCCAAAAACAGATTGGTGAAACATGTGCACTATACCAGCACGTCGAACCTAATGAACGACAAGAGGCGGCAACTATGACAAGGATTTCCATTCACTCCATTTTGGTTCTGTTGGCGGCATCGGGTCTGGTTCTGGCACAAACCGCGCCAGTAGCCCAAACCGCGCCAGTGCCCCAAACCGCGGCGCCCATGCAAGCGGGCTCGCCGGCCGACGCCTACGGGCAACCGCAGCGCACTGCCACGGCTCCCGCCGCCACTCGCCCGGCCTACGGGCTTCCACAGCAAGTCACCATGAAGGCAGGCACGTTCGTCACGGTGCGGATCAACGATATGCTGGCATCGAATAAGAGTCACGCCGGCGATTCGTTCTCGGGCACACTGGCGCAGCCGATCGTGGTCGACGGCGTAGTGGTGGCACAGCGCGGCCAGACGATTTACGGCCGCGTGTCGCAGGCTGACAAGGTCAAGGGCGATTCCCATCTGGGCATCGAACTGACTGGAATCACCCTCGCCGATGGCGAGCAGGTATCGGTGCACTCGCAACTGATCTCGCGCCAGGGCGGCATGACTCCTCCCGGCCGGGAGGCTGGCGCGATTGTCGGCACAACCGCCGGCAGCGCCGGCGTGCTGACCACGCACGGCCATCCCAGCATTCTCTATCCGGCAACCGCAGTGACCTTCCAGGTCCAGAACGCGCTCGCTATCGCGACGGGCAACGCCCCGCAAGCCTTCCGCTTTGTGGGCCCCGAAGATTACGCGGCCTCGCAGGTGACGCAGCGGGTTACCGTCCAAAGACCGGGATATGGCCCCTACTACGGCTACAGCCCCTACTACTATCCGTATTACCCCTACTATTGGGGTCCGAGCTTGTACCTCGGGGGATTCTGGGGCGGTGGATTCCGCTTTGGCGGTGGATTCCGCCGATTCCGGTAGGGCCGTGGGGCAGGCGCTTTCGCCTGCCAACGGCAGGGCAGGCGGTGCTCGCCTGCCCTGGCGCCTTCAGTGCGTCATCGAATAGATGACGTCGTTAATTCCCCAGCGAATTCCCAACGCGGCCATCTTCTCGGGATAACTTGGATCATCGGCCCACTCCCAGGAATCTCCCACGTCCGAATTGAAGGAGATCGCCACCATCAGGCGGTTGCGGTCGTCGTAGATTCCCATCCAATGCGCCACCGTGCCGGCCGCCCGCTGCCGCATTCCACCGCCCCCGTATCCCCCTCCGTAGCCGCCGCGGCGCGGCATGGCCCACGAGCCGAGGATCTGGAACCGGTCATCCAGATCGTAGACCATGTGAAAGATGGGGTCTTTGTCGTCGATGTCCACCACCAGACGGTCGGGAAAAATGCGCTTCATGGTTTCGTCGAAGCGGGCGTATTCTTCCGGGCCCCAAAAATCGTCGAGCAGCAGGAAGCCGCCGCGCAGCAGGTATTCGCGCACGGTCTTGGCCTGCGCATCGGTAAGCAGCCAATCGCCCATTTCACCGGCGGCCAAAAAGGGCCAGTTATAGAAATCGTCGACGTCATCCGGGTTGATGGGCTGCTCGACGGAACGCACGTGGACGCGCGTGAGACGGCGCAGAGCGGCCGCGAAGTGCCGGTCGGCGCGCGGATAGTCCTGAGTCCAACTGGTGAAGCCTTCGCGCCAGTCCATCATCACGCCCCCGCCGTAGCGGCCCCGGCCGTGGCCGCCGAACAGCGCATAGGGGTGTTGGGGATACATCAGGCGGGCGAAAACGTACTCGGTGCTTTCCCGCCAGTCCGGCGGCAGGGGGATTTGGTCATAGCTTTCCAGGCTGGGATAAACGCGGAACGGCTTTTGAAAGGCGTACACCCCTCCGATGAGCAGCAGGCTGCAGGCGGCCAGACACACGGCTCTCTGAGAAATCATAAAAGGAGTGCCTTGCTCTGCAGGATATCACTTGCGGGTATTCAGAGAACGATTATCTAGTCAATTCTCTACAGCGGCACACCTGTTGGCGGTGTTCGTCGACGGGTGCCTTTGGCGCGGTTGCCCTTCGTGCCATCGGTGCCCGAGTTCCAATCAGGACTACTTGGTTCGGAAGGTTGGACGCAATAAAATAGGTGGTAGTGCGTTGGAAGGAAGTTAAACTATCGCTTGGTAACGGCGCACTGGCCTTATCTCGGCGCGCCTGTGAGGGTTAGCGGCATGGTTTTGAATTCGCAGCAGATCGCGACCAGAGAGAAACTCATCCTCGCGGGCTTGTATTTTTCTAAATTCGACTTGGATGGCGTGAGAAAGCTCGGGTTCGGAAGCTTTTTGGAGGCATTCAACGTGGTTGGATACGCGCTCGGCGCGAAACCTGCGTCCGTCAAGAATTACCGCGACGAATTTGACCCCTTGTTCCCGAATCGTAGAAAGGGCTGGCACAAGCGGGCCACACGCCAGTACTGCCTGAGGGTGTTCAATCGATACGGGGATTTGGACCTCGGAGCATTTAGTAGTTTGGTAAGATCGCTCGTTGGCTATGACGAAAACGCTTGGAGCGGGGTACGGCCGGAAGAGGAGGAAGAGGACGGAGAATCCCCCTTCGCAAAGAGGCTGATCACGGGTCTGGCTGCCGAACACTACTTTGAGTCGGTTCAGCATGGGCTTCCTGAGTTCAAAGACTGCGCCCTGGAGAACACGACACGACTTGGGTGTGGGTACGATTTTCGATTGCGCTCAGAGGCCCGCAGAAACTTTTTGGCGGTCGAAGTTAAAGGTCTAACAGGGCGAGCGGGGACGGTGGCGCTCACGCCCAAGGAGCACGCGGCCGCGGCGGCGCTGAGCGACCGATTCTTCCTTTTCGTTGTCAAGAATTTCGCGGAGTCACCGTTTCACGAAATCCACCAAGATCCCCTCGCCGGGAAGCTTCGATTTGCGAAAAAGGAACGAGTCGTAGTTCACACTTCCTGGCTGGCGAACGTATAGTGCATGCGACGCCCAACACGGATGCCGGCCGGGAGCTCTACACTACGGACGGGGTGCAAACAATGACGAAGAGCGAACGCTACGAAGGAATGGCGCAGTTTGTCCGGCAAATTTCGAGGTTCACAAAGGGCGATGAGTGCCAAGCGTGTAACCAGTCGGGCTTGCACGGAAACCCTGCATGTTCCGACCACGAGCCTTGGAAGATGCCGATTGATGATGCCTGCGACACGGTTCACAGCATCATTTCTCGGGCGCGCCAACTGGTCAGCGAATTAAGGTTGTGAGCGGAGGTCAAGCGGACCCTAGTAGCTCACAAGATCGGCCGACGGGCCGAGGTATCGGCACCGTCGGACGGCCTTGTCCCAAGGTGCAGGACGCTCGGCGCCGAGTCACGACCGTGGCCCATTACCGGCTTCCGCCGCCATGCGTTTACGTTATGCCCGCGACGATAGGCAGCCCACGGAACAATCCCAGCCCGGTTGCCCAGCCGCTCGATGACGTTCACATCCTTAAGGCATTTCATCTCTGTTTCGGTGGTAGAGACGACGCATCCGCCGTGGCGGCCAAGTCGTCCGCGAGTCAGAATTGACCGCCATCCGAAGGGCCTGATCCGTGGAATCGCCCGAAGTCAGACGGCGAACGATGCAGGCGGTGAAGAGCAAAGACACCGGCCCGGAAATGTTCGTCCGGCGCATGCTCCATGCGAGTGGTTTTCGCTACCGACTTCATAGGCGCGATCTGCCGGGGTGTCCCGATATCGTCTTTCCCGGCAGGCAAAAGGTCATATTCGTTCACGGGTGTTTTTGGCATGGCCACGGTTGCGCTAGGGGCGCACGGATGCCGAAGGCGAATGCCGAATACTGGTCGTCAAAAATAGGCCGCAATCAGGCGAGGGACGCGAAAATCCTCGCTCAACTGCGGAGCGATGGCTGGAAAGTGTTAACAGTTTGGGAATGCGAGTTGTCCAGAAGGGACCTCTTCCGGCGCCTTGCGGAATTCCTAGAAGGTCGAAAAAGGAAGCTCCGCACTGATCGGCGCCGGAGGGGGTAGAGCCGAGTCGACTCGCTGGTTGCTGATTTTCGCGCCAGCGCGAAAATCCCTCCCATAGGCCGTGTCGAAACAGGAAATCAGGAAAGGAAGGATGGGGCAGCCCCGGGGGAGGCCGAGCGCCATGCTCATTCGCCGTTCCCTTTGCCCAGTACCTGCTGCGCCTTCTGGCGGAATTCCTCGGCCTTGGTTTTCTGATCGGGCGTCAGCAGGGCGTAAACCTTCGACATGGCCTGCGAACGCACCCCCAGCACGTTGCCGCGCAGGCTGCCCATCTCGGTCGAAAGTTGCTGGATTTTGGCGCTGTCGCCGGCCTCGATAGCCGCGGTCAACGCCGCGCGGTCCTGCTTCAATTGCTGTGCCAGCGGCTGCGCGGTCTGCCGGGCCGATTGCAGGATCGTCTTGGCCTGCTGCTTCTGCGTATCAGTCAGATCCAGCACCTGGAGCATCCGCTTCTGCACCACCTAAGGAGAGCCGAATGTTGCGCTTCGCCGCCTTTACGAATTCTTACAAATCCAGCATAAGCCTTACAGCCGGGCGTGGTAAATTTTAGCCGTGCACATCTTGCTGGTGGATGACGACGCCGAACTGTGCGGCCTGCTCAGCGAATTCCTGACGCGCGAGGGCTTCACCGTGGAATGCGCCCACGATGGAACGCGCGGCTTGGAACGCGCGCTCCAACCCGGCGTAGACCTGGTGCTGCTGGACGTCATGCTGCCCGGCATGGACGGCTTCGAAATCCTGCGCCGCCTGCGGCCCCGCAGCAAAATCCCGGTGATGATGTTGACCGCGCGCGGCGAGGACGTCGACCGCATCATTGGCCTCGAGCTGGGCGCCGACGACTACCTGCCCAAGCCCTTCAACCCGCGCGAGCTGGCCGCGCGCGTCCGCGCCATCCTGCGGCGCTATGAACCCCGCCCGGCCGTCGCGGGGCGCCTCGAAGTCAACGGCGTCTCGCTCGACACCGCCACGCGCCAGGTTCTTTCCGGCGGCAAGCCGGTGGAACTCACCACCTTCGAATTCGACGTTCTGGAAATGCTCATGCGCGCGGCCGGCCGCGTGCTCTCGCGCGATCAACTGATGGAGAATTTCTATAACCGCAAGGCCACCCCGTTCGACCGCTCCATCGACATGCACGTCAGCCATCTCCGCAAAAAGCTGGAACGCGGCGAAACCCTCATCAAAACCATTCGCGGCGTGGGCTACCAGTTTTGCCGCACGCCGCAGGATGCCGGCCCGGAATGAACTCTCTGTTCGCCAAGATCCTGCTCTGGTTCTGGTGCAGCCTGGCCATCACGCTGGTGGGCTCGGCCTTCATTTCCGCTCTGAGTATGAGCCCCAGCCAGACCGACCAGCGCGCTCCGGCTTCGCGCCTGGTCAGGTTCCAATTGGAGGAGGCCCGCACCGCCTACGAAACCGGCGGGAGCGAGGAACTGGGGGCGTTCCTGGAAACTCTCGACCGCATCTACGACGCGCGCGGCATCCTCACCGACGAAGCCGGCCGCGACCTGCTCACCGGCGAGGACCGCTCCGGGCTGGTGCGCCGCGCCCGCCTCGGTCCGCCGGGGGCCATGCTCTACCGCTTCGTTCCGATGGGCGACGCCACCCTGGCGCGCGCCGCCGATGACGGCCGCTACTGGTTCTTCTTCATCGTGCCGCGGACCTCGCTGGGGCCCTGGTTCCTGACGCCCGAGCATCTTTTCTTTTTGGTCGCCGCGGTGCTGTTGTGCTACTGGCTGACGTATCACCTGACGCGCCCCGTGGCCGATCTGCAGAAGGCCGTGGAACGCTTCGGCCGCGGCGACCTTTCGGCGCGCGCCGGCTCCACGCGCCGCGACGAGCTGGGCCAACTGGCCCGCACTTTCGACCGCATGGCCGGCCGCATCGAAACCCTGCTGGCCGCCGAGCGTCGCCTCCTGCTGGATATCTCGCACGAACTGCGGTCGCCCCTGGCCCGGCTCGGCGTGGCCGTGGAGCTGGCCCGCTCGGGCGACGATTTGGACTCCGCGCTCAACCGCATCCAACGCGAGTCCGACCGCCTGAATGCCCTGGTGGGACAGCTTCTGCAGGTGACCCGCGCCGAAGGCGATCCCAACTCGCTCGGCCGCGATCCGCTACGACTGGACGAGCTGGTGCGGCAGTTAGCGCAGGAGTCCGAAATCGAAGCCGGCGCGCGCGGCTGCGAGCTGCTCTATCGCAACCACGAGGCTCTCACCGTGGAAGGCGATCCGGAGCTCTTGCGGCGCGCGGTGGAGAACGTGATCCGCAACGCCATCCGCCATTCGCCGCGCGGCCGGGCGGTGGAAATCTCCGTGGCGCGCCGCGACTCCAAGGCCATCGTACAAATTCGTGATTTTGGACCGGGTGTGCCGGAAGAGGCTCTGCCACGCCTCTTCGATGCGTTCTACCGGGTGGAGAAAGATCGCGACCGTTCGAGCGGCGGCATCGGCCTGGGCCTTTCCATCGCGCGGCGCTCGATCGAGCTGCACAAGGGAAGCATTCGCGCCCGCAACATGAATCCGGGACTGGAAGTGGAACTGGAACTCCCCCAGCAAATGTAATGCAGGATCAGTGGGGCAGACCTCAGGGCAAACCCCCAGGTCTGCCCCAGGCGTTAAAGTAGGGGCCCCTGCCAAAATACAGTCTCGCGCCCAAGCGGGGGTCGCTCGATGTCGACCCCGTTGAACGGGACCGCATCAGCGGATTGGCTACTCAGCAGCCGAGATTCACGGGCCAACTTCCGGATGCCGCGTGATCCGACCAGAGGGGGAATTGGCGAGTCAAGCGATTGGGACCTGGGACTACCAGCGGCGCTTCTGGCTGCCATACGCCCCTTCTCCCAGAAACACCATCACGCGGGCATGAATCCGGTCCCGTAATCTACGGAACGCATGTAGGCGCTCCTCTCCCGTCTCAGTGAATGCCGTCGGATCTTCGAAGGGCCAATGAAGCCTTTCCGGTTCTCCGGAGAAAACCGGACATTCCTCCCGAGCCTTGTCGCACACCGTGATCACGAAATCGAACTTCTGCCCTTCGAACTCCGTCAGTGCCTTCGATCGCTGCGCGGAGATGTCGATGGCAAGGTCCAGCATCACGGCTACTGCCTCCACGCGCACTTGCGCAGGGTGCGTCCCAGCCGAAGAAACCTCAAACACGTCACCCGCCGCGTGCCGAATCAGCGCCTCAGCCATCTGGCTCCGGGCAGAGTTTCCCGAACAGACCACGAGCACCCGCTTTTTCTTCACTGCTGACCCTTGCGCCACGGGGTCTATCGGGCCGCGGACACCCGATCCTGAATGAACGCTAACACACGTTCATGGATCTGGTCGCGAATGCGGCGGAACGCCGCCAGACGCTCCTGTTCGCTGCCCTGGACTGCCGCTGGGTCTTCGAAGCTCCAGTGAACCCGCTCGGAGCCGGCCGGAAACACCGGGCAGTTGTCGCGCGCGTTATCGCAAACGGTCACCACGTAGTCGATCGACTGGCCTGAGAACTCGTCGACGGACTTCGAGCGGTGACCCGAGATGTCGATACCGATCTCTTTCATAACGGCAATCGCTTCGGGCCGTACCGAGCTTGGCCTAGTGCCGGCGCTGAAGACCTCGAAACCTCCGCCGCCTTCAGCTCGAAACAGCCCCTCCCCCATCTGGCTCCGGGCGGAATTGCCGGTGCATAGAACTAGAATCTTCTTCGTCGTCATGCAATACGCTCCCTCCCCCTGTTCTGTCTCAGTTCCCCTTGCGCCGGCCAAGCACCCAAGATGAGGTCATCTTCAGGGCCTTCTTGCCCTGACAAACGCGCTCATGAACTTGCCGTCGACCTGGGGTGCCATCGCGTCGACATCAATCCCCTCGGTCGTCAGGAACTCGCGCGCGTCTTCGATGGTGTAGATGCGCGTCGGTTCGACACTGATGTCTACGAACCCGGCACGTGCGAGCTTCTGTACATACTCGGTTTCTTGCATGGCGCCGGCAATGCAGCCCACCCAAAGTTCGACACTATGTCGGACCTCCGCCGGGACCTCACCCTGAACCACGACGTCGGAAACCGCGAAACGACCGCCCGGCTTCAACACGCGAAACGCTTCGCTGATCACGCGGTTCTTGTCGGCCGACAGGTTGATCACGCAGTTGGAGATAATGACGTCGACAGAGTTGTCCGGCAGAGGAATGTTCTCGATCTCCCCCTTCAGGAACTCGACGTTCTCGACAGCGCTCTTCTTCTGGTTCTCGCGAGCAAGAGCGAGCATCTCGTCCGTCATGTCCAGGCCGTAGGCCTTGCCAGTCGGCCCCACGCGCTTCGCGGACAGAAGCACGTCGATGCCCCCACCGCTCCCCAGGTCGAGGACGGTTTCTCCGGGTTTCAGTTCGGCGAGCGCCGTAGGATTGCCGCACCCCAGCGAGGCGAGAACCGCAGCCTCCGGCAATTGGCTCTTCTCGCTTACGTCATACAGATTCGAGGTGATCGGGTCTGTGGAACAGCAGGATGACGGAGCAGACCCGCAGCAAGCGGCGCCGCTGCCTGAAACGACGCGAAGCGCTTGCTGACCGTATTTCTCTTTGACGACTTCTTTGATCGACATATTTACTCCTTAACTTTTGATCTGAACGACCGCATCTGGACTGAAGATCCGGTTCCGGGTGCAGCACTCGGAATAGAGGAACGCGAGCAGCTCTTTCAGCGCCACCGCGTTCGCTGAGTACCAGAGGAAGGTGCCGTCGCGGCGGACCGTGACCAGCTCCTCATTCTTCAATTTCTCGAGGTGGTGCGATAAATTTGAGGCGGTGAGGCCAAGTTCATTTTGGATGTCACCGACCACCAGACCGCCCGGATGTGCGGAAAGAAGCAGGCGCATGATGCGCAGGCGCGGTTCCGTGCCCAGCGCAGTGAGCATGTCCGCGTACCGGGCAACATCGACGTCAGGTGATTTGGGCCTCATGCTTCGTTGCCAATCGTAATCCGTGCTAATTCTGCTGCTCTACCGACCGTGCAAACGATTTTCGGCGCTCTTCCTCGGCTGCATGATCTTGCTGTAATCCTTGTGCCAGGCGAAGAAGACCGTTGACCAGATGCCAATCTTGCGAGTCTTTCCGATCTTGTTTCTCTATGCAGTCCAGGTGCGCTTGAAATGAATCTGTTGCCACGGTATAGAGATCCACCGTAGATACCTCCCGGCTTTCTGATCGCGCCTTCTCCCCACACAGTATGCTTCGCATCACACGCGGGATGCGAAGAGCCGGCGTGAGATCGGTCAGGTTCTTGTTCTGGATGCTCATACTCCAATCCTCCACAAATGAAATTCTGTCAGGCTTTCTGCGTGCGACAGGTATCGACGCTGGCAAACACGCCACCGTACCATTTCCGATTGATCCAAAGTGCGACATTGACCAAGGAAATGAGCACGGGGACTTCGACCAGCGGTCCGATTACGGCCGCGAAAGCGGCGCCATGGTGGATGCCGAAAGTGGCGATTGCTACGGCGATGGCGAGTTCGAAATTGTTGGACGACGCCGTGAACGAGAGCGTGGTGGCCTCCGCATAGTTGGCGCCCACCTTCTTGCTCATCCAGAACGAGGCGAAGAACATCACCACGAAATAGATGGTGAGCGGGATGGCGACCCGAACCACGTCGAAGGGCAACTGCACGATCATCTCGCCCTTCAGGGAGAACATCACCACGATGGTGAACAACAAAGCGATCAAGGTGATGGGACTGATCTTCGGGATGAATTTTTTTTCGTACCACTCGCGGCCCCTG
Organism: Bryobacteraceae bacterium; assembly: GCA_050014595.1. GTDB lineage: Bacteria > Acidobacteriota > Terriglobia > Bryobacterales > Bryobacteraceae > PALSA-129. Next base: position 174,827 of record JBEKDA010000017.1, read on the forward strand.
GCTTTCTGCAGCGCAAAACGCGTGAGCATGCCCGCCAGGAATGGGATGCCGAGATAGATGAAGACGCTCTTCGCAATCGCGGCCATGGAAATGTCGACCTCGACCGCCCGGAGGCCCAACCAGCGTGGCACGGTGGCCAGGAAGAAGTACGAGTAGACGGAGAAGAACAGGACCTGGAAGATCGAGTTCAACGCCACCAGGCCGGCAGCGTACTCGCGGTCGCCGTGCGCCAGGTCGTTCCAGACGATGACCATGGCGATGCAGCGAGCCAGACCGATCAGAATGAGGCCCGTCATGTACTCGGGTTTGTCGCGGAGCAGCAGCACCGCGAGCGCAAACATCAGGATCGGTCCGACCACCCAGTTCTGGACGAGCGAGAGCACCAGGATGCGGCGGTGCTGGAAAACCCGTCCCATCTCCTCGTACTTCACCTTCGCCAGCGGCGGATACATCATCAGGATCAGGCCGATGGCGATCGGGATGGATGTCGTGCCGACGCTGAAACGGTCTAGAAAGGGCACGACGCCAGGGACGAGGTAGCCGAGTCCGACCCCGCCTGCCATGGCGGCGAAAATCCAGAGTGTGAGATACCGATCAAGAAAAGATAGCCGGGGACTTGTTGGCGTGTCCATCTGTGTTGTCAGCCTCTCGAAGCGCCTGCAAAAGCTAGTGAATCGCCCGCCAGCTCCCGCAACAGCTCGGGGCCTACGGGAGCATCGGGTTTCCAAGGGATCACCGCGAATCGGGTCGCCAGGCAATCACGCACTTCCGCGATGTACGGGGTCTCTCGCGAGCCGCGGTCGACCAGGACCGGATCGCGGAATCCATCGCTCGCGAAGCTCTGGTTGATAATCCATGCGTAAGGCTTGATGCCGGCCCGCTGGAGGTCGTCCTGCAACCGCGCCGCTTCGTGAACGGGAGTCGCCTCCGGCAAAGTCACCAGCAGAACACGAGTGAAATCGGCGTCTCGAAGCCGCGGAAGGAGTTGCCGCACGGCATCGGGCACATCGCTCATCGTGCGCGTGACGTCGCGGCGGTAGGCTTCGGCCGCATCCAGCAACAGGATGGTGTGTCCGGTGGGAGCTGTGTCGAGCACCACGTAGGCGTGCTCCCCTTCGGCCACGGTTCGCGCGAACGCACTGAACACCGCGATTTCCTCGGTACAGGGTGATCGCAAGTCCTCCGCAAGCAGAGCCATCCCCTGCGCGTCCAGTTGGGGCGCCGCTTTCGCCAGGACGGCTTCGGTGTACTGGCGAGTCTCGGTGGCGGGATCGATCCGACTCACAGACAGGTTCGGAACAGATCCGCCGACCGTAGCCGCTAAGTGAGCCGCTGGGTCGGTCGTGCTGAGATGTACCTGAGCCCCGCGGTGGGCCAGTTCGATCGCGATGGCGGATGCGACCGTCGTCTTACCGACACCGCCCTTCCCCATCGTCATTACGACACCGTGCCCCATCTTTTCGATTTCGTCGATCAGAGCTGAAAGGGGAAGCCCGGAATGGATCACGCCGGACAGGTCTTTGCGCACCGCCTTGCGAATCGGCACCATGCCGCCGAACACACTCTGGAGGTTCTCCACGCCCATCGGAGCGTATGGGAGCAGCGGAACCTCGATTCGCGCAAGTTTCGCGAGCTCGGCAGGCATCTCGGCGAGTGCTTCCTGGCCGCGGACTTCGAGTGCGCACGCGGCGGCATCGCTGCGATCCTGCGCGACAAAGAGGCCGTTGAGAAACAATCGCTGATTGGCGATACCCATTTCCGCCAGTTCCGCTCTTGTTCGATTCGCTTCGAGGAGCGACGAGCGCTCGGGACGGCTTACCAAAATCAGTGTTGTTGCGGATGCGTCGGTGAGAGCTTGCAAGCTGGAGTCGTATAGGGATTTCTGAGTTTCGAGGCCGGCCAGTGGCCCAAGGCACGAGGTACCGGTTGTGTTCTCGGCAATGAATCCTGTCCATGCGGCCGGAAGCTGCAACAAGCGAAGCGTATGTCCCGTCGGAGCCGTGTCGAAGATGATGTGGTCAAATCCCGCGGTCGCCTGGGCATCGCCAAGCAGTTTGGTGAATTCGTCGAAAGCGGCGATCTCGACCGTGCAGGCGCCGGATAGCTGCTCTTCCATGCTGTTGAGGGACGCATCAGGGAGCACTCCACGGTAAGGACCGATCACCCGATCCCGGTAGGTCTTTGCGGCCGCTTCCGGATCGATGTTCAGCGCGAACAGTCCGTCGGCGCCGGGGATCGAGGTCGGTGAACTGGACAACCGGACACCCAGAACCTCGTCGAGGTTCGATGCCGGGTCCGTGCTGACCAGCAGCACCTTCTGTCCCTGCTGGGCCATTGACACCGACGCCGCACACGCGAGCGATGTCTTGCCCACGCCGCCTTTTCCTGTGAAGAAGAGAATGCGGGTTGCCTGATTCAAGAAACTTGCGCTGGTCATAGTGTTAGCCGCAACAGCTCTGAACGACTGGCAACCCGGTAGGTTCTCCTTCGAGGTACCGATGCGCCAACTGCAGCATTGCTTTCGCAGGGGTTTCCTTGACGCTCTCGGCCGTCTTTACGGCCCGCATCATGTCCTCGGGCGAGAGCCCAAGCTTCTTCGCCTGCTGGAAGTGGTATTTGAAGCACGGCTCGCAATTAGCAGCGATGGCCGCGCCGATTGCGACCAGTTCGGCCACCGCGTCGGTGTAGATGCTCGGTGCGGACACCTCGGCACCAACGCCGATCAGTCGCGCCAGTTCGTCCCGAGTCGGGTAGCAGCCCTTGCTGATAACCGCACCATTCAGCAGGATCAGAGGCAGACACTCGTTCCCGTACTGCTTAAGTGCCGTCTTGACGACTTCGCTGGCGGCGAATGCTTGCGGTTGCTGTGCCAGGTTGTACCGTTCGACCGCGATTCTCTGGTTGGTCAGCCAGTGGAGATCGGACGAAAAGCGGGCCAAAGCCGGGTCTACGCTGGGTCCGCACACACCGGTTGAGCAGCACATCGGGGGATCGAAGACTTCTACTTTGTTCATATCTATTCCTTCCGCCTTTCGTCGAAAGGCGATAAAACAAATACAGAACACTTAAATGATCGCCACGAGAGCCTTTAGCTTTCGAAGCGTTTCGTAGTTGATGCAATATCCAATCCGAGGCCCGTCCTGACTGCTGCGAACCAACCCCGCGCCCTTCAGGATTCTGAGGTGCTCGGAGACTGTCGACTGCGCGAGAGGCAGTTCGTCGACGATCTGACTGCACACACGAGCCTCTTTCCGCGAGAGCATGCGAAGAATGCGAACGCGAGCTGGATGGCCGATTGCCTTCGCCAGCTTTGCCAGTTCATCATCGGCGTCCGGACCCTCAAGACCCTGAAAGTTTGTCTGCGGCGGCGGTTCGGCCGGCGGGCAGCAGACGGGATCTGGCTTTGTTCTTTTATCTATAGCCATTCGACGATTAACGATACCACAGCTCCCGATTGCCGTCAAGCCCTCTTCACCCACTGGTCGTCGAAATCCGGAATCGGTATTGCCTGTTCGGAACGGGAGGATGGTCACTCGGAAGTTGGCTCAAACGGCGTTTCGGAATGTGTCCACGCTGTCGGGGTGTACTTCATCGTGCGAGATCGGCGCTGTTTCAACGCCTATTCCCAGGTCTGCGCGGGTCCCCCTGGACTCGCTGTTCGCCCGGCGAATCAAGTGCTTGCCACCCGCGAAAAGCCGGCCGGGGGGCCGGCCGCGGACAAGGGCGTCCGCCCCACCGGCCCGCGGCAGCCGTAAAATAAAAGCGGCATGCTATCGGAACGGGCAGGGGCACCCAAGGGCGGGCGGGCGCGCTGGACGCGGGTGTCGTTGCGCGGCAAGAGCGTTGCGGTGCTGGCGATTCCCTTGGCGGCCCTGTTCGCCGCGCTCGCTCTGGTTTACTTCGCCGAAGGCGACGTGGCGAATGCGGACCGGATGGTAACGCGTTTCTACGATACGCGCGCCGCGCTGGTCGAGTTGCGCAGTTCGCTGGTGGACGCCGAAGCGGCCGTGAACGGATACCTGGCAGCCAGGCAGGATTATTTCCTGACCGCGTTCGAGCGGTCGCGGCAATCCGCCAACCAGTCTTTGAGCGATCTGACGCGTCTGGCGGGCGGCTCCGCCGACAGTCCGGAACTGATCAAGATCCGGCGCCAGGCGGGTGAGGAGATGGCGCTCCTCGACCAGCGGCGGGAGTCCAGGGACGGCGGCCGCGGAGCGCTCGAAGCACGCCAGAAGGCCTTAATGGGAGAAGTGCAGGGCGACATCAACCTTTTCACCGAAGAGCAAGAGCGGCGTTTCTTCGCCGCGCGCTACCTGCGCGACGTCAAGCGCCAACGGTTGTTCCGCACCGTGATGGCGTGCGGAGTGCTGGGCCCGCTGGGCGCGCTGTTCATGCACTTGATCGTGGCGGGCCGCATGGTGCGGCGCATCCAGGCGGTGGAAGAAAACGCGCGGCGGCTGGCGCTCGGGCTTCCGCTCGACCCGTTCCCGCCCGGCACGGATGAAATCACCGCGCTGGCGCGCCAGTTGGACAACGCCGCTTACCTGCTGCGCGAGCGCGAACGCGAAGTGCTCGACAGCGAGGCCCGCTACCGCGACTTGTTCGATCGCGCGCCCATCGCCTTCGAGGAAACCGATCGCGAAGGCGTCGTACGGCGGTTCAACCAGGCGGTCTGCAGCCTGCTGAAGTGCTCTCCGGACCAGCTTCTGGGACGGCACGCCTGGGACTTCGTGGCTCCCGACCAGCAGGATGCCTTCCGCGCCACCATGCTCGACCGGATGGCCACCGGCGCCGAGACCCCGCCCTTCTTCTGCGACTACATCCTGGAGGACGGTTCGGGAATCACCGTGGAGGTCCGCGAGAGCCTGGTCCGCAACAACCGCGGCGAAATCACCGGCATGGTTCGATCGCTGCTCGACGTGACCGAGCGCAACCTGGCCGATGTGGCCGCCCGCAAGGTGGCGCAATATGCCATGGAATTGCGCAACAAGAACGAACAACTGGCCCGCGCGCTCGAAGCCGCGCGCTCCGCCACGGAGGCCAAGAGCCGCTTCCTGGCCAGTGTGTCGCACGAATTGCGCACGCCCCTGAACGGCATCATCGGGTTTTCCGAATTGATGCACGACGGCAAATTGGGCCCCGTCACCGAAGAACATAAAGACGTGCTCGACGATATTCTGACCAGCGCCCGGCATCTCCTGCAGTTGATCAACGACGTCCTGGACCTCTCCAAGGTCGAAGCCGGAAAAATGGAGTTCCGGCCCGAGCCCAGCCGCATCGAAACGCTGGTATACGAAGTGTGCGACGTGATGCGTCCGTTGGCGGAGAGAAAAAGAATCGTGCTGTCGGCCGAAACCGCTTCCGATCTCACCGCCGTGATCGATCCTTCGAAGTTCAAGCAGGTTCTGTATAATTACCTTTCCAACGCCGTGAAGTTCACGCCGCAGGGCGGTAAGGTTGCAGTGCGCGTGACGCGCGAGCGAAGCTCCTGGCTCCGGCTTGAGGTGGAGGATACCGGGATTGGCATCGCGCCCCAGGAGATTGCACGGTTGTTTCAGGAGTTTCAACAACTTCCAAACAACCGGAATGCCGACCAGGGAACCGGTTTGGGCCTCGCGCTGACGCGCCATATTGTCGAGGCCCAAGGTGGTTCAGTCGCCGTGCGGAGCGTACTGGCAAGCGGAAGCGTTTTTTCCGCGGTGTTACCTTTAGTTACCGTACCCACTCCCCTGGTGCTCTAAATAGTTATGGGACGTGAACTTGCGGCTACTAAAAGAGCAGGTGTAGGCTAGAATACAATTGCCATGGCTGGCGAGTCCATCTTAATCGTAGACGATACCCCGGTGAATCTGAAGCTGACTCGCATCCTGCTAGTCAACGAAGGGTACAAGGTAATGACCGCGGCCAGCGGCGAAGAAGCGCTGGAATTGCTGCGCAGCTTTCATCCGGCCCTGGTCCTGGCCGACGTCCAGTTGCCGGGCATCGACGGTCTCGAACTGACGCGGCGCATCAGGCAGAACGAGGCGACGCGCGACATTACGGTGGTGGCGTTGACGGCCTTTGCGATGAAGGGGGACGAGCAGCGGGCCACCGATGCCGGCTGCGACGGCTACATCACCAAACCCATCGATACGCGCACTCTCGGCGCGCGCATCCGCGGCTACCTGGACCGGCGCTCGGAAAGCACTGCCGCCAAGGCCGCCCCCGAGGCCGCAACCGCCGGCGAGGCGGGTATCCCGGCCGCCGAAATGTTGGCGCTCCGCCGCCAGTTTCTCGCTGAAGGCCAGGAACGCGCGCGCCAACTGCTGCTCGATATGGACGGGCAGTTCAATGCCAACGATACCGCCAAGGCGGTGCATACCTGGATCGGAACGGGAGGCCTCCTGGGATATATGGCCATCAGCCGCCAGGCGCGCGAAGCGGAGGCGGTGTTGCTGGAGCGGCCGCTCCAAAACGACCAACTGCGCGAAGCTCTGACCAACCTGGCGCTGGCCTTCAACAGCCCGCGCGAAGCGCGCGAAGTGCCCATCTCGGAAACCATCGTGCAGACCCTCGCCGGAAAACGCGTGGCGCTGGTGGCGCTGCCCACCCCCGATTCGATGCGCATGTGCGTCGCACTCGAACGCACCAGCGGAATCCCCGTGTTTTTCGAGATCACCGAGCCGCCCCGTTCGGAAGCATTGCTGGATTGCGATTTGATCGTAGTGCATGTGCGGCCGGAAACGGTGGGCTCCGCATGGTTGGATGCAGCCACCATTCCCACCACCCGTCCGATCGTCTTCGTGGGCAGCCGCGATCATCTGCTCGCTCTGGATCCGGCGGTGCAGGGGTTGGCCTGCGAGTTTCTGATGGACCCCTGGCAGCCCGATGAGGCGCTGGTGCGCCTGAGCCTGGCGCTTTCGAAAGACCGCACCGCCGCGCCGCGGGCCGCTCTGTCGGGCGCGGTCAGCGGCAAAATCCGCGTCGCGGTGGTGGACGACGACCCCACCGTGCTCGCGCTCGTGCGAACCGCGCTCCAGAACTTCGGCATGGAATGCTACATGGCCGCCGATGGTCCCAGCGCCCTCGATGCCATCCGGCGGCAACGCCCGCACGCGGTCGTGCTCGACGTCAACATGCCGGAGATGGATGGCTACGAAGTGCTGGCGGCCATACGCCGCGAAGCGCTTCCGGTTCGCGTGCTGCTGCTCACGGCGCGCCAGCAGGAGGGCGACGTGCTGCGCGGTTTTGCCTTGGGGGCGGACGACTATGTCGTCAAGCCCTTCAGCCCCATGGAACTCGTGGCGCGTTTGAAACGGCTGTTGTCGCGATGACCGGGATCGAACTTTCCGTGGCCACCCTCCTGCTGGGCGGCTACGCACTCTTCTTCGGCGGGTTGCTCGCAGTGCTGGCGCGCCGCGCGTCGCGCGCGCGCCAGCAGATCGCCGCCGCGGAAGCGCTGGTGCCGGAGATCCGCGACGCGCTGGTGGACTACCTCGCCGGCGCCAACGACGAGACGCGCATCCGCGAGTTCGTGCGCACCAACCGGCTCGATGTGGGAGACGCCGTCCTGTCGTTTCAGGGCACTGTGAGCGGCAGCGCGCGCGACCGGCTCTGCGACCTGGCCCTCGAGTTGGCGCTGGTGCACGACTGGGGCCAGGACACCCGTTCCCGCGAGCCCGCCGTACGCCGCACGGCCTACGCCCGTCTGGCTTTCATGTGCGCATACGAGCCCTGCCAGCGCGTGGTGGGCGACCTGGTGACGCGCGCCCTGGAGGATGCCGATCCCGAGGTGCGGCTGCCGGCCGCGCGCGCCCTGGTCCAATCGGGAAGCATCGAGGAAATCGGTCAGGTATTCGAGCTGGCGGCTTCGCAGAACCTGCTGATCCGCATTCTGCTGACGGAGGATCTGCGCAGGCACGCCGCGGAGCTGTGCGCGAACACGGTGCCCGCCCTCCTCAAGTCCGGCGATCCCAAACGCGTTCTGGCGGTGCTCAACATGCTGGTGGGTTGGGAGCGGGCGCTGCCGCTCGCCGGCCTCGACGAGTTGCTCGACGACCGCGACCGCGAGATCCGCATCGCCGCCCTGCGGCTGGCTCCGCTCGTGCCGCTCACGCCCGAAAACCAGAGAGCCATTCTGCGCGAACTCACCGATAGCGATTCCGATGTGAGCGCCGCGGCGGCGCTGACAGCGGCGCGCCTGCGCTTGCAGGAGGCCATGCCCTCTCTGGCCCGTTGCGTGCGCACCGGGACCGCGGAACTGGCGCGGATGGCCGCGTCGGCCATGGCTGCCATGCCTCCGCGAGGCTGGGAGACGCTGGAAGAGCTGGCGGGCGGGCCAAACCCGGCCGCCGCCTTCATCGCCTCCGTGGCGTTGGATAAGGCCAAACGAAAGGCGGAGGCTTGATGGAATCCATCGGCCCGGCTGTCTTCTGGACGGTGCAGGCGCTCGGCGTGCTGCTGTTCCTGCTGGGTGTAGGGGCGTTCCGGGTGCTGGTGCAGGGCTGCTTCACGCTGCGCCGCAGAGCCCGCGCCGGCTCGCCCGACTACAGCGACGTGCTGCTCAAATCCGCGCTGGTGCCGGCCGTGACCACCATCGCGGTCCCGCCCGACGCGTTGCCGGAATCCCGCCAGTTCGCGCGCCGCCTGCTCGATCTGCATTTCGGCCGCAACGAAGTGGTAATCGTCCTGGACGGCCCCTCCGAAGCTGAAATGGCGACCTGGTGCAGCGAGTTCAAGCTGTACCAATCGGCGCGCCCCGTGGAGCGGAAGCTGCCCACCGCGCCAGTCCGTGGCGTCTATGAATCGCGCGACCCGATCCGAATCGTGGTGGTGGATAAGGAACCCGGCGGAATGGCGGACGCCTGGAACGCCGGTGTGAATGTTGCCACTTCCCCGGTGATCGGGCTGCTCGACCCGGAGGGCGAATTCTCGCCGACCGTGCTGTTGCGGATGATCCAACCCATGCTGGAGGCGTTCGAGGAGACCGTTGCGGTATGCGGCGGCGACTCGATTCCGGCGGCCGCGGATCTCACCTCCCGCTGGGGGGCCCTGGAATCGCTGCGCGCCTGGATGACTCGCGGGGCAGCCTTCGCCAGTCGCAACCTGGTCTTGCCGATTCCCGGCAGCGCCGTGCTGGCGCGGCGCGACTCGATCATCGCTTCCGGCGGCTTTACCGGCGGTGCGCTGGAATTGATTGTGCGGTTGCACGGGCACGCCCTCGCGTCGCAGAAGCCCTATCGCATTGCCTTTCTGCCCGCGCCCGTCAGCTATGGCCGCACGCCGCGCTGCATGGCGGAACTGCGCCACATGGTGCGGCGCGACCAAAGGGAACTGGCGCTCGCCTTCCACCACCGCAAATCGCTGGCGGGGCCCTTCGGCTGGCGGATCATGCGCGAACTCTACCTCGACCGCTCCGTTCGTCCGAAGCTGGAAACGGCGGCATACCTGCTGGCGGCAGCCGGCCTGGTAATGGGTTGGGTGGATTGGAAGCTCGCCGCTTTCGTGCTGCTTTCCACCGCCGCGATGGGGATGGTGCAGTCGTTGGGAGCGGTTGTCCTGCGGGAAGTAGCGCAGCCTGCCAGGTCCGACCCGGCGCAGATCGCCTCTCTGTTCCTGGCAGCCATCCCCGAAAACCTGGGCTACCGCCAGTTGCGCAATCTCTGGCTGATCGCGGACTCCTCTGGATCCGCGGGCGCCGCAAAGCTAAACCGCGGGAGGATGGTCGAGAACCATCCTCCCCCGGCCTCCGCCACTCCCACGAAAGAGTAGTTAACGATCGAAGACCACTTTGGTGGTCGTGCCGCCGAGGCGGATTTCCGTGAGTGTCTGCTTGCCGTTTTCGGTGACGTAGCCGACCACGGTCTCGCTGAACTTCTTCTCGACGCTTTCCAGTTTCGCCGGAACTTCAATCGGGTTTTTCCCGCTATCCGTTGAGATGGTGACCTTGGCGTCTCCCAGCGTGACCTTATAATCTCCCGCCTTCAGTACGGTGCCTTTCACGATGGCGGGCCGCTCCAACGTAATCTTGTAGTGACCGCCCGCTGGGACGGTCCCGGCGCTGGCCACCAGCGCTAGGATTGCCAAAACCATGATAACCTTCTTGATCATAATGTCTCCCTGAACCGGTAGGTTCAAACGTTCAAACAAGGCCGATCGGCCCTAATCAGAGTTTAACACCACTTTATCGTGGATGGTAGGACAGGTTTCAAGGCCTGTCATTTCCGATCTGTCGCGCGCGCCCGAAGCGATCCGGCCGCAAAGCGAAGCGATCCGCCAGCAAAGCATCGTACACTGGGAATCATGGCGAATCGCGGGCGGTCACCATCATGAGCCACTACGTTGTCACCGGAGGCGCTGGCTTTATCGGTTCCGCGATTGTGCGCGGCCTTTTGCGGGAAGGCGCAGAGCGGGTCGTGGTCATCGACAACCTGCTGACGGGGCGGGAATCCAACCTGCAAGAGGTGCGGAAATCGGTCGATCTGCAACGGGCGGACATCCGCCACTACGCGGAAATTGCGCCGCTGATCCGCGGCGCCGCCGTCGTGTTTCACGAAGCCGCGATTCCCTCTGTGCCGCGTTCCATCGACGATCCGCAGCCTTCGCACGAAGTCAATATCAATGGCACATTCAACGTGCTCCGGGCCGCGCGGGAGGGACAGGCCGGCCGGGTAATCTATGCGGCTTCCTCTTCGGCCTACGGGGATACCGAGGTGCTTCCCAAAGTGGAAACCATGACACCCTGTCCGAAATCGCCCTACGCCCTACAGAAGCTGGTGGGTGAACACTACTGCAGCATCTTTGCCAAGGTCTACGGAATGGAGACCGTGTCCCTTCGGTATTTCAACGTCTACGGACCGCGGCAGGACCCCTCCAGCGCGTACTCCGGCGTGCTTTCGCTGTTCATCAAAGCCGTTCTGGAGCGGCACTCGCCGACTATCCTGGGCGACGGAGAACAATCGCGCGACTTCACCTACGTGGACGATGTGGTGGCGCTGAACCTAAAGGCCGCGCGCGCCCAGGGCGTGGCGGGCAGAATCTACAACGGCGGCAACGGCGGCCGCATCACATTGAACCAGGCATGGGCGCTTTTGCAAAAGCTGGAAGCGGTGGAAATTTCCGCGAACTACGGGCCTCCACGAGCGGGCGATGTGCGCCATTCGCAAGCCGATACTACGGCGGTGGCCAGGGACCTGGGCTATCGACCGCGGTTTTCCTTCGAAGAAGGCATGCGCCTGACGCTGGAGTGGTACCGCCGGGATCTGCAAGGGACAACTCAATGATGGAAATCAGCCATAGCGAAGTGGCGCCCGCGACCGTGGTGATCAAGCTTGCCGGCAAGTTGATGCTGGGGCCGGAGGGCGAGCAGATCGTCAGTCTCGTCGAAAACCTGCTCGGCCAGGGAAAGCGCCTGTTCATCTTCGACCTGGCGGGGGTGGGCGCGATTGACAGCACCGGCATCGGCCGCTTCATATCGAGCTTCAACAAGATCATGGCTGTCGGTGGCGAGATGCGGATGGCCGGCGCCCACGGCCACGTCTTCCAATCCTTCCGCGTGAGCCTGCTGGATAAGGTTTTCCGCTTTTACCCGAACGTGGAAGCCGCCCTGTAGGACAGGCCATCGTCTTTTGTGGCCTGTCTTCCTGACGTGGCGCTAAACCGGCTGCCTCGTCAAGCGCGGCCCGGGCGACAGACGACAAAACCCGATCGTCTGTTCCACTTCAGCCACCACCTACTCCACGTCGAAATCCACGGTACGCGTCGCGGATTTTCCCAACGAATCGAACGCCGTCAACTCCAGCCGGTAAGCCCCCGCGATAAGCCCGTTGATGGGAATCCTAAGGCCGATCGGCACCACCGGGTTCGGACTGTCCTTGCGAACGTAGGCATCCATTGGGACAAGGCCGGAATCGATTTTCAATTGCCCGCCTTTGCGGTCCGACACTTTGAGCTGAACGGCCAACTGGGGCGGCTTTTCGTCGAGCAGGTGCGACTCGTAAATCTCCAGGTAGAGGCCGGGTGAATCGGTGGTCTTGAAAAGCGAGGAGCCGGCGGGAATGAATTGCAGGCCTCTCGACAGCAGCGGAACTTTATCCTCGATCAGGACGGCGTCGAGACCGGAATCGCCTTCGGTGGAGAGGCGGTCGTGGCTGAGTGCCAGGCCGCTCATCGCGAACTGCTTGCCATCGAACGGCTCGACGGTGAGGGGCTTTTCGAGTTTTCCGAAGTCCTGGCCGCCGCCGCTGAAGATCACCTTGAAGCTGTACGTGCCGGAGGCGATTTCGAACTGGTTCTCGTAATGCAGCGGTTTCTTTTGGAATTCCTCCACCTGGTTCTTGGTATCGAAATCATACTTGACCGTGTCGCTGAATTTGGCGCCCACCGAGCCATCCGGCTTGTAGGCCACTCCCAACACGTTGACCTCGGCATGTTGTTTGCCCTTCACCTTTTCAAAGTGGAAGGTCGCGGCGGGGATCTCCATGGCCACGTTGACACGGGCCACGTTGGGCGAGGAATAGAAGAACGGGAGCTGCAAAGGCGCGGCGATGGAGCCGGCCGCGGAGCCCGCGGCGATGGCCTCCAACTCCGTCTCGGCGGGCTTGCCGGCCAGCGCGTCCACCACCCGGACGTTGCAGTAGCCGCTGCGCGAGCGCACGGAACTGCCGCCTCGGTCCACCTTGACCTTCAGGGCATGGCAACTGCCCTCCGGTGAATCTTCGGGCGAGTAGCCCAGGATGTAGTACTGGTTCTGATCGCGGGCGATCTTCTCCATGCCGCTCAGCAGGTCGTTGGTATTGTGGATCACGAACCCGCCGGTGCCGTCGGCCAACATATACAGCGCGCTGTCGTTGAGACCCATGCCCGGCGGAAATGGCGGGACGATGTTGCGGGGATTCATGTTGAGGAGGTTCCGGTTGGTCATGGACGGGTTGAGCGTATTGGTGTTGCCGCCACCGCCGCCGTTGCCCGTCGAACCCGTGTTGCCGCCGCCGCGCGTGCCGGTCGCGCCCGTTGAACCGGTGCTTCCGCCGCGCGAACCGCCCGTGCTGCCGCCGGTAGAGCCGCCCGTGCTGCCGCCCGCCGATCCACCGCCGCGAGAGCCCGCGCCGCCGGCGGAACCGCCCGTCGATCCGCCACCCGTCGATCCGCCGCCCGTCGATCCGCCGCCAGACCCGCCGCGCGTCTGGTTGGGCTCCACAAAGGAGTTCGAAAAGGATGCCAAATGGAACAACGAAGAACCACTCGAGGCCGGCGACCGCAGCAGCGCCATGGGAGTCTCGCGAATGATCGGCGACGTCGGCCGCATGCTGGGCGAGGGCGCCACTAAGCCGCGCACGTCCAGCGGATACACGGCCACGTTGGCCCGATTGCAGGCGTCGATCGTGACGGTCAACTCCGCGCGGGTTTCACTGGTGAGCGGAAAGCCGGCGGTCAGCATGATGACCGTCTTACGGCCGGGCACACCTTCCAGCCCCTTGGCGAGGCCTCGGAGGGCCAGCAGCACCGAACGCACGCCGAAATCGGAAGCGGCGCTGTTCATATTGGGAAAGCCGCCGCCGGCCGACCCGATCCCCGCCCCGTCGTCGGAGGTGGAAACGGTAGCCATCTTGACGCCACTGACCACGGCTTTCAGGCGCGCCGGATCGTTGGTGAAGTTTTGCGTGATTCTCAAGCTGCCGGTGAAGTTGGCGATGGCGATGTATTTGTTAGGGCCGGTATTGCCATCGATGAACTTGGCGGCGGCTTCACGCGCCTGAATCTGGTCGCCATAGCCGGCCGACGCGTTGTCGAAGAACAGCACCAGGTAGTGCTTCTGGTTATTCAGGGGGGAATTGGGGTCGGCTTCGAAGGCGAAGGTCTTGATGGATTGTTTCTTGTTGTCTTCCAGAACCTCGAAGTCCTTCTGCGTCAGATCGGTGACGTAGCTGCCCTTCTTGTCCGTGACCACCGCGTCCACCAGCACAAGCTTGGTTTCCGTCCGGATCACCGTAGGGGTGGAAGTCTGTTCCACTTGCGGCGCGCGTGCCGCGCCCGCGCCCGCGCTCGCCAGCAACGCTCCCATCCACAACATTATGTTTCGAATTCGCATGATAGTCTCCCGTTACGGAATCGCGACGGCGCCATTGGCCGCCGACATGAGTTGTCCCTCGGAATCCCTCACCACCAGCCGGACCATGTACGTCCCGGGGTTCACCGAAAAATTCGTCCTCACCGACATCCCGGTGGTCGTCAACCGTGTCAACGTCTCATCTTTGAGGCGCAATTCCACCACCTTTTGCAGCCCGGATATAAAGTTGCCATTGCGGTCGAAGATTCCGGAAACGATGGTGATGGTATTGTAGTTCCGGCCGTCCGCTTTGCGGAACTGAATGTGCGTCGGGTCCATGCGGCAGAGAACCACCAGGGTGGCGTCCTTGTCGCTGGTCTTGAAAAATTGGGTGTGCAGTTCCACCGGCAGATCGTGCAGTTCGTCGCGCGAGAAGAGCGCCTCTTCGATCTCCTGCTTGGCGGTCTCGGCGGCATCGGAAAGTTTCTTGGGCGCATAGTAACCCTTGCGCGCCTGAATGTCGAGCCCCGCCCGCAGCTTGAGAGTAACCTTCAGGGCGTGGAAGTTGCCGTCGAGTTTCAGGTTCTGCGGCGAGAAGCCGAGCAGGTAGTAATACTCCGGCGCGGCCGCCAGGCGGCGAAATCCTTCGTCCAGGTCGTTGTTGTTCTGGAAGAAACTTCCGCCGGTCCCGTGCGCCATTTCGGCCAGAACGTCGGCCTGCGCCGAGGCGGAATCGCGATCGTACTGGCTCTTGAAAGTCAGGAATTGGGCGGAGTGGGCGTTGGTGGGGCGGGAAGCGTCCAGCGAGGGGTCCGTCCACAGACCGCGGGCGTCCAGGCTGTTGATCAGCACGTTGCCGTGGATGGCGCGGTCCAGCACGTCCATTTTTTCCGTTTGCTCCGAGGGAGTGATAAACCCGGGCGAGACCAGAATGATGGTGCGCTGTCCGGGCATGCCGGACATGCGGCGCACCACTTCCTTCAGCACCAACAGGGAAACCCGCGTCTCCTGCGATCCGATGGCCAGCACGTGGAAGGCGGCTGCCTGCGCCATCGAGGCCGCGGAATTGGCCGGCATCCCGGGGTTACAGGCGACCACTTCCTGCGCGGCCAGCGACAGCGCCGAGGGATCGTTCTTGTTGATCATCATGTCCGCCATGTAGTAGCTGATGTCGGGGCACTGCACCATCCCGCCCGGGTCCATGATGGACCGCGGCCGGATCCGCATCATGGTCTCCTGCAGCTTGTCCTTGTCGTCGGTGAATTCGAGCTGGTCCTGGCCGGAGGTCGTGTAGATGGCGGCGCGATCGGTGATCTGCAGCGACGCCAGGTGGCGGATGGCGGCATCGCGCGACCGCACCAGGTCGCCGAACTCCAGGTGCTGATCGTCGAACAGGTAAGCGATGAAGCGCTCGGGAATGTCCGGCGGCGGGGTCTGGTCTTCGGTCTGCATGGTGGGAATGGCGGGCGGAGCCTCTTTGGTCTTCGGGCCCGATTTTTCCGCGGAGAATTTGACGATCACCTGCGGCTTGCCCTTGTCGAAGAGTTGGAAATCCTCCATGTGGAGCGTGCCGACGGCGCGGCCCTTATTGTCGCGCACCACCACCGGCACCATCACCAGGTTGACGCGCGTCTTGAAGGTGGCGGGAGAATCCTTGGTGGCCATTTCCGGCTGATTCGGGTCGGCCGGAGGCGGCGTGGCCGGCGGAGGATTCTGCGCGGGAGGCGTCGCCGGGGGAGCGGACTGTCCCCAGGCCCCGAGCGCCGCGGCAAGCAGCAGCGCGAGGCGGATGGGCCGCAGTCTATGCAGATCAGTCACGGGTTCGCCAGCTTTATCATATGATACTTACAAAGTGGGGCGGGCAATCATGCCGGGGTGTGCGACATAAAAGTGGCGGAGCTCCCGATCCGGCGAAATCCGCAGGAATCTGAGTGTAGGGGTACGCGAGGTTTGGTCTTCGGCTTTGTATCAGGGCACGGCTTTAGTCGTGCCGTGGGCTTTAGCCGGCTTTAGCCGGCTAAAGCCCATTCCTTTCGCGGTTCGGCATGGCTGAAGCCATGCCCTGATACAAACCAGATCATAACCTCATACAGCCGGAAATGTAGAAACTCCAGGGACAGGCCTCCGGCCGGTCGAACACCGGCGGCAAGACCGCCGGCGCTACCAGTTGGTCTTAACGGAACTTGAAAATGTAGAAACTCCACGGCACGGCTAAAGGCCGTGCCCTGAAACAAACCAGCCGGAGTCCCACTTTTACGTCGCGCACCCATCATGCCGCAGCCGCCTTCAGGCGGCTGCTTTGCGCGAGCCGCTCAGGCATGATGTCATTATGAGGGAATGCCGCAGACACCGCTAAGCCGCCGGACGTTTCTCCTGACCGCGGGCGCCGGAATCGGCGTGGCGAAGACCGGCCTCGCGCCGGCGCGCGAACTGGTCCGTGGGGCCTGCTTGCCCATCCGGAACTGGACCGGCCTCAAGCCGGCGCGCGAACTGGTCCGGAGCGGTGCTCTGGGGCGTATCGTCTTCTGCCGCGTGTTCCAGGGCGATGCCAGGGATTCGCTGGGCACGCTCCAGTTCCTTTTGGACGCACCCCCGCCGGTTTCGGTGACGAAACACGGCGCCGGCCGCGCCACGCTGCGCTACCCGGGCTTCGTCGCGTCTTTTGAAAAAGCCCGCGGGCTGGAGGAGTATGGCATAGTGATTTGCGGGAGCCATGCCACCCTGGCAATCAAGCGGGACGGCCTGCACATGTTCGGCCACGAGGCATAGCCAGGAGTCGTAAATGGATATCGAATGGGTTCGCCGCTATTGCATGAAGCTGCCGCACACCACCGAGAAGGTGCAGTGGGGCGCCGACCTGGTGTTCAAAATCGCCGGCAAGATGTACGCCGTGGTGGCGCTGGAGCCCGCGCCGGTCTGCATGTCGTTCAAGTGCAGCCCCGAGGATTTCGCGGAGTTAACGGAACGCCCCGGCGTGATCCCTGCCCCCTACATGGCCCGGGCGCAGTGGGTGGCCCTGGAAAGCCAGGAGGCGCTGCGCGCCGAGGAGACCAAGAGGCTCCTGAGGAAATCCTACGACCTGGTGAGGGCCAAACTACCGAAAAAGGTTCAGGCCGCGCTGGAGTGAGAGAAGCGGAAGGCAGAATAGAGAAGTCAGAATATAGAATGGACCTCCGCGCGCAGCCCTCTCCGTCATGGGAAGTAATACGCCCAGTGGGTTTTGCCGATTTTGAAATGGGGAGGAATCCTCTCGGCCCAGCCGGGCTGGTCGAATACTTTAAGTCCGCTCAAGCTGACGACGTTCCAGCCGGGGGAAGGATGATACCAGTCGGTGGGAGTAGTGGGCGGGAAGGCGCGGCCGGCCTTCAGGTAGGTGATGCAGTAGGGAGTGAAGGCCACGTGCGTGGCGCCGTGGCGGGAGAGGAAGGCCGCGACGAGTTTCATGTCTTGGCCCCAATCGAGGTCGGATTCAGCCGTTACATCTTCGGGATGGCCGGAGACGAACTCGTTGGTGTAGGCGATGTAGTCGGGATGCTGTGCCGCTCCGGAGACGGCCTGCCACCCGAGCAGCAAGAGGATGCCAGCGGCGCGCCGCCACGGCCCGCGTATCAGTTCGGCGGCTGCCACCGCGCCGATTACCGAGAACGCGGTGTAGATCGGCAGGACATGGCGCACGCCGATGTTGATGCGGCTCATCATGGCGACGATCAGGATGCCCGCCGCCAATGCCGCCGGCGCGGAGAGCGGCAGCCGCCTGCGCCAGCCGTAAATAAGTCCGCCGCTGAGCAGGAGAAGCATGGCGACCGGCGTCTTGACCGAGAGCACCACGGGGAAGTAATACCAGACGCCGCCATGGCGGCGCTGTCCGAGCAGGTAGGACGGGTGGCCGGCGGCGTTCTGCTTCATCAGACCCTGAATTCCTCCGAAGAATTCAGGCACGAGCGTGAACCGATACGCGGCGCAGACTACAAATGCGCCGAGCAGTCCGGCCACGGCAAGCGGTGCGATATAGGGCCGCATTTTCGAGAGCGGCGGACGGCGGATGGCGAGCAGCACGAACCAGGCTGCGGGAAGGTATACCAACAGCGAGAACTTCGCCGCGGCGGCGAGGCCGAGCGCGATGCCGAACAGAACGGTGCGCGAGCGATCCGGCCGATCGGCCCACCAGAGCGATGCGAGAAACGCGAGGGCGCCGAACGCGGTGCAAGCCATGTCCGTGGTGACCAGGCCTGCGTGCGCCAAAACCGGCGGCGTAGTGGTGAAGAGAAAGGTCGCGATCACCGCGGCCCTGGGGCCGCCGGCGCGCTTTGCCCACAGGAACACGGCGAGCGACGCGATCCAGAAGAGCGGCAGAACGCTGAAGCGGGCGATCGAGAGGGTGCGGTCGTAGTGATCGTCGCGGCCGAGGATCAGGCTGCCTTCCATGTACGAACCGTCGGCAGGAACCAGACGCTCTCCGGCAAGCGAGACGGCCACCGCCGCCAGGACGCGCGCAATCGGAGGATGCTCCGTATCCCATGTATACGCGCCGTTGAGCCACTGCATGCCGCAGCCCAGGTGGTCCGGTTCGTCCATGGTGTGGCTGAGGACGGTGTAGGTGGACACGATGCGCGCGGACGCCAGGAACACCAGCAAGGCCGCGAAGATTGCGCAGCCGCGGCCGGACATCACAGTTTCGGGTCCACCGTATAGACCGCGAAGATTCTGCAGACTCGTCCTTCCAACGATCCTTTGATTGTGTTTCATCACAATTTTCACGGGAATGCCGCGCTGCCGATGAGATATAAGTTCAGAGGAGTCCCTCGGAGGCCGCGCCGCGCGCCCGGTGATTCCTTATTCTTCATTCTTCATTCTTTATTCCCCCCCAGCATGCACCTCCTCGACGAAGAACAGCCCATCGTAGCGCTTGCGCAGTTCGGCCGGCTGCAAGGCGGCATCGGGATCCTGCACCACCCAGTAGGCCCCCAGATCGTGAAACAGGTGCACATCCGTGAGCCAGCGCGCCAGGGTTCCGGAGCCCGGCAATGTCGCGACATCCAGGAAGAAGGCCGGCATCCCGGCCGCGCTCAACACGGCATCGCCAGAGCCTTCCGGCGATGGCGGCACGCTCCACATGCCCAAGCCCTTGGAATCCCCGTTGTCCACTCCCACCGCCCGCACCTCTCCGCGGCGGAAGGCAAAACCAGCCGCGTAGAAATTCCGCCCGTACCGCTCGCGCAGCCATTCTCCCATGCCCTTGTCGGCCATTTCGTCGCCGAATCGGGCGTGGCCGTTATCGGTCCACAGAATGACCTTGGCGGTGAGGTACGTGGTGTCGAGGAGGCTGGAGAAACGATTCGCCATGTCCTGCGCGGCCGAGGAATCGAAAGCCACGAACGCCGCTTTAGGGGCGTTGGCGCTCAGCCATTCCGATGCCCCCTTTGCATCTTCCGGGTTGGTGGCCACCAGTACGGTGAATCCCTTGTTTTTCACGAGGTATTCCACCAGCCGCAGCTTCAGCCCGGCGAACTCGCGCGTGCCGCGCGCGGCTTCCCCCAGCGCCACAATCCGCGATTCGCCGACGGCCGCTCCGAAGGCTTCCAGGTTGGCCCACTCCTCGCCCGGCTGCCCGGTCCGGAGCGGCTTGGCGTGAGCTTTGATCTCGGCCGCGACTGCCCGCGTCACGGCCGCGCTGGTGGGCGGCAGCACCCAGTAGTAAGCCAGCTCGATGGATTCCTTCCAGCGCCAGGCGTCCTCCATCTGGCTCCAGGTGTCGCGGTGAATCGTCACTACGCGGCGCTTTCCGCCGGGAGTGGGATCGGCCGCCTCGCGCTCCACCGTTACCACCGCCTGGTCGCCGTCCAGTTGCGCCGACATGAGTTTCGTTCGCGCCGTCAGCCTCACTCCTTTTTGCATCTCGCCCTGAATCGCGGGCAGGAGCGGCTCGCGAACCGATCCCACGCCCATCTGCGCGTCCGGCAGCACCACCTTCGCAATCTCGTCTTTGTCGCCGCGCGTGAACGCCGAATCGAGGAGCGCATACTGCTTCTGAATTCGCTCGCGCGCCTCCGCCACCTGGGCGGGCGTGATCACATCCTCCGCGAACTCGACGCCGCTCACCGACACGCGTCCCCGGCCGTAGAGCGCCACGCCGATGCGGATGCTCTCGGCGTCGGGAGCCACCTCGCCGCGGATTTGGTAGCTCTTCCATTCCGAGGAGACAATCGGGCGGTTTTCCATGTAGTCGAAAAAGCCGGTCTCCGCGTTCGGCCGGTTCACGCGCAGCACCATGTGCGCCTTGTCGCCCAGCGCGCCCGCCTCCATCTTGATCCACGCGCGCAGTTTCACCCTCTTTCCGCGGAAGGGCGCGGCATCGAAATCCTGCAAGAGATTGCCCAGGCTCTCGGCGGTTGCCGTGGCGGGACCCGCCAGCACAGCGCACGGCGCATCACCCCGGCAGTTCGCTTGCCATTCCGCCAGGTATTCGGTGTTTTCCATGGCGTCCAGCACGAACCATCCGGGCGGGGGCTTCAGCGCCTCGCCCTGCTGGAACTGCAGATTGGCCTGCGCGACCAGCGCCACCGGCAGCCAAGCGGCCAGCATCGCGAGTTTTCTCATCGTTCGAACCGCAGGCATGCCCGCCCCAGGAAGATTTCGTCGCCCGCCCTCAGCCGTTCGCCGCGCCGGTTCCCCGCCGGGACCTCGATGGCCCGTCCGTCGCGCAGCACGCGCGTGCCGAACTCGCTTCCATCGTCGCAGATGCGGTAATCGCCGGCATCCAGACGGATGTGCGCGTGCCGCCGCGACACCGTGGCGTTTGGCTCGTCGCCGCCCTCTTCGAAGACCACGTCGTTGCGCCGCACCACGCGGTGCTCGGTATCGGTCAACTCCGCCATCCTGCCCAGATTCGTAAGCGCCTTCTCCAACGTGTATTCCCCCTGCAAGGTCTTCCCCTTCACCACAATCAACCGGCCGGCGCCGCGCGTTGGCCCGGCCGCCCGCTTCGAGGCTTCCACCGAAAACTCGATGGTGAAGCTCTTCTCCCCCGTATCCGAGGTCTTCACTTCCACGCCGAAGCCGCGCGGCGCCTCGCACTCGGCGCTATCCAGGGCCTCCTGGACATCGCTTTCCAGCCGGCCGCCTTCGCCAAAGGCCGTCTGGTAGAGCGCCCGCCGGTCCGGGTCCGCCGAGACCAGCGTCACGGTCACGTGCCCGTAGGGAAAGACGCGCCTGCCGCGCGCCACAGTCTGGACCCGGCTTTCGATCGATTCCAGAATGGCGCGATGCACCAGCAGCAGCTCATCGGAATCGGCCGGCCCGAACATCCGCTCGGTCCACTTCCGGAAGCCCCGCTCGATGCTCTCTTCGATTTTCGAAAACAGACTCATAGGCGCCCGCCCCTATTGCACCAGCCCCAGCTTCGCCGCCGCATTGACAATCTCCGCCGCCGCCGGGGCCGCATTGGTTCCTCCATAGACTCCATTCTCCACCAGCACGGCGAAGGCGATTTTCCGGGTCGCCCCTTCCTGCGATGTCCCGTACGGCGCAAACCCGATGAACCAGGCGTGCGACGGCCCATCCGCCAGTTCCGCGGTGCCGGTCTTGCCCGCCACCGGCACTGAGGCGGCGGCGCGTTTCCCCGTGCCCGCCGTCACCACTTCGCGCATGAACCGGCCCAGCAGCGCGGCCGCATCCGCCGGCAGCACCTCGCGCGGCTCGGTGGTCCGGGTGTTGGTCTCGTCCGTGATCCAGCGGCCCTGCGGCATGCTGCCGCCGCTGGCCACGGTGGCCGCCACCCGCGCCATCTGGAACGGCGACGCCACCACCTGCCCCTGCCCGTAGGAAGATTGTGGCAGCGATTTCTTCAACTGATCGGCGCGGTTGGGCCATGCCGTCGCGATGCCCAGCGCGCTGCCGGTGGTCCACAGCGCATCGGCGCCCACGTCGTAGGCGCCCAACTGCGCGAAGTAGGCGTTGCATGAAACCACCAGCCCGCGCTCCAGGTCGAGCGTGCCGTGCGGCGCCTGGTCCTGGATGTCGTCGCGGATCGGGCGGCTGGAGCCTTTCAGGTAGTTGCCCACGCGCCCGTCCGGCAGCCGGATGCACTGGTAAGTGCGATGCGCCAGTTGCATGTCCTTGCGCAGCGCCGCCATGGCTGTCACCACTTTGAAGGTCGAGCCCGGCGGATACAGCCCGTAGCGCGCGCGGTCGAGCCACGGGTTGGCCTCTTGACCCGGCTGCGCTACTCCATTGAGCACCGGCTGCGGAAAGCTCACCGCCGCCAGCAGATCGCCGGTGGCCGGGTCCAACACCACCGCCGCGCCTTTATCCTTGCCGGCTTGCTTGAGCTGGTTGCGCAGAATCTCGGCAACTTTCACTTCCAGCCGCGCATCGATGGACATGTTCACGTCGCGCGGCCGGTCGAGCACCTTGCGCACTTCGGGGTTCCGCGGGTCGTTGCGATGCCGCAGCAGCGGAACCAGCTCGCGGTAATCGTAACGCAGCACCTTGTCCATCTTGCCGGTCTTGGGATTCTTCACCTCGACCAGCGTGGGCCGGTCGTCGTAGCCGCGCAGCCGCCGCGCCTCATCGCGCTCCACGAACGACGTGTTGGTGGCGCCCCAGCGCTCGCGCGTGCGCAAGTCGCCCAGCAGGTCGAACATCAGCCCGCCGAAAGGATAGTGCCGGCTTTCGCCGCGCGGGCAGGCCTTTTCTATATCGATTCCCAGGGCCTGGTAATCGGCGCGATGCTTTTCGAGCAGCTCCCAATCGCTGGTTCCGAGCGGCAGCCCGTTGCGATCGTAGATGGTGCCTTTGGGAATATCGCGCATCACCGCCTGCAGCCGCGGGTTGTACTGATAGCGCCGCGCGCCGTCGGCCTGCGTCACCAGCGTTCCCTGGCCCATCAGCACGTCGCTGCGCAGCACTGCGACGTAGCCCGCCTTGGCCACCACCACGGCTGCGCCGATGGCGAAGATGGCGCCCACCAGCGGCGCCGGTCTCGCCGCCGGCCTTGGTTCTTCCCGCCCTCTGGCCGAAATCGCCGCCACCATCCCCACCACCACGAAGTTAGCCAGCATGGCGGTGCGCCCGTAACTCAGGAAGGGCGTCACCACTCCGGAAAGCGGCACCACTCCCAGCGAGCCGCCGGCAATCAGCAGGACCTGCAGCGCCGTGGCCGCCGCCAGTCCGACAGCCAGAAAGCATTCGTAATCGGTTCGCGCGCGCACCGCCGCGCGCAGCGTCCGCCACACCAGCACGCCGTAGAGAACGAACACGGCGGCAACGCCGGCAAAGCCCCACTCTTCTCCCAGCGCCGCCAGGATCAGGTCGGTATGCGCCGCCGGCACCAATTGGGGATCGCCCAGTCCCGTTCCCACCCCCGCCGTCCCGCCCGTGGCATAGGCCCACAACGAGTGCGCCAGTTGATCGCCGCCGTGCACCAGGTTGTCCCACGGCGAGAGCCACATGCGCACGCGCTCGCCCACCGTGTGGGGCACGCCGAGCCAGTAGCCCACCGCGAAACCCGCCACCACCAGCGCGAGGCCCGCCAGCGGCGCCAGCGCGCTCGACCGTGCCATTCCGTAGAGCACCAGGAACAGGCACGCGAACACCAGCGCCGGCCCCATGTCCCGCTGCAGAAAGAAGAATACCAGCGAGAGCGCCACCGAGACCGCCATCGGCAAAATGTATTCGAGCGGCGGAATATCCAGATGTTTGGTCAACGGCGCCAGGCGCTGGCGCGTTTCGCGCGCGTGACGCAGCACGTCCCACCGCCGCGCGAAATACCCGGCCAGAAACAGCACCAGCAACAGGCGGATGATCTCCACCGGCTGGAACCCCAGCAGGTTCACTTTGGCGTCGCTCGTGCCCGGACCGGACCCGAACAGAATCAGCATGGCGGAAAGCGCGAAGCTGGCGAGCAGCGGCACAAAGCTCAGTTTCCCCAACAGCCGCTCGTAATCGAGTCCGCTGGCCACCGCCAGCAACAGGCATCCGCCCGCCACACCCTGCGCAAAACCGGCGAACAGCAGCGTATCGCGCACCGGGTCGCGCAGGGCAATCATGAGGATGAGGCCCGCGCCCGCCAGCAGCAGGGTGGCCGGCAGCAGCCACTGGTCGCCGCCGAACCCGCGCGCGCTCCACCACACATCGACCAGCAGGAATGCGAGAAAGAACGCGCTCACCCACCGGTAGAAGGCGCTCTCAAAGCGCTCCGGCCGCCGCACCACGAAAAGCGGCTTCAATTGCCGGAACTGATCGGCAGTCAGCAGGCCGCGAATCCGGGCGAGCGCGCCGACGTTCGCGAGAGAGCCGGAAGCGTAGTAGATTTGCCGCGCGGCCTCCGTGCGCGCATGCGCATCGGCGATCATGCCAAGCGCCGGCAGCAGGTCTTCGCGTGCGCTCAGCTCGTTGAGATTGAGCAGCCGCTTGCCGGCCAGACCCTGCGCGGCGTCGGCCAACCCCGGCGCTTTGGCCTGGTAAACGAGGTGCAGCCCCAGCGCCACGAGGCCCCCCGCCAGCAGCAATCCCACGAGTTCGTGGCTCCGCCAGCCCTGGCCCGCGCGCCTGGTTTGCGGCCGTCCCGCCGCCGTGCTTCGCGTCACCGCCATTTAGCGCCGCTCCAACTTTCTTGAGTGGTCTGCACGGTCGGGCAGGTTGGCAACCTGCGGCGGGTTGGTAACCCGCCCGGTATGACCGTGGCGCACGCACTCGTGCGTGCCGCGTCGGCACTCATGCCGACGCTTGGTTGCGGCTCGGCTGCCCTGTGGGGCAGCCAATCATGGCTGCCGCCGGCTTTCAGCCGGCGTCTGGCCGCACACGAGGATTCTCGCCGATCCCGGCGCGCCGCCTGAAAGGCGGCGGCAGGCAGGATTGCCTGCCCCACAGCGATGGCCAGCATGCTAATGCTCCTGTCCTCCCGGCCCGGTGCCTTTTTTGCCGCGCAGGGCATCGATCAGCCCCTCGATGGCTCCCGCCACCCGCCCGCGCGCCGGCGCAGCACTCGCCTGCGCTTCCTGCTCAATCTCCGCCAACCGGGAGTTGACGCTCTCCAGACCGCTTTCGACCTGCCCCATGCGCACGTTGGCGTTTCCGTAGGGTGCGCTTTGCCGGTACAAGTCCAGAGCCCGCTTGTAATCGTCCGCGGCCCGCTGGACCTGATCTTTTTCCTGTGGCAGCCCGCGCACGTTGCGTGAATCCCACCAGAGCCGGTCGGCGCGCTCGCGGTATCCATCGGCCAGTTGCGACTTCTCGCGATTCCCCAGCTTGTACCCATGATTGGCCGCCTGGTCGAAAGCCTGCGCGGCCCGGTCGATATCCTTGAGCCCGTACACGTACACGCGCGCCAAACCGAGCGCCGGATCCGGCGACTGGGGCATGTACTGCTGGGCCTCGGCGAACTTCTCCACCGCCAGGTTCAACTCCGCCGCGCTCTTGTGGCTGGTGCCGTTGATGCGCGCCAGGTGGCCCTCCGCCAGGCGCAGCTTGCCGTGCACCATCTTGTCGTCCGGGTCCGCCGAGAGCGCGTGCAGCAGCATGGCGTGGGCGCGCTGCCAGTCCGCTTCATACACCGGCTGCGCTTCGTTGTTGCGGTAGGTATCGATCACGTGGTCCGCGGCCGCCGCCAACTTCTGTTCCACCGCGTGGCGCGGTCCCCTCAGAAACAAAGAGGATGAATGGCCCTGGGAAAGTTCCGCCCAGCGGTCCCAGATCTGGTTCGGGCCGGTGATTTGTTCGGCCACCACGTCGTGCTCGAATTCCTTGCCGCGCTGATACAGGCGATAGTCCGACACCGCCTCCCACGCCGCGCCCACCATGGCAATCAGCGCGAAAGCCGCCAGCGCCCGCATGCCCCAATAAAACAGCTCGCCGCGCTCCGTTGGCGTTTTCTCCGCCGCCACCGGCGCTGGCTGTACGGCCGGTGCAGAAACCGGCGTGGCCGACTTTCGCGTCGGCGCATCGTCGTCCGCGGCGGTCTCCACGGTCCGCCGCGTCTCGTCCCGATCTGGACGAAAGGTGCGCCGCGTCGCATCCAGATCCTCATCGACGGCTTTCACCGGCTGACCCGCCCGGAACGCCAGCAAATCTTCCTCGAACTCCCGCGCCGTCTGATAGCGCACCTCGGGCGCCGAGGCCAGCGCCTTCATGAGGATCCTGCGCACAGCTTCGGGGCATGGGTCGGGCGCCGGCGGCGGCGGAATCCGCGAACGGATCATGCGCTCCAGCCGCTCCGTGGAATCGGCGTGGTAGGGCTGCATCCCAGTGGCCATCTCGTACAGCATCACCGCCAGCGACCAGAGGTCCGAGCCGGCGTCGACCGTGCCCGTTTCCAGCCGCTCGGGCGATGCATAGGGCACGCTGCCG
Source organism: Bryobacteraceae bacterium (assembly GCA_050014595.1). Classification (GTDB taxonomy): domain Bacteria; phylum Acidobacteriota; class Terriglobia; order Bryobacterales; family Bryobacteraceae; genus PALSA-129. Next base: position 201,198 of record JBEKDA010000017.1, read on the forward strand.
AACTCGTTGCGCGTGAGCCGGCGCGAGAGCGAAAGCGCCTTGGCGATGCCGAAATCGAGCACGCGGACTTCACCCCGCGCGTCAATCCGGATGTTCTTCGGCTTGATGTCGCCGTGCACCATGCCGCAGATGTCCTTGCCGTCGATGGTGGCTTCCAGTTGGTGAGCGTTCTCCAGCGTGTGCGCCACCGCCATCGCCACGTCCGCCGCGAATTCCATGTGCAGCGGGCCGCGACGCATCAATTCCGCCAGGTCCTGGCCGTCGACGTATTCCATGGCCACGAAGAAGAAGCCATCCATGTCGCCCGCGTCGTAGACCCGCACTACGCGCGGATCCACCGCCGCCAGCCGCTCCTGCAGGACCGCGCCGCGCATCTCCGCCGCGATGGCGTCGCGCGTGTCGGCGTCCGCGCTGTGTTCGATCAGCTTGAGCGCCACGGTCCGGCCGGATGCGGTATCCTGCGCCAGGTACACGTCCGCCATGCCGCCGCGTCCCAGCTTCTGGCGGATCTCATACTTCCCGAGTTTGCGCGAGGCCGGCGCGATCATTCTTTTTTCCGCGGGGCGGCCTTCTTAGCGGCCGCTCCCGAATCCAAAAAAGTATTTCGCTCCAGGAGGGTCTGTCTCATGTCCTCCGGCACTTCCACCGCATTCTTTTCGAAAACGTTGCCCACCATGGCCGGCCGCGCGCCATCCCGCGCGGCCAGGCCGGCGCCTTTGTTCCTGCGAATGTCGTTATGCGAGATCCAGGGCTCGGACGCGCCCAGAATCAGCACGCCCTCATTCGAGCAATCGTGAATCGCATTGGCCCGCAGCACCGGGCTGGCGGTCCCGCGGATCTCCACGCCCACTCCCGCGCCGTCCACCTCCACGTCGTCCACTTCCACGCTGGAATTCTGGAGCAGGATGCCGGTCGAAATCGGCATGTCCTTGGCCGCCAGAAGGCGGAATCCGCTCAGGCGCGCGCCCTGCACGTTGTCCGCGATCACCGCCGGCCCATTCGCCAGCGGCGCCGCCCGCAAAATGGCCGCGCGCGGCGAGTGGCTGCGCACGGTCACGCCGCTCGCCAAGTGCACCTGCTCGCTGTATTCTCCCGCCGCCACGTCGATGGTATCGCCCGCGCGGGCCGCCGCGAGCGCCGCCGCGATGGTGGGATACGCCGCGCCGCGGCCCACCGCCAGCACTCGCGCATGCCCGACCGCCGGCGCCGGAACCCATAGGCTCCGCGAGAACCAGGCGCCCGCCGCCGCCAGCGCCAAACCGGCCACAAACCACAAGGCCCGGCCCAGGGCGTCACCGCCGCCAGCGTCGTTGCGCGTGGCCGCGGCGCTTGCCGTAAAATCTTCACCTTCCACTACCACCACCGTGACGTTATCCTTGCCCCCCGCGTCGTTGGCCGCGCCAATCAGTTCTTCGACGGCCCGCTCGGGCGCGCCGGCATGGCGCTCCACGGCGCGCTGGATTTCGCCCGATCCCACCTGGTCGCTCAGCCCGTCGCTGCAGAGCAACAGCGCGCTGTCGGGCTCGAATGGGATGCGCTGCAACTCGATGAAATCGGCGTCGCCCGGAGCGTGTTCCTCCGACCCGACGTCGCGATACACTTCGTTGCGCCGGGGGTGCCGCATGGCCTCGGCTTCGCTCAATTCGCCGTTGTCCTCGCGCTCGCCCACCGGCGAATGGTCGTGGGTGATTTTCTGAATCCGCCCGCGCCGGATCTGGTAGGCCCGCGAATCGCCCACGTGTCCCACCACGGCCGACCCGTTCTCGAGCACCGCCACCGTCAGGACGCAGGCCATGCCCTCCCATTGCGGATTGCCGCGCGCCGCCTCCAGAATCTCGTTGTTGGCCATGGTGATGGCTTCGCGGATGCGCTGCTCCACGGTGCCCGTCTGCCGCTCCAGCCGCGCGCGCACCCGTCCCACGGCGATCTCGGCCGCCTTCTCGCCGGCGGCCTGTCCGCCGATGCCGTCCACCACCAGGAAAATGCCGCGCTCCGCGTCCAGGTGCAGCGCGTCTTCGTTATTGTGGCGCACCCGCCCCGCATCACTCGCTCCGGCGAACCTGATTTTGGGTTTATCCATGCTGGGTGCTTCGGAAATCCAGGAACACGACCCCCGCCAGGCCAATGCGCGCCTGCGCCGGCACCGGCGCTTCCACATTCAGGTCGCGCTTGTTGCCATCGCTGAAATCGATGCTGGAGGGCGCAGCCTGCCCGTCGATCGTGGTTCCGAGCCGGCTCAGGTCTTTCAGAAAAAAATTCCCGCTGGCCGCGTCCCGCCGCAGGCGAAAATGTTCCCGCGAAACGTCCGGCAGGGTGTCCAGTTTGATGTCGGTCCAGTAATCGCGGCCCCCGCGGCCCACCACGATTTCGTCCTTGGTCATACGGAAGATTTTCCGCCCGGAATTGTCGGCATACTCGATTACCGCAAAGGCGCCATCGTCCGACGGCGGTGTCTCAGCGGCACGCGCCTCCGCGGGCGGCGTGGTGGTCACCTGCGTCGGGCCCAGTTTTCGCGTGGCGATCCTCCGGGTCATCGACCCGGCGCCGAGTTCCGCTTTCACCGGCAACGCGAGCTCCGAGTAGATCAGGATGTCGCCCGCCGCCACTTCGTCGTCGGTATTCTCCAGGATACGGATCTGCCAACCGCCCTCCGGCGCCGCCACTTTGGGCGCTGTCCGCCGCGCCAGTTTGAGACGCTCGACGATCGACGGCCCGTTCAGCGCCTCAACCTCCGCGTCAAGCGCGCGCCGCGCTTCCTCGATGATGCGCGGCACAATCGCGCGCAGCCGTTCCATATCATCCGGGTGCAGGTAGACGTGATAAACCGCGGGCGGAAGAACGGAATAGTGCAGCGGCTCGAGCCCCTCCTTCATATTCCGCACAATCTCGAGGATGACATCGCGGGCGGTGGCAGAAGTGGGAGTGGCAGGCCGGTCCATTGGGAACCTCCTACAATCTTAACAACGCAGGCTAGGGGATTTGGTTCGAAAGATTTTCGGGCGGCGGGGAAGGGCAGGAGTCACAGGCCAGAAGCCAGAATCAAAGACACGTATGGCGTGAGGTCGGGATGGTATGAGGGCGTTGCGGCGGCCGGGGCTCGCGGACTTGTCGCCGGGCGTGTCTCCGGATTCTCTCGGACCCAATTACGGGGCGGCCGCCAATGATTTGAACCGCATCTTCAGGGTTAGCGACGCTGGATGGCGCCGGGCTCCCCAATTCGATGCCGGATTCTCTGAAACCGTACTCCATCTGGGC
>JBEKDA010000018.1:0-91626 GCA_050014595.1 Bryobacteraceae bacterium
TTCGGCAATTCGGAGCAACCGTCACCCTATCGACTATCGCGCTTCGGAAAAATCTTCCGTTAGGTTCAGGGAAAGGTGTGTTTTCCCTTGACAAGCCCTTATCATGGATGTCCCACTTTGGTCCGTAAGGCTCGTGCTTTCGTGGGGCGGGCGCTTTCGTCCGCCGACCTACCTACTGCGTATGCACTTCGCGCACGAGCGCGAAGACGGCGGTTTTTCCCGAGATCGGCTGTGCGAACGGGACGGTCTCGCCCGCGGCCAGCTTGTTCAGTTTGACGCTGATCGCGCCGACCTGAGAGCCGTCGGCCCCGGTCAGGGTGAAATCCACTTTAGCGGCTTGAATCTCGTGGGTGGTCGTGTTGCGAACCCTTCCTACCAGCCTGTCTCCGGCAGCGTGATCGACGTACACTTCCAGTACCTCGATGTCGGTGTCGGAGTCCACGTGAATCGGCTTGTTCAGGTCGGGCAACGTCTTCGCCGCGACTTCCGCGGGTGACAATACTTCCGCAGGTTTGTCCTCGCGCCGGTGCATACGAAACGCGAACACCACGGCCACCACCACCACCAAGAGCGGCACACCAACTTTCACCCAACCGACAAGCTTTTGGCCGAAGCTGCGGTTGCTGAGGTAGAGCGGGTCCTGACGGCCACCGCCGGAGAGCCAGCGCTCCACCGGTCCACGTAGCGGGCCCAGCAGACGCATCCGTTTGGACTCCGTTTTGGGCTTTCCGGGCTTCATGCCCGCGTATAGGAGGGATTCCAGGAAGTTTCGAAATCGGCTTGCCATATGAACAGCCGGATGCCGGCCGAAGCCCATTATAGCTTGCGGCCGGGTTAATGGCGCTGCTCCGCGCGGATCGGCCAGCAAGGCTTCGAGCGTGGTGAGGCCGCCTTGGCGTCCCATCACGATCGGGAAGTCGCCTGCTTCCACGGCGGTGTCGGCAGGCCGAACCCCATGATAGGCGTCGGAGAGGGTGGGCGGGGCCATCCCGGAGAACGGCCCCGCGCGGAAGGTTACTTTGCCGTGCCCAGGAGCACGTCGTAGACGTATTGGTCACCCGCGGGCACGCCATTAGCGAAGGTGATTTTGCTGCGGTAGAGGAATTGGTTCCCGTAAGCGTCCACCCACTTCGCGAGCTTGTAATCGAGCGAGATCGATTGAATCCCCGCCTGCTGCATGGTCAGCAGCTCGCCCGGTTCGGTAACGCCGTTGTGGTTCTTATCGACCCAGACGCGCAATCGCGAAAACACCGAGTCCCTCTGGTCGATCACGCCGTCGCCGTTTCCGCCGTTCGCCGGCTGATCGTAAACCGCGAGCGCCCGGAAGCCGGACCTCGGGCCTGGGCGCGGCTGCGGCGTCACGTTACTGAATAGTTCAGCGCCGTCGTCGATTCGCCCGTTGCCGTTCCGGTCCAGCGCGAGCCAGCCGACGTCTGCGCCGGCAGTGGTCCACGCCATCTGAATAAGTCTTCCGCTGCGGAAGGAGTCGAACTTGATACCGTTTTGGGCGCTTGTGAGCGAGAGGCCAGCGCCGCCCAGGTCGACGAGAATCGGTTGAACGGAACACACTATGTCGCCATACGAGTCGCCGCACACCCCACATTGGCAAGTCAGGGGGGAGGCCCAGTCGTCGTTGGTCTCACATGAGTCGCCCGTCACCGCCGCCGCCTCCGCCGCTCACACAGCAGCCGTCGTCGTTGCAATACAGGCCGCTGGCACAGTCCGCATCGCTGTCGCAGTCAAGGGGGTCCAGGCACGAACCATCGCACGCGTAGGTGCCTTGGCTGCCGCAGTCGCCCGGGCATGGCTGGCCGTAGTTACTGGCACAGGCCGTACAAATATCGTTGATGCACACATTCGTCCCGCAGCATTGGCCAGCGACGCATGGAAAACCCGTGTTGGGGCAGCACGCGGACAAATTCGGCACTGCAGTGTAGTAATCCATGTTCGTACTGCCGCAACTGGCACCACTGCTCTGGCAATTCTGGGTGTTCTTGAGGCCCCCGCAGGTCGGGGCGTAGTTATAAAACTTCCCAGTAAAGCCCGGGTTATCGTCCTCGGTAGCAGGATTGACGTAATACTCAGTAACGGTCTGGCTGTTGCAACCGCCGTCGCAGTCCCAGGTATCGGGGGAGGTATCTAAATTCTGGATGCACCCCATAAGTTGGGCCTGCACCGTCGGCGTTTGCCGGAGTAGCAACAGAGCGGTCCCCGCGAATATCAGAGTTCGAAGTCTCTTCATGACAATCTCCTCCTCTTGGAAGCCCGTGAACGGGCCGTCACTTGCGGTCAATGCCTATGCGATCCGGGGGCCAGTTCGCATGTACATTCCCAGGGAAATAGTCGTGCGGCATGGGCTTCCATTTGCCGGGGTGCTCCTGATCCGGAGTGGCGAAGTGGCCGCCAGGGCTCCAACTCATGCCATCGTCGAATATGAAATAGGCCGGATTGATCCTGATGCTTGTTACGGGCGCAAACAGCGCATCCTGAATGGTGTACCGAATCTGGTCAATGTATTCGCTCAGGCGGATTGCCTGCGTTCGGCCCCCAGCGAACGACAATGGTATGTCATGGAGCGGCATCGGCTGGCCGGTACGGGGGCTGAAGTTGGCTACCGCGGGCCGGCGGCCCACCGTTATGTTGTATGTGTGCTGGGGTGTCGCCGGGCTGCGGCCATCCCCCGTTTGCGGGAACCCGATCTGGACGCCGGCCCAGACTATGGTCTTGTTGGTCCGGTTGAAGAGGTAAATCGTGACGTTCTGAAGCCAGTCATCATCAGCCTGGAACGGCGGAGCGGATTGGTATGGCCCCCTCCCATCGGGTGGCCCGGGTGCCGCCATGCACGGCACTACCACGTTTCCAACCGTGACGCGCGTAATCACCACTCCATCGTTGGTGACCGCGACTCCGCAGTCAATTTGCCTCTCGGCCTGAGCCGCCGTTGCGGGGACGGAGGCCATGACAAGCAGAAGCGCTAAAGCCAGGGCGCTTCCGCCAAGTAGCTTGAGTGACCTGAACATACCCTATCCTTCGCGGAAGTCAAGAGAAAAAGCAAGAAAGATTTGTCGCTATCTCAACACGGCTTTGTCCGCCGCGCTCCGCGCGGGTCGGCCAGCAATGCTTCGAGCGTGGTGAGGTCGCCTTGCCGTCCCATCACGATCAGGAAGTCGCCTGCTTCCACGGCGGTGTCGGCGGGCGGGTTGAAGAGCATGCGGCCGTCGGCGCGGCGGATGGCCATCACGATGACTCCCACGTTGCGGCGCAATTGCATCTCGCGGATGGTCTTGGAGACCACTTCGCTGGATTCCGAGACGCGCACCTGTTCGATGCTGATGTCCATGCCGATGTCGTTGGTGGTGAAATCCAGAAACTGCACCACGTGCGGCCGGAGCAGGGATTGCGCCAGGCGGTGGCCGGTGATGGAGTACGGTGCGAAAACCGAGTCGGCGCCGGCCCGCCGCATTTTTTCCTCGGCGCCTTCTTCAGCGGCGCGGGTCGCCACGTAGATTTTGGGGTTGAGGCCCTTGGCGGAGAGCAGGACGAAAAGGTTGTCGGCGTCCGTGGCCAGCGCCGCCACCAGCCCGCGAGCGCGGTCGACGCCCACCTGCCGCAGCGTCTCGTCGCGGGTGGAATCCGCCGCCACCCCCAGCATTCCGGCCAGGATGGCCGGTTCCACGCGCTCCGGGTTGATATCCACCACGACGAAGGGCACGCCCGCGTGCTGCAGTTCCGCAGCCGCGCCGCGTCCCACGCGCCCGTAGCCGCAGATGATGAAGTGATCTTTGAGCTTGTCGATCATGCGTTGATTCCGCCGTTTGGCGATGGCATCGCCGAATTCGAGTTCGATGATGGTCTGGGTCATGGCCCCCATCGCAATGAAGATGGTGGTCACCCCGATGATGATGAGGAATGTGTTGAAAACCCGCCCGGCGCGCGAGAAGGAATCTCCATAACCCACGGTGGTCATAGTGGTCAGGGTGATGTAGAAGGCGTCGAACGGGTGATAGCCGCCAATGATCGAGAAGCCTACCGTTCCGATCAGGAGGGTTGTCCCGATTGCCACCAGAATGCAGAGAAACCGTCGCGTCAGCCGCGTCATCGGGTGCGTCTGGACCAAGTATAGCGGGAACCGCAGCTAGCCCCAACACTGTTTCACCTGTGTGGGACAGACGATCGCGGTTTGTCGTCTGTCATCCCTCGCTACCGCCCAGCAGCTTGACAGGCGACATAAACCGATGTCCCACTCCGCTCAGGGACGGCTCAATATCCACTCCACCACCTGTTCCATATGGTCCACCAGCAGGTCGGGCAGCGGAGCGGCCAGCGTCTCGGGCTGGAATCCATAGGTCACCGCGCAACAGGCGATGCCCGCGTTGCGCGCCGTCACGACGTCGACGGAACTGTCGCCCACCATCACGGTGGTGGCGCGTGTCGAACCCGCGTCTCTCATGAGCGCCGCGACTCCCATCGGATCGGGCTTCCTGGTTTCCAGGCTGTCGCCGCCGTAGACGCGGAAGAAATAGCCGGCGGTACCCAGGCCCTCCACGATCGCGCGGCTCATGCCTTCCGGTTTGTTGGTCAGCACCGCCATGCGCTTGCCTGCGTTATGCAGGCGTTCGAGCGATTCCTTAACGCCGGGGAAGAGGGTGGTCGAGTCCAGGACGTGGGCGCGGTAGTAGGCCAGGAAGAATTTGGTTGCGCTCGAGATTTCGGCGTCGCCCGCCGCATTCGCCAGAGAGCGCCGGATCAGTTCCGGGGCGCCGTTGCCCACGAAAGAGTAGACCCGCTGGTTGTCGAGCGGTCCCAGCCCCATGTGGGCGCGGGTAGCGTTGACGGCGTTGGCCAAGTCCTGGCGGGAATCGATCAGCGTGCCGTCGAGGTCGAAGATCACAAGCTGGATGCTCACGCGGTGCCGGTTTTCCGTTTCTGGATGCGGCCCGCGCGGACGGGCGGCTTGCGGCGTGCGCGCGGGCGGCCGGTGCCCAACTCGTACTCGACGATTTTCCGCTGCAGCGTGTTGCGATGGATGCCGAGCAGCTTGCTGGCGGCCGTCTGTTTGCCGCCGGTGCGTTCGAGCGCGCCTTGAATCATCCTTCGCTCCAGGATCTCGACAGCTTCTTGCAGCAGGATATTGCTGCCCAAGAGACGCTCCACCAGTGCATCAAATTCGCTTTTCATCTTTTCCCTTATCCGCTCCAGGAGGCCTATGAGGGCCTTTTTCGAGCGCGTGCTTCCAGGCTTCCAAAACTTCCGCATAGGTTTTGTGGAAGCCATCTTTCAATTCGCGCGGAGCCATTGCCACGAAGATCCGCGCGGTGGATGCCGCGTAAGGAGCCAGACGCGAATTCACCACCGCCTGTGGAGGGGAATCGCCCGGCGCAAACGCCAGTATCGCCATGATCACCGCGGCCGCGATCAACGCGCCGCGCACAATGCCGAAGGCCGCGCCCAGCAGGTGATCGAAAAATGAGAGGCCGGTTACCTTCAAAAACCTTCCGATGATCGCGCTGACGATGGCGCCCGCGATGACCACGCCGCAAAAGACGATCAGGAACCCGGCGAAGTTGGCCACCGCGCGGGAGCTGAGGTAGCGCGTGAGATAGGCCGCCACGCTGCCGTAGAACCAGCAACCCAGCACCAGGCCGAGCACCACGCTCGCGAGGCCAATGATTTCGCGCGAGAGCCCCTTGCGGAAACTGGCTGCCACCGATGCCACGACAATGATCCCCAGCACTGCGTCCAGCCAGTTCATAGACCGTGACCGGTGAGCACGCGGTAAGCCTGGCGGTATTTTTCGCCGGTGCGGGCGGCCACTTCTTCCGGCAACGCGGGAGCCGGCGGCTGCTTGTTCCAGCGAATCGATTCCAGGTAGTCCCGCACGAATTGCTTGTCGAAGGAGAATTGCGGCCCGCCCGGCTTGTACGTGTCCGCCGGCCAGAAGCGCGAGGAATCGGGGGTGAGCACTTCGTCGCCCAAAACCAGTTCATCGCCCGCAAAGCCGAATTCGAACTTGGTGTCGGCGATGATGATGCCGCGGGTTTCGGCGTAGCGCGCCGCGTGCGCATAGATGTTCAGCGTGAGATCGCGCAGACGGGCGGCGAGGCTTTCTCCCACCAATTCGCAAACGCGCTCGAAGGAAACGTTCTCATCGTGGCCCGATTGCGCTTTGGTGGCCGGTGTGAAGAGGGGCTCCGGCAACCGGTCGCTTTCCTTGAGGCCGGCCGGCAGCTTGATGCCGCAAACCGTGCCGTGGCCGCTGTACTCCTTCCACCCGGAGCCCGAGATATAGCCGCGCGCGACGCACTCGATCTCGACCATGTTGGCGCGCTTCACCAGCATGGAGCGGCCCTCCAACTGGTCCCGGAAGCGGCGCAGCGGTTCCGGGTAATCCTCCACCCGCGCGGTCAGAAAATGCGTGGGCGTGAGCTCGCGCAGGAAATCGAACCAGAAGATGGAAAGCTGGGTCAGCACCTTGCCCTTGTCCGGGATGCCGGTTGGCAGGATGTAGTCGAAGGCCGAAATGCGGTCGGTGGCGACAATCAGGAGCCGCCCGTCGATGCGATAAACGTCGCGGACTTTGCCGCGGCCGTGACGCTCGACGCCCGGGAAGTCCGTTTCCAAAATTGCAGGGTTCAATGTGGGGCTCACGATTCCTTCAGGTTTCAATCGGGGGAGGGTAAATCAAATGATAACCCGTCCAGCGCGATTGTCAATCGGGTAGTACCGGTGGGGCAGGCTTCAGCCTGCCGCCGGCTTTTAGCCGGCGCTCTTCGCGATTGTCGCGAGACTCTGGGCAAGAGCCCGACGTTAAGCTGAAAGCCTGACTTTTCATTCACGCCAGCGATACCACTCTTGTTTCGTGCGCGAATTCATTTTCCGGCGTGGAGCGGCGCAGCCTGCCGTGCCAGAGCCAGTTTTCCCAGGCCCTCGATTTGCGTCCGTGCCATCTGCCAGGAGCCATCGTTCACGCTCTCCGGTTTGTGTTGCGGCGCGAAATACTCCGGCAGATAGTCAAGCAGTTGGCGGGCCGCCGTCTGGCCGGTAGCCAACTGTTGCGGACTGGGCTCGCTCAGCCTCTGCAGGCTCGCCGTGGTCACGAGCAGCAGTTGCAGGATCTGTTCCGGGTTGCGGTACGTCGCTCGGGCTCCGGCCGTGACCGGGCGAGTTGCCGCCTCCAGAACTTTATCCGGCCGCCCCAGCCCGTTGTATGCCTGGACGTAGTAATACTGGCGTTCGTTGGCAAGGTCTGAATTCGGATAATCCCGCGCCCAGGCGTCGAGATCCTGGATGCTCTTTCCGAGGTTGGGAACGAGCACATTGAAATCGGCGAGCACCTGTTGGTAGATGCCCCGTTCGCCCGGAGTCATCAGGCTGCTTTTTTTGTCCGTGCTCTTGGGCGGATCCACCTTGGGGACTTGCACTCTCGGAGGCTCGCGAGGCGTGGCTGAGGGCGGTGGGGTCGCGGTGGGGTGCTCGTGTGCCTGCTGATCGGCGGGCGGGCGCACCGTCGGACTGGCTGCCGGCGGATTCTGCGTGCCGGTCTGTGCGTGCTCGTGCACCGGCTGGGAGCCGGAATTGCGCACCGTCTGGCTGGCCTGAGCGCTCGTGCTCGTTGCGTTAGTCTGGGTCTGTTTGGTCTGCTGGCTGCTGGTGGTTCCGGTTTGCCCGGTTGGCGTGGTTCGAGAGTAGGAGGGATGATCCGGCGCGCTCACTAACACCGGCACCTCCACCACCGGGAGGGCCACCACCGGCACGGGGTAGACGCCATCGGGCGGCGGCGGCATGGTTGGCGGCGCGTCGGCCGCGACGCTGCCAGGGGGTTGCGGATCGTCGGGCGGGCTGGTCATGGCGGGGTCGGGAGGAGGCGGTGTGTCGGTCAAAGTGACGCCCGGCACGATGGGATCGATGCGCGTGCGGCCCACTTTCAGGATGGGCCGCGTGGCATCCAGACGCGCGGCGATGAAACCGGGGGAGGGAAGCGCGCGGGCGTAGACCGCGGCCTGGAGTTGCTCTGGGGACGGCGCGGCGAAACCCTTGGGATCGATTACCCGGACATCCTGCTGGAATGCCGCGAAGCTTGTGATTCCGGCGGCGAGATACCGCGGCGGGGTCGCGCCCGGAGTGGCGGAGGTCCACAGTTCCCCCGGGGCCAGCGGTCCCCAGCCGGCCATATTCGTTCCGCGCAGCCAGTAGACTTCGCCGGGTTTGAAGGCCGTGCTGACCGCCGGCTGCCAGACCCACCCGGCGTCGTCCCGATGCGCCCAGCGGCCACTGTGGTAGGGCACCCATCCCCAGGAGTCGTCGCTCACCCAGGCATAGCCCAGCGCCTCGTAATAGCGCCACCGGCCCTTTTGATAGGGCGCCCAACCTTCCGTCACCCTGGGCTTCCACACCATGTCGAGGTCCTCGGTCCGGATCCATTCGCCGGCTGTGTCGAGGTCCGCCAAGCCATGGCGCCACGTCACCCGGGCGGCCGAAACCGGCGCTGCCTCCGCCTTGTCGCGATCCTCGCTCCACTGGTCCAGGGGCAGCGCTGTCACCTGGGGGTAGAGGTAGAAATGCTGCGGATTGGCGGGCTCCACGCGCGCGCTCTGGCCCTCGCGCAAGCCCATTTCCGCCTGGGGGGAAGAAAAGCGGACCATGCCTTCGAGCACGGAAAACTGGCTCCAGTCGGCCGCCGCCGTAACGCGGACGCGGGCGCCCTGTCCCAGCGTGGCTTGCGCGCCGGGCGCCACCAGCATGAGGACGTCATTCCCCAAGGGCTCGCCGCTGAAGTAAGCCGTGCCGTGATCGAGCGAAAGCAGCGTGACGCGCTGTCCGGTGGAAAGTTGGGTGTAGTCGGAGATTTCGCCCAGCGATTCCGGTCCCAGCCGCCAGGCGCTGCCGTCGTCCAGTTCGATTTCGACGCGCGCGCCCGGGCCCGTGCGTACCCAGGTCGATTCAGCCAGCGGGAGGTTGCGTTCGGCCGGCATCCAGGCGTCGGCTGCCGTCAGTTGAACCTCGACCGTACCTTGGAATTCGCCCAGGCGGGCGTAACGAGTCTGGCCCGCTATCAACGCGGCGGGCACCAACAGCAGCGTAAGGGCCTTCATACCCACACCTCCGCTATAGTCCAACTAAATGACGATGCGCTGCCGCCAGGCGTTGCAGGTAAAATCGAGGCTATGACGGACCGCGCGCTTCTCGACCACATCTCCAGCCTGCCTCACGCGCGCGCCAACTTCAAGCAGCTCGTCCGGGAATTGGCGGCGAAAGGCACAAAACGCGAGGAACTGGAGGCCGCGCTGGCCCGTCTGGCGGCCCGCGGCGACCTGCTGGAGCCGCGAGCCGGCCATTTTGCGGTGACGGCGCGCAGCCGGGAATACGCCGTCGGCCGCCTGAACATGCACCGGGATGGTTACGGTTTCGTCATTTCCGAGCGGCCCATCGAGGGAATCACGGGAGACATCTTCATCCCGCCGGACTCCGCGGCGAAGGCCATGCACGGCGATCGCGTGGTGGCGCGGATTGCCCGCATCGAACCCGACGGCCGCGCCGATGGCGAGATCGTCAAGGTGCTCAAGCGCGCCCACCCCACGGTGGTCGGCCAGTTCAAGATTGGGCGCCGCGGGCAGTACGTGGTGCCGCAGGACGACCGCATCCACCGGTGGATCGACATTCCCGAGGGCATGGAATTTCCTCCCGCCGGGCCGGTGGTCGATCGCATCGGCGTCGAGGCGCCGCGCGTCAGTTCGGTTGAGGAGATGGACGGCATGATCGTCAACGTGGAGTTGCTGGATTACGATGCCTCGACCGGCCGCATCATCGAAATCCTGGGCCATCCCGACGATTTCGCAGTCGATGTCGAAGTCGTCATCCGCAAGCACCACCTGCCGCACCAATTTCCTCCCGAAGTGGTGGAACAGGCCGAGCGGATGCCCTCCGCCATCGATCCGCACGATCTCGTTGGCCGCCGCGATTTCCGCGAGCTGGACATCGTCACCATCGATGGCGAAACCGCCCGCGATTTCGACGACGCCGTGTGGGTTTGCCGCCTGCCCAACGGCAACTACGCGCTCCAGGTGCATATCGCCGACGTCAGCCACTACGTGAAACCGGGCAGCCCCATCGATGCCGAAGCCCGCTTGCGCGGCACCAGCGTCTACTTTCCCGACCGCGCCGTCCCCATGCTGCCGTTCCAGCTTTCCACCAACCTCTGCTCGCTGGTGCCGCATGAAGACCGGCTGGTGCTTTCGGCGCTGCTGGAGATCGACCATCAGGGCGAAATTGTGGCGCAGGAAATCACTCCCGGCGTCATCCGCAGCGTGGAGCGCATGACCTATACGGATGTCCACTTGCTGCTCGAAGGCGACGTTGCCATGCGCGAACGCTACCGGCCGCTGGTGGAACGCTTCGAGCTGATGCAGGAGCTGGCGCTGGTGCTCAACCGCAAGCGCGTGCGCCGCGGCTCCATCGATTTCGATCTTCCGGAGCCGCTGATCGAGTTCGACGAGTGGGGCGCGATGACCGGCGTCACGCGCGCGCCGCGCAACATCGCGCACCGCCTGATCGAGGAGTTCATGCTCTCCGCCAATGAGGCCGTGGCTTCGCACCTGGAGAGATCCGCGCCCGTCTCCATCTACCGCATCCACGAGAAGCCCGATCCCAAACGTGTCATGGATTTCGAGGAAGTGGCCGCGCACTTCGGCTATTCGCTGGGCGCCGGCGCGATTCGCGTGCAGAAGTTCGCCTTTACCGATAAGGGCCGCGACGGAAGCAAGAAGCGGCGCGAAATGGTGATCCCCGGCAACGAAGTCAACATCAATTCGCGGCACTACCAGCGGCTGGTGGCCAAGATCGAAGGCAAACCCGAGGAGCGCATCCTTAGCTACCTGATGCTGCGCTCGCTCAAGCAGGCTCGCTACAGTGTGGAGAACGTGGGCCACTTTGCGCTGGCCGCGGATACCTACACGCACTTCACTTCGCCCATCCGCCGCTATCCCGACCTTATAATTCACCGCCTGCTGCGCGGCGCCCGGATCGAGGATTTGCCCGCGATCGCCGAAGAGTGCTCGCAATCCGAGCGGCGCGCCGCCGACGCCGAACGCGAGCTGGTGGAATGGAAGAAGGTCCGCTTTATGAGCGAGCGCGTGGGGGAGAACTTCGACGCTCTCATCATCAGCACCGCGAAATACGGCCTCTTCGTGGAGCTGGCCGACCTGTTCATCGAGGGCCTGGTCCCTATCGACACGCTGCCCGGCGACCAGTACACTTATCAGGAGAACGTTCGCAAGATCGTGGGCAAGCGCACGCGCCGCGAGTTTTCCATCGGCGATCGCGTGCGCGTGCTGCTCGACCGCGTGGACGCCAACGAGCGCAAGCTGCAGTTTTCGATTTTGGAAGATGAGCCCAAACGATCTGGCTCTCATTCCCGGCGGCCCGTTCCTCATGGGTCAAGAAGACGGAAGAGATGAAGAGCGACCGGTTCACCGGGTGGTCGTCTCGCCATTCCGCCTGTGCCGCTACCAGGTGACCAATGCCGATTGGGAGCTGTTTCGCAAAGCCACGTCGCGTGAAAAGCAGTCGTACGTTCACGTGACCGCGCCCGCGACGCACGTGAACTGGTTCGACGCCGTGGCGTTCTGCCACTGGCTGTCGGAGCAGTGGGCCACGCGCGTCCGCCTGCCCAGCGAAGCCGAATGGGAATTCGCTGCGCGCGGCGGCGTCGACGGGCAAGTCTATCCCTGGGGCAACCAGCCGCGTGTCTATCCGCCGGGCCGATGGCAGGAGGGTCCGGAGCCCATCGGACAAACCGGACCCAACGCCTACGGCCTGTTTGACATGTGCGAGAACGTGCACGAATGGTGCTCCGATTGGTACGACCCGCTGTACTACGCCATTTCGCCGGAGGAGAATCCGCCAGGCCCGGAGCACGGCAAGCGCCGCAGCTCGCGCGGCGGCGCCTGGCGTCATCACATCAAGTTTTCGCGCTGTGCCGCAAGGAGCAGTATTCCTCCGGAGTTCCGGTATGCGGATTATGGATTCCGGGTGGCGGCGGGAGCTGCATGATCTATCAATGGGACGCGGCGCAAAAGTTATGAGGAAGCGGTCGAGGAAAAAGCCTGACGATCTAGCCCCTACTTCAACGACGCGCTGACCTTCGCCCGATACTCTTCCGCCTTCAGCAAAATCTGCGCCTGGTTCAACGTCAGAATCCGGCCATCGCTCACCACCGGCTTGCCGTTCACCATCACGTCGCGCACGTCGTCAGCCTTGAGCGCGTAGACCATCTGCGAAACAGCATCGTACATCGGCACAGCGTTGGGCCGGTCGAGGCGCACCACGATCATGTCGGCGCGCTTGCCGGCTTCGAGCGAGCCGATTTCTTTTTCCATGCCCAACACGCGCGCGCCGCGGATGGTGGCCATTTCGAGGGCCGTCGAGGCCGGCAGCGTTTCGGGATCGAGCGTCATCACCTTTTGCAGTTTGGCGGCCAGGTCCATCTCCTCGAACATGTTGAAATCGTTGTTGCTGCCGGCGGGGCCGTCCGGGCCCAGACCCACCGTGAGGCCGAGTTCCAGCATGCGCGCCACCGGCGCAACGCCGCTGCCCAGTTTCATGTTGCTCGACGGGCAGTGCGCCACACCCACGCCGCGCGCCTTCAGGATCTCCATGTCGGCGTCATTGACCCACACGCAGTGCGCCGCCACCGTGCGGCCGGTGAGCACGCCGAGCGCATCGAGCGCCTTCACCGGCGTCATATGGCGTGCTGCAAGCGAGTCGTCGAGTTCCTTCTTGGTTTCGGCAAGGTGGATCAACAGCGGCGCGTGGAATTTGTTGGCCAGCGCGCGCGCGGCCTTCAGCGTCTCGTCGGAATTGGTGTAGATGGCGTGCGGCGCCACCGCCGCCACCACCAGCGGATCGTTGCGGAAGCGGGTCAGGTATTTTTCGCTGAAGGCCAGCGCGTCGGCCGGGGTCTTGGCGTCGGCCACCGGAAACTGGATGATGGTCTCGCCCAGCACGCCGCGCATTCCGGCCTCCTGGGCCACCTCCGCCACCACGTCCTCGAAATAGTACATGTCGGTGAAGGTGGTGGTGCCTCCGAGCAGCATTTCAAGACACCCCAGCCGCGTGCCCCAGCGCACGAAATCGGGCGTAACGTTCTTGGCTTCCGCCGGGAAAATGTACTTTTCGAGCCAGTCCTGCAGCTTCTTATCGTCGGCGATGCCGCGGAACAGCGACATGGCCGCGTGCGTGTGGGTATTGATCAGACCCGGCGCCAGAATCGCGTCGGGACGGTCCAGGCGGTGCTTCGCCTGGAACTTCGCGTCGATCTCGGCCCGCGTGCCGACTCCCACGATTCGGCCGCCCGTGACGGCCACCGCGCCGTTCTCGATCACGCGATGTTGCGCGTCTTCGGTGATGACATACCGGGCGCTCCAGATCCAATCCGCCGGCGCGGCGGCGAGCGAGGCAATGAAAAGGAAAAAGCTACAAATACGATACATCGAAGGGCTTCGGGAAAAGTTCTTTCAAACGGTAAGTTTCGGTTTGGCCGCGCGGGTTCACCAGGATGATGTCCACGTCGCCGCAAAATTCCCACAGAATCTGCCGGCACGCGCCGCACGGCGGGGTCAGCACATCGGTATCGGCCGCCACCGCCACCCGCCGGAACTGGCGCACGCCTTCGGAGATGGCTTTAAATATCGCCACGCGCTCGGCGCAGAGGGTGAGGCCGTAGGTGGCATTTTCGACGTTGCAGCCGGTATGGATGCGGCCGTCGCTGTCCTCGATGGCCGCGCCCACTGGAAATTTCGAATACGGCGCGAAGGCATGGGCGCGAGCGGCCAGAGCGGCGTCGATGAGCGAGTCGGACATCAGACAGAAAACATAATTCACCGCAGAGACGCAGAGACGCAGAGGTTTTTCTTCATTCTTCTCTGCTTCTCCGCGTCTCTGCGGTGAATTCCAATCTTCAAGCTTCTAACCTCGGCAGCAGCGTCTTCAGGAAGCGCACCAGCGTGTCGCGCACCCGTGCGCCGGTTTCGAGCACTTCCTCGTGATGAATCTTCTGCGGCAGAATGCCGGCCGCCATGTTGGTCACGCAGGAAATGCCCAGCACTTTAATTCCCATGTGGTTGGCCACGATGGCTTCGAGCACCGTGGACATCCCGACCACGTCGGCGCCGATGGCGC
Source organism: Bryobacteraceae bacterium (assembly GCA_050014595.1). Taxonomy (GTDB): domain Bacteria; phylum Acidobacteriota; class Terriglobia; order Bryobacterales; family Bryobacteraceae; genus PALSA-129. The sequence continues at coordinate 14,176 of JBEKDA010000018.1, forward strand.
GCAGGCAGCGGATCTCCGCGGGCGTCTCATAACTCGGCCCGATCATCGCGGCGTACACGCCTTCGGAAATGGGAACGCACAACTCCATGGCCACTTGCCTGGCGGCGTCGCGATAGGCTCGCGAGTAGGCTTCGGACATGTCCGGGAAGCGCGGCCCCAGGGAATCGTCGTTCGGCCCGGTCAGCGGATTCACGCCCTGCAGGTTGATATGGTCGGAGATCAGCACGAGGCCGCCTTGCTCCAGAGTCAGGTTGATGCCGCCCGCGGCGTTGGTGAAGACCATCGACCGCACGCCCATGCGTCCCAACACCCGCACGCCGAAGGTCACCTGCGCGGGTGTATAGCCTTCGTAGAGGTGGGCGCGGCCGGCCATCACTGCTACCGCCAGATCGCCCAGCTTTCCGATCACCAGCTTGCCCGCGTGTCCTACCGCGGTCGAGCCCGGCCAGCCCGGAATCTCCGCGTAGGGAATGTCGGTCCGCTCGCTGAGTTCGTCGGCGAATGCGCCGAGGCCGCTGCCCAGCACCACGCCGATGGTTGGCCGCAAAGGCGTGCGGCTTTCCAATAGTCGTTTGGCTTCCTCGATCACAATAACATTCCCGCGATGCACGCCGACATGAAATTAGCCATTGTGCCGGCCATCACCGCGCGCATCCCCAGGCGCGCCAGGTCCGGCTTGCGGTTCGGCGCCAGCGATCCGATGCCGCCGATCTGGATGGCGATGGAACTGAAATTGGCGAACCCGCACAGAGCGTACGTGGCGATGACGAACGACCGCGGATCGAGCGTTGCCCTCACCGCCGGCCTTCCCAGTTCCAGGAACGCCACGAACTCGTTCGTCACCAGGCGCGTGCCCAGCAGGTTGCCGATGGTGGACGCGTCCTTCCACGGTACCCCCATGATCCAGGCCACCGGCGCAAAAACAATTCCGAAGATTTGCTGCAGGGAGCCAGGCACCCAGCCCATCAGCGGCATCGTGTGCACCCAGCCGAGAATCCCGTTGAGCATCGCGATCAGCGCCAGAAACGCAATCAGCATGCCGCCTACGTTGAGCGCCAGGTGCAGCCCGTCGCCCGCGCCCTGCGCTGCGGCGTCGATCACGTTGACGGCCGTCTTTTCCACTTTGATTTCCACCTTGCCCGCGGTGGCCGGCTTGCCGGTTTCGGGGATGAAAATCTTCGACAGCATGATGGTGGCCGGCGCCGTCATGATTACCGCCGTCAGAAGGTGCGTGATTGACACGTGCGCCACCATCACGTACGCGGCCATCACTGAGCCAGAAACGTGCGCCATCCCGCTGGTCATGATGGTGAATAGCTCGGATTCCGTCAGCCCGGCCAGGAACGGCTTGATAGTGAGCGGAGCTTCCGTCTGGCCCATGAAGATGCTGGCCGCCACGTTGAGCGATTCGGCGCCGCTCACCCCCATCACCTTCTGCATCATGATCGCCATGCCGCGCACCACCAACTGCATCACGCCCAGGTAATACAGGATGGCGAAGAAGGAGGCGATGAAAATAATGATAGGCAGCACCTGGAACGCGAAGATCACGCCGTACGGCCCATTCGGATCTCCCAGCGGCCCGAACATGAACTCCGTGCCGGCTTTCACGTAGCCCAACATGTTGTTCACGCCGGCGCCGATGGCTTGAAAGATCTTTCCGAAATCCGTCTTCAGCACCAGCAGTGCGAAGGCAAATTGCAGTCCCAGCCCCCATGCCAGGATGCTGAGCTTGATATCGCGCTTATGAGAAGAGCACAACCATGCGAAGGCCACGATCACCGCCAGGCCCAGGAACCCTGTGAAGCGGCCCATTACCCGACTACTTCCAGAATCAGTTCCCGTTCATCGGGTTTCTGCGCGGAGATGCGGAAAGCGTCTTCCACCATCTCGGCGGCTTCGTCCACGCGGTCTTCCTTGGTGTAGTAGAGGCGGCAAAGCACCGAGCCCGCATCCACTTTTTCGCCGGTCTTGACCTCCAGGATGATCCCCACCGCCGGATCGATGGCGTCTTCTTTCTTGTCGCGGCCGGCGCCGATCATGTTGGAGGCCACGCCGATATCTTCGGCGTCGATGGAGCTGACGTAGCCGGCGCGCGGCGAGGCGATCTCGCGCATCCCGGTGGCGTTGGGCAGCAGCTCGAATTTGTCGAGCGCCTGCGGATTGCCGCCCTGCGCCGCCACCACCTGCTTGAACTTCCGATAGGCCGAGCCGTCCACCAGATGCTGTTCGGCGGTGCGGCGCGCTTCTTCCAGCGTGGCCGCCTTCTTGCCCAGGTAGATCATCCGCGCCGCCAGTTCGAGCGAAAGCTTGGTCAGATCGGCCGGGCCCGCGTTCTGCAGCGTCTGCGAAGCTTCCATGATCTCCAGTGCATTGCCGATGGCGTAACCCAGCGGCTGGTTCATGTCCGTGATCAGCGCCTGCACCTTCTTGTCCATGCGGCGGCCGATGCCCACCATGGTCTGCGCCAGGCGGCGCGCGTCCACCTGCTTCTTCATGAATGCGCCGCTGCCCACTTTCACGTCGAGCACCAGCGCGTCCACGCCCTCGGCCAGCTTCTTCGACATGATCGACGAAGAAATCAGCGGAATCGATTCCACCGTCGCCGTCACATCCCGCAGCGCGTACAGCTTGCGGTCCGCCGGCACCAGTTCTTCGGTCTGACCGATGAAGCACAGCCCCAGCTCCGCCAGTTGTTTCTGGAATTCCTCGGCCGTCAGGTTGGTGCGGAAGCCGGGAATGGACTCGAGCTTATCGAGCGTGCCCCCGGTGTGGCCCAACGCGCGGCCCGACATCATCGGCACCACCACTCCGGCGGCCGCCGCCAGCGGCGCCACGATGAAGCTGGTCTTGTCGCCGACGCCACCGGTGGAATGCTTGTCCACCTTCACGCCCGGAATGGCCGACAGGTCGACCGTGTCGCCGGAACGCAGCATGCATTCCGTCAGCCGGCTTACTTCCCGGTCCGACATCCCCGAAAAGAAAACGGCCATCAAGAAGGACGACATCTGGTAGTCGGGAATGTCGCCATTGGTGTAACCTTCCACCAAGAACTCGATTTCTTCCGGAGCGAGTTCTTTCCCGTCGCGCTTGCGCTGGATCAAGTCAACTGTACGCATTATGAGACACTTAGCGTAACATTCCAAACACGGTAAAGTAAAGGTTTAATTGATTTTGGTAACACCGATCACTATCCGGTGGGTGAGATGATCGCGTTGCCTGCTGAATACGGGGTCAAAAGTAACCTGCGCAAGGAGGATTTCCTCGCGGGGTTGGCGAACCTCGAGAAGGTGTGGTGATCCTCGCTACTCCCGCCGCCACACCGCGATGCGCCCGCGCGCTCCTACCGCCCAACCCGCCTGGCTCGAAACAAAGCTAAGCGCATTGTAATTGCCGGTGTCGAACTGCTTCCAGTTTCGCCCGCCATCGTTCGAGATATCCGCGCCGGAGGGGCCTGCCGCGATCCACAGCTTGCGGTCCGCCAGGTAGGCCACCGCCGAACGAAAGCCCTTGGGGGCCGTGCCATCCGGCTTGGTCCACGTCGCGCCGCCGTCGGCGGTGACGGCGATGTTGCCGGTCTCGTCGTTCGCCTTGTTGTAATCGCCACCCACGGCGACGCCGTGCATCGCGTCGGAGAACGCCAGCGAAAAAATGCCGGCGGCGGCGGAATCGGCCCGCAGCGGCGTCGCCGCCACGGTCCAGGTGCGGCCGCCGTCCTTGGAATGGTAGACGCGCGCCGCGTCCTTTCCGCCCGTGCCGATCCACACTTCGCTCATGCCCAGCACCGTGATTCCAGTTCCGCTGGCGGCGAATGCGCCCTCGCCTGGAAGCGCCGGCGGCATCTTCTGCCGCTGCCACGTCCTTCCGCCATCTTCGGTGGACATCACCACCATCTGCCCGTCCACCTGGTCGCCCACCAGGATTCCATGCGTCGCGTCCCAGAACGCCATTTCGTCGAAGAAGCCCTTGGCGTCGGGATTCTGGAGGGACAGCGTCCAATGCGCGCCGCCATCCGTGGTCTTGTAAACGCGCGACGTCTCCCCGCTGCCGATGCTCAACAGGTACGCGGTGTTCTCATCCACCCCTTGCACGTCGCGGAAGTCCAGCGTTTCGGCGCCGGGCACCGTCGCGGCCGTCCAGGTGGCGCCGCCGTCGATGGTCTTCAGGTACGTGCCGCGAGTCCCGCTGGCCCAAGCCGTCTTCTGGCTCACCGCCCACACGCCGCGCAGCGACGCCGTGCTTCCGCTCGGTTGCGCAATAAAGCTCTGTGCGAAGGCGGCGCCGGCCAGAAAAATCAGAAAACCGCTTCTCATTAGGGTACTCACCAGTATATGCGCGCTGGGTGCCCTGTTACGATAGAACTGATGACCCCCAATCAACCGGGCCAACCGCCCAAGATGCCCATCCCTGGTGTCCGTAATCTCATCGCCGTCGGCAGCGGCAAAGGCGGTGTCGGCAAGACCACTGTGGCCGTCAACCTGGCCGTCGGCTTGGGCGCGCTCGGCTATCGCGCCGGACTGATGGATGCCGACGTCTACGGCCCCAATGTGCCCCTCATGATGGGCGTCAATCGCACTCCCATGGCTAGCGGGGACCGCATTCAACCGCTCGAACAGTTCGGCGTCAAACTCATGTCGATGGGCTTCCTCAATCCCGGCGACAAGCCGCTGGTCTGGCGCGGTCCCATGCTCCACAGCGTTGTCCAGCAGTTCCTGCGCGGGGTCGATTGGGGCGAACTCGATTACCTCGTCATCGATCTCCCGCCCGGCACCGGCGACGTGCAGCTCTCGCTCATCCAGACCGCTCCCATCACCGGCGCGATTGTCGTTACGACTCCTTCCGACGTTTCGCTCGAAGACGCCCGCAAGGCCGTCCACATGTTCCACCAGGTGCGCGTGCCGATTCTCGGGATTGTCGAGAATATGAGTTTCCTCAATTGTCCGCACTGCCACGAACGCATCGATGTCTTCAGCTACGGCGGCGGCCGCCGCACGGCGGCTGAGATGCAGGTGAACTTCCTCGGGGAACTGCCGCTCGACCCGCAGGTGCGTATCGGCGGCGATACCGGCAGCCCCATCGTGTTGCGGAAAAGCGAAGGCGAGCCCTACCTGGAGCTGGCCCGCAACGCCGCGGCGCGCTGCGACGAAGCCGCCAAAGAGAGCGGCCCCAAGATCGAGATCAGCGAGTAAGCGCGGTTAACAACAGGGACTCTTGTCTCGCCCCGGCCACTAAGAATCCCGCCAAGTGCTACAATGTAGCATATGAGGAAGGCTTCGGTTCGGGATCTTCGCATCCGCACTTCGGAGTTGCTTCGCGACGCCCAGAACGGTGAAGTGATTGTCATTGAGCGCCATGGCCAACCGGTTGCCGAACTGCGCCCCGTCACAAAGAAGCCCAAGAAAGTGAAAATGCCCGACATGAGCCGCTTCTGGAACGAGTTCCCTCAGGTTCCCGGAGACAGCACTCGATTTATTTCGGAAGACCGCGACCGCTGATGTACGCCGATTCAGCTTATATCGCCAAATTCTACTTGAACGAGCCGGACTCGCCACAGGTTCGGGCCGCATTCGCGGGCGCCTCGGCACTGGTCTCGTCGATGTGGGCCCTCGGAGAGGTCGCCTGTGCGTTTCACCGCCATCTGCGCGCGGGATCGCTCGATCCCTCGCAATATCGCGCGTTGCTCAACGCTTTTCTGCAACACGTGGACGGGAGAATCTGGACCTTCGTTCCCGTCACGGAACGTCTCTTGCGAAAGATGACCTTTCTGCTGACGACGCTTCCCGCGACCGTCCATTTGCGAACAGGCGATGCGATGCATCTGACCACCGCCATGGACCTGGGCGAGCGTGAAATCTGGACTGGCGATCGCCACGTTCTCGCAGGCGCGCAGCATTTCGGGCTCTCCGGCCGTACGGCCTAGTTTCGCCCTATCCGGCCGCCGGCGCGCTCACCGGGGCCTTCTTGCGCTTCCAGCTTTTCACCCACTCCTGGATCGCCGACATGTAGATGTAGAACACCGGTGTCAGGTACAGCGTCACGAGCTGCGAGAACAACAGTCCGCCCACCACCACCAGGCCCAGCGGCTGCCGCGCTTCGCCGCCCGCGCCGTATCCCAGCGCGATCGGCACCGCGCCCAGCAGCGCCGCCATCGTCGTCATCATGATCGGGCGGAAACGGATCAGGCAGCCTTCGTAAATCGCCCGCTCCGGCGTCAACCCGTGATGCCGCTCCGCCTCCAGCGCGAAATCGATCTGCATGATGGCGTTCTTCTTCACGATCCCGATCAGCATGATCAGTCCGACGAACGCGTAGATGCTCAGGTCGATGTGGAAGACCACCAGCGTCAGCAGCGCGCCGAAGCCCGCCGAGGGCAGTCCCGAGAGAATCGTGATGGGATGAATGTAGCTTTCATAGAGAATTCCCAGCACGATGTACACCACCATAATGGCGATGATCAGCAGCACCCACAGGTTGCCCAGTGAACTCTGGAAGGCCTTCGCGGCGCCCTGGAACTGCGTACTGACGGTCGCCGGCAGTTGGTTGTCGGCCAGCGCTTGCACCTGGCCCACCACTTCGCCCAGCGCCGCGCCGGGCTTCAGGTTGAAGGAAAGCGTCGCCGCCGGGAGCTGTCCATAGTGGTTGATGGTCTGCGGCCCGATCTCCGTCACCACTCGCGCCAGGGTGTCCAGCGGAATCAGCTTGCTCGCCGACGTCTTGAAATAGAGCAGCGAGAGCGCCCGCGGATCGGCCTGATACTTCGGCTCCAGTTCCAGCAGCACCTTGTATTCGTTCACCGATCCGTAGATCGTCGATACCCAGCGCGGCCCGTACGCGTCATAGAGCGCATTCTCGATCACGCTGGCGTTCAGGTTCATGGCCGCGGCCTTGTCCCGGTCGATCGTCACGCTCACCTGCGGCGTGGTTACCGCTACGTCGGTGGTGACGTCTTCCACGCCCGGCAGTTGTTCCACCGCCCTGGCCAGGGCGTCGGCGTCGTCGTACAGTTCCGCCTTATCCGGCGTCTGCATCGAAAACTGGTACAGGCTCTTGGTCACCTGGCCGCCGATCTGGATGGTCGGCGGATTCTCCAGGTACGATTTCACGCCCACCTGGCTCGCCAGTTGCGGCCGCAGTTCCTTGATGATGTCGTTCACGGCCAGTTGCCGCTGGTTGCGCGGCTTCAAGTGGATCACCAGCTCGCCGTAATTCGGTCCGCCCAGGTTGGACGCCGTGGTGCCTCCCACGCTGGCCATCAGCGAATCCACATTGGGGTCCTGCGAAACCGCGTCGGCGATCTTCTTCTCGTAGCCCACCATCTCGTAATACGAGGTGCCTTGCGCCGCTTCCGTGATGATCTGCAACTGGTCGGTATCCTGGTCCGGGATGAAGCCCTTGGGGATGGTCACGAACATGTACATGGTGGCGCCCAGCACCAGCACAAAGCTCACCATCATGGTCGGCCGGTGGCGCAACGCCATTAGCAGCGAGCGGTCGTAGATGTGCAGCATTCCCTGGAAGAATTTCTCGGTAAAGCGGTAGAAGGCGCTGCGCTTGGCCTCGTGCGCCGCGCGCAGGAACCGGCTGCACAGCATGGGCGTCAGCGTCACCGAGACCACGCCCGAAATCAGGATCGCCACCGTGATCGTGACCGCGAACTCTTTGAACAACCTGCCCAGCACGCCGCCCAGGAACAGCACCGGAATGAACACCGCCGCCAGCGACAGCGTCATCGAAACGATCGTGAACCCGATCTCCTCGGACCCCTTGAGCGACGCCAGCAGGGGCTGCTCGCCCAGCTCGATGTGCCGCACGATGTTCTCCAGCATGACGATGGCGTCGTCCACCACGAAGCCGATCGATAGGATCAGGGCCATCATCGACAGGTTGTCCAGGCTATAGCTCAACAGGTACATCACCGCGAAGGTTCCGATAATCGAAAACGGCAGCGCCAGGCTGGGAATGATGGTCGCCGAGATATTTCGCAGGAAAAGAAAAATCACCATCACCACCAGCCCCAACGTCAATATCATGGTGGACTGCACGTCATGGAACGACTCGCGAATGGTATCCGAGCGGTCGTAGAGAATGTCCTCGTTGACCGAGGGCGGCAGCTCCTGCTTGATGAGCGGCAGCAGCCGCTTCACGCCGTCGGTCACTTCGATGGTGTTGGTTCCCGGCTGGCGCTGGATCGCCAGAATGATCGAGCGGCTGCTGCCCTGGTGCGTGTAGTACCACGACGCCGTCTTGTCGTCTTCCACGCTGTCGATAATGGTTCCCAGTTCCTCCAGGCGCACCGGTGAGCCGCCCCGGTAGGCCACCACGATGGGCTTGTATTCCGCGGCTGTCAGCAATTGCCCGCTGGCCTGCAGCGTAAAGGCCCGCTGCGGTCCGATGATCGCGCCGGTCGGCAGGTTCACGTTCCAGTTGGTCAGCGCCGTCTGGATTTCGTTGATGCCGATCTGCCGGGAGGCCAGGGCATGCGGATCCATCTGCACGTGCACCGCAAACTTCTGCGCGCCCAGCACCTGCACTTGCGCCACCCCGGAGATCATGGAAATGCGCTGTGCGATGCGCGTCTCGGCGTAGTTGTCCAAATCGTAGAGCGGCAGCGTGGGAGAAGTCAGCGCCAGGTACAGGATCGGCTGGTCGGCCGGATTCACTTTGGTGAAGGTCGGTGGCGTGGGCATGCCCTGCGGCAGCACGCGCGAAGCCTGCGTAATGGCCGCTTGCACGTCCACTGCCGCGCCGTCCAGCTTGCGGTTCAGGTCGAATTCCAGGGTGATCTGCGTATTGCCGAGCGAATTCGAAGAGGTCATCGAATTCAAGCCGGCGATGGTGGAAAACTGGTTTTCGAGGGGAGTCGCCACGGCCGACGCCATGGTCTCCGGACTGGCGCCTGGCAGGCTGGCGGTCACCAGCAGGGTAGGGAAGTCGACGTTCGGCAGGTCACTGACCGCCAGGGACCGGTATGCCACGCCGCCGAATAGCGCGATGGCGGCCATCAGCAGGCTGGTCGCGATCGGCCGCTCGATGAATGTCTGGGAAATATTCATGCGTCAGTAACGAATGAACACGTTGCGCCTAGTTCTGCGGACGGCCTTTGCGTCCGCCCCGCCCCGCGCCGGTGCCTTTGCCGCCGGCCGGGCTTGCGCCTGGCGATCGACCGGCGCCCGCGTCTGGCGGCGCACTGGAGCCTGCGCCGCGGCCCGCGCCGCCAGTCGCACCTGCGCCGCGGCCGCCGATAATCACCTTGCTGCCTGGCGCCAGCCGCAACTGGCCCTCCTTAACAACCGTCTCGCCCGCTTCCAGGCCCTTCTCGATCACCATGTCCTGGTTGACCCGCGCGCCGGTCGTGACCGCGCGGTTCTCCACGCTGCGGTCCGGCTTCACCACGTAAATGTAAGAACCGCTCTGCCCGGTCATCACCGCCTCGTTCGGCACGGTCACCGCGTTCGGCGTGGTGGTCAGCCGCAGCGTGACGCGCACAAACTGGCCCGGCCACAGCTTGCGGTCCTGGTTGGCAAAAGTTCCCTTCAGCTTGATGGTTCCGGTGGTCATGTCCACGGCGTTGTCCACGAACGTCAGGATCCCGTTCTCTTCGCCGGCGTTGCTGTCGTCCTGCGGCCGCGCCCGCACCGGCAGCTTCCGCTCCGCCATGTATTGCTTGATGGCCGGCAACTGCGCCTCCGGCACCGCGAACGTCACGTAGGTGGGCTCGATCTGGTTGATGGTGCACATCTCCATGCTGTTGGCCATCACGATGTTGCCCTGCTTCACCGTCACGCTCCCCGTGCGGCCGTTAATGGGCGACCGGATTTCCGTGTAGCTGAGTTGCACCTTCGCGTTCTCCACCGCCGCCTTGCTCGAGCCGATGGCCGCTTTGGCGCTTTCGATGGCCGCCTGGTCCGCCGCCACCAACTGCTTGGCTGCCTCGGCGTTGGCTCTTAGCTGATCCGACTGGTCGCGCGAGACCACCTTGTCCTGGAACAACTGCGCATAGGCGGTTGCCTGCGACTCGGCGTACTTGGCCTGCGCGGAGTCGCGCGCCTGGTTGGCCTGGGCCTGCGCCAGCGACGCTTCGTCGTGTGCTTCGTTGGCGATGGCCTGGTTCAACGCCGCTTCGAGCGGCCGCCGGTCGATCGTAAACAGGAGATCGTCCTTCTTGACGTAATCGCCTTCGTTAAACGAAGAGAGCGTAAGCTGCCCGGTGACCTGCGCCTTCACCGAAATCGTGGAGTACGCTTCCACGTTGCCGATTACCTGGATCTCCACCGGCACGTCCTTGGTGGTCGCCACCGCCACCGTGACCGGCGCATCTCCGCCCATCCCTTTCTTGCCGCCTTTACCGCCTCCGGATCCCGCGGTGCTGGCGCCGGAGTTGGAGCAGCCGGCCAGGGTAAGCAGAGCTGCAAGCAGAGCTGCAAGCAGTGCGGTTACGGCAGCCGTCACAATCCAAAGACTTTGGAATCGCTTGTGGCTGTTACACACACCGAAGGCAATAGGATGCATAAGTCGTATTCGTGATTTTGGCGCTCCTCCCATGGTAAATGCTGGGAATCGTACACTGCAAGGGCCCGTAAGAGTGCGCCGCCCCGACCGGCCTAAACTCTGGGTTTGGGAGGAGGCAGTTGCCGCGCCACTACCATATCCGAGAAGGCTTCCCGGTGGTGGCTGCCGTCGCAAAACGGCTTGTTGGCCGAGTGGCCGCAACGGCACAAGGAAATCGCCGTTCTTCCGGCGAGGCCGAATGAGGCTCCGCTGGGGTCCACGATCTCGAATTCCCCTTCAATCCGAATCGGACCGTTGTTCTGAGGCGTAATCTTCGCAGGCATGCCTGGATCGTATCAGATCCAATCCAGTGGGGCAGACCCCCGGGTCTGCGTCCAGGTCTGCGCGGGTCCCCCTGGACCCGCTGATCGTTCGCAGCATCAAGTGCTTGCCACTCGTGAAAAGCCGGTCGGGGGGCCGGCTGCGGACGAGGGCGTCCTCCCCACTGGCTACTGCTTCTTGGCCGGCGGCGGCGCAGTCGTACCCTTCTTGTCGTCCACCACGCCTCCGAACTTGATCGTCGACTTGCCTTCGTACCTCTTGTAATCCTGGTACAACACCTTCATGCGGATGCGCTGGTCCATGTCCTTGAAGTGCAGCGTATCGTCGGCATGCGTGTACGTCGGAAACCAGTACTTTCCGTCGATCTGCTCGCGGTACGTCTCGAACTTCGGAAACTGGTTGGTCTTGGCGTCCACCAGGCCGACGCCCTTCCCGTAAGTCTTCACGATCTGAAAATCGCGGTCGTCCACCCAAACCTGGCCTTCGAAATACCGCTTGCCCTTCACCATCTTCTTGGGCTTCACCGAGAATGTGTAGCAGCCGATCTCGTCCAGCTTCTCGCGGCCCAGGTAGTTGATGTTATACTCCCCGACTTCCGAGGTGGTGAGGACGAACGGTTGCACGTCGCGCAGATCCGCCACGTCTTCCGGCGTCAGCCCGATGTGCTGGAGCGAGATGACCGGCGCATAGACCACCTTCTCCATGCGTTTGCCGTCGGGCGAGAAGATGATGTCGTCCACTTCTTCCCACTTCCCGCCGGAGGGATTGCCGCCCATGTCGAGCTCTTCCATTTTCACCGTCTGCCGGTAGGTGTAGTTGTTGCGGGCTTCCCGGAATTCGGCTTCTTTGGCGGCAAACTTCTGGATGATCTGCTGCGGGTCGACCTGGTCCTGGTTCGCCGCCGGCTGCATCCCGACACACATCGCCGCCATCGCGGCGCCAAGAATCAACGTACGCATTTTTCCCTTCATGAGTGAAACGGCCTCACTTGCCTAACAGTTTCTTCGCCACGGTCAGCAACTGCATGTTGCTGGTGCCTTCGTAAATTCGCCCGATCTTCGCGTCCCGGTACAGCTTCTCCACCGGATAATCTTTGGTCACTCCCACGCCGCCATGCACTTCGATGGATTTCGACGCCGCCTTCTCCGCGATCTCCGAGCTGTAATACTTGGCCATGGCCGCCTCCGTCAGGAACGGCATCCCGGCGTCCCGCAGTCGCGCGGCGTTGTAGACCAGCAGCCGCGCCGCTTCCACCTCGATGGCCATCCTGGCCAGCTCAAACTGCACTCCCTGGAACTCCCCGATGGCCTTGCCGAACTGTTTGCGCTCTTTGGCGTATGCTACCGCGTGGTCCAGCGCTCCGCGCGCCAGGCCAATCATCTGCGCCCCAATCGCAATTCGTCCTTCGTTGAGCGTCTCGATGGCGACCTTGTAGCCCTGTCCCACTTGGCCCATCACGTTCTCGCGCGGCACGCGGCAGTTGTCCATCAGCAGCTCGCACGTCGACGAGGCGCGCAGCCCCAGCTTGTCTTCCTTTTTCCCCACCTGGAATCCCGGGAAGTCGCGCTCCACCAGGAACGCCGTCACGCCCTTGTATCCGGCGGCCGGGTTGGCATTCGCGAACAGCAGAAAAAAGCCGGCCTCGGCCGCATTGGTGATCCACAATTTGCGCCCGTTCAACAGGAAGTGGTCGCCATGATCGGCCGCCGTGGTGGCCATGGCGAACGCATCCGAGCCCGATCCGGCCTCCGACAGCGCGTACGACGCCACCATGTTCTCCGCCAGCCGCGGCAGGTATTTCTTCTTCTGTTCCGCGGTCGCCCATTTCAACAGCGCGTTGTTGCAGATGGTGTTCTGCACATCGACGATTACGCCGGCCGAGGGATCCACCGCCGACAGTTCTTCCACCGCCAGAATCGCCTGAAAAAAGGTGCCGCCCTGTCCGCCGTATTCCTCGGGGATTTCGATCCCCATGAGGCCCATCTCAAAGAATTGTTTGATGATCTCCGGGCGGAAGTGCGCGGCTTCGTCCATCTCCCGCACATACGGCCGGATCTCCTCGCGCGCAAACTTGCGCACGGTGGCCTGGAAAAACTTTTCTTCTTCACTGAGCGACGTCAGCGGCAGGGGAGTAGCGTCCATGGTTTTGGGGGGTGCTGCCATAGATACAGTGTACAGCCGCGGGCGCCAATGTTCACTCGACTCCTCGGGTGGCAGTCCTCGGAGCCTATCGGGATCGAGGAACGGGGCTTGGTAAGGGGGTTGTCTCCTGGAAGCGGAGCGGGCGTTCGCGCAGGGCACTTCCGCGCGGCGGGCGTCAATCGTCCAGTTGACGCGATGGGGACTTAACCGGGATCAATGTAGCTGGCGCCTGCTCGGGTCGGGGACATTTCTACTTTGCCGCGACAGAATTTCTATCGGCTTGACCTGCCGGTACCGCCTGCGATAATAAGGGACACGCCAAGCCGACGGCGACCGAGCGCAAGAGGTCGGCGCAGCGGCGCCTGGCGCGGCGGTGAAAGGCTGGCCACATGTACCAAGACCAACATCCGTACGCGAACAACCTCACGCCGAAAAAGCAACGGCACAAACGGCACAATGTGTTAATGGAATTCGTTAAGGAAATCTAGTTGCCTCGGAAGAAACGACGTGCGTATGAAAACCAGAATCGCGACCGTCAGTTGCCCATGCGGAAAAGTTCTTCAGGTCCACATGGAGGCTGGAAACGCCCCTGGCAGCGCCTCTGGGGCTGGCGGCTATTTCGCAAGTTGTCCGGCGTGCGGACACAGCCTCCTTTCACGCGAGCACCCTGGGCGTTTTCCCGACAGGGTTGTCAGAGTAGAGATCGTGGATTCGAAGTGACGCCTTAAGGGAAGAAAATCGCCCCTTTCACAGGTTGCTACTATGGACAGGGGCCGCGGGTAGGTACGGAGTTGAGGTTTTGGTCGAGATGAACCTTCCACAGATGATCCTTCACATTCTGCAATTTGCCGAGGCGCCGCTCTCCGCCGGGGACATCGCCGCCAGAATAGGAAGCGAGTTCGGCGAGACGATCGCGCCCGAGCGCGTGTATGGCTCGCTCCAGACCGATCTCGTGCCGGCCGGTCAGGTAGTTGCCGAGGACGGGAGGTATGCCCTTTGCCGTGTGGGCAACGATGCGCCGGGCGAGGAGATCGCCCCGGACCCGGACGCCTGCGATCTCGCTCTGGCGTGGGATGCCCTGGTCGCTCAGGATGCAGTCGAGTTGGATCTGGCATACCGGCAGCAGAGAGCCCACCTGAGGGACTGCGTAGGCTGCCGCAACCGTCACCCTGAACTCGAACGCCGTTTCCACGAGCACGACGTCTCACTGCTGGAGTCTTTCCCGGCCCTAGTGGATGGCTTCAGGCCCCGCGCACCGGATGGGCTTCTCCAGAGGGTGGCGTGGACGGCCCTCGTCGAGGACGGCGACGATCCCGAGAAATCCTTCAACGATCCACAGATGGACGCAATCCGCGAGTCGCTGGAAAGGCTGGTTGCCTGGCGTTCGCTTCTGCTCGCGGCGCACATTGGTCGAAAACTGCTCGTCTATACCGGGACCTTTACCAATCCCGAAGAAAACTGGTGGAACTGGCGGGAGGGCAGGGGGACACGATGGCAGCCCAGTTCGTGGCCAAATTGACTGAGCGTCAGTTCCTCTGTATCAAGTTCGCACATCGGTGCGCGCTGACTATACGTCCCGGCGAAGGAATCGCACCGGGCCTCCTGCGCGACCTGTTCGACAACCTCGCCGCAGTGCAATTGCCGCATAGCTACCGGCACTTCGAGGTTGCGTACTCCCAGCTCATCAGCCTGAGCGACGCGCAGTTTGTGGACGGGCAGCAACTCTCGCTGTATATGATGGTGTCCGCTTTGGATGAACCGTCCCACTCCAGCGATGGGCGCGCCGACGTTCGCGGGGTGATCGACGGATTCCGGGAACTGAAGGATAGCGTCGAGTCAAATAGCGCTGCCCAGATTCCCCTTATCGACCTCCTGCAACGCCTGGTCGAACGCTTGGGTAAGCCGTCCCGGCAGGAAGCGGAGGATTATCTTCGAGGGGTTCTGGGCGGCACATTCTCCCTGCTTTGCACCGAAGCGCAGACCACCTTGATAGCGGCCGAGCAACTTTCCCGCTATCGAGAGTTGACGGATCCGAGCCTGGTCGTGGTTGAACTGCGCAAGGCATTTGAGCTGCAGTTGAAGGCCTGCTTCCTCAAGCCGCTCTGCAATTTCCTGCATCGGGAAAAGGACCGGTGGAACTACCCCGCGGATGCAGCAGTCAGACAACGGCTGATGGACAGGGGTCGGTTGAATGACGAAATCATGCTTGGAAAGATTGCCGAGTTGCTCGAAAGCCCACAACCGGAGGTGGAGGAATTCGCGCAGCGGCAGCACGTCAATCTGCGGGAACTGGTCGATACGATGAGGAAAGTTTCTGCGCAGGGTGGCGACGGCGCCCACCGGGCAGCATTCACCGAGGACCGGGCGCAGCGTCTCAAGGAGCAATGGCTTCGTGGCGCGCCGTTTGGCGCAGGCATCTTTTCGGGGCTGGTGGCGAGAAGGGACGCCTGACCGCCCCGGGGCGGACCTCTGCTCCGCGACTAGTTCCTGCCTGCTGTTGCCGACACCGAGGCCTTCCAGGGGGGCGACGACAGCGCAGGCCAGGCAGATGTCGAGCACGTTGATTGAAGCCTAGAGAAAGCGGGGGCGGGCGTAATGTTCCCGAGGATCTCCGGCGATTCCTCCCCTGCTAGCGTTGACTGGGATCGCAGCCGAGCGAGAAGCGCAAAGCGGTGCAGACTTCGCTCATCCGTAACGAACCTATCCGAGCCACCCGCCTCCCCAAGCGCTTCTGGGAGACTGTAACCGCGTTGTGTAGATTCACTGCGCAAGGCGCCTTCATGCCGTCCTCTTCACTCAGTACCACCTCGGAGGGCACCCCGCGAATCGTGGACGTGATCGGTGCTACGGTAACGGTCGACAAATAGGCAATGGCGCTGTCGCGAGTCAGTACGACTACCGGCCTGTTCTTGTCAGGCGGTGCAAACTGGTAAAGGCGGACATCCCCCCTGGCTATTCCGCTGGCCACGCCGCCTCCGCTTCCCAAACGAGCGATTCATCCTGCGCTCGCGCCTGCTTCGCATAGCCCTCGCGGTCGCGCTCCTCCAACGCTCGGATTTCCAAACTCCGGAGGTGCTCTCGAAGAGCGTCGCGAATCAACGCGGAGCGGTTCCGCTTCGTCCGCAGCGCGGCTCGGTCGGTCGCCTGCAGCAGCTTCGTATCGAGAACGACCTGGATGGTTTCCATGTGGACTCTATTCCACAGTATACTCCACATGCCGGTATTGACAGATTCGCGTACCCCCCCACGATCAGGTACTTAACGCTGTGGGCGTTGAAGATGGACAAGAGTTCTTTGAAGTCTGGGAACATCGGAGGCCGCGCCCTTCATCGCGTAGGTGGCTAGGGTAATTTCAGCAACTGCGTCCATGCGTTCCTCGACCGGGGCGCTTTGCCAATACCGGTACTCATCCGCCTTCATTTCATCGAAGCTGGCATACGTGCGGATGTTCTTGTCCATGCGTTTGTTTGTATCACGGACCGCGCCGCCTGCGCCACTGGCACGAATTTCGCCGCCTTTGCGAAACTTTGTGCCTGTACCCGGTCTGCCAGCTCAGCCCTTGAGCAGTCCCTTGATTCTCCTCATTGCCAGAGCGATCTCTTCGTCCGTTCCCTTCATGCACAGACGAATCTGCTCCTGGCCCCCGAACATCTCAAAGGGATAGGTGACGATGCCGAGGCTGGCAAGCTCCATGGATGCCTGATGCGAAGATAGACCCTGCTCCCGCAACCGCCTGGGAACCGGAAGGCGCAGGAAGATGGTGCCGTCGTTGCCGGCGGCGTCATCCCACCCGGCGTCTTGCAGGCCCTCGACAATCATGGCTTCCAAGCGCCGGTATTCTTCCCGGGTTTCCTCAAAGAATTCGTACTCCAACACAGCCGCCGCCATGGCCGCATGGGTCGCAGGATCCCCGCCTTCACAGATACGTGACTTGGCTCGAAACACCTGGTGGACGATCTCCGCATTCCCCAACAAGGCTCCACCCTTCAAACCAGGCCATTGCAGCGCTTTGGACCACGATAACGTCGACACCACCTTGCCCTGAATCGCTTCCGGTGCGGCCTTGAAAATGCTGGGCACCGGATTGCGGCGATAGACATGGCGGTAGGCATCATCGACGAACAGGACGACGTTCCGCTTGTCAGTAGCTGCAAACACCCGGCGCATTTCCTCTTCCGTAATTTGGGTGGTAGTCGGATTGTCGAACGAGTTGATCACGGCAACGCCGCCTTGAGCGTGTTCCAGCTCCTCGATCAGGCAATCGACATAGCGGCGGTGGCCGTAACCGATGAGGTGCTTCTCGACGCAAGGCAATTCCGTGGCCTCGACATGACGGGCATAGTACGGAACCGGCAAATAGACATGGATCGGTCTGCGTGCTGGATCGAGCAGAAGCGCTTTGAGCAGCAGCTCCAGAAACCAGCAGGTTCCCAGCTCTGAGATGAAAATGTTCTTCTGCGGATCCAACCGTACGCCATCTACATCCGCGGAAAACTTGGCTACTGCCTCAAGAGTTTCCGGCATGCCTCTGCCCGGAGCGTAAAAATTCCCGCCATAGATATCGGCAACCTTCGCCCGCACCATCCGGGCGTTAAGCGGAGGTTGCCGCGCGGGGTTACCCAGTCCCCAATCCACGACGAAGCCGGACGGCGAAGTGTGAGCGGTGGTTTCAATCTGTTCTCGTATAGTCAAATTCCACCTCATGTGTCCGAAACTCAGATTAACATCGCGACGCGGCGCGATGGCGAAACGGCTCCGCTCCCTTACGGTCGTGCGACAAGTCGCGGCTCGGTAGCCGCAGCCACAATCGCCGACTGTTCCTGCTGGTGGCGCTTGCCCGATCCGGTCGCCGGGCTGGCGCTCTCCGGCCGTCCCACGTAGCGAATCCGCCGTCCGGAGGACTCCAGAAGCGGCTGGATGCGCTCCTCCAGGAATCGCCAGGGGCCCATGTTGCGCGGCTCTTCCTGCGCCCAGACCACTTCCGCAGTGGGCGCATATTGCGCCAGAATCTCCGCCACGCGGGCGTCGTCGAAGGGATAGAGCTGCTCCACGCGCACCAGCGCCACATGCCCGGCCTTGCGCTCATCGCGCCCCGCCAGCAAATCGTAATAGACCTTGCCGGAACAGAAGACCAAGCGCGAGACGGCCGATCGATCGGCTGCCTCGTCGGCCAGTACCTCCTGAAAACCGCCGGCCGTGAAATCGTGCAGAGCGGAAACGGCTCGCGGGTGCCGCAGCAGGCTCTTGGGCGTGAAGATCACCAGCGGCTTGCGCACGCCGCGCCGGTCCGCCCCGCCGTACATCTGGCGGCGCAGCAGGTGAAAATATTGCGCCGGCGTGGTGCAGTTGGCAGCCTGCATATTGTTTTCGGCGCACAAGGTGAGGTAGCGCTCGATGCGCGCGCTCGAATGCTCCGGGCCCTGCCCTTCGAACCCGTGCGGCAGCAGCATCACCAGGCCGCTGGGCTGTCCCCATTTCTGTTCGCAGCAGGAGATGAACTGGTCGATCATGATCTGCGCGCCGTTGGCGAAATCGCCGAACTGCGCCTCCCAGATCACCAGCGTCAGCGGATCTGCCACGCTGTAGCCGAACTCGAAGCCCAGCACCGCGTATTCGCTGAGCGAACTGTCCACGGAGTCGAAGCGCGCCTGGTCGGGCGAGATGTGCTGCATCGGAACGTAGCGTTTGTTCGTTTCGAAATCGAAAAACGCCAGGTGGCGCTGGCTGAACGTGCCACGGCTGGAATCCTGCCCGCTGAGCCGCACCGCCGTGCCTTCCAGCACGAGAGTGCCGAAGGCCAGAGCTTCGCCCAAGGCCCAGTCGATCTTGCCGCCCTTCGAAATCGCATCGCGCCGCCGCTCGACGAAGCCGCGCAGCTTGGGGTGCAGGTGGAAGCTTTCGGGGAAGCTGGTGATGCCGCGCACCACGCGCTCGATCGCCGCCTGGTTCACCGCGGTCCGGGGGCAGAAGCTCGGGACGTCGTCGCGCGAAATCGCGCTCAGCTCCGGCAACTGGTAGCTCTCGGACTTCTGCTGCACCGCGTCGTAGGCTTCCGACAGGCGTTCCGACACGGCGCGCCGCATGGCCGCGATTTCTTCGGCTGTGACCACGCCCTCCCGCACCAACCGTTCCGCATACTGCTTCGCCACCGAAGGATGTTCCTTGATCTTGCGGTAGAGAATCGGCTGCGTGTAGCTGGGATCGTCGGCTTCGTTGTGGCCGTGGCGGCGGTAGCAGTACATGTCGATCACCACGTCCTTCTTGAACTGCTGGCGGTAATCGAAAGCGATCTGCACCGTGCGGACGGCGGCCTGCGGGCTGTCGCCGTTCACGTGGAAGATGGGCGCCTGCACGCCGCGCGCCACGTCCGTGGAATAGGGCGTGGAGCGCGATTCGTCGGGCAGCGTGGTGAAGCCGATCTGGTTGTTGATGATCAGGTGGATCGTGCCGCCCGTCGAATACCCTTCGAGCTGCGAAAGGTTGAGCGTCTCCGCCACCACACCCTGTCCGGCGAAGGCCGCGTCGCCGTGCACCAGCACCGGAATCACGCGCTCGCGCCTGGTATCGCCCAGGCGGTCCTGCTTCGGCCGCACCAGGCCTTCCACCACCGGGTCCACCGCTTCCAGGTGGCTCGGATTGGGCGAGAGCGATACCGCGATCGTGTGGCCCGAATCGGTGGTCCGCACGCCCGTGGCGCCCAGATGGTACTTCACGTCGCCGGAGCCCTGCGTGCTCGAAGGATCGAGCTCGCCTTCGAACTCCGAAAAGATCTGCTTGACGTCCTTGCCAATCACGTTGGCCAGGATGTTGAGGCGGCCGCGGTGCGCCATTCCCATCACCACCTCAGCCACATTGTTGGCTGCCGCGCGCTCCAGAATCTCTTCCAGGATGGCCATGGCGGTTTCGCCGCCCTCCAGCGCGAAGCGCTTCTGGCCCACAAAGCGCGCGTGCAGGAAGTGTTCGAACTCCTCCGCCGCCGTCAGGCTGCGCACAATCCGCACCCGCGTCTCCCGCGAGAGCGGCCACTGGTTGGCCTCCGGCTCCATGCGCTGTTGCAGCCAGCGCTTCTGCTCGGGCACCTGGATATTCATGTACTCGCAGCCGATTTTCCCGCAGTACGTCTTGCGCAGCGTCTCCAGAATCTCGCGCAGCGTGGCCATCGGATTGGGACTGGCTTCCCCGATGCCGTGCCCCAGGTTGCCGGTGAGGAATTCGCGGTCCAGATCCCAGATGGTAAGCCCGTAGGTCTCCGGGTCGAGCTCCGGATGATAGCTCGGCTCGGCGCCCAGCGGGTCCAGGTCGGCGATCAAGTGGCCGCGCACGCGGTACGCGTTGATCATTTGCAGGATAGCCGCTTCCTTGGCGATCTCGTCAGTGCGCGCGCCGGCCGTGCCGGCCAGCATCGGCCGCCGGTCGGTCTCCCAATGCACCGGCCGGTGCGGCATGCGCAGGTGGTCGAAGACCTCCTCGTAGAAGCCGTCCTGGCCGTCCAGCAGCGCCTGCACCCGGCCCAGAAACGCCCCCGATTCGGCGCCCTGAATGATGCGGTGGTCGTACGTGCAGGTGAGCGTCATCACTTTGCTGATTCCGAGAATCGCCCTCGTTTCGGAAGCCGCCCCATGGTATTCGGCCGGGTAGTCGATGGCTCCCGCGGCGATGATGGCCCCTTGCCCGGGCATCAGCCGCGGGTTGGATGATACCGTTCCTAGCGTTCCCGGATTCGTCAGCGAGATGGTGGTGCCCAGAAAATCGGCCGGCGTGAGTTTGCTCTTGCGGGCGCGCGCCACCAGGTCGTCGAATGCCGTTAGATATCCCTGGAAATTGAGCGCGCCGGCGTCCTTGATGCCGGGAACCAGGAGGTGCCGGCCTCCATCCTTGCCCGCGACATCGATCGCGATCCCCAAGTTGATTTGCGGCTGCACGACGCGGTAGGGCTGTCCATCCTTTTCTATGAAGGCGTGATTCAGCGCCGGATGTGTTTCGAGCGCTTTCACCACCGCCCAACCGATCAGGTGGGTGTAGGAGACCTTGCCGCTCGCCAGCAGCACCCGGTGCTGGTTGATGATGCGGCGGTTCTCATCCATCACCTTCACCGCCATGGTCCGCTGCGAGGTGGCCAGGGGGATCGACAGACTCGCGGCCATGTTCTCCGCGATGCGTCCCGCGGCGCCGCGCAAAGGCTGGAACGAATGCGGCAGGATTGAATACGGCGATGCCGCGGTCGGCGCGGTGGCTGCGGCGGCTGCCGCTGCGCCCGGTGCGCCATCGGCTTCCTCGAAGAGGTGCTTCCAGCTTTCGTCTACCGCCGAACGGTCGCGCAAGTACTGTTCATACAGTTCGGCCTCAAGCCAGCTATTGATTCCTAAATCCGGTTCCGGTTTTGACGGCATGGGCGGGAGTGCTCTCTAACAATGATAACGTGTGAGCCCGCACCAGACCGGCAGCCGCCGGATTCCGAACCGGCGCTAGGCGGCCGTCGGCGGGTCAAACACAATCCCGATATGGTGCTGGTTGCCCTGGGCGGTGCAATGCACCACCACCCCTTCGGCGGCGAGATGGCCCGTATCGACCTGGACCCTGGTGCCCGGATCGAAGGCGCGTTCCACCAACAGGCTGATCCCGGACTGGCTGATGTCGTAGACTTCGGCCGCGAGCCGATCCTGGCCTCCGGCCATCACGGTAACTTGCCCTTTCGAGCGGATTCGTTCTTCGGAACGCCTTTCGTATTTCATCAGCCACCAGATCGGCGGCGCGAGAGAAAAACTGTATAGCGGCCATCGGTTTGATAAACTGGAAAGAGCTTTCCTCCACACCACAAGCAGGGCCGGTAGCTCAGGTGGTAGAGCATGTGCCTTTTAAGCCCATTTTGCCAGAATTTCAAGTAACTGAAAACACGGCATAAGTATCGCTGCTCCTATAACTTACGCCATAAAACTTAATACGCCGAGGTACCCCTATTTACCCCGGTTTTTCCACTACCCTCCCCACAAAAGTCCCCACAATCAATTCCGTTTCCCGTGAAGGCCCGGTCGGTGGGCACCGTCGCTGTTTTCCGACCGGGAGTATGATAGGAGCAGCCGCCTAGCCCGGCCAGGCAACAAGCGGGGCATCCCTCCCGTTGGCGGCCGTTTTTCATCAGGGAAAATCGCGCGAGAGGAAAGCGAATCGGCGACGAACAGCCACGATCGGAGCGTATAGCGGCGCGAAACGTACGCCTTCGGCCACGCGTATGGTGCATGTCCGCGCCCTCTTGTGATGCTTCGATCGATGCGGCGGAAACTGAATATCGAATAGGCCGGGCGGAAATCGAGCTGAAGTTCCGCGAAGATCTCGAAAGCTGGCAGAATAAGATCGACCGACTTGGCTACTGGAGCAGGCTGGGCCAACTTAAACAGCCGGGTTTGGGATCTGTTGACGAGCTGTCTATAAACATCGACTTTCAGCGGGCAGCATTTGCCTATGTGGAAGCCGAAATGGAGAATTTTGCGGCCCTCCTCCTAAACCGTCGAACGTTGGGGGATGCGGGGGTCAAGGCGATTCGCGAGCACAACGACGAACTCATCGAAACTGTACGCGAATACCATTGGCGGCCGCTGCTCGACGGCTTTGGGCTCTCAGCCGAGGATATCGAGGCTGCTTGGGTCTCTCTGAGTTTTGGGCCGCTTCTGACTCCCGCCTACGAAGAAATTCTCTGGAAAGCGGAGATCGACTTCGACGCGGCCGTCGCCCTGTGGGTTGAGTGGAAAGACTCGCCCTTTGGACCGACCGTGCTGGAAGCGTCAGAGGCAGAGACCGAGCGCAACATCGTCGCACGGAATCTCAACTGTTTGCGCAAAAAATGCGGGTTGAGCTATCGCGCCCTCAGCGACAAAGCTGGGGTCGACGACCATAAAGCGACCAGGTTGCACTGCGCCGGGGCCCGTCTTCCAGGAGATCTTATGCTCGGGAAGTACACTTACGTGTTCAATGCGTTTCTGAAAGAAGAAATCACGCCAGAGCAACTGCGGACCTTCACCGAAGAGCAAGTGCGGACCCTCGACGTCATAACATCCCCAGGTCGCACCCCCACCAGTGCCCCCAAACGCCCCTAGTAAGGTCGTGCCTTGCGGGATACCCTCAAGATGCAATGGGAATCGCAGTTAACCGCAATCCAGAAAACGCTACTGCACGGCGGCGTTTCGTTTCGGAACAGATCCTAAGCGATGTTACCGCCCGTAGTCGGCGAACTCTCCAAAAAGACAGGCTTCTGGGGACCGGGCCATTTCCTCATTACAAGCTTGGCCGGCAGGTCGTATATGACCTTGATGAATGCGTCCGAATCATCCAGGCCTCGCGCCACGAGCCGCGGAGCGGGGGCGCATCGTGAACACGCCTCCGGCCGTGGCCGGCCAACGTATCCGGCACAGCCCGGCGGACGGGATAGCCCTGCTTCACCATCGCTACGATGTTCGCGCGGCAGACGGGCTGCTGCTTTGCACCGTGTCACGCGATGCGGCGGCGCGCGAGATCGCGGCGGGCACGGTGGAGCTATGCCAGGGGCCGCACGGCGCGTACCTGCGACCCGCGGCTAACGGACCGCTGCCAGATAACCGCACACACCACGGGGGCCATCGGACGTGGCACGGGCCTGTCGAGCCCGGCCAGGGCGCGCCAGCGAACTATGACCACGCGCGCTTCGTGTGCAAACGATGGAGGGACCGGGTATGACCGTCACGGACCACATTCTCACGGGAGGCTCGCGCCGATGACTCCGGCATCGCCCATTTACGCTGAGCCGGCCTCACTGGTGCAGGTGGAGTATTTCTCCGCATCGGCAGACTATCCCATCGCGATAGGTCGCCTAGAAGCCGGCCGCGGCTACTGGCGCTGGATAGTTGCGGTGTGTCCAATTCCGGGCTGCATTTTCGGCAGCCACATTCACGGCGGAGGTTTGCTCTCTGAGAACCCGGTCCGGCTCTTAAGCCACCGTTCGCACCTGAGCGGCGGGGGCGGCTACGAGCTGGTTGACGGTTTCCCGGAACACACGGCCGCACTGATCGCCAAGCATCAAGGTTTGGTCTGTGGGGGCGCCTGTGTCTGACGTGCTGCCGGCGCCGGCTGTGCAGACGATTGCAGTACCCTCGGACCTGGCCGAATTCGACCAGTGGGTTTTGTGGCGTGCGGAGCTGGTTGGGCAGCGCTCTACGAAGGTGCCGTACTCGGGGGCGGGGCGCAAGGCGTCCACGGTGGACGCGAGCACGTGGGCGCCGCTCGATTCTGTGCTCCAAGTGTGGCGGCGCTGGCCAGGGAAGTACGCGGGCATCGGATTCGTATTCGTCAAGGGTCAACACCTGGTGGGCATCGACCTGGATAACTGCCTTGAGGCGTCCGTTGCGGTCAAGGAATGGGCTCGGGGTACGGTAGAGCGCTTTTTCGATACCTACATGGAGATTTCGCCATCGGGGCGCGGTCTGAAGATTTGGGCGCGCGGTGAGCTGCCGGCAAACCTTCCGGGAACGCGGATTGCAGACGGCGCAATCGAGGTTTACGACCATGCGCGCTATTTCACATTCACCGGGCGGGCCTTCCGCGGGGCACCGTTGCAGATCGAAGACCACGGGGCCGATTTGCGCCTGCTCTATGAGCACTTGATTCCGCGGCGGAAGATTTGGCCCTTGCAGCCGTTGGCGGGCGGG
Organism: Bryobacteraceae bacterium; assembly: GCA_050014595.1. Lineage (GTDB taxonomy): Bacteria > Acidobacteriota > Terriglobia > Bryobacterales > Bryobacteraceae > PALSA-129. The sequence continues at coordinate 38,823 of JBEKDA010000018.1, forward strand.
CGAATTCCGCACGGGCAGCAACACAGTACGCTGGTGAGCATCGCTGGCACGCTGCGCGCCCGCCGGGTGTGTGATGAAGCGATTCTGGCTTGTCTGCTCGCTGTGAATGCTCATCAGTGCGAGCGACCAGGCACGGCGGAAGCCATCGCGCGTATTGTGCGCAGTACTCGGCTGTGGGGTGCCAAGTGACCGATAAGGACGCCGAATGGCTGCCGCCGCACACACCCGAGGTTGCCAGTGCGAGCGCGCCGGTGGAGTCGCCGCAAGTGGCTCTGCCACAGATTATGGTAGGCGGCCGTGAGCTTCGAGAGGAGGCGAACGACTGCTTGGCCGTGCTCCATGCTGTTAATGATCCGCCGCGTTGGTTTGTTCAGTCCGGCCGAATGTTCGAAGTGGCACTAAACGAAAACGGGCGCCCGGTGGGGCGTGAGGTTACGGAAAACGGATTGCGTGGGTCCTTGACGCGGAATGCTGATTTTCGGAAGAGAACCGCGAAAGGGCTGGTTCCGTGTTTTCCGCCTCTGGACATTTCGAAGGATATATTGGCTCTCGCACCGGGGGAATTGGCCTTTCCGGTTCTCGATGGGATTATCGGCGTGCCGGTGATCCGACCCGATGGCAGCATTGTGGACGTGCCGGGATATGATTCGCAGTCCAAGCTTTTTTACAGTCCTGATCCGGCATTTCGGTTGCCCGCGATCGCTGAGTATCCCAGTAGCGATCATCTTGACGTGGCGAGGTGCCTTATCGATGAAATGCTGGAGGGGTTCCCGTTCGCGGATTCGAGTAGTAAGGCGAACGCGATCGCCGGGCTTCTGACGCCGGCCATGCGGTCCGCTATCGACGGGCCGACGCCGGTGCTTGTGGTTTCTGCCCCGCAGGCCGCTACGGGTAAGACTCTGCTTGCCGAGCTGGTGGCGTTGATTTCCACGGGGGAGCCGGCGGAAATGTGCAGTATGCCGCGCGATGATTCGGAAATGCAAAAACTGCTGACAACTCTGGTGCAATCCATGACGCCCGTGGTGGTCTTCGACAACGTGATGCGTCGGCTCGATAATGCCGATTTTGCAAAGGCGGTCACGGAGACACTGCACAGCGATCGGGAATTTCGGACTCATCAAAAACGTGTGAGCCCCGTTCGTAATGTTTGGATCGTTACAGGCAACAACGTGCGCGTCGGCGGCGATATGCCGCGCCGTTGCTACTGGGTGGTTCTTGACGCGAAGATGTCGCAACCGGAACTTCGCAGCGATTTTAAGATTTCTGATTTGAGGGCTTGGGTGCGGGCGCGGAGACCGGAATTGTTGGCGGCGCTGTTGACCCTGGTGCGTGCCTGGTACGCGGCTGGCAAGCCGGCTGCGCGGTTGCGACCGTTGGGCAGTTTCGAATCGTGGTCGGTAACGATCGGGGGAATTCTGGAGCACGCCGGGATCAACGGATTTCTCGGAAACGCTTCGGAGTTGCGCGAAGAGGCTGACGCGGAAGCTGGCCAGTGGGAGCGCTTTCTTCAGGTTTTGCAGGAGGTCTTTTCTGGCCAGCCGTTCGGTATTTCCGATCTCAAAAAGAAAATGGATGAGCGTGTCGGAAACGCCTTGGGGGGAATTGAGCCGAGTTCGCAAGCTGAAGAGCTCCGCCGGGCTCTGCCTGATTATCTGGCGGAAGGTGCAGACCGGGCCGGGTTCTTTCAGCGCAGGGCTGGGAAGCTGTTTGCGGAGCACTGCGGCCGAAGGTTTGGTGAGAGCCAGATCTACCTCGATAGGAATGGAATCAGCCATCACGCTCAGATGTGGGTGACTGGAATGGGGAGCGGGGGAGTTAGGGGAGTTACGGGGGAGATAGGTAATCGCTAACTCCCCTGGCGCAAATCATTGATTCGATATGAACTTGGTGTTGATTGGGGAGTTAGGGGAGTTAGTTTCTTATTATTGCGCATACACGCGCATATGCGCGCGCATGCGCGCACATGCGTGAAGCTCAACTCAAGCTTAACTCCCCTAACTCCCCGGTGAGTGGTAAAGGTCTCATTCATCAGTTGCTTGCGGCGGGGAATTGTTTAGCTTATAACTCCCCCGCTGATTCCCCCCGCGGGCTCGTTTGCGAGAATCTTGCGATCTGGGAGGGGAGAAGACATCTCAGGAAAGCCGGTGTGTTGCCGATATTGGTAGGGGCCAGGTGGGGGCGGCTCACCACGACGATCAATGCGCTTCCCGTGTCGCCCGTCAGGAGATGCAGTTCGGCTTGGCGCGCCGATTTCGGCACAGCGGTTGGAGAGCGGGGGATGATGCCTCCCTCGCCCGGTGCGAGTATCGATCCGATTGAGCAGTCTGTTATGTGGGACGGATATTCATTAGCTTTCATGCGGTTGTGGGCGCGCCGAGGCAGCGCGGCGGGTCCATAAAACTCGGTCGTCGGTTCGAGTCCGACCACCGCTACCAGGAGTCATCGATGAAAAACAGACGATCTGAATCCCCAAAGGCCGACACGCCGTTTCCTGTTGCCTGTCCTGACTTCACCGTGGAAATGTGGCCCATCGACAAGCCCATCGACTATCCGAAGAATGCCCGCAAGTGGACACAGCAAGCCATCGACAAGGTAGCGATGAGCATCCGCGAGTTTGGATGGCGGCAGCCCGTGGTGGTGGACTCGCAGGGCGTAATCGTGATCGGCCATTTGAGGCGGGTCGCGGGAAAAAGCATCGGCTGCACGGAATGCCCGGTGCATGTGGCGCGGGACTTGTCGCCGGAAAAGATCCGGGCCTTGCGGCTGGCTGATAACCGAACCGGGGAGGAGGCCACCTGGGATATGGACCTTCTGGCGGCGGAGTTCCTGGATCTGAAATCCCTCGACATCGATCTGTCCTTCACGGCCTTCGATTGCAAGGAACTCGATGCGCTGTTGCTTACGCCGAATCCGGCCGAAGACGAAACCCCGCCGGTGCCGGAGGTGCCGACCTCGCGGCTGGGTGACCTATGGGTGATGGGAGGGCATCGGCTGCTGTGCGGGGACTGCACCAAGCCGGAGGATGTGGCACGGTTACTGGCAGACGACAAGCCGGGGCTGATGGTGACCGACCCTCCATACGGGATTGAACTGGATTCCGAGTGGCGTGACCGCGCCGGGCTGAACGGCTGCGGGGCCGCCGAACCGAGCTACATGAAGCACCGAACCGAGGGCCATACCCAAACGACGATCTCGGGGGACACGCAAGCCGACTGGTCGGAAGCCTTCGAGTTGGTTCCGAGTATCCAGGTGGCTTACGTGTGGCACGCTTCGATCTACACCGCGGAGGTGCTGCTCGGCCTCCGTCGCATCGGCTTCCTTTATCCGCAGCAGATCATCTGGAACAAGGGCCGCAAGGTACTGACGCGAACGCATTATTGGTATCAACACGAGCCCTGCTGGTACGTGCGGAGAAAGAACGCGCCGTGGTTCGGGAAGGCCGGCGAGAACTCCACAATTTGGGACGCGGCAAGTCCGAAGTTCATCATGGGCGGCTCCAAAGATCCGGCCGACGTGAAGCAGGATCATCCCACCCAGAAGCCGGTGGAGTTGATGCGGCGATCGATCGTCAACCACACCGTCGCGCAGGAACTCGTATACGAGCCGTTCGGCGGTAGCGGCACCACGCTGGTGGCGGCCGAGCTGACCGGGCGACGGTGCTTGTGCCTCGAGTTGGACCCGAAGTACGTCGACGTCATCGTCACCCGCTGGCACAACCTCACGGGTAAGCAAGCCGTGCTGGGCGACGGCGACTACAAGGGCGCGACCTTCGAGCACGTCCAGCATGGACGGCTCCTGGAGTGGCAGGACCAGATTGGACAGCAGGCGTTCGAAGCAGAAAAGCCCGCCGCGGCCGGAGCCGGGCGGGCGGAAGGAGAGGGCGTCTGATGCTACGGGTTGATTCGGTAGGTCCGTTCGCCTTTGTCCGATTTGAAGGACTCGACGCTGAATCCGGCCTTTTTCATCGCGCCGGCCATGAACCCGCGGACGGTGTGTTTCAACCAACCCATCTTGTCCATGATCTCGGCCAGCGTGGCGCCGTTCTTACGCTGAAGCATGGCGACCACCTGCGCCGTCTTGCTGCCTTCGCGCGGTGCGTTGGCTTCCCGCGTCTTGGCGGCCTTTTTAGCTTTGGGCGCCTTCTTGGCGGGTGTGGTCTTCTTGCTCGCCTTGGCTGTCGCGGGCGCGCCCTTGGCCGCCTGTGCGCCACCCTTGGCCTTTTTGTGGGCATTCGGCTTCGCGGGCTCCGCCTCGGGCTGGGCGGCCTCGCCGAGTTTCTGGATGCGTCCCCAGATGCGGCTGATCGCGGCCTTGGCGCTCTTGAAACTCTCCACAGGCTTTACGCCCGGCAGACTGGTCCAAATGGCCACCAGGCGCTCCGCCGGCCAGGCAGAGGCCAGTTCCGCCAGTTCCTTCTGGCTGGTAAACGGCAGGGCGCCTGCGCCCACGGCTGCCTCGGCCTGATCCGCCGTCGGGAAGGCGGTGATGTTGTTGTCGTTGTCAATCGTAAACGTCGTCATAATCGTTCTCCTTGGTGCCACGCTCTGCGCGGTCATCACATCGATCACTCTGGCCTGCTTGAAAAGCAAGGAGATTCCACACCCAAGGCTGGCGCGCGCCACCTGGCGGAGTCGGCGCAAAGTTTTCCGGGTCCTGTCCAGCGACCCTCCCGCCGCGGGTTGAAAGGTCCCGCTGTGAAAATGTTCGGCACCGAAATTCCGAGGTTGACGGTTGACGGTAAACGCTAAACGGTAAACGGAGAGGAGGTACTGACCATGCCGCTGCTTACCCTGCGGGGCTACGCTGCGGACCGTAAGAAAAGGGGCCTTTCTGGGGGCTCGCCGGCGGCGGTAGCCAAGGCTATCAACGCAGGGCGCATCACCCGACAAAGCGACGGGCGTATTGACTCGCAGGTTGCCGACGTGCAATGGCTGAAAAATACGGAGCCCCGCGCTCAAAGCGAGCGACCCTCGCAATGTGTCCGTGTTCGTGCGGATCAGCCTGGCGAGGTCGCTGAGGGCGCTGGGCTAAGTTCCGTGCCGGGCACGCCGGGTGGCGGTGATCCGGCCGCGCACAATGTCTTCTTGCGTGCCCGCGCCGCCAAGGAAACCTTCGCAGCGAAAAAGGCGCAGCTCGAATACGAGCAGCTAGTGAAGGGCGGTGGCGAATCGCCGGATGCTTCCCCGTCGCCGTCCGTGACCCCGCTCACGGCGGCCCGGATTCGCGCCACTGAAGAATCGGCTTCTATCAGGGAGATCACTCGCAGAAAGCTGGAGGGCGATCTCTTGCAACGGTCGGAGGTAGACCAGACCTGGGCGGAGATCCTGCAGGTGTGCAAGGACAGACTGCGGCTCATAGCTGACAACATTGCGCCGACGCTCGCGAGCTGCACGACCGAGGCCGAGTGCCGGTCGGTGGTGCTCCGTGAGGTGGACGATGCGCTTACGGTGTTGAGTAAGGGTGTCGCAGCACTGGTGACTACATGAAAATTTTGCCGTTGCGGCCACCCCGCACTGTGAAAAGTGAAACCATGCGGACGATCTTGCGGCACATGGCGGCGGTGCTAAAGCCTGGTCGCGCCGCAGACCCGCACCAACGGGATTACCCTTTTGCCGGCGAAGGGAAAGCGCCAGCCGCAGGCGGGGGAAAGTTCGAGCAACATGCAAAGAACCTGAGCCTCGGCCCGCCCGGCGTCGAGCTGGTGTGCAGACGATTGTACGCGGGGCGACGTCGCGGCAATGCGCGGCGGTGGCTTTTGCACGGAAGAAAAAAAAGGAGATCGAAAGGTATGTTTTCAAAGTCTGTCGAAGACCTAACAAGCGACATCCGAAAGCATGGCGCTAAAGAAGTGGAATTGATCGGGAAGCGGCGCGCCGCGGTCGATCGCGTGACCGCGGCCGAAGGGGCCGCGGGCGTTGCCCTCTTGGATGCGGCAGAGGGCGAATCCACGGATAAACCTGTGGCTGAGATTCTGCGGGCAAGGTCCGAGGCTGCCGCGATCGATGTTGCTATCCGCGTTTGCCGCGACCGCCGGCTTGAGGCGATCAAAGGGAAGCGGGCGGCGGAAGCCTTATTGCTTCAGAAACAAGCGGAGCAACTCCGCAGCCAATTGGAGGCCCTCGGCGAGAAAACCACGAGGTGCCTGGGGGCTCTCGCCGAGCTGCAGGGGATGCCCTATTCTGCGGTGCCCGTTCCCACTGCCTTTGGGATGATTCCATTGTCGGCGCAATTGCAGAATCAGATCGAGTCCCTTGAGGCGCGACGGCGCGCTCTCGGAGGCGAGATCCCACGTCACGGGACCGTTGACTTCTCCGAGGGCGACGCCACTGATGTTGCGGAGTTGGTCGCGGCTGTGCTGCATACCGAGGCGGACGGACCGAGCGCGGAAGCGGTGATTGGCTGGGCGAACGCTTGTGCAGGCGGCCGGCAATTTGGGGCGAGCCCACGGAGATACCGCCTGGTGTGGCAAGAAGGCGTTATCGATGCGGCCAAGAGCTATGTGTACGTGCCGAGCCTGATGGTGCGCACTGTGGGCGTCACCGCAGGGACGCCGGGCTTTGATGTCAGCCGGGCTACATTTCGGGCGCCTGCCGGATGGCAGCAGCCCTCTGGATCGCAGGCACAACGGATCAGACCGCCGGAAGTGGCGGCACAGCCCGAGCCGGAGCCCCCACAGGCCAAGTCGCCCGAGGTTGCGCCACAGCCTCAACCACAGGGCGCAAGCCAGTGGAAGGATGCGCCGCGCCGGGAGCGCGATGACGCACCCGACTGGGTGCCGGCTCCCGGGGCTGGACCGGGAGCGCGGGCGTGATGGCGTCCGACGCGGCGCCTCGCGATCGGCTATGGGCGGCGATTCTCCAGACGGCGCCGCCCGCGCCGCCCACTTCGCTTACCCCGCGAAGTCAACTCCTGGCTGAGAAATACGCGGTGATCGCCTTGGCGGGGGCCGCGGCGGAGCGCGCCTTCTGGCCACTGTTAGGGCTTTATCGAGTTGCCTGCCATGAGGCCGCGCATGCTGTGGCCGGCTACGTCCTCAGCGAGGACCCGCCCAGCAGCTACATATCCATCCTTCCCCCGGACGGTCAGACGCTCGGATACGTGCTGAGCGGTGCGAAAGACTTCGCGAGCTCGATACGGGTCCCGACGCGCACGTATGTTACCTCGGATGAACGCCAGGCGCTTTTGACACTGCGTTTGGGTTTGCCTTCCGCTGACTGGCGGAAGATTCGCGCCTACATGAGAATTTGCCGACGTCGGGCGTCTGAGCTTGTGGGCGAAAATAGCGTGCTGATAACCGCACTTGCCAATCATCTTCTCAAGATGAAGACCGTGGACGGTGCGGCGGAAATCCGCGCGATTCTCGAGGGCGCCAGGCGAACACAGGCCCTCGAGCGCCTCCGGCAGCTCGGTGTAAATCGTGCCGGAAATTGAATGCGAAGCGGGGGCCTTGAGATCCGCGGCCCGTGGGCGCCGCGGGGTGTGACGGGTACGCGGGCTGTCGGTTCCTCAACCGTGACGCGTCGCCGCAGTACCTATCCGCCAGCGATTAAGCTTAGGAGTTATTTAATCGCTGACCTGATTGCTGAGATTCGCCGGCGCCGTGCGGTTGAGCGCGCGCGGTGGATGGCAGCGCAAGCTATCCAGCGCCGCGCGGCAGCGGTGAAGGCCGCCAACCGAAGCACCGGCCCCGTGTATAGCCCGCAGCCGGGCGCCGCGCGGCGCGCGGCCTTCGGTGAGAGCAGCCAGGCGCGCGCTGTTCATCGCGGGTGATGGCTTCGAGCAGAGATGGCTCCGGCAGTTGCGGGGCGCGCGGCCTTCGGTGAGAGCAGCCGGGCCCGCTGTTCATCGCGCGTGACGGGTTCGAGCAGATCCACGCCGGGGTGCGGGCGCGGTGGCGTTCCGGCAGGTTGCGGCGCTGGCCGCGCGGGCTTTCGGTGCCATACTTGGGTAGAGATGGCCGCGGTAGAGCAGCCAGGCTCGCTGTTCATCGCGGGTGACGGATTGAGCGGATCGACGCCGCTTTCACTTTCGACTATAATTGTCACGTCCTACGACTCACCTGCCAACGGTGAGCCATGCAGTTCATCGACCCAAGGCGTTCTGCCATCAGCGCCAGCAAAACACAAGGGAGAGATGCAAATGAGTTCCACACGATACGGTTCTATGCTGTTCGTCGGTTTCACGTTAGCTCTCCTGTCGGCCACTTCTGGATTCGCCTACCGGCAAATTCCAAATATTCGCCAAGAACGTATCGCCTTGGTCAATTCAAATGTTCCGGCACCAGCCGTCTTGAAGATACTACAAAAGCGATGCGCAAATGTAACTATCACTAGTGACAAGACAGCAAGTGATTATACGCTTGACGTAACGAAATCCTCAGAGGCGTTGCCAAATCAAGTGCTTAAGGGCACAACGTTTTCATTGACCGTCGTTGACCGTAGCGGAAAGATCTTCAACACTAACACTGTTGGGTCACTCGGCACGGCAGTAACTGACATGTGTCAAGTCCATGGTTGGGTCGATCAACACTCCATAAGGATTGAAGTAGTCGATACATCCAACCTGACGCAATCTCAGGATCTGCGAAATACTCCGGGTGTCGGAGTCGCCGGAAGCATAGTAAATGCCACCACCGGCAGAACCACCCACACGGATGCGTCTTGGATGAAGGTTATCATCAACAACGAACATGCTTGGATGGATTGTTATGAGCGGCGCAAAGGCTGCTCAACCATCGCTCCAGGTCAGTATTTCGGCAAACTAGATGGCGGGGATATTTGGGTAAACACTATAATGCCTATTACCCACAGGCTAGTCCGTAATCACTATAAGATCGTAGGAGGCTGGTAACGGCCCCTTTGTTGACCCTTGGAGGTCCTGAGTTCTGGGCGGCTTGCGAGTTCCGTTACCAGCTTTCCATCGCGGGTGACGGCTTGAGCAGATCGACGCCGGCCCGCGAGTTTGGTCGCTCCTGGAGTTGCGGAGCGAGCTGCGCGCCCGCTGTTCATCGCGGGTGACAGCTTGAGCAGATCGGGCGCCGGCCGCGCGGGGCCTTCGGTGAGAGCAGCCGGGCTCGCTGTTCCATCGCGGGTGACGGCTTGAGCAGATCGACGCCGGCTCGCGGGTGCGGTAGCTCCGGAAAGTTGCGGAGCGAGCTGCGTGCCCGCTGTTTCAATCGCGGGTGACAGCTTGAGCAGACCGGCGCCGGCGCGCGGGCGCGGGGCCTTCGGTGAGGGCAGCCGGACTTCGCGGTTCCATCGCGGGTGACGGCTCGATGCAGATCGACGCCGGCCCGCGGGCGTGGTAGCTCCGGGACTTGCGGAGCGAGCTGCGCGCCCGCTGTTCATCGCGGGTGACAGCTTGAGCAGATCGACGTTGGCTTGCGGGCGCGGGGCCTTCGGTGAGAGCAGCGGGGCTAGCTGTTCCCGTCGCGGGTGACGGCTTGAGCAGATCGGATGCCGGCCCGCGGGTGCGGTAGCTCCGGGACTTGCGGAGCGAGCCGCTCGCCCGCTGTTCATCGCGGGTGACAGCTTTGAGTAGATCGACGCCGGCCCCGCGGGCGCAGGGCCTTCGGTGAGAGCGGCGGGGCTAGCTGTTCCGTCGCGGGCGGGTGGCTCCGGCAGTTGCGGCGCCGGCCGCGCGAGCCTTCGTGGAAACGAGCGGCTCGACGCCGGCCGCACGGCGCGGTGGCGCTCCGGCAGTTGCGGCGGCAGGCCGTGCGGGCCTTCGTGAATGCAGCCAGGTCCGGGGCGCGGTGGCTTCCGGCGGTTGCCGCGCCGGCCGTGCGGGGCCTTCGGGGTAGAGATGGCCGCGGCAGCGCAGCCAGGTCCGCTGTTCATCGCGAGTGATGGGCTTCGAGCTGATCGACTCCGGCCGCGGGCGCGGTAGCTTCGGGCAGTTGCGGGCGCTGGCGGCGCGGGCCTTCGGTGAAGCGCAGCCAAGCTCGCTGGCCAACACAAGTAACGTGCAGGGAGAAGGATCATAGCCCAATGAGTGCGAGTACGGTGATGCCGGGTGTTAATATCAGCGCAGGATGGGTGCCGCGCCCTCCGGACGATTACTGGTTGGGAGACATGGTGCAAGCGAAGCGTTTGTACACTCCGGGGCAAATTGACCGCGCCGGTAAAACTCTGACGAATCCGTCCGCATCTAAAGACGAATTAACCGAAGCGTTCAGCATAGTTGACAACTGGCGCAAAGCGCACGCTTACCCGCTTGAACTGGCAAGAAACACGCTCAATCAAAGGGTTGCTGAGATCTGCCCGGATGCCGTGATTCCAGAGCGACCGATTGTTTCCGAGCGGCTTAAGCGCATCGAGTCGATTAGGGACAAGCTAATTCGCGAGCCGAAGATGAACCTCTTTACCATGCAGGACATCGGAGGCTGTAGGGCCGTTTTGCGCGGGCCAGAAGAGGTCGAAAAGCTCTTACGCAGCTACGCAGACGTACTGGATCTGAAAACCACCGACTACGTCGCGTCACCAAGGGTATCCGGCTACCGGAGCACCCACCTCGTCTGGCGTTTTCGCTCACAGGATTCCTCAACCGCAGATTACAACAACATGCGAATTGAGATTCAGGTTCGCACCGCCCTGCAACATACATGGGCTACCGCTGTTGAGATCGCCTCGACCTTCACGGGCCAAGATCTCAAATCAGATCACCCGAAACTCCAGGACCCCGATCTTGGCCCGAAGTGGGTTCGGTTTTTTTCGCTCATGGGGAGCGCGATGGCGAATCGTGAGGGCGGCGCTCCCGTTCGGGATACTCCGGCAGACAAGGGCGATCTTCTTCGAGAATTGGGCAGGCTGACAAACGACTTACGCATCCAAAACTTGATGAAGCATTGGTCCAAGGTCACAACCATACGTGGCAGGAGAAGCAACACGGGCGCGCGGCTATTCTTAATCGTCTTAAGACCCCACAAAACGCAATGGTATCTGAAAGTAAGGCCGTTCAGTGCAAAGGACGCTGACAAAGCAGCGCAGGAGCGCATCAGACTAGAAAAGGAAAGCCGTGAGACTCGGGGGATGCAGGTCGTCCTGGTTGCGGTCGAATCAATCGACATGCTCAGAAGGGCATACCCCAATTATTATGCTGATACGGCCGACTTCCTTAAGGCGCTTGAGGAGGCGCTTCACGGATCGGCTGTTGCTCCGCTGTTGCTACGCGAATTTGAAGCGAAGAGGTAGACTGAAGAGTCGGCCCAAACGGTTCGCGCCGCCCCCCTGACGCTGGTGATATTTGATGCTATTTCTTCCCCCACCGTGCCTTTGCTTGGGCTTCGAGCAGATCGACTCCGGCCGCGGGCGCGGTAGCTCCGGGCAAGTTGCGGGCGCTGGCCGCGAGGGCCTTCGATGAAGCGCAGCCAGGCTCGCTGTTCATCGCGAGTGATGGCTTCGAGCAGACCGACGCCGGCCGTGCGGGCCTTCTGGTGAAGCGCAGCCAGGCTCGCTGTTCATCGCGGGTGATGGGCTTCGAGCAGATCGGCGCCGGCCGCGCGGGCCTTCGAGCAGATCGACGCCGGCCGCGGGGCGCGGTGATCCGCTTGACATGACTCATACTGAGCGCTTAGTATGTGGTCATGGCAAAGAAAAAGAACCCGGCCGCGGTCGCACTTGGACGGCGCGGAGCAAAGGCGCGGATGACGAAGCTCACGCCGGAGAAGCGGCGCGAGGTAGCGCGCAAGGCTATTGCGGCCCGCTGGGCGAAGGCGAAGAAGGAGGAGTGATGTCGGTCTATAAGCGCGGCAAGACGTGGTGGTACGAATTTGTCTATGGCGGCCAGCGAATCCGCGACTCCGCAAAGACCAGCAAGAAAACGATTGCGATTGAAGCCGAGAAAGACCACCGGCGCCGGCTGGAGCGCGCTAGTGCTGGCCTGCCCTCGGAGCAACCGCAGCAGCGCATCAGGAACGTGGCGGCTGTTCTCAAGGAATACGAGGCGCAATACGGCATCAACCACCGTGACAACTCGCTCACCATCGTAAGAAACCGCTCCAAGCACGTCGCGCGACTCTTGGGAAGCGCGCTACTACCTGACGTGGTGCCCACTCGAATCACGGAGTACATGGAGCAGCGGCGCCAAGAGAAGGCCAGCAACCGGACGATCAACATAGAGTTGATGGTTTTGTCTCGCGCTATAGGCTACACCTGGAAAGCGCTCTGGCCGAAGGTAAAAAAACTCGAAGAGAATCACGACGTGGGGCGGGCGCTGGAATCGGAAGAGGAGCAGCGGGTTTTGGCGGCGGCCGCGACGAATCCATCACCGTTGATCTACCCGTTCCTGATGACATTGACCTGGACGGGCATACGGAGCGATGAGGCCCGCACGCTGCGCTGGTCGCAAGTGGACTTCGGGACACCGCAGGTCACGGTGGGGAAATCGAAGAGCGAGGCGGGCGCCCGCCGTGCGATCCCGATGAGCGGCGCTCTCAAGGCGGCGCTGGAACACCATGCGGCATTCTATGCGCGCAAACTGGGACCGCTTCAACCGAGCTGGTACGTGTTTCCGCTCAGCAACAGGCTTGCGCTCAAAGATCCCTTGAAACCTGTCACGTCGCTCAAGACCGCCTGGGAGACGGTCAGGGACACCGCAAGCGTGAAGTGCAGGCTGCACGACCTGCGGCATTCCTTCTGTACGAAGCTGGGCGAGGCCGGCGTACCCGAGAGCGCAATGCTTGATATGATGGGACACGTGAGTCCGGCTATGCTGCGCAGGTATTCCCACATTCGAGCGAAGGCGCGTCGTGAGGCGATTGCCGCGCTGGAGAGCCGGATTTCATCTGGGGTCCCCACAAAAGTCCCCACAATTGGCGATTCGACAGAAACACAGAAAACCACAAGTAGTTTTGTTTCATAGATTTGGGCCGGTAGCTCAGGTGGTAGAGCATGTGCCTTTTAAGCACAGGGTCGCGGGTTCGAGTCCCGCCCGGCTCACCAGTTAAGCCTTCCATTTCCCCAATAGTGAGCCGCCTGGGGAGGCTCCCGGAGGAGCAATGCAACAAGAACACCACTCGCAATGAATGCAACTCGCCGCATCAAAACGGCGGCTGGGTGTATACTGAACAACACCCGGAGTCCGGAGGGGAAATTTCGGTTGAATGCGCGGGGGCCATGGGGCTCTATGATCTAGATCTCTCACCGGTTTAAGGAGGAGTTGATGAGTATACGTCGAGTGTTTTTTTCGTTTTGCTTGTGTCTGACGACTGGCATTACCGCCTTTGGTGCGTCGTTGCCGTGCATTCAGCCGGGGACCGAACGATGGCCGGTCAAAACCAGCTTGCCCCCGGGCGCTCCGACCAAGACTATGACCTTGGCGGACGCGCTCAACCTGTCCAAGCTCACGGATGTCAAAAAGGATGATCCGAGATATCAGAAGACCCGCATCATGGACCAGCCTGTGAAAGAGGACACGCTGGTGACTATTTCCGGATACCTGTACTTGGTTGGTTTCGAATCGGACGACTGCGACTTTCACATTCAGATCAGTCCGCAGCCGCGGACTTCGGCCAATCCGCCAACCAAGGACGACAACTGCATCATCGTCGAAGCGCCCTCCGGCCAGTACGCTACCGGTATTGCGGATCAGGTGGAAGGGGTGCGCCAGTGGGTAATCGATAATCTGCTGGGCAAGACCGCGCCGACCATCGGCAGCGTCCACGTAATGCAGCATCCGGTGTACGTGACCGTGACAGGCGCCCTGTTCTACGACGACGCCCACGTGTACCTGGCGAACGGAGGCACGGGGCGTGGGAAGAAAGGCATGGAGTCGAATACGCTGTGGGAACTGCATCCGGTGACGTCAATCGCGTTTGCGCCGGCGCCACCGGCGCCGCCCCCAAGCCACTGACCTTCGCGTGATTCCGGGGACGGGCTCACCCATGCGCCGGCGACCGTTTAGGGCGCGCGCTTAAACAGCAAACGGCTGCAGCCGGATTCCGAACTGCTGTTCCAGATTGTAGGGCACGCCATGAACCGTGCCAACTCCGTTCGCGATTGTCAGCTTGCGGGTTCGGACGTCCTCGACATACGCGGGATTTGCGGCCTCGGCTCGCCGGTTGGCGATGGACTGAAGACGCGCCACCTCGGCTTCCGTCGGATCGGCGTCGGCCGGAATGGCGGCGAAATCCGTTCGAATCTGCGCGTCGGTATCGCTCGCGATCGAACCGTTCTGCACGCAGATATCGAACATCAGGGCAAACGCCCGCTCCGTGGTCACTCCAAAGCGCTGGCAAAGTGCGGAGGCTAGTTGTTGCTTGATTTGCGCGTGCGCGAGTTGGATGTCCTGGAACTCCTGGGTGCGCCCAAGGGCCAGAAACAAGCCCTTCCAAGGCTCGAAGATGGCATGGCGGATTGGATCCTGTATGGACCGCGCCCACTCCAGTTGCGCCTCCGTAGGGGAAGAGAGCAAGTTCTTCAGCGGGTCGAGGTTGTCGTGAAAGATGTTTGCCATGACATCTTCATGAGCGGAGATCATGTCGGAAAAGAGCGGCTGCAGAGTGCCCTGGCCGATGTTCCACTGGATCACGCCGTAGCTCATCCCCATGCCGTCGAAATCGCCCGTGAGGCCGCAAAAACAATCCGGGAAGCCGGTGGAGGTCTCAAACGCGCCGCTAAGCGCGAGGCAGCGCTCCCCGACGGGCGCACCGAGCAGGGGCGTCGCGGGCGGTGCCGCGCCCGGGAAGAGGGCCGCCCAGGTTTGCGGGCCGACTACTCCGTCGTGACCGAGCCCGTTGGCTGTCTGGAAGGACTTCACGGCCGCTTCGACTCCGCCACCGAACATGCCGTCTACGGAACCGGTATAGAGGTTCAGATCTTTCAACCGCTGTTCGAGTTGGCTTACATCAGCGCCGGTCGAGCCAAGCTGCAGGTTCATGACTTAAGATGATATACCAGTTTTCGGCGTTACGCCGCATCCGGGTAGTCCCGAGGCGAAAACTGCAATTTCGCGGGATCAAGGGGTCGCGTCCGGGAGTATACTAACCGAGAAGCGGGAGCCAAAAGTGCATCTCGGAGACTATTAGGAGATTTTGTTGCTATGCCCTTAAGAAAGAATTGGCCCTTGGTTGTCGCGGCTGCGTTGGCGCTCCTGGGCGTGATCGTCTTTCGCGTGCTTTTGAAATGGGATGGCCTGAATTTGACGGTTAGATTGCAGGATCTGAGCGGCCTTTTGGCGCCTCTTGCCTTCGCCTCGGCCGTCATCGAACGTGCGGTTGAGATCTTGGTGAGCCCGTGGCGTGACGCGGAAGCAAGCAAACTTGATAAAGCTGTGGCCGCCGTCAAGGCGAGACCTGCCGACCCTGCTGCGACCACACAGAACGCCGCGGATCTGAAAGCTGCTTCGGACGCAATCGATGAGTATCGAGGGGATACGCAACGGTATGCTTTCGCTATCTCACTCACTTTATCTGTCTTGGTGAGCATGGCTGGCGTGCGTGCGCTCGGGCCTTTTGCCGATGTGGGAAGACTTAACGACGTCAGATTTACGACCCAAGCGCAACACCTGTTTTTCCTTTGTGTCGATGTAGCGCTTTCCGCTGGGCTCCTGGCCGGCGGAGCGGATGGCATACACTCAGTGGTCAATGCGGCCACAAGTTTCTTTGAAGGGGCGGCAACTAGGTCGTCAACATGACTCGGCTGCGCGGGAAATCACGTGGCGAGTGCCGCTGGAACGTTAATTAAGGCGCATTATCGGTCTTCCGAGCGGTCCGCCCTACGGTTCGATTTCGAAATCCATCGATTGGGTCACCGTGCCGAACTTACTCTTGACGAGTTTGTCGGTCACGATCACTTGCAGCACGTACTCGCCGGGAGTCATGTCTCGGGCCAGTGACATGCGGCCCCCCGCCGTCAGGCGCTCCGGGTCGGACCCGCCTCCGGCGCTGGTTGGCACGGTCTTGCCGGCCGGCACCTGCTCGCCGTCGTGGAACAGCTTGGTTTGCACTTCCAACTCGGGATGCTCGCCGGCGCCGGTCTTGGCGTTGATGATTTCGTAGACGTAGACGAGAACCGTGCCGCGCCGGAAGCTTCGCCGGGCGGCCCCGCCCGTGAGGTCCTCACCGGGAGCCGTACTCTGAGGAAGCCCGGCATTCGCCGGGGGCGCCTGAGCCGCGGCTTCCTGAAGCACGATTCCCGACAGCGCGAGGTGTCCGCCTGCGATATCCGGGACCTCGACGTACTGATCGGCCGAACCACTGCCCTCGGTGGCGGCATCGCGCACGGCCGCGCGCACCAGGTAAGGGCCGGGCCTATTGACAGGAAAGTGTATGCCGTAGACCATTCCTTTTTTCATGGCCTCGTCATATTTACGGGAGGTCACCTGCAAGGTGAAGGTGGTATCGATGGGCGCCAGGGCCAAGCCGTTTTCGTCGTATGCCGCGGCGGCGACATCGATCAGCGCTTTATGGCTGCCGTCCGGCTCGCTGGACCACTTCAGCTCTTGGGGGTTGAAGTAGAGCAGCGCATTAATAGACGAGCCGGTATTGCGTATGTTCGAGAAGACCGCGGTCAGGCGCGGGTGAATCTCGCCGGCGGCGGACGGGGATTGCAGGGCATGGTTGAGCTCCGCCTCGCGGGTGTGCTCCAGCGGCTGATTTCCGTTGCCCGGCTCGCCGATGAAGCCGGCGCGCGAGCGGACGTGCAAGCCGGTCCTTTTCACTTTCACTTCGATCTTATGGATCTTGGGCTGGCCGTTGCTGTTTTCGAAAGTGATGGCGTCGGGATGGTAGCCGATCAGGTAGTAACCGTCGCTGTCTTCGGCCGCTGTTCGCAGGGCGCCGGCCAGGTCGTTGACATCGTGCAGAAACAGGCCGCCGGTTTCCTGCGCCAGCGCGAACATGCCCTCCTGGGTGTGAATCACCTCCTGCTGCCGCTGGGCGGGGACTCGGGAAACCCGTCTCGCCGACATGCGCGAGGTGTTATCGGCGGCCGTAGGATTGTAGTCCTGGATGCCGCGCGGGTCGATGGCATGGATCACCACCGAGGCGCGGCTGGCGGCGTCGCTGAGCTGTTGGACGGCATGGGCCACCATTTCATCGGTGGTTCCCTGGAAAATCAGGCGAATGTTCTCGGTAAACAGGACTACGGACTTGCGGCCCGGGAAACCCCTCATGGCATTCACCACGAAACGGATGGCCCCCAGGGTTCCCACCGCCAGGGTCTCTTCGCGGATGTGATTTAGGGCGCCGCCGCCGCGCACGCCCGATCCCAATGGCGCGAAGCTGCTCACGCCGACGCGGCTTTCGCCATACTTCACGCGATCGAGCGCCGCGTACAGCAAGCGCTTATCGGTAGTGAACTGCTGCAACGCTCCCATGCCGGCGCCGGTGCGGACAATGGCCACCAGGTCGCCCGGACGCATCTGTTCGTCGATAAAGTTCCGGATTGCGCCGCGCACCAGCGGAACGTTCTCGCCGGCCAGTCCAAGGTCATCCACCACCAGCGCCAGCGTGCGGCGCACTTCGGTGGGCTGGAGCACCGGCGGCGGCGGTGGCGCCTCGCCTTTGGCCGGCTTGGGCTGTGCGACTCGATAGGCCGGGGCAGTTCCCCCGACTCCCGGTTTCGTGGAAACGTACGAGAAATTCGTGATGGCCTGCGGCTTGCCGTCCTGCAAGACCTCGAACTCCGCGGCCTGAAGATCGGTTACGCGCCTCTGTCTGGAGTCCGTGACGACGGCGTCCACCTGAACCAGGTTGACATCGATGCGGATCACGGTATTGGGGACTGCGCCTGTCGCCGGGCCGGACCGCAGCGCGGGGTTTTGCGCAAAGGCCATGGCCAATGCGGGGAAGAGTGCTGTAAGTCGATTCATGCCTGCCACATGGAAAAAAGCCCTCAGCGCGTAAACTTCGGCCTGCGGCGATTCTCTCTCACTGCTGGCTGGCTGTCAACAGCCCACCGGAACTTCCCGTCCGAATATGGTTTCATCCATTAGGAAACTCTTTGTGCCCGGGCTCCGGTCGAAGTTCTGTATGCCGGCGCGCAGCAGCCCTACCAAGGCCTGGACCAGGTCGACGTGCAGCTCGCCGCCAACCTCGCCAACCGGGGCGAACTCAGCATCGCCCTCGCGGTGGATGGCCAGACCGCCAACACCGTGACCATCAACACCGGCACACCTTCGGCCGCCACCGCCGATTTCTACATTGCGCCCAATGGCAACGATGCCTGGAGCGGCACACTGGCCGCGCCCAACACAAGCGCCACCGATGGCCCGTTTGCCACGCTGAGCCGCGCGCAACTG
Organism: Bryobacteraceae bacterium; assembly: GCA_050014595.1. Lineage (GTDB taxonomy): Bacteria > Acidobacteriota > Terriglobia > Bryobacterales > Bryobacteraceae > PALSA-129. The sequence goes on from JBEKDA010000018.1 coordinate 57,063, forward strand.
GCCCCTGCCGCCGGCCTTTCCGCTGCAACTGCCGGGCGGTTACTGAGTACGGAGGTTCGCGATTACAGTGGCGTATGCATGCTTGTCAGCCCTCCGCTCCCTTACGGCCGCGGCTCGGTGAGCGTCGCCCGCATGGCGCCGGTGGTGATCCCGCCGTCCACCAGCAGCGTCTGGCCGGTGACGTAGCGGCTGCTCTCCGAGGCCAGAAACACGATCGCGCCGTCAAGATCGTGCGGGCTTCCCGGCCGCTTCAGCGGAATCCGCTCGCAAAGGTAGTCCACCCACTCCTGGTTTTCGTAAAGCACGCGGTTCTGCGCCGTCTGAAACCATCCCGGCGCCAGGCAATTCACGGTGATTCCGTGGCGCCCCCAGTCATCCGCCAGGCTCATGGTCAACTGCTTCACGCCGCCGCGGCTCGCACAGTAGGGCGCGAGGCCGGCGTAACCGAATACGCTGGTCACCGACCCTATATTAATGATGCGCCCGTACCCGCGAGGGATCATTTTACGGGCCATCGCCTGAGCCACAAAAAACGTCCCGCGCAGGTTCGTCTCCAGGATCAGGTTCCAATCCTCCCACGCGACGTCCACCGCCGCCTTGCGAACATTGCAGCCCGCGTTGTTGACCAGGATGTCGATTTTGCCGTACGCCTGTTCCGCGGCTTCCGCGAACCGCTGGATGCTCGCAAAATCGCGCACGTCCAATTCCAGCGAAGCCGCCTTCCGCCCCAGGCCCTCGATTTCGGTCTGAAAGCCGCGCAGCGCTTCCACGCGGCGGCTGGTAATCACCAGGTCTGCGCCGGCCCGCGCCAGCGCGCGCCCGAAGTATTGGCCCAGCCCGCGGCTGGCGCCCGTGATCACGGCCACCCGGCCGCTCAAGTCGAACCCTTCGTTCATCCGTCCTCCCGTTTCTTACGTGCTGCGAAAACCGCTCCCTCATGGTCGTGCGACAAATCGCGGCTCGGATCAGCGCGAAAACCGCTCCCTTACGGTCGCGGCTCGGACTAAGGTTCCACGATCACTTTCATGAGGTTTGGCTCGCGGCGATAGAGCCGGCCAAACCAGCCCGCGGCTTCTTCCAGCGTGGCGCGCGCCGTGATCAAATCGCCCACCCGGATCTCACCGCTGGTCAACAGCTCGATGCACTTGGGGTACTCGCCCGCCGACGCGCACGACCCCTGCAGCCGGATCTGCCGCGTCACCACCTGCTGTAGGGGCAGTTCGATCGTCGGGGATGTGTTGCCGATCAGCGTCACCGTGCCGCCCTTTCGTGCGCACGCAATCGCCGCTTGAATCGATTCCGTCGCTCCTACCGCCTCGATCACGGAGTCCGCGCCGCGTCCCCCGGTGCGCGCGCGAACTTCCGCCGCCGTGTCGCGCATCCTGGAATTCAGCGCCGCGTCTGCGCCCGCCCGGCGCGCCAGTTCCAGCCGTGCATCGTCGATGTCCACCGCAATCACGCCCGTGAAGCCCGCCGCCCGCGCCGCCTGGATCGTTAGTTGTCCAATCATCCCGCAGCCCATCACTACCGCCGTGTCGCCGGCCGTGTGCGGCGTCAGCGCCACCGCGTGAACCGCTACCGACACCGCTTCGATCATCGCCGCATGCTCGAACGGCAGCCCGCCGGGCAGCCGGTAGAGAATGCGCGCCGGCACCGCCACGTACTCCGCAAACGCGCCGTCCCGCCGGTAGTCGCCGCACGAGACGCCCAACACTTCGCGCCGGTCGCACAGGTTGATCTCACCGCGCTGGCAGTAGTAGCACTCGCCGCAACTGATCGTCGAATCGAACGTGACGCGGTCGCCGATCCTCCAGCCCCGCACTTCCCGGCCGACCGCCTCGATTGTGCCCGCCGCTTCGTGGCCCATCACCAGCGGCGGAATCCTCCGGCCCGTCCGCCCGTCCAGTCCATGCACGTCGCTGCCGCAGATGCCGCACGCGCGCACCCGCACCAGCGCGTCCGCCGCCCCGATTTCCGGCGCCGCCAGTTCCATTACCTGCAGGTTCATGTACTCGGTCAGCAGCAACGCCTTCATGCTCGCGGCTCCTCTACTGGAAAAGATGTTCGCGGCCGTGGCCCCATACCAGGCGGATGCGATCGGGCAGCCCCAAGCGCCGGTCGGATTCGAAGACATACGCCAGGCCTTTGCGAAAGTCCGCTTCGCTCACGGCATCTCCCAGCGCATCGCGCGGATTCACAATCGTCACCGGCCGCGGGTACACCGCCTCCAGCAGTTCGCCCGTGTCGTACCTGCGCAGTACGCCGGGGATCACCACCTCGGAAACGTTCCGATGCACCGGCTGGTCGATAATCTGCCGGTAAGACGCCAGCGAGTTTTCGATCGCCACCCGGCCGATGCGCCCGTCGAGCGCCGCCGCGTGCAGTGCCACCATGCCCAGCGCTCCGACGCCGTAAATCGTCAGGGCCGCGCCGTCCACGTCATTGCGCGCACACAGCCAGTCGACCGCGCGGATGGCGTCGTCGACACGCAGGCCCACCAGCGTCTTGCCCACCAGAAACGCGCGCAGTGAGAGCAGATTGAAGCTGCCCAGATAGGGTGACTTGATGCTTTCCGTTCCCGGTGGCGTGGGTCGTGGCTCGATCAGCAGCACGATGCGGCCGGCCCTCGCCAACCGCTCGAAATCCGCGCCCTGTGGCTGCGCATCGAGCAGCAGCACCGCCGGCTTGAGCCCGGCGCCATCGGGAACCGCGAGGAATCCCGTGACTTCCATGCCCGCGTCGCTCGCGAGCGACACCGTCTCCACGCGATAACCCTCGCGCGCCTCCGATGCCTTCATTTCCACGTGCGCCGCCGCGCGGCCCGGCTCCACGGCCGCCCCCGTCAGCGAGCGAACGTCCTGCCGCACGCGCGCTTGCATCCGCGCCAGATCGGCCTTGCTGCCGAGCACCTGCTGTGGCGCCAGAAGCCGCCCGGCGCGCTGGCGGTTGATCGAACTGACCGTTTCGCCACCGAGCGAAGTCGAAACCTGTCCCGTCGGCGTGCATTGCATGTCTTCGGGATGCTCCGGCCGAACGGCTGCGTATACCGGCGCATCCGCGCTGCCCTTCAAATTCTTCGTAAAGAAACCCAGAATCGCCGGCGCGATCGGCCCCAGGTTGCCGTGACCGCCGGGGCCCGTGATCCATTGCAGCCGGTCTTCCGCGCCGAAAATCGCGTAGAGCCGCCTGGCTTCTTCGTAGGTCTGGCGCGCGCCTTCAAACGGGAACATATCGGCGGCGGTGGAGACGATGGCATACGGCCTGGGCGCCGCCAGTTCCACCCAATCGCCGAAATCCAGACCCTCCTCCACGAAACGCGGAATGGTCTGTTCGGCGTCCTGCACGCCCGTCGGCGAGCCCAGCAACTCTTCGAACGACGTGATATAGCAGGCCGTCGCGGCGGCCCGCACCCGCGGGTCGAGCGCCGCGAAATAGGCCGTCGCGGTTCCGCCTCCCGAACAGCCCAACGCCCCGATGCGCGAGCCATCGATGTCCTTGCGGGTGGTCAGGTAATCCACGGCGCGCATCGAATCGTTCACCATGTAGCGCGCCAGGTCGTCGCCAATCAGCAGCGTGGGCAGGTTGGCTTCGCCGTGCTCGCCCGTCGGATTGCCGATCAACGAGGCTTTGCGCGCCGCGTCGAAATACTGCAGCCGCTCGCCTTGCCCCAGCGGGTCGTAAGCCAGCGCCGCGATGCCGTTGCGCGCAAAGTTGGCGCCCCAACTCCAGTTCTCGGTCTTCCCGGCAGCGCCGTGGCCCGCGCCCACCACCACCGCCGGAAATGGTCCCGCGCCGCTCGCCGGCAGGTAGAGATCGGCCGTCACCCAGAACCCCGGCAAACTTTCGTATGCCAGCTTTTCCACGCGAAAACCCTCGCCGCTCGTTGCGCCGAACTGCTTCACCTCGACCGGGCCTGTATGTTCCGGCAGCCCGCCCAGCAGCCGCAGAATCTTTTCGCGCACCGCTCCCTGGCGGCGTTCGGCATCCGCGCGCGTGCGAATCTCCGTCACCGCCCGCTTCCGCTCTTCGAGGTGGGCCTGCGCCAGCCCATTCAGATACCCGATCAATTCGTCGCGCGGCTGGGCACTTGTTGGGGCGGGCGCCGCCGGGTGCTCCGCGCTCCATGACGCGTAGCGGCGAAGCGCTTCTTGCGGGCCGCTGTTGTACCAGCTATATCCCTGTTGCCGCTCCGTGGAGATCTCTTCCACCGTGTCGTGGATGCTCTTGTCGCGGTCGCCGAACACCGGCCGGCCGGTCCCCATCGCATAGAAGCGCGCCCACAGCCGCGGCGCCCCTGGGTGCGGCGCCAGCCGTCGTCCGTTGGGACCGCGCTCATAGCTCGCGTCGGGAATCGCCGTCTTCTCGAACCACGCGGCCGCGCCGTCGACCGCAGCTACCACCGCCGCGTCCGGCTTCGGCAAGGCCATCAGCAAGAGCATCACCTCGGAGCTCTCGCTGCTCGATAGTGCGGCCGGTTCGTAATTGCGGCCCGCTGTCGGCGCGAGCGTCAGCGCATCGTGCTGCTGGGCCCACACCGTGCGCCGGCCGTTCTCCACAATCTGCGTGGCGACAATCGCCTCCACTCCGCGCGTCACCGCCAGGCCGGCCGCTCGACGCAAGCTTTCCGGCACGCCGGCAAACTCATTCCGGCCGGCCGCGGTCTCTTGCAGCAGTTCGAGCGCGTGCATCACCGCCCCGTCATTGAATGTGATGGCGTCGTGGTAACCGCCCTCGAGCGGCCAGACCTGCGGCCATCCGCCGTTGGGAAATTGCGCCGCCAGCAAGTATGCCACTCCGCGCTCGAAGCTGGAGAAGAAAGGCGCTCTCTCTCGCGCGCCCGCTGCCGCGGCCACGCGCGCCAGAAAGCGCAGCTCCGTGGTGGTTGCGTCGTTGTCGAGCGTGCCGACGTAGTTCCAACCCGCGTCGCGCGGCGTATCGAAATCGTCCGGGCCCAGATAACGCGAGAGATTGTCCGGCGCAAAGCTTTCCCCAGGCCGCCGCGCATGAGCCGAAAGATCGAGGTTCTTGCTCCAGCCCCCGGCGGGCGTCTGGAAGGAAACGATGATTTCCGCGATGCGCCGCGCCTCCGCGCCGCCATACCATTCGCGCGGCTGGTCGAGCGGCACGCTGCGCGCCGAGCTGCCGTGAGGTGCGGGCGTGGGCTCCTTGAGCCCGGCCGCCTGCAACTCCGCCCGCAGAAACCCGCGGTCTGCCTGCATCTGCCGCGCCGACCGCTCCAGATACTCCTTCCACGCATTGCGCTGCGCTTCGGGCAACGCCGCCATCCGCTCCGCCGTAAGGGAAAGTGCCGGCGTGCTCGTTCCCACCACCGCCGCCGGTAGCGTGGAAACAAAGGCCATGGTCAAGAGGGCGATGTACAAGCTGGCACGCATACGCCGGGACTCCCGAGCTTCCAGCCTATCACTTCGATTCATTCGCAGCCGGGTTGAGCGGGACAGACCTCCTGGTCTGTTGCAGAGGGCCTGCGGCCCGCGAAATTTCATGAAAAACTGTGAGGACCCGCGCTGTTCGTGGGGCGGGCTATACAGCCCGCGGACCCGCTTTCCAGCGGGTCCCTGGAGTTTCTACATTTTCAAGTTCCGTTAAGACCAACTGGTAGCGCCGGCGGTCTTGCCGCCGGTGTTCGACCGGCCGGAGGCCGGTCGAGGACCCGCTTTCCAGCGGGTCCAGCCGTCTGAAAGGCGGCTGGCAGCCAGAATTGGCTGCCCGACTCCGTAGGCGCTCTGCTTTTTCGACCCTGTCCCTGGAGTTTCTGGTCAACTCAGAGGTGCGACAGACCATCGCCTTTTGTCATCAACCAGCCGTCGGCTTGCTGCCTTTCGTGTTCGCAACCGTCACCTGCAGAGAAATGTAGCTCACCATCTGCGCCGTTTGCGGAGCCGCGTCGAACACGTCCAATGCCGTCGCCTCTTTCGGTACCAGAAAACCGTCTATGATTTTCAGCTTGCTGAGTTGGTCCTTCATCGCGGCCGAGTGTTCTTTCGGAATCACGATGTAGCTTCCGCTCCGCAGCCGCAAAGCGTCGGGAGAAGCCTTGGAACCATCCACCGTGGCCGTCACGTCGGTCGGCGCGCCCTGCAGGATCCACTGCTGCTGCGCGCCCTGGCCCTGCAGGCTTCCCACCAGGCCTTTGATGCCCGCCAATGCCACGCTCCCCACCACCGGGAGGGACAAGAGCGGCAAGTAGGAAGTCAGCGGCGAATTGACCACTTTCGACATGACGTCCACAAAAGAGCCAAACAGCGTTTTTCGCGGGTCCTTGGCGAAGCAGGCGAACGAAGTTTTACCCAGGCCGCCCGGCAGCGTGATCGACTGCGCCTGCTTGGGCGCCTGTAACGGTATGTTGGCGGCCGGTGAAGGCGCAGCCGCACTGGCTGGCGCCGCGCTCTTTGCCGGAGCGGCCGCCTGGCTTTTCGAAGCCCCACTCGCCGCTGTGCCCGAACCGCTCTTGGCGCCGCTCTTCGCTCCGCTCGCTCCGGCCTTCGGCCCCGGGAAGATCGCGCTGAAAGTGGTCGTCGCCATTGAGACCAACTCGCCGAAAACCGATTGCGGCTGCCCCTGCTGGAAATCCAGATAGATTGCGCCGGATGTGTAGTTCTCGAATTGATGGTGGTCTGCCGGATTGAGCCGCATCCGCACCAATTGAAAATCCACCTTGGCGTCGGTGAACGGGTGCATCTTGGCCGTGGGTATTTGGTCCGCGGTCATCAACGTTTTCTCATCCGGATCGTAGTGTATGAAAAGCGGCTCGCGCGCCAGGTTGGAGGTCTCCGGGCCGGCCGGAGCGCGCCCCCTGGTGGTTTCCGAGCCCAGCACCAGGTGGGCTGGAACTCCCATGTGTCTGACCCAAAAATCCACCACATCCGGCGGTGTGCCGGCATCGGAAGTTTGTGCAAATGCCTCTTCGTCGAGCTGCGCAAGTCCAAAAGCGGCCAGCGGAGTTCCCAGAAGGAAGCCCCTACGGTTTGTCTTCATTCCTGATTGCCTCCTGACGTCTGCGTTATCATATCATTAGTGTCCCATTCACTCCATACGGATCGGGGCCCCGCCGCGTTACTGGTACTTGCCCTTGTGGCCCTCGGTTCAACCCTGCACGGAGAGTCGCGCCGCGCCATCCTGGTGGGCATTGATAATTATAATCCTGACCCCGCCACCCAGGCCCAACTGCTGCGCGATTTGAAACCGCCCGCGGTCAAACGCCCCGCCGTCGAGGGCGACGCTAAGTACTGGCGATTCGACAACCTGGACGGCGCCGTCAGCGATGTCAACCTAATGAAGGCCGTCCTCCAAGGCCTCGGCTTTCAGGATTTCGTCGTCCTTACCGATCAGGACGCCACCGCCGACGGCATCCTCCAGACCCTCCAGAAAAACCTGGTCGACGACGCCCAACCCGGCGATTTCCGCCTCTTCTACTATTCCGGCCACGGCAACCACGTCAAGAACCGCGCCAGCACCAAACAGCAGCAGGAGGACCAAACCCTGGTTCCCGCCGACAACTGGCGCAACGTCCCCGATATCCGCGATAAAGAAATCTCGCGCATCCTCTTCGCCGCGGCTCGCAAGGGCGTCATCGTCACTTTTATCGCCGATAGCTGTCACAGCGGCTCCCTGGCCCGCGGCGCCTGGAATTCCAGCGGCAAATCCCGCACCAACAGCGGCACCCGCGCCGGCACTCCCGGCGTCACCCTGCATGAGCCGGTCGCCAACGATCCCGCCGACACCGATCCCGCCACCCACCGCCCCATCGATCCCGAAGCGCTCGGCGTGCTCACGCTGGCTGCCGCCCAGCCCAACCAGGAAGCCCGCGAGGTTCAAACCGAAGACGGCCCGCACGGCGCTTTCACCTGGGCATTCGCCCAGTCGCTGCGTTACGCTTCCGAACCGGTGGACCGCATTTTCGCCCGCACCATGGCTTCGCTCGGTTCGAACGGCGCTCTCCAGCAGCCCGCCATGGGCGGCGCGTCGCGCTTCTCCAAGACGGTCTTCGGGCAGGCGCCGGCCGTAGGCGGCGGTCTGACCGTCGTGGTCGATTCCGTCAAAGGCGCGGACATCCATTTGCGCGGCGGTACTGCTATCGGCCTCTTCCCCAAGTGCCGCCTGAAGACCGTTAGCCAGCCTGCCGTGACCGTCGAGATCGCTTCCTCCGAGGGCCTCAGCGGTTCTGTCGCCCACGTAGTCGGCCAGGGCGCCGTCAAGCCGGGAGACGTCCTCACGCTTGATCGTTGGGTGGTCCCCGCCAAAGCCGGCCTGCGCGTTTCAATTCCTAAACCGGCCCCCGCGGCCGCTGTGGAGCGCGCCGTCGCTGAGTTCGGAAAACTGCGCGGCGATTCCACCATCGAATGGCTCGACGACCCCACCGCCGGAGTGCCCACCGACGTCGTCAGTTGGAATGGGTCGGCCTGGATCCTCGAGACCACCACCCAGCCCGCCAAGACCGCCACTCTCGGCGCTGAGCCCGCCGCCGCCGAGATCAAGCGTTTGCTCTCACCCAAGGCCCGCTTGCTCGTGCGCCTGCCTCCCACCGCCAGCCTGCTGCCCGCGATTCCTTTGGGCGATGCCGAGCATTCGGCCGCTGAAACCACCACCACCCCCGCCGGCGCGCAGTATTGGCTCTGGGGAAAGATCGCCGATACCGGCCCGGTCTACGCCTGGTTACTCCCCGATTCCACCGAGGCCAGTGTCCGCGACGCCGCCGTCCAGACCAACCGCGCCTCCGGATATCTTCCGCTCCCCATTCGCAGCGATTGGATCAAACTCCCGCAAGACCCCGAAGGCGTCCGCGCGGCCGGCGGCGAGCTCACCAACAAGGCGCTGCTCCTCGCTCGCATCCGCGCCTGGCTCACCTTGCAATCGCCGCCCTCCCAGGAGAATTTTCCCTACCATCTGGCTTTCCGCCAAGTGGTCGACGGCAAGCTCGGCGAGTTCAAGGATTCCGGCGACTTCAAAGAGGGTGAGCAGTATAAACTCTACCTCCGCGCCGACCCCGCCGCCCTGGCCGCTCGCGATTCCCTCACACCGCGCTGGGTCTACGTCTTTGTGATCGACCACTTCGGGGATAGCACGCGCGTCTTTCCTCCGCCCAACCGCGGCAATGAAGGCAACCGCCTCCCGTACGCTCAGGTGGGCGACAAGCCAGATTTTCAACCGCTCATACCGCTCTCCGGCGATTCGCCCACCGCCGATTTCGGAATCGACGCGCCCTTCGGAGTGGACACGTATTTCCTGCTCACCAGCGACAATGCCATCGACAATCCCGAAGTCTTCAACTTCGAGGGCGTCCGCACCGAAACCGGAACCCGCGGCGCATCCGACCCGCTCACCGATCTGCTTTCGAGCACCAGCTCCATGACCCGCGGCATCAATCTCCGCGCGATCCCAGCGCTCTGGTCCATCGAAACCCTCACCCACCGCAGCGTCTCCAAGGACGGCAACAAATAGCCGCGCGACATTGAAGTGAAGGAGCCCGGAAAACACTGTTTTTGGCTCCAGCAGCTTCGCCGGCGGCCGGGTGCTGAGATGCACACTCGGGAAGAATCGGACCTGTCCCTTCCCATCTCTCTCTTATACACTTGAGGCATGATATCGGCTCCGGCTTCTACTCCCAGGCCAATACCGATGAGACATCCACTCGCTAACCTGATTATCTTCGTCTTACTCGCCGCCACTCTCCACGCCCAGGACCCCTCCACCCCTGCTCCCCCGCCGCAAAATCCAACCGCTTCCGCCTGCGCGCAGGAACCCGGCGAGCGCCGCGTGAGCCTGGGCCTCCTGCCGAAGAACATCCTGTGCGACCAGAAGAGCATCTGGCTCTTTCCCATCCGTGCGCCCCGGAGCCGCCGCTGGATTCCGGCCCTCGCGGTCATGTCCTTCACCACCGCCCTGGTTGCCACCGACGCCCACAGTGCCGGCTATTTCCACCGCACCGATACCTTCCATGGTTTCAACTCGGTCTTCACCGGAACGGCCACCGGGTTCGGCATCGGGGTCGCGCCCGTGACGCTGTTCCTCGTCGGCGCCCTCGGCAAGCATCCCTACACCCGCAATACCGCGCTGCTCGCCGGAGAAGCCATGGCCGACTCCGCAATCCTCTCGACCATCATAAAAGACATCGGCCGCCGCGAGCGGCCCCAGGACTATCCACCTAACGCCAGACTCACCGACAGTTGGTTCAGCAATACCGGCGGCGTGCTCAAGGGCATCGGCAGCTTCCCGTCAACCCACACCATCCTGGCCTTTTCGGCTGCTACCGTCATCGCCCGCCGGTATTCCCACCATCGCTGGGTCCCCTACGTGGCTTACGGCTTGTCGAGTCTGGCGGGATTCTCGCGCCTCACTCAGTCCGCCCACTTCCCGTCGGACGTCTTCGTGGGCGCCGCCCTCGGTTACGGAATCGGCCGTTTCGCCGTCCTTCGTAACTGATCGCCCGTGTCAGCGCCTCATTCCGTCTCGAGCCCCGCTCCCACCCACGCGTCGTAACCGCCCACCACGTTGATCGGCCGCGCGAACCCGGCCGCCTCCAGCAGGCTGCATGCGATCGCGCTTCGATATCCGCTCTTGCAGTGCACTGCCGTCGGACACCGGCGGTCCAGATCCTTCATCGCGCTCTTCAATTTGTCCAGCGGCCGCGGCACCGCTCCCGCAATGTGCCCGCCGGCCCACTCCGCCGGCCGGCGCACGTCCAGCACCGCCAGTTCCCCCTGCCGCTCTTTCAATTCCTGAACCGTAATCTGCTCCGTCATGGTGAGCGGCAGGCCCGCGCCAGCCCAACCCGCGATGCCATCTTCCAGCACTCCCACCACCCGGTCGATGCCCACCCGCGCCAGCCGCATCCGCGCCTCTTCCGCCGCCTTCCCGTCCTCCGCCACCAGGATCACATCCTGCTCCAACCCGATCACTGCGCCCGCCCACGCCGCAAACTGCCCTGCCAGCCCGATGTGAATCGATCCCTGCGCGTGCCCCGGCAGATACGCCGTCGCTGGCCGCGTATCCAGCAGCGTCGCGCCCTGCTTTTGCCGCTCCCACACCTCCGCGGCCGGCAACACCCGCAGCGCCGCCAAACTCTCGACCGCCGGTGCCCCGCGCCGGTTCACGGCCACGTCCTGTTCGAAGTACTCCGGCCGCGTCGGCAGGTCCTCCGTCATCGTCGCCACGAATTGCTCTTCCCCCATGGGCTGGAGTGCGTAGTTGGTGCGCCGCTCCCGCCCGATTGTCGAGCTCCGCTCCGTCCCGATATTCCGCCCGCACATCGACCCCGCCCCGTGCGCCGGGTATACCAACACATCGTCCGGCAGCGCCAGCAGCTTCCGCCGCAAGCTGTCGTACAGCATCCGTGCCAACTCCGCGGGCGTTTGCGTGTCCGAAAGGTCCGGCCGCCCCACGTCCCCAATAAACAAAGTATCCCCGGTCAGCACCGCGTACGGCGATTCGCCCCGCTCCCGGTCTTTCACCACCACGCTGACGCTTTCCACCGTGTGCCCCGGCGTTTGCAGGAACTCCAGCCGGCATTTCCCCATGTCGATCGAGTCCCCGTCCCCTACCGCCCGGTGCGGAAAGGTCGCCCCCGACCCTTTCCCCAGGTAAATCGTAGCCCCCGCCCGCGCCGCCAGCTCTCCGTGTCCCGACACGAAATCCGCGTGCAGGTGCGTCTCGATCACGTGCTCGATCTTCACCCCCAGCCGTGCCGCCGCATCCATATATATGTCTACGTCCCGCTGCGGGTCCACCACTGCCGCAACTCCCTCCGACCCAATCAGATAGGAGGCGTGCGCCAGGCACCCCAGGTAGAACTGCTCGAAGATCATATCCGCTCCCTCCTTCCCAAATCTGCCTCCCCGCCCCCACCCGCCGTCGTATCCGTTAATATAACCCGTGAAGGGCTTCTCTCAACCGCCGTCCGTGATTGCTTTGGAAAACGCGCCGCAGACCGCTCTCGATTTCGCCGGCCTCGTCGATCGCCACCAGGCCATGGTCTTCAGTGTCTGCTGGCACTTCCTCCGCGACCGCGCTCTCGCCGACGACGTCGCTCAGGATGTCTTCTTCTCCCTCCACCGCAACCTCGCCGCCATCGAGTCCCCCGAGCATGCCACCCACTGGCTCCGCAAAGTAGCGGTCCAGCGCTCCATCGATGAATCCCGCCGCCGCAATCGCCGTCCCCAAGTCTCCCTCGCCGATGTCGCCGAACCCGCCGCCGCCGCGCCCGCTCGCGACCCGCTCCTTGCCGACACCCTCCACCGACTGATCGCCTCTCTCCCTGAATCGCCCCGCATGGTCATGATCCTCCGCTATCAGGAAGACCTCGATCCCGCCGACATCGCGGCAACCTTGGATATGCCCGTCGCCACCGTCAAGAGTCATTTGCAGCGCTCGCTGGCCCTGCTGCGTGAAAAGCTCGCGCGCCGCGGCGTAGGAGTAGAAAAATGGACTGGTTAGAACAGGAACTCAAAAACACGCTCGCTCGTAAGGATCCTCCGCCCGATTTCGCCGATCGCGTCCTTCGCGGCGTTGGCCGTAGCGCTCCGTCCCCTGTGTGGCGTCACAGCCGCTGGCTGGCCGCCGCGGCGGCCGTCGTCATCATCACGGGAGGCGCCGCCGCTTATCGCCAGCACCAGGGCCTCGTCGCCAAGGAACAAGTCATGCTCGCCTTCCGCATCGCCGCCGTCAAAGTCAACCACATCCAAACCCATATCCAGGAGGCCGTGCGATGACCGCCCTCCGCACGCTTGCTCTCGTCGTCGTCGCCGCTCTGCTCTCGGCCCAGCAGTTGAAATTCAATCTCGATTACCTCGCCGCCAAAGCTTCCGATTCCGTCGACCTCTCTCTGAACGGCGCCACCCTCCAGTTCGCCGCCCACTTCCTCAGCTCCAAAGACGCCGACGAATCCAAGGTCAAGAAAATGATCGCCTCCCTCGACGGCATCTACATCCGCACCTTCGAATTCAAGGATGCCGGCGCCTGGTCGCCCGCCGATCTCGAAGGCGTCCGCCAGCAGCTTCGCGGCGCGGAATGGTCCCGCATCGTCGGCGTCAAAAGCGGCCAGGAAGGCGAAAACGCCGAAATCTACGTCCGCAGCGAGAATAAGAAGATCAACGGCGTCGCCATCCTCGTCTCCGGCCCCAAAGAGCTCACCATCGTCAATATCGTCGGCCCCGTCGATCTCGATTCCCTCGCCTCGCTCGGCGGCCACCTCGGCATCCCCAAAGTCGAAATCGGCAAGCATAAGTAGGGCATCCTGGTCTGTCCGTGCCGCGAAGCGGCCCGCCGTACATGAATCCCCGAATTTCCGCCCCATCAGACGCCATTTTCAAAAGAAATCCCCCTCCCCGTGGAACTTTTTGCCTCCCCGGCGCAATCCACTGTAGGCGGTCTACTCAACCGCCACCACTTCGATGGAGGTAAGTTGATGAAACGAAGCTTGATTCTTGTTGGGCTGTGCACTGCTGCCAGCCTTTTTGCACAAGGCCCGCCCCCCGGTCGCGCGGTGGCCGTATGGGGCTTTGGCCCCGGCGGCCCCGAAGGTGGCATGATGCCCGGCATGGGCCGCACCGTCACCGGCGCACCCTATTCCGGCGTGGAAGTCAGAGATTCCCAACAGATCCTGCCCAACGGTAACGTGATTACCAACCACGTCCAGTCCAACGTCGCTCGCGACAGTTCGGGCCGTGTGCGCACGGAAACCACCCTCCCGGCTCGTGGTCCCGCCGGATCCCAATCGACGCCCCGCACCATCATCAACGTCCACGATCCGGTGGCCGGCGTGATGCGCACTATCGATCCGCAGGCCAAAACCGTGCGTGAAGTGTCGGTCCGTCCCGGTCCCGGCCGCGGCGCCAACGGCAACCCCGCTGGCCGTCCGTTCCCGCAGGGCCGCGGAGCCGGCAATAGCACCAACGCCGCCACTCGCACGCCCCGCACCGATCCCAACACCGTCACCGAGACGCTCGCCATGCAGACCATCAATGGTGTGCAGGCCACCGGCACCCGTGTCACGCGCACCATCCCCGCCGGCCAGATCGGCAATGCTCAGCCTATTCAGATTGTCCACGAAACCTGGATGTCCGCCGACCTGAAGGTCCCCGTGATGGTAAAGACCACCGATCCCCGTAACGGCACCACCACCACGCAATTGACCAACATCACCCGCGCCGAACCCGACCCGGCCCTCTTCCAGGCCCCCTCCGACTACACCCTCACCAAAGGCAGTCGCGGACCCGGCGGCATGCGTGGCGGCCCCGGCGGTGGAGGCCAGATTCGCTAACACTTCAAACTGACAGCGGTTTCTCCTTTCGACAGTCTGCCGCGGCGCTCCCCCAGGACGCCGCGGCTTTTTTGTGGGACAGGCCTCCTGGCCTGTTACAGTGGGCCTTCGGCCCGCGAAATTTCATGAAAAATGAGCGGGAATGGCAGGCTTCGCCAGATCTTCGCTTTTTCAGACTCTCGTGTTTTCAATGGCTTAGGGTGGTTTTTCGACCCTGTCATTCTGCCGCCCCCCACATCTAGCCCGCCAGCCCAGGATTGTATTAAGCCGTCCTGCGAGAGATAATTGGCGATTCGCGGCCGATAACCGCAATTAGCGATGAGCGCTTTCTTGAACTGGCCGGAGGCATACGAGGCTGGCGCCTCAGTCTGTGGGGGCAAGGGCTACAACCTGGCGCGGCTGGCGCGTTACGGTTTCCGTGTCCCCCGCGGCGGCGTGCTACCGGCGGGGGCCCCGCTTGCGGAGATCGAACACGGTCTGGAGCGGCTGGGCCTGCTGGAGGCGAAAGTCGCTGTGCGCTCCAGCGCTACGGCGGAAGACTCCGCACGCGCTTCCTTCGCCGGCATCCATCGCAGTTTCCTGAATGTCAGCGGTGTCGAGGCCATCGAGCAAGCCGCGCGGGGCTGTATCGACTCGCTCGAGACGCCGCAAGCCATCGCCTATCGCGGCCGCATGGAGTTCCGTGACGAAGAAGTGCGGTGCGCCGTGGTCGTCTGCGAGATGGTGGACGCCCGCTGCGCCGGCGTGGCTTTCTCCTGCGACCCGGCGACCGGCCGCCGCGACCTGATTCTGATCGACGCCGCGGAAGGCCTGGGCGAAGCGGTGGTCGGCGGACGCGTGAATCCGCAACGCATGATCTGGCGCAACCAGGACGGCGTGCTTTCACGGCAAGCCGGGGCCGCCGGCCACGCCTGGTTGCCGGCGCCCATCGAAGAGCAACTCGCGCACCTGGTGCAACGCGTCCACTGGGCGCTTGGCGAAGGGAATCCGCAGGACATCGAGTGGGCTTACGACGGAGAGCATCTCTGGCTGCTCCAGGCGCGCCCCGTCACCAGTTTGCCGCGAGCCGGCTGGCCGCAGACAGCGGCAATGCCTCGTTATTGGTCCACCGCAAACATCAAGGATACGTTGCCCGGCGTGGTGTGCGAACTCACCTGGAGCATTCTCAGCGACATCGTCGGCTCGGCGGCCTACGCCGCGCAGAAGGCCGTGGGATACGAGATGCCGCCAGGGCTGGAAGTGATGCGCCGCTTTCAGGGGCGCGTTTTCTTCGATCTCACCGCGATGCAGTGGGCGTTCTACGACGCCTTCGGAGTCCTGCCGGCCGACGCCGTGAAGCTGGTCGGCGGCCAACAGCCGGAGATCCCGGCGCCGCCCCACCCGCTCCAGGGGCCGCTGGGCCGCCGCCGCGGCATGGCCGGCCTGCGACTGGTGCGCCGGATCTGGAACTACCCAGCCAAGGCCCGGCCTGCCATCGAGAGTCAATTCAATTTCCAGCGCAGCCTCCAGTCGATCGATTGGACTAGTCTTTCGCATGCGGAGCTATGGCGCACCATGTCACAGATCACCCAGGCGCAGAACTCAGTGCTGCCAGTGGCGGGACTTGCCAACAGCAGTTCCGGTCCCTGGCAACTGGCATTGGACGCACTCGTAAAAGATGCCGGTCTGATCGCCCGCCTGCAAGCCGGAACCGGCGGAGTGACCAGTGCGGAGCAGGGGTATCGCCTCTACGACATCGCGCAAGGCAAGTGCACGCTGGAGGAGTTTCTGCATGATTTCGGCCATCGCGCCGTCTATGAGTGCCACGTGCTGAATCCGCGCTGGGCCGAAGATCCGTCGTGGATTCTGGAACAGGTCCAGTCGATCCGCGACAATCCGCCCGCGCGCGACCCGCGAGAGACCGCCGCCCAAGTGCGCCGGCAAGCCGAGCGGGAGTTGAGGCAGCGCTTCGGCTGGCGGACTCCCTTGCTGCTCGGGCTGGTTCGCAAACAGCGGGAGGCCATGGCGGTCCGCGAGAGCGCCAAGTCCGCCCTGATTTCCCTGATGTTGCCCATGCGTCGCCTGGTGCTGGAGATTGGCCGCCGCCTGGTGGCAGCCGGTCACCTGGATGCGCCCGGGCAGGCGTTTCACTTCGCGTTCATCGATATCATTTGCTGGCTGCATGGATACTGGGATGGCGCGGGCGCGCGCGCGCTCGCCGGCGACCGCGCCCAACGCCACGAGTCGTGGCTCGCCGAAACGGCCCCGGATCTGATTACGGAAGAGCCCGATGGCAGGCTCGCCGCCGCTGTGCCAATACCACCTCCGTTGTCGGAGTCCGGCGTGTGGAGCGGCATCTCCGTCTCGCCGGGCGCCGCCAGTGGCGTCGCCCGCGTTCTGCGCAGTCCAACCGAAGCCGCGCATTTACGGCCGGGCGACATCCTGGTCGCCCCATCCACCGATCCCGGCTGGACTCCGCTCTTCCTGCGAGCCTCGGCCATTGTGATGGAGACCGGCGGCTATCTCAGTCACGGCGCCATTGTAGCGCGCGAGTATGGCATTCCGGCCGTCGCCAACCTCCCCGGCATTCTCAATGCTCTTCAGGACGGCGATCCCATTACCGTCGACGGTTCCACGGGCCGCGTGATCCGCTCCGTGCCGCGATAGGCCGGCACACGCGACGGTAGTTCGGTGATCCTGCTAGAATGCGATCGATGGCCAGGACTTTAACGGCCGATGACATTCTTCCACTGGTCGCGTCGTTGACGCCTCAGGAACGCGTACGTCTGCTGCGGTTGATTGCCTTGCCGCAGGGCGCGGACGCGCCCGTTTACCGGTCCGTACCACCTTCAAGTGACGAGTTTTCGACGGACGAGGAGCCGCTTGCTTGGGAGGCGGAGGGCTGGGAGGACGTGGGGTGAAGCGTGGTGAGATCCGCTGGTATACGTTTCGGCTTCCCGATAAGCGGCGGCCGGTTCTAATTCTCACACGAAATCACGTCATCGGCCGGCTGAACGAGATCATCGTGGTACCGGCGACGCGAACATCCGAGGGTTGACAACTGAGGTAGTCTTGAGCGTTGCCGACGGGATGCCGGCCGCGTGCGCGCTTAATTTCGATCACGTGTCGCTGGCGCAACGGAGTCGAATTGGTCCGGTCCTGTGCGGTCTGGTAGAAACGCGATGGGCTGAAGTGCGGAATGCGCTTCTCATGGCGTGCGGTTTCGGAAGATCGAGCGATTGAGGCTTGCGAAACAGGCACGGCAGAAAAAGGGACGTCTCTCCCCTTTTCGTCCCCCGATCCAATCTCCAACCGCCCATGAGAAACCGCCTGCACAAGAGCGACAATGGGAGCGTGAAGTCCTTTCGCAAAGAATTGTGGTTTGAGGTCCCCGGCCGGCGGGCGTTCCTCAACATCACACGGGAGGTGGAAGACTGCCTCCGGGAAAGCGGTGTCAAGGAAGGTCTGGTGCTGATCAACGCCATGCACATCACGGCTTCCGTTTTCATCAACGACGATGAAGCGGGCCTGCACGCGGATTACGAGAAATGGCTAGAAAGGCTCGCGCCCCACGAGCCGACCTCGCAGTACCGGCACAACCGCACCGGCGAAGACAATGCGGACGCGCACATGAAGCGGCAGGTGATGGGACGCGAAGTGGTGGTCGCCGTCACCTGCGGCAAGCTCGACTTCGGACCGTGGGAGCAGATCTTCTACGGCGAGTTTGACGGCGGCCGCAAGAAACGCGCATTGATCAAGATCATCGGAGAATAACCGCACATCGCCGAATCGCCGGCCTCGCGCCTGGCGTCCTCCAGCGGCCGCCTGAAGAGTGCCCGCAAATCGGTGAATTGGCGACTACGGGGCCATATGGAAGGCGGATCCCCAGACGCAAGCGCGTTTATGGTTCCCGATCCTTCAGGGATGGGGACATCACGAGACTAATCCAGTGCACACTTCATCGTCAACGCCGCGCCAGCTTCGCCATCACCAGCGCCGCGGCATCCTCGGCTCCCGGCGGCGCACTGCACCATTTCAGCCGTTCGGCCCAAAGCTGGCGGGCCGTGGCCTCGTTCGCCTCGGCTGCGTCGCTGTAGGATTCCGGCCGCTTATGCCCCGCTAGCGCAAGCTGCGCGGCTCGCACCGCATCGGCGTTCCCGGCGTCGGCCTTCGCGCATAGGACCGCTTCGCCGAGAATCTGTTGCAGCAACTCGCGGCTGCGGCGGAACCGTTCCGCTGAGGGCACGCCGGCCAGAGTCGGATCGAGCGCCAGAACCTTTCCGCAAATCTCGCTCTGCCTGGCTGCCGCCGCATCGCCCGGGTCCGTCCGCAGCGCCGCTTCGAAATCGCGCCGCGCCCCTGCGTAGTCGCCCATGGCGAACTCCGCATCCCCTAGCAAGTGGTATGTGGCGCTATCGGGGTGCTCTTTCTCCGTATCGCCGCGTAGCAGCCGCGCCGCGCTGTCTGGCACGCCATAGTCGATCAGCATGCGCGCCACCCGCTGGCGCAGGGCCTCATCGTCCGGCAGTGCCGCGGCCGTGGTCAGAAGTTCCGCCTGCGCCTGTGCGCCGCGGCCGGCCTTGGCCAGTGTTTCCGCCAGTTCCAGCCGCGTATCCAGACGCCGCTCCGGCGTCTTGTCCGGCCAGGAGCCGTAGATCGCCCGCTGATAATACCCGATGGCCTCATCGATCTTCCCCTGCCGTGCCGCAATCCTGGCCAGCCCCAGGTTCGCCGGCCCGCTTCCCGGATTCTCCTTGAGGGCTTCATTCAGGTAGATGGACGCCTCATCCAGGCTTCCCGCGTTCACCAGCGCCAACCCCAGCGCCAGCCGGTAGTCGGTTCTGCGCAAGCTGGAGAGGGCGGTCCGAAACTGCGCGATCGCCTCGTCATTGCGCCCCTGCGATTCGAGCGCCTGCCCCGCCTGAAAGTGACCCTGCCCCCGCGCGATTCGCTCGCTGCGGTAATAGTAGCTGAGGAAACTCGCCACAATTCCGACCGCCAGCACGGCGATCAGAAGCCGCGTGGCCAGACGCGCCAGCGTCTTTCCACTTTGCTCCTCCGACAGCGCCGGTTCCGGGTGCGGCGCCGTTCCGTACGCCGCCAGGATGTCGGGAAGCGAAATCGTCCCTCGCAGTCCGCGCACGTTATCGCGGCTCACCACCGGCAACGCCTTCAACCCAGTCTCCGCCAGCCTGCGCATCGCCATATCGAGCGGATGATCTCTGTGCAGGTGCGGAAAGTTCTCGTCCGTCAGGGTTTCCGCCGGCCCCGGTTCGGGCACCAGCGCACCGACCGGCTCCCAGGCGGGGTTCTCCTCCTCCGCCGCGTCCAGTTGATCGAGCGTGAGCATTCCCCGCAGCCCACCTCCATCCACCACCGGCCAGGCGCCGCGCTCCCGGTCCACCAGGGCGGCTGCCTGCCGAATGGGGGTTCCCGCCTCGAGCGACGGCGCCCCGGCGCGATAAGCCTGTTGCACCGTCAACGGTCCTTCCCGATCGCGGGCTCCGGCCGGCAGACGGATGCCATCCTGGTGCTGCAGCGCCTCGTAAATCGGCTCCTCCTGCAGCCGGCTGGAAATGAAATAGCTGATCAGGTTCGCAATCATCAGCGGCACGATGATCGAGTAATCCCGCGTGATTTCGAAGATCATGATTACCGAGGTCAGCGGCACGCGGATGATGCCCGCAAACGCCGCTCCCATCCCCACCAGCGCATAGGCGCCCACGCTGCCTGTGTAATCCGGCATCAGCAGGTGGGCCGACCCTCCCACCGCGCCCCCCATCATCGCGCCGATGAACAGGCTCGGGCCGAAAATGCCGCCCGCATTTCCCGAGGCGTAGCAGGTTGTGGTCGCCGCCATTTTCAGGCACACCAGCAGCGCCATGGCGCCGATCAGCATCTGCCCGTTCAGCGCCTTTCCCACATATCCGTAACCGACGCCCAGGACCGCCGGCGCGAACCATCCCAGCAGGCCCACCAGCAGCCCGCCTGCCACCGGCTGGAACCACAGCGTCCATTTCGGCATTCTCAGAAAACGCTGCCGCTGCCACAGCAGCAGCTTCACGAACGCCACCGATACCAGCCCGCCCGCCACGCCCAACAGCGCGTAAAACAGGAACTCGATGGGATGCACCAGTTGATACGCCGGCACGTGGAACAGCGGTTCGTCGCCCAGCAACAGGTGCAGCACAATCCACGACGTCGCCGAGCTGAGCACAATCGAGCCCAGTACCGGCGCGTGCAGATCGCCCATCACTTCTTCCAACGTGAAAAGCACCGCCGCGATGGGCGTGTTGAACGCCGCCGCCAGCGCCGCCGACGCCCCGATCGGCACCAGCGCCTTGACGCTCCGCTGCGAGAGTCCCAGCCGGCGACCCAGCACCGACGCCAGACCCGCGCCCACCTGCACTGACGGTCCTTCGCGCCCCAGAGCCATTCCGCTGGCCAGCGTCACCGCGCACATGGTGAATTTCCCCACCACGGTCTGCAGGCTGATGAAGCCGTCGCGCAGGAACAGCGCCGTTTTGGTTTGTGGAATCCCGCTGCCGCGCGCTTGCGGAAAATAGCGCGCCAGCATGAACCCCGTGCCCAGCGCTCCCGCCACCGGAATTAAAATGCGCCGCCACGCCGGAGCGCCGGCCGGATAGAGGCGCGCCCCCAGATTCTCGGTCAGCAAAATAAACGCCACCACCACCAGCCCGACCGTCGCTCCGATGATCAACGTCAGGATCAGCAGGATCTTGTCTTCGTGGCGGTGTCTTAGGTCGGCAGAAGCGCTGGTTGTGTCCAGAAATCCTCCGTTACGTTCAATGATAGGACGACTGGCGCCCCTGACGGCGGTCGGGCGGCCTGGCTGGCTTTCGCACGACGATGCGGAACGTGCCCAGCGGCACGACCTCTTCTCCGGGCTGCACACGGAAATCCTTTGAAGTGAGTTTCATCTCAATACCTTCGGTGTCACGAGCTGACTGGGGCGTTCTCAGCTACTCACGGGGCGAAGATCACGGCGCTGCTAGCAGGACACCCAAGCCCAATGGTGGTCGCTAGCCGCGTCAATGCGCATCAGTTCTTTTTTGCGCTCAGCGCTTCGAAGCCGGAAATGACGTCAAACAGTTCTTCGTCGATGCCATTCTGGCGCAAACGATGAAATGTCCTGTTGAGGTCCTCCAGCAATTCGTCGATGTTTTTATCGGCGCGTTGCATCGCCGCCAGGCGGCTCGCGTTCTCGCTGGCGAGGGATTCGGCGCACGCCCGGAAGAGCGACACGAAAAGATATTCGCGGATAAGCGCCCGCAAGGTTGCGAAGCCGTCACCCATGACCTCGGGCAAGGTTCCCGTCGGCCAGGGAAGTTCGGCCAGCTTGCGTCGCCAGGTTTCGTCCAGCGGTAGCAATCGCTGAGTGACGGGCGCATAAACCGCTCCGGACGTGGGGCGGTTGTAGAAGAGGTGGAGTTCGGTGACTTCACCGTGGCGTTGGCGCGCCTCGCTCTCCACGAGAATTTGCCCGACGAGCGGGGTGATGGCCTTGACGGAGTGCGGCACCGTGAAGAGCCCCTTCAGCGGCAGGCCCGCGTCCGCCAGGCGCTCATGAACGCGCTCACCGACGGCCCAGACCTCGGCTTTGGCTGGCAGAGCCGCCAGCGTCTTAACCGCAAAATCGGTCACCACATCATTAAACTGGCCCACCAGTCCCTGGTCTGAACCGAACACGATCGCGCCAATCGCACCGGCAACTGTTTTTCCTTTCCGTTCTGCAATCAACGGCGCCGGCCCGCTTTCCCGGAAGCATGCGCCCAACCCCAGTTCCACTGTGCGGTAGTAGTCGGCCAACGCGCTCACCGATTTCTCATATTGTCCGATGCTGGAGGCGGCAACTGCCTTCATCGTGCGGACGACGGATTGGAGATCCCCCGCTCCGCCGATCTTTCGGCGCAGGCTCGCCGTGGTGTTGCTCATGACTTCTCCTCGGGTTTAGCCTTGGGCTTGACCTCCGCTATGACTTCCGGCTTGGGCTCGGGTTCGGTCTTGGGCTTGGCCTCCGCTTTGACTTCCGGCTTGGACTCGGGCTTGGGCTTGACCTCCGCTTTGTCTTCAGGCTTGGCCTTGGGTTCGGTCTTGGGCTGGAAGGAAGCAAGCGATTTGCGCGCGATTTCGACCATTGCTTTGCGGTCCTTGTCGCTAAGTTTGTCGGCGGTATCCAATCGCCCGCGCACGTCCGCTGGGATATCGGCCGCCGCCTTGATTAGGGCGTGCTCGGCGTCCGTCATCTGGTCAATGGGCACGCGGTCGAAGAGTTCCGCGGTCAATGCCAGCAGCACGGCGATTTGCTCGGGCACGGATACCGGGGCGAATTCCGGCTGTTTAAGGCAGGCGCGGATTCGCCGTCCGTGTTCGATAGTCTTGCGGGTGCCTTCATCCAGGCGGGCTCCGAACCGGGAAAAGGTTTCGAGCTCCTCAAACTGCGCGTAGGCTAGCTTGAGATCGCCCGCCACCGCACGGTAGGCCGCGCGTTGCGCTTTACCGCCTACGCGCGAAACGGATCTTCCGACATCGACCGCGGGTAGCACGCCCAATTCGAATAGCGACGGCGAGAGGTAGATCTGCCCATCCGTGATGGAAATCAAATTGGTCGGAATATAGGCGGAGATGTCCTGCGCTTCGGTTTCGATGATAGGCAGCGCGGTGAGCGAACCGCCGCCGAGTTCCTGCCGCAAATGCGTCGCACGTTCGAGCAGCCGCGAGTGAATATAGAAGATGTCGCCGGGAAACGCTTCGCGACCGGGCGGGCGGCGCAGCAAGAGAGAGAGTTCGCGGTAGGCGCGCGCGTGATGGGTGAGGTCGTCGTAAACAATCAGCACATCTCGGCCCGCCTCCATGAAAGACTCTGCGATGCTGGTCGCGGCGTAAGGAGCAATGTAAGCGAGACCCGGCGGGTCGTTGCCCTCGCTGACGACGATGACGGTGTAATCCATCGCGCCCTTTTCCCGTAAGGTTGCCACGGCCTTCGCGACGGCGGACGCGCGCTGCCCGATGGCACAATAAACGCACAGCACGTCCTGGTCGCACTGGTTGAGGATGGTGTCGATCGCGATGGCGGTCTTGCCGGTCTGGCGGTCGCCGAGAATCAACTCGCGCTGGCCGCGTCCAACGGGAATGAGCGCATCAATGACTTTTAGGCCGGTCTGGAGGGGCACAGTGACAGGCGCCCGGTCCATGATGGGCGGGGCGGGGCGTTCGACGGGCAGGCGCTTGCCAGAGGCCACCGGACCGTTGCCATCGAGTGGCCGGCCGAGCGGGTCGATGACGCGCCCCAGCAATCCATCGCCCACGGCCACGTCCATGACCCGGCCCGTCCGCTGGACTTCATCGCCCGCGTGGAGATGCCAGTATTCGCCGAGCAGAACGACCCCGATTTCGTCCTCGTCCACGTTGAATGCGATGCCGAGCACGTCACCGGGAAACGCTGCCAATTCATCAAAGCCCACGCCGGGGAGACCCGACACCTTGGCGATTCCGGTGGCGACACTGGTGATTGTGCCCACCTCCCGTGGTGTCAGTTCCGGTGTGAATGCTTCCCGCACCTGGCTGATTCCAGCAAAGACGCTGTCGAACACGTCCTTGAGGTTGTCCGGTTCGATGTTCATTGGCTCTTTGCTCCGGGCTCAGGTTCTGCAGGTTTAGGCTCGGCTTTGGCTTCAGGTTTGTCCTTCTCTTTCAGAAGCTCGTCGACGCCCTTCTCAAGAGACACCAGATAATCCGCGATGCTCCACGCCACCTTTTGCCCATTCGTGGCGAGTTCAATGCCGCTGATCAGGTCTGGCGCGGTCTCGAACCGGACGCGAATTTCAGCCGAGAACGTTTCGTTGAGCGCATTTTGTATGGCCGCGCGTTGCTCCGCAGGCACGTCAAACGTGCTGCGCACAACCGCAGGGTCGGAGGCTGTCTTAAGGGCCGCGCCGAGGCCTTCTTTCGCCTTGCCATCCATCTCTCGCAAGCGGCGAGTGAACACCTCGCCCAGGCGTTCTTCGAGACTCGTCGTGGCGAGATCCGTCAGCGCCTTTCGAGCGATCGCAAACACTTCCTTCTGGGCCCGGCGGCTGATGGCTTGATTTAGATTATGGGCGTCGTTTCTCAGCGTTTCCTGTCGCTTGGCACTCAAGGCGTCGGCCGCCTTCCGCGCTTCGCCAAGGAGCCGCTGCCGTTCGGCCTGCGCCTCGTCTGTCGCCTTACTCAAGAGGGCGGCGCGCTGTTGGTCAAACTCCGCGTTCTTGTTCTGGAACTCGTCGTGCTCCTTTTCAGCTTCGGCCTTTTTCGCGTCTGCGTTCGAGAGCTCCGCGGCGATCCGCTTTTCCCGCTCATCAATTGCGTGGAGGATAGGCTTGTAAAGAAAGCGCCTCATTAACCACACCAGGATGAGGAAGTTGAGCGCCTGCGCACCGACGGTGAACCAATCGATAAGCATGGGTTACTTTCCCGCGGTCTGGGCGATGACGTGGTTCCAGAACGGATTGGCGAAAATGAGAATCATCGAGACCACGAAACAGTAGATAGCGATGGACTCGATCATCGCCAGGCCCACGAACAAGGTCCGGGTGATGGTAGCAGAGGCATCAGGCTGCTGGGCCAGCGAAGTCAGCGCCGTTGCGACCGCCCTCCCTTCCGCCAGCGCTGGCCCTATGGAGCCCAAACTGATGGTGATGCCGGCGATGACAATTGATGCCACCGCGATAATAGTCATGTTGTCCACAGTGTCTCCTCTTGTTGTCGTAGTTCAGGCTGGAATGGTTTGCATGGGTTCAGCCTTGGGTTTACGGACCCTCGTGGCGGCTGCGATGTACACCGCTGCCAAGATGCTGAAGATGTACGCCTGCACCATGCCGGTGAGCAGGCCGAGCACCGTCATAATGATCGGGAAGATGAAGGGCGTAATAGTGAGTAGGATGCCAATAATCATCGCCCCGCTCATCATATTGCCGAACAGACGGACGGCCAGGGCCAGCGTGCGCGACAGTTCGCTGATGATGTTAAATGGCACCATGATGAACGTCGGCTTCGTATAGGACTTGAGGTAGTTGCGCACCCCCTGCTCCTCGATGCCAAAGAACGGCACTGCGACAAAGACGCACAGCGCGAGCGCGGCCGTGGTCGAGAGCGAAGCAGTCGGCGGCTCGTAGCCGGGAATCACGGTGCAGAGGCTGGCTGTAGCGACAAACAGGAAGAGCGTGCCCAGGAAGCCGAGATATTTCTGCGGCTGACTCAGGCCGACCTCTTCAATCTGCTTCGAGATGCCGGTGACTAAGATTTCCAGAAGGTTCTGCCAGCGGGAACGTTCCAGGCCGGTGGAGAGTTTGCGCGTGATGAGTCTTGAGCCGCCGACCAGCACGAGCATCAGTGCCCACGTGTACGCAATGGTGGCGTTGAGTTTAAGAAACCCGTGGTGCCAGAGGATCATCTGATCGGGACTAAGGTGCATGGCTGGCCGCCTGTGCCGGGTAACCTGGCTCCGCCGCCCGGGTGAGCCGCGTCACAAAGAGACGTGCCACGACAAATCCAAGCAGGCTCACCAGCAACCTCTCCCAATGACCGCGCGCGACGAAATAGAAACCAGCCAGTACAATGCTCGTTCGCAGCAACAGGCTGCCGAGGAACCAAAGCGCTGGCTGCCTGGACGAGAAGCCTTTGCGAACTGTCCACCAAAGGCCGCCAAAGAATATTGCGCCGAGCAGGAGGCCCGTCACCACGGCCATAGCCAGACCCAAAGTCTCATTCATCAGTATTCTCCTGTTCCTCTCGCATCTCCTTGTCTTCTTTATCCACCCAATGCCAGGCATTCAAACAGCCGATGGCTAGGCCGATGATCAGTAGCATCAGCGTCCAGGAATGGCTGCCTGGATGGCGATTATCCAACCAGATCCCCAACGCCGCGCCGAGTAACGTCGGAAGCACCACCGACCAGCCGATAAGCCCCATCATGCCCAAGCCAAGCCAGACGCCCTGCGTGGACTTACGCGCCCTGAGCTTGCGTGCTGCCTTTGCGGCGACTTCCCGACTGAACGCAGTCCGATCTTTCACGCTCCCGGTTTCCGGGTTTTCACTCATGGTGAAACTCCGCTACGCGACGGATGAAATCGCTCTCCATTCTCGCCATCACCGAGCGGACGCTCTGCTCCTGTTCGTCCAGGTTCAGGAACTCCCGCTCGACGGCATGATGTAGTTGGCCGAGGTCCGTCCCAGCAATTGCGTTGCGCACGGAGACGAGCACGTCCATGCCAGTCTTAACCAGCACCCCTTCATCGACGGCTACGTAAACCTCGCCCTCGGCTTCGTTTTCATAGATCAGAATTCCGGGCGCGAGCGCCGCGACGCAGTCAAGCCGATGTGGCAAGAGTCCGAACGATCCCTCGCGGGTCTCCGCAACGATGCGCGAAACGCCGGTCTTCTCGGCGAAGATTTCGAACGGTAGTAGGACCTTAAGATTCATGAGCGTCGGCTGCTGCATATTTCACCTCCGGTTTAGCCTCCGGTTCAGGTTTCAGCTCGGCCTTCGGCGGCGGTCCGGACTTGGCTTTCGGCTTGGAATCGGCGGCGGGGTTCGGGTCGCCCTTGGCCTCGGTTTTGGACCCAGGTCCGGCTTTAGCCGCTGGCTTGCCGGTTGTGGCTTTTCCCTTCGCTTCGTCAATTGCCCCGATCATGTAGAGAGCGCTCTCTGGGTAGTCTTTGAATTCATCGTGCAGGATTCTCTCGCATCCATCGAGCGAGTCTTTGAGACTGACGAGTTTTCCCCTGATGCCGCTAAACTGCTCGGTGGCGAAGAATGGCTGCGTGAGGAATCGCTCCAGCCGCCGGGCGCGGGCGACTACGTTGCGGTCTTCTGGCGCCAATTGTTCCAGGCCGAGCATGGCGATGATGTCCTTTAGATCTTCGTACTGCGCAAGCGTCCGCCTGATTTCCTGCGCCAGGAGATGATGCCGTTGGCCGACGATGGCGGGCGTGGCCATTTTGGAGTTGGATTGTAGTAGATCGATAGCCGGGTACAGTCCCTCACTCGCTCGCTTGCGCGAAAGCACGATGGATGCCGAGAGATGCGAGAACGTATGCACCGCTGCGGGGTCGGTCAAATCGTCCGCCGGCACATACACCGCCTGAATGGACGTGATGGATCCGGCGTCGGTGTTGGCGATGCGTTCCTCCAGTCGCGATAGCTCGGTGCCCATGGTGGGCTGATAACCCAGGCGCGATGGCATTTGGCCCATCAAGCCGGACACCTCCATGCCGGCCTGGATGAAGCGGAAAATATTATCGATCAGCAACAGCACGTCGCGGTGCTCGTCGTCCCGGAAATACTCGGCCATGGTCAGTGCTGCGTAACCCACGCGGAACCGGCTGCCCGGCGGTTCGTTCATCTGTCCGAACACCATCACCATGTTCGGCAGTACGCCTGCCTCCTTCATGTCACGGTAAAGTTCCTCGCCTTCACGACATCGTTCACCTATACCGCAAAAAATGCTCACGCCCTTCTGGTGCTCGATCATGTTGTGAATCATTTCGGTGAGCAGTACCGTCTTGCCCACGCCGGCCCCGCCGAACAGACCCGCTTTACCGCCGCGCTCGAGCGGCATCAGCACATCGATGACCTTGATTCCCGTCTCGAAGATCTCGGATTTGGTGGTACGCCGTGCTAAAGGCGGCGGGGCTCGATGGACCGTGCGCCACTGGACATCTGCCGGCGCCGCCTGGCGGTCGATGGCGTTCCCGAAAACGTCGAACATTCGCGAAAGAGTTCCCTTGCCGACCGGCGCCTTCAACGGCCCGCCCGTGTCTTCCACCGCGACGCCGCGGACGAGGCCTTGTGTCGGGGTCAGCGCGATTCCACGCACGCGATGCGCGTCGAGTTGAGCCAAAACCTCAATGGCAATTTCCCCGCCCTTCGCGTGCAGCAACGAGTAGATGGGCGGCAAGTGTGCCTCGAACCGAATGTCTACGACACTGCCGCGTACCGAGACCACCGAGCCGAGGTTCGAAGGACTGGGTTTCTTCTCCATGATTGCCTTACACTTTTCCTTCCGGCGGGTCGGCGACTCCTCGCGGCGGCAGGAAATCCGGCAGGTCAAGGCGGGCCACGCCAATCCTATTGTCGGCCATTCCGTAGTAGACGTCGAATCGGTCCGGTGAGCCAAGATCATCGCGCCGGTCGATGCCGGTGGGGAACACGACGTTGGGGACGGCTCCGTGGCGTTCTTGCGGCAGCACCGGAGTCAACACCGGCTCCGCCGAACGATAGTGGATCACGCGCGGATGATCTTTCGAGAGCACCATCACCCCGGCCGAGTAGCATAGGTGGTGTCCGCCGTTGCTCGACTCCACCACTTCGCTCACTCCGTGGTAAACGATCAGCCAGCCATGCCGGGTCATGATGGGCGGAGTACCGCCGCCGATTTTTAGCCGCTCCCAGGGCGACACGGGAGTCGCGAGCCGGTGATGGCAGGCAAAGTGGCCGAGGTGATGCGGTTCACGGACCGCCAAGACCATCGGGCAGTAGGAAATCCAGATGCTTTCCCGATCAAGATCCACGTCACGTGACGCGGGGTGGCAGGCGGTTTCCTCCGGACGGGTGCCGGGAAAAAGCGGCCGGTGGAGCATGGCCAGTTCCGAATGCCCGAATGGATTCGGAATCGCGACGGGGAACAGGCTGGCGTCTTTGTCATCCACGTCGCCGATCTCGATGCCGTGATACCGACCAAAAGTCGCGAGCCCCACACGCTGCCAATGGAAGAGGTCCGTCGACAGGGCCAGGGCGATCCGAGGGCCTTGGGACGAAAACGCCGTATAAGTCATCATGTAGCGCTGGAGCGGTTCCACGAACGTGACACGAGGATCCTCGCAGCCACCGCCGCCGTCGGGCCGCCGCTCATAATCTGCTTCCGGCTCCAGTGCGATGCCGAGACGCTCGACGCCCGCCGGATCGCCGGCTTCATTGAATCGCACTCGTGCAATGCCGATGCGCGAGTAGTTCGCCTTCGCAACCAACCGCGGGAACAGGTAGAGTTCACCATCGGGGCCGCGAACGGCAGCCGGATTCAGGACGCCTTCGATCTCGTTGGGATTGCCGGGCTCCGGCTCCATCACCATACCCAGGCGCTGCAACTTGAATCCGCTCATTGAATCCACTCGCGAGTTCGCGCTTGCTGATCGCCATCTGCCAAGCAGGCAATGATTGCTTCGGCAAGTGTACCGTCCAGATCAAAGACAATTAGCTTTTTCACTGCTGTGCCCGTTCAGCGCCTGCCCTACGAAACCGTGAAGCGCTGGTTGTGTCCAGAAATCCTCCGTTACGTTCAATGATAGGACGACTGGCGCCTCAGTACGTGACGGCGGTCGGGCGGCCTGGCTGGCTTTCGCACGGCGATGCGGAACGTGCCCAGCAGCACGCTTCCGTCAGGATGCGCATCGTGGGCACGGAACCGCTACTACACGGGAGAAACCGTTTGCCTGGTGTCGCCAACCTACTTTTGGGTTTGCGCCTGCGCCACAATGTGGACGTGCCGGTTTTTCTGCCAGCAGGCTTCGTCGTGCTCGTCGCACACCGGCCGTTCCTTGCCGTAACTCACCGTCGCCAATTGACCGACCGGAATTCCCACTTGCACCAGGTAATCCTTAGCCGCCGCGGCCCGCTCCTGTCCCAGCGCCATGTTGTATTCGGCTGAGCCGCGTTCGTCGCAGTGGCCCTCTATGGTCAGCTTATAGTCCGGGTAATCCTTCAAAATGTCGCGCAGTTCGGACGAATCCGCCTGCAGCGCCTGAATGGCATCGGGACGCAGCGTGTACTTGTTGTAATCGAAATAGGCGTCTTCGATCCGCGCCAGCAGCGTATCGATGCGCGCGCGCGTTGCCGCGTTCGGAGTCCGCTGCGGTTGACTCGCCTGCACGGGAGCGGGCGTCCGGGTGGCGGTTCGCGGCTGCTGCGCCACCGGTTGGGGCCGCGGAGCCTGGGCAGTGGGTTGGGGCGCCGGCGGGGGCGGCGCCGCCGCCGCTACCTTCTTCTTGCAGCCGACTCCTACTATCGATACGGTGGCTAACGCCACGATCGCAAGCCCTCGAAAACTCTTCATGAAATTACCTCCCTGCTCTTATTGATAGCTTTTCCGCACCGCCGATCCCATCCTGTCCGGACAGGATTCTTTGCGCCCGCGTGTTTGACTACACTTGATTGAGGAGGAAGGTGGCGTGCGAGCACTAGAGTCCTGGGCCGGGAGCCTGGAAGAGAATCTCGCCGGGAAACACCGTCCTAGGCGACCCTGGCTGGTGCTCACCCTCGGTTTCGGAGGCCTGCTGGTCTTCCTCGTGGCTGCGGCCACCGGCACTCTCATCGTCCTCAATAGGGTTCGCCACACCGAGACCACCATGCGCCAGGCCTTTCTCGGCCGCCTCAGCGCGCTCGACCAGATCCGCGCCGGCATCTACCTCTCGGGCACCTACGTTCGTGATTTCCTGCTCTCTCCCGATCCCAGCGGCGCCCAGGCGGAAATCGCCCGCCTGGCCTCGCTCGAACGTGAGACCCGCTCCGCTCTCGACGCCTACGGTCATTCGCTCGATCCTGACGAACGCGCGCCTTTCCTGAACCTTCGCTCCGAAATCGACGCTTATTGGCGCGTCCTCGATCGCACTGTCGCCTGGACTCCCGAGGAACGCCACCGGCTCCGCTACTCGTTCTTTTATGACGAGCTGGTGCCGCGCCGCACCAGCATGCTGCAGATCGCCGACCGCATCGCCGCCGTGAACGAGCGCGGCCTCAACCGCGCCGAAGAAGACCTGGCCGCTTCCTCCGATGGCTTGCGCCGCTCCCTGATGCTCACCTTCGCCATCGCACTCGCCGGCGGATTGGTCCTGGCCCTCGTCACCATCGGATTCACTCTGCGCCTGGAGCGCGAACTGGAACGCCGCCTGGAAGAGAATGCGCGGGCGCGCGGCGATTTGCGGGAGCTCTCCGCCAGCCTGCTCCGCGCCCAGGAAAACGAGCGGCGCAACCTCGCCCGCGAACTGCACGACGAAGTGGGCCAATCGCTTTCCGCCATTCTGATGGAAGCGGAGAACGCCGCCTGTGCCGGCGAATTCGCCGAAGCCCGCGGCCATCTGGATTCCATCCGCTCTCTGGCCGGCAAGACCGTCAACCAGGTGCGCGATCTGGCCCTGCTGCTGCGCCCTTCCATGCTCGACGATTTCGGACTGGTGCCCGCGCTCAACTGGCACGCCCGCGAAACGAGCAAACGCACCGGCCTCCACATCATGGTCTCCGCCGACGATGCCGCCGGCGACCTGCCCGACGAACACAAGACCTGCATCTACCGCCTGGTCCAGGAGGCCGTCAATAACTCTGCCCGCCATGCCCACGCCCGCACCGTCGAAGTCAGGGTCGCGCACGAGCCGCACCGCGTGTTCCTCTCCGTCCGCGACGATGGCGCCGGCTTCGATACGCGCTTCGTTCGCGGCCTCGGCCTGCTCGGCATGGAAGAGCGCGTACACCGCTTGGGCGGGCACCTGCGCATCGATTCGCAGCTCGGCCGTGGCACCCTGGTGGAAGCGGAACTGCCGGTGGTGGAATTGGCCGCCGGGAACGGACACAATGCCCATTCGCATTCTCTTGGCTGACGATCACGCGGTGGTCCGCGACGGCGTGCGGGCCCTCCTCGAAAAGCAGACCGACATGGCCGTCATCGCCGAAGCCGCCGACGGCCGCGAGGCCGCGCGACTCGCCGAAGAACTCGCTCCCGACGTCGCCATCATGGACATCGCCATGCCCAACATGAACGGCATCGAAGCCACCCGCCGCATTCTGGCCGCCCATCCCCGCACGGCCGTGGTGGTCCTCAGCATGCACCAGGATGAGAGTTACGTCCTCGGCTCCCTCAAGGCCGGCGCCCGCGGTTACCTCTTGAAGGACTCGCTCCGCAGCGAAATCGTGGAAGCCGTTCGGGCGGTTTCGGAGGGCCGCTCTTTCCTCACCCGCAAAATCAGCCGCATGATGCAGGAGGATTACATTCGCCAGATGGAGCAGCGCGGTTTCGAAGACAGCTACGAGCTGCTGACCGCTCGCGAGCGCGAGATCTTGCAGCTAGCCGCCGAAGGCCGCGCCAACAAGGAAATCGCCGCCGTGCTCCACATCGGCCTGACGACGGTCGAGACCCACCGCACCCACATCCTGCAAAAGCTGAACCTGCACAGCATCCCGGAGTTGATTCTCTATGCCGTCCGCAAAGCCATTATCTCGTAGCCGCGCTGTGACGCGGTGCGATTTATCCGCCAAAAAAACTGCACCTGGCCTGCAGGATCGAAGATGGAAGGCTGGGCATATATGGATTCAAAACCTGGGATGCCAAAATGGAAATCCCGGGAGAAACGGAGAATGAACGTGCGACCCTTGCTTTTCCTGATTGCCTTTGCCGTAGGCGCCGCCTTCGCCGCGGACCGGCCCGAGCTCAACGGAACTTGGCAGCTCAGTTCCTCCCACGAAGGAAGACTCAAGTTCGAAACCCTGCTGATCCAGCAGACTCCGGACGGCATCAGGATTTCCGAATCCGGGGCCAAGGAAAAAGCCGTGGACATTGCCTGCAGCGTCGACGGCCGAGAGTGCAAGCTCAAGGAAGGAGAAATCTCTTTCTGGTACAACGGGCCGGCGCTGGTGATGATGGAGATGCACCACAACCGCGATATCGTCACCAAGACGCGTCTGGTGCTCTCCGAGGATGGCAAGACCCTCAACCTCGAAGTGATCCGCGTTTCGCCGCCCGGATCGAGCTCCACCTATGCCTTCAAGAAACAGCCCTAGCGGGGGCAGAGTCTTTATATCCGATCACTGCTGTCCAAATTAGCGGGCTAACTGAACGGTTGAGCGCGGAGAGCGTCGGGCGGTGAGAGGCTGAGCTCCTGATAGGGTGGGATTGGGTTCCAGCAAGAACCAATTCAACATCTCAGGAGACTCAACCTAATGAAAGTATGCAGCATTTTCTCGCAGGTATTGAAGCTGTTTTCGCGCGGGGATTTCGAAAAAGCGGTGAAGGAGCATAAGGCCGAGCGGCACGCGCGGGGTTTCACCAGTTGGGGCCAGTTCATGGCCATGCTGTTTTGCCAGTTGGGAGGGGCGCATTCGTTGCGCGAGATTTGTGGCGGCCTGGCGTGCTGCGAGGGGCAGTTGAAGCATTTGGGGGTGCCGGTGGCACCCAAGAAGTCCACGCTGGCCTACGCCAATGAACATCGACCGTGGCAGCTTTACCAGGCGGTGTTCGAGCAGACGCTGTTCAAATGTCAGGAGTTGGTGCAAAGCCAGGGCGGGCGGAAGAAGTTCCGTTTCAAGAACAAGCTGATGAGCCTGGACGGAAGCATCATCGATCTATCGGTGAGCATGTTCGACTGGGCGAAATTCCGGCGGACGAAGGGGGCCATCAAACTGCACCTGCTGCTGGACCACGATGGCTACCTGCCGTCGTTCGCGGTGGTGACCGAAGGCAAGACCAGCGAGATTAAGGTGGCGCGCACGCTGCGGTTCGCTCCGGGCACGATCCTGGCCATTGACCGCGGCTACAACGACTACCAGTGGTTTCGGGAACTGACGCAGGAGGAAGTGTACTTCGTGACGCGGATGAAGGACAAGGCGGTTTACGAGGTGAAGGAAGAATTGCAGGTTCCGCAAAACAGCAACGTGGTGCGCGACCAGATCATCTGCTTTCCCCGGCTGAAGCGGGAGGGAGAGGAGCCAGTGCTGTTCCGGCGGGTAGAGATCTGGGACGCGGAGAAACAGGAGGCCATCGTGTTCCTCTCCAACCTGCTGGCCTTCGGCGCGACGACCATCGCGGCCATCTACCAGGACCGCTGGCAAGTGGAGTTGTTCTTCAAGGCGCTGAAGCAGACGCTGAAGATCGAGACATTTGTGGGGACCAGCGCCAATGCCGTGCGGAGGCAGGTGTGGACGGCTCTGATCGCGATGCTGGTGCTGAAGTACCTGCAGTTGCAATCGAAGTTTTCCTGGTCGCTGTCAACTTTGGCGGCGCTGCTACGGCAGCAACTGTTCTTCTATCGCGATCTGTGGGTGTGGCTGGACGATCCTTTTCAGGCCCCACCAGCTCTGGCCGGCGTGCATGATGACGCGCAACAGCTCGCGATTACCTGGTAGGCGGTAGTTGGACAGCATGAAAACGGGGCTCTGCGCAGGAATTCGATGGACCTCAAGCAGGGATGGCTTTCATGAGTTGGCTAATTTCGGTACACTCGCGGTTTGCGGGACAACGAACTGACAAAGCTGCTGGGATGGCCGGGCTA
>JBEKDA010000019.1:0-90631 GCA_050014595.1 Bryobacteraceae bacterium
CCGGAGCCGACAACCGCAATCTGCTCCGGCCGCTCCGGCGCTTTCGGCTTGGGGAGCTGGTAATCGGGATGCCGGTCGGTCACGAAGCGCTTCAGCGCCGGCATGTTGATCCGGTCGTCCACAGTCCCGCGGGTGCAGGCGGTGCCGCAGGGATGCGTACAGATCCGGCCGCAGATGGACGGGATGGGATTGTCCCGGAGGATGACATCGAGCGCCTCATCGAAACGGCCTTGCGCCACCAGCGCGACGTATCCCTGCGCGCTCTGGTGGATGGGGCACATTGCCTGGCACGGAGAGGCGCCGCGCCGGGAAATCGCAAAGACATTGGGAACCGCTTGCGGGAAGGGCCGGTAAATGGCCTTACGCTCGCCCAGCCCGAGATCGAACTCGGAGGGCAGCGTCACCGGGCAGGGATTGGTGCACAACCCGCATCCGGTGCACCGGCTCTCGTCCACGAACCGCGGACGCCGCTTCACCGTGATCGCGAAGTTCCCGGCCTGCCCTTCTACCCGTTCCACGTCGCTCAGGGTGAGGATCTCGATATCGCGATGTCTGCCGATCTCCACCAGTCGCGGCGCCATGGTGCACATGGCGCAGTCGTTGGTCGGGAAGGTCTTATCGAGCTGGGCCATCACACCGCCGATGGCGGACTTGGTCTCTACGAGATAAACCTTGATGCCTGCGTCCGCCAGATCGAGCGCGGCCTGCATCCCCCCGATGCCACCGCCCACCACCATCGCGGCGCCCACAGCGGAGTTCCGATCCTGGGCATTCATGCCGTCTTTTCCTCCAGGGTCATTTCAGCCTCTAAGGCCCTTTCCTTCACCGCTGTAAAATAGAGCGCCAAAGGACGATAGAGCATGTGCGACGAACTTCCGAACGGCACCTCTACGAGGAGCATCGGAACCGCGATCATGAGGTGAACGGCGTAGGCATAATGAGCGCCCAACCCCAGTCCCACGTACCTGAGAACATGCACCGCCATTCCGCTCAACGCTGTCAGAAGCAAGAGCACCGGCAGCATCACATCCCTCATCTCGGACTGCCTGTAGATCGGTTCGTGCTTCCTGGCCCGCTCGATCAGGATGTTGAGCGAACCTAAGACCAGAAAAGCAGCCGCCATGTAGCCGAGCCATCTTTGCGGGTTATAGACAGGGTATATTTTGTCGGTCTGGAACCATCTCAGGAAAAAAAACTTGATTACGAACATGAGGACGCACCCAAACGCGAGAAGCCAATGCATGATCCATCGCCGCCTGTGGACGGTTGCGGGACACTCCAGGATCTTTTTCTGTGTGACCATGTGCAGAAACATAGTTTTGGCTTCGGCCAGATAGAATTTCAGGGGGATGGCGGCGTTGGGGCCGCGACGCATCGTCACTGAGAACATGCGCGCCGCGTGGGAAGCAATGAAAAACGCCGATAACAAGAAAACGGCCACCGTAAAATACGTGATCCTGCCGAACATGTGCTCCAACCCCATGGCCATGGAGCGAAAGACGGACATTTCCAGATGCTCGACATATAGGTGATAAAGAATGATGAGTGCCAGCACCAGGGCTGCTACAAATGAGAGCGCCCCTATTTCCCAACCCGGTGAACGGCAGATGACTCGGGACAAGCCGGTCCAGTCGTATTGCGCCGTCAGATAACGCCGCAGCGTCTTCATCGACTCCCGGGGTTTTGCTTCTCTCGGACAAGTGACCGAACAATCTCCGCAGTCGTGACAGAGCCATGGATCGAAGCTCTGGTGCACGGAGTCCTTCAATCCCAGCACCACGGATTGCATGGTTCTACGAGGAAACGAAGCTGAATCGGTCGCCAGGTCGCAATCAATTGTGCAGCTACCGCAATTGAAGCAACCGCGTGCGTTGAAGACACCGTATCTGCGGACTTCGGCTAGCAGTGAGGGATCCGACGTTTCTGTCATATCAGGCCCGTGCGATGGTTAAGGAGAGCCGGTTCCCAATCACCCGGCGGCAGGTAATGTACGACTGGCGCGGGAGTGGGGTCCATGGCTGGCGCTAGTGGACATCCTGCCGTGGAGCGATTGCATTCGAAGCTGGCGTAGGGGGAGACGGTTCCCTGGTGGGCGAGAAAGGAACCTTCCCCAGCAATGGCCGGCTGCGCCATGAGCTTTCGCTCCTCTCAGGTCCCATAGATCCCGTAGTGTCGGCCCACCCCGGGTTCCGGGTAACGTAATTACCCCGGTCAAAGGTTAACCTGATTAACTATTTCATGACTCACCCTGCCTGTCAATGTTTTTTCCAACACTTTTGTCTTCTTTGTCTTCACCGAGTGATGAGGAATTCAACACAAGACCTTAAACTCTCAAATAACTCACACCCGCTAGTGGTGGCATTTCCCAACAAGCTAGCAAGGTTAAGGACCGCAAAATCAAATATTAAGCCCCTAAATCTCATGTCGTGTCGAAATCTGCGTCAAATTGTGAAAAAACTCTGTTCAGAAATCCAATTTAGATGTACGCTCCCAATATGTGGAAGCGTCTTCGTGGTGTACCGGTGATTGTGCTGGTCGCCTGGAACCTGGCTTCCTGCGACGCTGTTGCGAGGAAAGCCGCGGTGCCGGTGCCGGAAGGCGAGCAGTTCGTCGGCGAGGCCCTGAAGGACCTTTACGTGGCTGCCAGTTTGGCGGCTCCGCAGTCCCCGGCGCAGCAGAAAGTGATCCTGCGAATGGCTGAGAAGGCATCCAACGGGAAGGAACTGCTGCTGGTGATGCGAGCGGCCGTCGGAGTGTTCCCTGCCGGTGCCGGGTCGCAGGAACAACACGCGGAGAGCCAGGCGCGCTCCATCGTGACGGCCAAGATGATGGAGCTTGGCACGCTGGACCAACTGATTGAGTACGCGATGCAGTACTCCATCGACCCGGAGAGTGCCCGGCCGTTCGTCCAGCGTATGTTTCAACTCGGGGATGAGAACTCCGACCCACGGGTGTGGTATCGGATCAGGGCAGCCGCTTTCCGCTTAAAGGCGGGTGATCTGGAGCGGCAGGCGCAAGCCAGAGGAGACCAACTGGCAGGCAGATAACATGGCGGGAGGCGGGCCTGCCGCAGTCGATAGGAGGTCAATGCGATGAGAGTCTTGGTGAGTAAGAACGGACCCAACCAGCAGGAAGGGGGGGAGGTGGCGGCACAACGTTCCTTGCGCGTGGCCATGATTCTGAGCCTCTCGATTCTTGGGGTGGCGGGTGCTTACTTCGGAGCTTTGTATCTGATTGCGCACTGAAGCCGCGCCGGCAATTTCAGCCCATCGGGCGCCGCTACCGGCGGCTGCGCGACCGAGCGCCGCGGTTGGCGGTGCGAGCCGCCGCCCAGCCCGCCGGCGGTAGAACTCGACGGCCCGGCTGATCGGCTCTAAACAGCCAGTTCTCCTTCAAGCCTGTCGATTTCGTGGCGAAGCCACCGCTTGAGGACCTCTTCGGCTTCGGTGGCATCCAGAGTGACGATCGTTCTGCTCTCCCCATCGAGCGGAATATGGTGACAAGGGACATCTTCCCCTTTGCGAGACTCGGGGACGTACTGCATGAGAATGCATTCGTCGCACGGATGAGTACGCGTCGGATCGCCGAAATTCAGGCAGGTCGGCGAGTCTTGGAAAGGAGATGTGGGTTTATGGGGCGTACGAACCGACCGGCCGTATCCGCCGTCCTCGACAAAGGCTAATTCGAATTTCAATTTCTCCAAAAGTTCGCGCTTCTCTTCAGACATAGGTCTCTTCCCATTGGCGGCAAAAGCAACCTGGGCATTGCGACGCACTAACCCGCGGAGTGCGCCGATGCGATGAGTTTTGACTGGCTCAAATCGCATTCAGGTCCCGGCCCGATGCAGCCACCGGATGATCAGCCAGAGGCCTGCCATGGTGACCAGAATGGCCGCCAAAGAAATGGCCAGGCCCATGCGCCGGACATTCTTCTCTTTCATTGCGGCTTCTCCGGCCCGGTAATCCTCGGCGGCGATGGCCAGGCCGGCCTCGACCGGCTGGCTCACCGCGTCGATCGCAAAGGCGTGCACGTTCGCGCGGGCTTTCACCAGGTTCTGGCGCGCATCCGTTTGGCGCAGGATGGCCTCCGAAACCTCCACCCCGGAGTTCCGGGCCTGCTCGAGAATCGCATCGGCGGCCACGATCCTGTTCTGCAGATCCTGTATCAGACCGGCCGCTTGGGCGGCAATTTTGCCGCCGGTCGAGTCGGCGTCGTGGCATTCGCCGCACACCGCGTTCTTGCCTCCCAGCATCTGATCGGAGGTCTTCAGGATGGCGTGGTTGCTATGGCAGACCACGCAGGCGCCCGTGGACATAGCCGCAAACACGGGCTGGTGGGGGCTCTTCTCGAAGAGCTGCTCCTCAAAAACGTGACAGGTCCCGCACACCGCGGCCACCGAAGAGACCGCCGGCGGTTTGGCGCCGTGATTGCCGTGACAAGTGGCGCAGTTGGGCGCCGAGAGATCGCCGCGCTTGGACAACTCCTCCCAATGCACGCTCTTCAGATAATTGGCGTACTGATCGGTCGGGATTTTGTACGGGGCCATGTGGGCCGCGTTCGCATGGCACTGCGCGCAGGTCTTGGGGAGGGTCAGCGGATACACCGGCGACAAAGGGTCGCGGGCGGCGCGAATGTCATGGACGCCGTGGCAATCGATGCAGGTGGCCACCCCGGCGTCGCCCTTGGCCAGGTGCTGGCCGTGGACGCTGGTCGCATATTCGGCATCCTGGTCCACTCGCTCCGAGGGGTTATATTTCCGCATGAAGTTCGGATCGCTGTGGCACCGGGCGCAGAGTTTCGGGACTGCCGTCCGTGGGGGCACACCGGCGAATCCGCGGGCCTTGCTCATGGAGGCCTCCGGATCGTCCGAATTGGGGTCGCCGCCGTGGCAATCGGCGCACGTGAATCCATGCTGGAAGTGTACGCTACTTTGAAATGCGGCAACCGGCGCCTGCAGATCGCCCGTCATTTGGGAGTGGCACTCCAAACAGGAGTCCTTTCCCGGCAACCAGGCGGCCGCCAGCAGGAGGAGGAGAAGTGCGTACTTCATCGCAGATACCCCAGCAGGGAAAATGTCGAGAGATAGGCCAGGAACGCTACTGCGCCACCGGTCACCAGTTTGGATCGCACAGTCCCATCGGGGCGCGCTCCCCAAAACGGGAGTGCGGCCCACCAAAATGCCAGCAGGCCGAATCCCAGCAGCCCGACGACTTCCCCTTCTATGCCCGCCACGTGGCCGGGTATCAACTTTAGGGTGTAGAACGGCGCCAGAAAATACCATTCCGGCCGGATCCCCGCGGGAGCGGAGGCAAATGCATCGGCCTTCTCGCCCAATTCCCATGGAAATACAGCCGCTAATATTCCCAGGAGTGCGAGAGCGCCATACCAGACCATGAGCTCATGCAGAAAAAAATCAGGGAAGAACGGCATCTGCGGCGGTTTCGGGCCGGCGCCACGAGACCGCTTTTCCACCCAGGGAGGCGTACTGATGCCGAACTTCTGGACTAACCCCAGGTGGAAGAGCAGGAACAGCGAAGTGAGGGCGGGCAGCACAGCCACGTGGAATCCGAAGAACCGGGTCAGCGTGGCGCCGCCCACAGCGTCACCTCCGCGCAAATAGCGGCCGATGGTGGCGCCCATCCACGGAACAAACGTGGCCATATCGGTTCCGACTTTGGTGGCAAAAAACGAGATGGTATTCCAGGGCAGGAGGTAGCCGCTGAATCCGAAGCCCAGCGCCAGGGCCAGCAGCACGATGCCGCTGAGCCATACCAGCTCGCGCGGCTTCCGGTAGGCGTGCAGAAACGCCACGCTAAACATGTGGACGAAGGCCGACAGGATCAGCAGGTTCGCCGACCAGATGTGGATCGACCGGATCAGCCAGCCGAACGCCACGCGCGTCACGATGAACTGGACGCTCTCGTAAGCCTCCGCCGGGGTGGGCCGGTAGTACACCAGCAGCAGAATGCCGGTGATCACCTGGATCACAAACAGGAACAGTGTGATACCGCCAAAGGCGTACCAGATGGTGCCCGAGTGGACCGGCACGGTTTTATGCGCGATGAACTCGCGGACGGAATCCCATGCCAGCCGGTCTTGAAACCATGCCGTGATTGCTTTTCCGCGAGGGCTTGGCTGGATGGGGAGCATGGCCGCTGATTCGCCTCAACTGCGGGAGATCACCACGTCTTCCCCGCGCAAATGGACCGCATATTCCTTTAACGGGGCGGGCGGCGGACCCGCAATCACTTTGCCGCTCAGATCGTATTGGCCATTGTGACAGGCGCACCAGATCAGCCCGCGCGACGCGTCGTATTGCACGATGCAGCTCAGATGGGTGCAAACCGCGGAGAAGGCGCGCCATTCGGTTTGCGAGACCCGGATGAGCAGCAC
The DNA here is from genome assembly GCA_050014595.1 of Bryobacteraceae bacterium. GTDB lineage: Bacteria > Acidobacteriota > Terriglobia > Bryobacterales > Bryobacteraceae > PALSA-129. The sequence goes on from JBEKDA010000019.1 coordinate 6,394, forward strand.
GGGCTGGGTGCCGAATTTGACGATCTTGCCGGCATTGGGGGCGAGATCCTGCCCCTTGCCGCCGACCACCTCGTTCACCGAGGCCTCTGAAACCGCCGGAGGATTCAGGAACCGGACGACCGGATACAGAAACGACATCAGCGAACCGATGAAACCGCCGCCGAAAATCCAAAAAATGACATTGCGGCGCGCTGGCGGCATTCTCGCTTCACCTCTTTCGAAAGGCCATCTTACCATTCCGGAAGGTCGTCTACATCCGCGTGGGGTAGACTGAGAGAATCGCATGGCGGGATGATTTGACCAGACGCGAAATTCTCCAGGGTGCTGCCGTTCTGTGCGGCGTTCGCTTGGCCCGTGGCCAGGACCAGCCGGTTTTTTCCACTGAGGTGAAAGTCGTAAATGTTCTGGCGACGGTGCGCAACAAAACCGGATCGCTGGTCGGCAATCTCAGCCAGGACGATTTTTCGGTGTCTGAAGATGGCCGCCCGCAAACCATCCGCTATTTCGCTCGCGAGAGCGACTTGCCGCTGACGCTCGGCCTGATGGTGGACACCAGCGGCAGCCAGCGGCGCGTGCTGGACGCGGAGCGTGGCGCCAGCCTGCGCTTCCTGGATCACGTGTTCCGGGAAAACCAGGACCACGTTTTCATCATGCAGTTCGACAGCACCGTGCAAATGCGCCAGGCGCTCACTGGCTCGGTACGCGAATTAGACGATGCCATGGCCTACGTGGACACGGAGACCATGCGCCAGTTGCGCATGCAGGGTGGCGGCGGCACTCTGCTTTACGATGCCGTGGCCCAGGCTTCCGACGAGGTGATGAGAAAGCTGAGCGGCCGGAAAGCTCTGATCGTGCTTTCCGATGGCGTGGACGTCGGCAGCTACGGCACGCTGAAGGATGCGGTGGAGGCTGCGCAGCGCGCCGGCACACTCATCTATTCCATTCTGTACTCCGACCCTGGCGCCTATGGAATTTTCGGAGGCGGCGGCGACGGCAAGCGCGTCTTGGAGCGCATGTCGGACGATAGCGGCGGTAGTTTTTTCGAAGTTTCGAAGAAGCAAACCGTAGATCAGATATTCGATATTTTGCAAGAGGAACTGCGCAACCAGTACAATCTGGGCTACGTGTCGGATAAGCCGGTCACCCTATCCGGGTTTCGGGCCATCCAACTGACGGCCAGGCAAAAGGGCCTGGTGGTGCAAGCCCGCCGTCAATATTGGGCCCAGCGCTAGTTCTCCGACCGGCTGGTTTGGCGCGTTTGCGCAATCCATGGCTCACGCTGGTGGCCCCGATGCGAGCCGCGAGCGTGAGGGAGCGGTGCTCGTCCCGCGAATGTTTCCTCGCGGTCCGGCAACCAGTCAGCGCGAGCGTTAGTTCCTTTGCCGGCCGTTCCCAAACAGAACCGCTTCAACAATTCCCCGGTCTGACACGTAAAAACCCCGTCGCCGTTGCGCTTCTGACTCCTGACTTCCAAATCCCGCGGGAATTTCAAGGGCGAAGCGCTTGCTTAGAAGTTCACGATTGACGCGAAACTTACCGCGTCGAGGCTGGCGCCGCCCACCAGGCTGCCGTCGATCTCCGGCTGCGCCATGAGCGTCTTTACGTTGTCGGGTTTGACGCTGCCGCCGTAGAGAATGCGGACGGCGCCGGCGGCGTCCTTGCCGAACTTCTCGCGGACTTGCGCGCGGATGGCGCGGTGGGCGTCGGCGGCGATTTCGGGTGTGGCCGTCTTGCCCGTGCCGATCGCCCAGACCGGCTCGTAGGCAATCACGATCTTGGCGAATTGCTGCCCGGTGAGCGGGGCGATGCCATTCTGAAACTGGCGGATGAGGACGGCCTCGGTATTTCCGGCTTCGCGTTCTTCCAGGCGCTCTCCGACGCAGACGATCGGGGTGAGCGAGGCTTCGAGCGCAGCCTGGGTGCGCTTCAGAACGGTCTCATCCGTCTCGCCGAAATACTGGCGGCGTTCGCTGTGGCCAATGATGGCGTGGCTGGCGCCGGCCGCGCGGATCATGGCGCCGGAAATTTCGCCCGTAAAGGCGCCTTCCCTGGCCCAGGCGATGTTCTGCGAGCCAATGTGAATGCGGCTCCCTTGGGCGGCGGCGGCAGCCGCGGCGAGATTCGTGAAAGGAGGACAGATCACGACTTCGGCATGCTCGGATTTTTCGACCAGCGGCCGGAATTTCTCGAAGAATTGCGTGGTTTCGGCGGGCGTCTTGTACATCTTCCAATTGCCCGCCATGATTGGTTTTCTCATAAGATTTGCCGTAAGAAACTGGCGCCGTTGGCGATCGACGCGCCGAAGTTGGCAGCCACCGTCTGGCCGATGTCGGAAAGCGACGCGCGCAGCCCCAGATCGGCGGCGGCGCGGACTTTCGGCCCCGAGACCAGCAGGGGCACGTATTCGCGCGTATGGTCGGTGCCGGGAACGGTGGGGTCGCAGCCGTGGTCGGCGGTGAAGATAGCGAGGTCGTCGGGACCGAGCGCGGCTTGGAATTGGGGCAGCCATGCGTCGAACTGTTCGAGCGCCGCGCCGTAGCCTTCGATGTCGTTGCGATGCCCGTATTGCTGGTCGAAATCGACCAGGTTGACGAAGATCAGGCCGCCGGCGGACGCCTCCATGGCTTCCAGAGTTTTCGCCATGCCGTCGGCGTTGTTCTTCGTCTTGGAGGATTCGCGGATCCCGCGGCCCAGGAACACGTCGAATATCTTGCCGACACTGTGAACGTTGACGCCGCGCTCGTCGAGTCGATCGAGCAACATGCCCGGGGGCGGCGGCACGGCGTAATCGTGACGGTTGGCGGTGCGCGTGAAGTGGCCGGGTGTGCCGATGAAGGGGCGCGCGATCACGCGGCCCACCTCGGCCGGGCCGCGCAGAATCTCACGGGCGGTTTCGCAGATTTTGTAGAGCTCCCACAGCGGGATCACCTCTTCGTGCGCGGCCACCTGGAAAACGCTGTCGGCGGAGGTGTAAACAATGGGCGAACCGGTGAGCATGTGCTCCGCGCCCAGCTCCTGGATGATTTCGGTGCCGGATGCGGCCTTGTTGCCGAGCGAACGGCGTCCGATGCGCCGCTCGAATTCCTCCATGATTTTCCGCGGAAAGCCGTGGGGGTAAAGCGGGAATGGCTTTTCGAGATGGATGCCCACCATTTCCCAATGGCCGGTGGTGGTGTCTTTGCCGGGAGATGCCAGAGTGCAGCGGCCATAAGCGCCGGTGGGCGCCGCGGCGGCCGGGATGCCGGTCAACGGCTTGATATTGCCGAGGCCGAGCGCGGCCATGTTCGGCAGATGCAAGCCGCGGAGCCGCGCGATGTTGCCCAGGGTGTCGGCGCCCGGCGGGTCGCCGAAGGACGCGGCGTCGGGCATGGCGCCGACGCCTACACTATCGAGAACGATCCAGATGATGCGACGGAACACCACATTCGAGCGTAACACGCAGACGACCGAGCCTCATTTCGCCCGCAGCCGCCCGCTCCGCCGCGCAACGCGCACCAGCAGCCAACGCCGCAGCCCGCGCGGCATGCGCGTCACCACCGCGACCAGCATGCGGTAACGGAAACCCGGGATCACGAAGACGCGGTCGCGCTCCAACCCCGCCAGCGAGTCGGCCACCACGGCTTCGGCGGAACACCACCATGCCGGCGGCGCGAGCCTGGTGCGGTCCATGCCGGCCACGTCGTGGAATTCCGAATAGGTGAAGCCGGGGCAGAGCGCCTGCACGCGCACCGGTGAGCCGGCGGCCCGCAGTTCCAGCCACAGGCCCTCCGTGAACGTGTTGATCCAGCTCTTGGTCGAGCCGTAGCTGAGCGCGCCGGGACTGACGATGAAGCCGGCCACCGATGCCACATTGATGATGGCCCCGGCGCGGCGCTCGACCATCCCTTGTAAAGCCGCGTGGGTGAGCCGCAGGGTGGCGAGGATGTGCAAGCGGTGCATGGCGTCCTGCCCGGCGATTTGCGATTTGGCGAATGCGCCTCCCACTCCGAAGCCCGCATTGTTGACCAGCAACTCCAGGTTGGAAGCCGCGCGCAAGCGATCCTCCACGCGGGCCAGATCGGCATCGAGGGTCAAATCGGCCGTCAGGATTTCGCTCCTGGTGCCGTGCTTCGCAGCCAGTTCGCCGGCGAGTTCCGCGAGGCGGTCTTGGCGCCGCGCGATCAGGATCAGGTCAAAACCGCGCGCGGCCAGGGCGCGGGCGAAAGCCGCGCCGATGCCACTCGAAGCGCCGGTGACGGCCGCGAGGCGAGGTGTCTGTGCCATGCTCTTCATCGTAACTGCTTTGGTGGGACCGGCCTCCCGGCCGGTCTTGTAGCGCCGGCGGTCTCTGCCGCCGGTTCTCAACTGGGGGCGCACAAGACACCGGCGGCAAGATCGCCGGCGCTACCAGTTGTCTTAACGCCGGTCCCACTTCCGATATAATCGTTCTAGTTCTCTCCAACCATGCAATCGCGCCGCAATTTCATCGGAAGAGTGGCCACTGGCCTCGCGGGCACGCTGGCCGGCGGCAACGTGCTGGCAGCCGGCGAACGCGTGCGTTTCGGCGTCGTCGGGGTGGGCGCGCGCGGGACCGAACTGCTGCGAGAGGCGCTGGCCTGCCAGAACACCGAGTGTGTCGCCATCGCCGACGTTTACACCCGCCGCCTGGAAGACGCGGCCAGGCTCGCTCCAGGTGCCAGGCTGCACCTGGATTACCGCCAACTGCTGGACGATCGCGCCATCGATGCGGTCATCGTCGCCACGCCACAGCATTTGCATTGCGAACCCTTCGTCGAGGCGCTCGATGCCGGCAAGCACGTCTACCTGGAAAAAACCATGGCCTTTACGGTGGAGCAGGCCAAGCGCATGCGTGCCGCCGTGGAGCGCGCGCCAGGCCGCACGGTGGAGATCGGCCACCAGGCGATTTCGAGCGGCCACCTGGCCGACGCCGCGCAATTCCTGAAGCCCGAATGGATGGGCAAGATCACGGTCATCCAGGCGCGCATGTACCGCAACACGCCCCACGGAAAGCCGCAGTGGGCGCGTCCGCTCTATCCCGACATGACCGAGGAGAACATCCACTGGAAGGGCTTTCTGGGCGACGCCCCGCCGCGCGCCTTCGACGCCGGCCGCTACCTCAACTGGCGCTATTTCTGGGATTACTCCGGCGGCAACGTCACCGAGAATCTCTGCCAGCAATTGGCCTTCTGGTACAAAGCCCTGGGCCTCAAGATTCCGCAATCGGTGACCATGACAGGGGGCCTGTACTTGTGGAAGGACGGTCGAGAAGTGCCCGACACCATGAACGTCGCGATGGAGCACGAAGAGGAACTGCTCTTCACCTGGGACTCCGGCTTCGGCAACGAGCGCTTGAGCGTGACCGAGGACGTGCTGGGCACCGCCGGCGCGATTTCGCGCACGCCGCAGACCATCCGCTACGCCCCGGAGAAAAAGAACCGGCCGGATGGCAATGAGATGGTCGGCGTCACCCGCACCGATCCCCGGGCGCACACGCAAAACTTTTTCGACTCCATCCGCACCGGCCGCCAGCCCAACTGCGGCTTCGACGTGGGATACCGTGTCTCGATCGCCTGCCGCATGGCCGTCGAGAGCTTCCGCCGCCAGCGCGCCGTCCGCTGGGATCCGGTGCAGGAAGAGATCGTCTGAGGTCCCCGCATCGTGGATTTTGAGTTCACTCCGGAACAGATCCAATTACGGAAAGCGGTGCGCGAATTCGCCGAGGCCGAAATCGGCCCGCACGTCATGGAATGGGACGAGGCGCAGCAGTTTCCGCACGAAGTGGTGCGGAAACTCGGCCGCCTGGGCTACCTGGGAGCCATTTTCCCGGAGGAGCTGGGCGGCGCCGGGCTGGGCTACATCGATTACTCCATCATTATTGAAGAGCTGTCGCGCGTGGATGGCTCGGTGGGCATCATTCTCGCGGCGCACACCTCCCTCTGCGCCAACCACATTTATAAAATGGGCAGTGACGAGCAGCGCCAGCGCTATGTGCCCAAGCTGGCTTCGGGAGAGTGGCTGGGCTGCTGGTCGCTGACCGAACCGGAAGCCGGCTCGGACGCGGCGGGCACGCGCACCCGCGCGGACCTGGACGGCGACGCCTGGGTGCTCGACGGCGCCAAGACCTTCACCACCAACGCGCACTACGCCGATGTTTGCGTGGCCATGGCCGTCACCGACCGCGCCGCGTCCCAGCACGGCATTTCCGCGTTTATCGTGGACAAAGGCACGGCGGGCTTCCGTCTGGGCAAGAAGGAAAACAAGCTGGGGCTGCGCGCCAGCGCCACCGGCGAAGTGATTTTCGAAAGTTGCCGCCTGGCGCCGGCGCAGCTCCTGGGTAAGAAGAACGATGGCTTTGTCGACAGCCTCAAGGTGCTGGACGGCGGCCGCATTTCGATTGCCGCGCTCTCCATCGGCATGGCGCAGGGCGCCTACGACGCCGCGCTCCGCTATTCCAAGCTGCGCAAGCAGTTCTCGCGGCCCATCTCCGAGTTTCAGGCCATCCAGCACAAGCTCGTGGATATGGCCGTCGATCTGGACGCCGCGCGCCTGCTGAATTACCGCGCGGCCTGGATGCTCGACCACGGCCAGCGCGTCACGCGCGAATCCGCCATGGCCAAGCTGTTCGCTTCCGAAGCGGCCGTGCGCATCGCCGGCGAGGCCGTGCAGATCCACGGCGGCTACGGTTTCATCAAGGATTACCCGGTGGAAAAGTTTTATCGCGACGTGAAGCTGTGCACCATCGGGGAAGGCACCAGCGAGATTCAGCGTCTGGTGATCGCACGGCAACTTCTGAAAAGCTGATGAACTCTCTCGCCCGTAAGATCCGCGAAGGCGACGCGCGCTCTCTGGCCCGCGCCGCGACCGGCATTGAAAACCGCGACGCGCAGGCGCTGGAGACGCTGCGGGAATTGGGGGAGTTCGCCGGACATGCGCGAATCGTTGGAATCACCGGCCCGCCCGGCGCCGGCAAAAGCACGCTCGTGGACGCGCTGGCGACGGCTCTGCGCAGCCAGGGGAAGACCGTGGCCATCCTGGCGATCGACCCCACCAGCCGCATCACCGGCGGTGCGATCTTAGGCGACCGCATCCGCATGCAGCAGCACCACGCCGATCCGGGCATCTTCATCCGCTCCATGGCAACGCGAGGATCGGTGGGCGGCCTGGCGCGCTCGACCGCCGACCTGGTGCGCCTGATGGATTGCGCCGGCAAGGATTTCGTCATCATCGAAACGGTCGGCGTGGGCCAGGACGAAGTCGAAGTCGCTGGCCTGGCGCAAGTAACGGTCGTGGTATTGGTGCCGGGGATGGGCGACGACGTCCAAGCCATCAAGGCGGGGATCATGGAGATTGCGGATGTCTTCGCTATCAACAAGTCCGATCAGCCGGGCGCAGGCCGCGTGGAGCAAGAACTGCATGCCATGCTGAGCCTGACTGAAGGGCGCCATCCGGCCATCGTGCAGACCGTCGCCACTGAAGGGAAGGGAATCGCGGAATTGCTGGCAGCTTGTGGCGCCGGCAATCTTGTTGCCGGCGGTCGGCCGAAGAAGTTCGCCGGCGACAAGCTCGCCGGCGCCACCATCGACAAGCTCGCCGGCGCCACCATCGACCACCTGGGTGTAGCCGTGAAGAGCCTGGAGCAGGCGGCCGCGTTTTACGAATCCATTGGCCTCGCCGTGGAACATCGCGAAACCGTCGCGGCGGAGAAAGTGCATGTCGCCATGCTGCCGGCGGGCCATTCGCGCATCGAGCTCCTGGAACCTTCGGACGCGGATTCTCCCATCGCAAAATTTCTCGAAAAGCGCGGCCCCGGCCTGCACCACGTGGCGTTGCGCGTCCCGGATCTGAATGCGGCGGTCGAGCGCCTGCGGGCATCCGGCGCGCGCCTGCTGAACGAGCCGCGCCGCGGCGCCGGCGGCCACCTTTACGTCTTCGTGCATCCGGCGTCGGCCGGGGGCGTGCTATTGGAACTGATTCAGGAGAGTGCCAGTTGAAAGCGGAAATCGGAATCATTGGAGGCAGCGGGCTATACTCCATGCCCGGCTTTGAAGCCATCGAGGAGCTCAATACCCAGACGCCCTTCGGCAAACCGTCGGACAACTACGTCCTGGGGACGCTGGCGGGGCGGCAGGTCGCGTTTCTGGCGCGCCACGGGCGCGGCCACCGCATCTCGCCTTCGGAGCTGAATTTCCGGGCGAACATTTACGGCATGAAATCGCTGGGGGTGGAACGCATCATTTCTCTCAGCGCGGTCGGTTCGCTCAAGGAAGAACACCGGCCGCTCGATTTCGTCATCCCCGATCAGTTTTTCGACCGCACACGGGGCCGCGTGTCGACCTTCTTCGGCGAGGGTCTGGTGGCGCACATCAGTTTCGCCGACCCCATCTGCCCCGAATTGGCGGAGGTGGTGACCGGCGCGTGCGGCGCCGTGGGCGTCAACGCGCACAAGGGTGGCGCCTATCTCTGTATGGAAGGCCCGGCCTTTTCCACCAAGGCCGAATCCAACGTCTATCGAAGCTGGGGCATGGACGTGATCGGCATGACCAACCTGCAGGAGGCCAAGCTGGCGCGCGAAGCGGAGATCTGTTACGTCACCGTGGCCATGGTGACGGATTACGATTGCTGGCACGCCGATCACGACGCCGTGACCGTGACCGACATCGTCGCCACCCTGCTCAAGAACGCCGGGAATGCGTGCAAAGTGGTGGCCGCCGCGGTGGCCGCCATGCCCACCGGGCGCGGCTGCCAGTGCGGGTCGGCGCTCGCCCACGCGATTCTGACGGACCGCGCTCACGTGCCCGAAGCCACGCGCACCAAGCTGGGGATCCTGATTGACAAGTACTTCGTGTAGCGAGACGGCCGAGGAGCTGCTGGCGCGCGCGATTTCGGGCGAAAGCCCGGCCGAGTTGCCGCGCGCATTGTTGGAAGAGCCCTGCCACCAGGCGCTGTTTTCCATCCTGGCGGAAGGTCTGGCGGACCGCTTCGAGCCGGCTCTGTGCGACGTTTACGCGCAGTTGTTCTCCCAGGCCATCGCCGCGGTGGTGGATGGCGCGGACGCCGCCGCGCTGGTTGCCCGCTATCGCCACGTGCGCCGCGTTCGCCCGGTCACCGGGGAACCGTCCCGCGTTTTTGTGCTGTCGCGCGTCACGCTGGGCGCCGATGTGGCCGTGACCAGCGTACTCCTCGACGCCGCCAAACGCCGCTTCCCCAAAGCCGAAATCCTGTTTGTGGGCCCGCCAAAGAATTACCAGTTGTTTGAGGCCGACCCGCGCATTCGCCACGCGCCCGTGGCTTACCGCCGCGGCAGCCTGCGCGATCGCCTGGCCGTGCGGCAAGACCTCACCGCGATCCTCGACGCGCCCGATTCGCTGACCGTGGATTCCGACTCGCGCCTCACGCAGTTGGGATTGCTTCCGATTTGCCCCGAGGACCGTTACCACCTATTTGAGAGCCGCGCTTATGGCGGCGCGACGGACCGGCCGCTTCCGGAACTGGCGGCGGCGTGGGCCGAAGAAACCCTGGGCGTCGCCGGGGCCAAGCCCTTCGTGGCGCTGGCCGCGCCGCCCGACCAAACCGCTGCGATTGCCGTCAGCTTGGGCGTTGGCGAGAATCCGGCCAAGCGCCTGCCCGATCCGTTCGAAGAGGGCCTGCTCCAGCTTCTCGGCGAGCGTGGCGCGGCCATCTGCATCGACAAAGGCGCGGGCGGCGAAGAGGCTGCGCGCGTGGAACGCGCCGTCCAGCGTTCCGGCGTGCGCGCCACGTTCTGGAACGGCTCCTTCGCGGGCTTCGCCGCCATCATCGCGGCCAGCCGTTTGTACGTCGGCTACGATTCCGCCGGCCAGCATGTGGCCGCCGCCGCCGGAGTCCCGCTGGTCAGCATCTTCGCCGGCTTCCCGGTCCCGCGCATGTTCGATCGCTGGCGGCCGAGGGCCAACGGCGGCGCCGTCCTGCGAATCGACCGGCCCGACGCGGCCGAGGCTCTGGCGGGCGTGCGCCAGGCGCTCGCGGCTTGGCAGTAAGCTGGGGCTGTAAACTGGGGCGGTAAACTGGCACCATGGCGGACTTGGAACAGGCGCGCGCATGGATTGCGGATGCCACGTCCCTGGCTGCATTGACCGGCGCGGGCATTTCGGCCGAAAGCGGCATCCCCACCTTTCGCGGCGCCGGCGGCCTTTGGAAAGACTACAAGCCCGAGGATCTCGCCACGCCCGAAGCTTTCGCCAGAGACCCGCGCCTGGTCTGGGAATGGTACAACTGGCGGCGCGAGCTCATCGCCAGGGCCGCGCCCAATGCCGCCCACCGTGCGCTGGTCGAGTTCGAAAAGCGCAAGCCCCGCTTCACCCTCATCACGCAAAACGTGGACGGCCTTCACGACCGCGCCGGCAGCGGCAAGATCCTCAAACTGCACGGCGATATATGGCGGATGCGCTGCACTTCCTGCGGCGCCGACTGGCCCGACCGCCGCGCCCCGCTGCCCAAGCTGCCGCCGCATTGCGCCTGCGGCGGCCTGGCGCGTCCCGGGGTGGTCTGGTTCGGCGAGCCGCTGCCCGACGGCATGATGAAAGAAGCCGAGCACGCCGCCGCGTCGGCCCAGGTCTTGCTGGTGATCGGCACATCCGCCGTGGTCTATCCGGCCGCCGGTCTGATTCCCTACGCCCGGTACGCGGGGGCCAAGGTAATTGAGATCAACACAGAGCAGACGGCCGCCTCCGCACAGGTCGACTGCGCGTTGCGCGGACCCGCGGGCGAACTGCTGCCGCTCCTGCTGTAGCGTTATGTCGTGCCTTGCGGGAGTTACTCGATGAGGGATGTTCCCTGGTGGCCTGCAGCAAGCGCCCGATCCATGGTTGCGAGTGAACCCCCGTGTTTGCCTGCCAGCAGAACAAGGTAAGCATCAGTCACCTGCCGATGCCCAATGATTCCAGCGGTCGGCATGTCGAGATAAGAAGCGTCGTCCGGCCAGAATTCGTGCCGGGGCAGCAGGGATATGGATTCCAGCAAAAGCTTTGCGGATTCCGCTGTGGCGTCCACGCCGGCGCGCAGGTGGAAACGCACAAGGGCGCCTTGGGTAATTGGGCATGTGGCAAACCGGCGCCCCTTGCGAAACCAGGCAGCGGCGCGCGCATTCAGACTGTGTTCGGGCGTCGCCAGTGCAATCAGGATGTTGGAATCCAGCAGGTAGACCTTACTCTTCGTCATCGAGAGCCCTGACGTCCTCGGTGGTCACAGGCCGGGCGCAGCGGAAAGTGGGGAAACCGTAGTCGCTTATGGTGATGGAGGCGGACTTCGCGCCTTTCGACGATTGCAGAATCAGGTCGCCAACCACTCGTCCCAGGCTGCGGTTCTGATCCCGTGCTGTCGCCTTGGCGAGGTAGTAGGCCTCATCCGGGATGTCCAGGGTCGTTCGCACAATCACATCATAGCATAGGCGCACAAAGCGCTCGTTTTGGCTGCCCACACAGGCTGCCGGAAGTCCCGAACGGCAGAAGGCGCATCAAGAAAACATTGCAAGGCTTGACACGCCAAGCGCGCCGGAATAACATTGTTATTACTATGCGGACTGTACACGTGAGCATTCGACAGATAGGCAACTCCCAGGGGGTTGTCATCCCCAAGCCGCTACTCGCGCAACTGGGTCTGGACGGCAAAGCGGGAGCGGAAATGACGATTGAGGATGGTGCACTTGTGTTGCGCAGGCCCGCAAGTCCGGCCCGCACCGGTTGGGCCGAGGCAGCCAGGAGAATCGCTGAAGCTGGCGACGACGAACTCGTGATGGGCGAATTCGGCAATGCGGAGGATTCGGGGTTGGTTTGGTGACGCGTGGAGAGATCTGGCTCGTGAATCTCGATCCCACTGTCGGGAGCGAAATCAGGAAGACACGCCCATGCGTCGTAGTATCACCGGCCGAAATGCACGATCATCTGCACACGGTGCTCGCCGCACCTATGACCACGGCGGGTCGCGACGCGCCGTTTCGGATCGCCGTCACTCACGCTGGCCGGAAAGGTCTGATCCTGCTCGATCAGGTTCGCGCCGTGGACAAGACCCGGCTGGCGAAGAAACTGGGTGTAGTCTCGGCAAAAACGCTCAGCGCCACGTTGAGGACGCTGCAAGAGGTATTCGCGGAATGAGAGTCCTCCACGGGCTTACGGTGGATGAATTCGCGAGGCTGTTTCAGTATCGCCGCCACTGTAGGGCTGGGTTCCTAACGTTTGGTGGGCAGAGTTCGAATCCAGCCTGGGTTTTTGAAATCTGCCTCCCCAGGGTGGACACGAAATCGTCGCGCGCTCCCAGCGAAAGGCGCCAAGCCAATTCGACGGGCCGTCAATTCGACGGGGCGCGGCATTCTGGTGGGGCTGGACCGCGCCGGCACTATGCCCGCCGGCAGCCGCGTCGATCCGGTCAACTTTGGCAACGACCTCGCCGCCGTAAATGCAAAGCTCGCGGGCATGGTGGTCGCGGCGCGATAAACGCGAAGCCGCCAGTCCCCGTTGCTTCCGGCTCCGCCCTGCTTACGCCCCTTTGGGATAGCAACCCAGCACGCGCAGGAAATCGGCCAGCTCTCCCAGATGGCGCAACGCGTTTTGGGCGTTGGGCGTGTCTACGCGGCCCAGGAAATCCACATAAAAGAGATACTCCCAAGGTTTGCCGCGCAGGGGCCGCGATTCGATCTTGGTGAGATTCAGGTCGCGCAGGGCGAACGCGCTCAGCGCCCGGAATAACGCGCCGGGGATATTGCGGGTGCTGAACACCAGCGAAGTCTTCCACTGCGCTTGGGCGGCGGCAGGGAGGCTGCGGCGGGCATCCGCCGGCCGCCGCAGGAGGAAAAAACGCGTGAAATTCCGGCGGTCGCTTTCAATCGAACGGCGCAAAATGCGTGCTCCGTAAATTTGCGCGGCCACCGCCGAAGCGATCGCAGCGGCGTCGGTAAGTCCTTCTTCCATAATCATTTTGACGCTGCCGGCGGTGTCGTAAAAAGGAATTCGCTCGATTTGCGGATGCTCGGCAAAGAAATCCAGGCACTGGTTGAGCGCCACCGGATGGGAAAATGCCCGCTTAATTTTGGAAAATGTCACGCCTTTTGGCGCGATCAGGTTATGGACAATCCGCACGCTGGTTTCCGCGACAATCGGAAATTCGTAGTTTACCAGGTGGTCGTAATTCTCGTGGACCGATCCCGCCAGCGTGTTTTCGATGGGGACCACCGCGCCCGAGGCGCGCCCGGATTTCAGGCTGAGGAACAGCTCTTCGAAGCGTTCACATGGCAAAACCGCCACATGGGCGCCCGCCAGCTTGCGGCTGGCTTCCTCGCTGAAGGCGCCCCGCGCGCCCTGGAAGGCGATCGGGCCAGCGTCCTTCTTCTTTACTGCGAGCTTCTTCATTGGGCCCCCCCTTGCCAGCGGCGCACCTGCTGGTCGGGGATGCCCAGCAGATCGAGCACGCGGTCCACGCTGTGGTCCACCAGATCCATGACGGTTTGCGGATGGTGATAAAAGCCGGGAATAGGAGGCGCAATTATGGCGCCCATTTCCGCCAATGCGGTCATATTGCGCAGGTGCCCCAAATGAAAAGGGCTCTCCCTGACCAGCAAAATCAGCTTGCGCTTTTCCTTAAGAATGACGTCGGCGGCCCGCACCATGAGGTTGGAACTGATTCCGGTCGCGATCGCCGACATAGTGTGGATGGAGCACGGCGCCACCACCATGGCGTCCGTCGCGTAGGATCCGCTGGCCAGCCGGCAGCCGATATCCTCATTCGAGTAGCAATGGTCGGCCAGCTTTTTGACCTCTGCCGCGGTTTTGCCGGCTTCCAGAAATAGGGTTTTCTCTCCAGAACGCGTCAGGATTAAATGGACCTCCAGACCTTCCTTTCCGCGAAGCCGTTCGAGCAGGCGCAGGCCGTATATTGCACCGCTCGCGCCGGAGATACCCACGATTACTCTCACACCGGTTCCTTCTTTCTGCGCTGTTCCGGTTTCAGAACAAAAACGTGCCTTTTGTGTTGCCACGGTTGGGTCCACGGGGTATAATTCCCTCGGCCCCCTGCGGCTGTCTCCACGGCCCGGATGGTCTTACAGCGAGGATCATAGCATGGAGCGGCCCGGCGAAAAACTCAAGCTGGTGAGGGAACGTCTGAAGCTGACGTATCGGGATGTCGTGGAAGCCAGCCGGGTGATTGCCAGGCGGCGTTCCAGCGAAGAGTTTGCTATTGCCTTAAGCCGGCTGGCCGATATTGAGAACAAAGGCACAGTCCCTACCATTTATCGCTTGTATTCGCTCTGCGCCATCTACCGCCTGGAACTCCGCGAGGTGCTCGGGTGGTACGGAGTGCCGCTCGACGACCTGCCGTCCGACGCCTTGGCCATCGGTCTGGACGAAACCCATGCTATCGGCTTTGCGGCCGACGGCCCGGCCCCCGTTCCGCAACCGCTCGACCGGGAAATCGACCTGAATCAGACCACATTTCTCAGCCATTTCGTGCGGCGCTGGGGAAAAATGCCGCTGAATTTCCTGGCCGGGCTGGACATCCGGCACTACCGGTATGGCCTCATCGGGCTGGAAGACTGGTCGATGTCGCCGGTCATCCAGCCCGGATCCATGGTGTTGATCGATCAGAACCGCCGGCGCATCGCGCGAGGCGGCTGGACCAGCCAGCACGACCGGCCTATCTATTTCCTGGAACACCGCGGTGGTTATCGCTGCGGTTGGTGCGCCCTGACCGAAGACCGGCTTATAGTACTGCCCCATCCCGCGTCCCAGCAGGTGCCGGCCATTTTTGACCCCGCTGAGATCGACGTCGTGGGACAGGTTATGGGAGTGGGTATGCTGCTCGAGCCGTCGAAACGGCGGCATGCTCGACCTCCAGCAACCCCATTAAAGTCTCCAGATCCGTAAGATAGAGCTGCCGTTCGACATCGCGCGCGGTGGGTGGCACCAGGTTCCGGTAGTGCATCGTGTAACGGGAATTGCCGGGTTCCTGCAGATACTCGTCCAGGTCCGATTTCTGTTCGGCCAGGCTGCATCCCAGCCATTCTGCGAATACCTGGTGGTGGCTCCGGCACAGCGTGCGGTCGGTGTCCTCGCTGCCCAACATCTGCAGAAGGTCGTCGTGGCAATACCGGCCCGTGGCCGAGTCCCGTAACGAGGCAAGAAAGACCAGCCGGCCGAAGTGCGTGGAGATCCGCGACAGCATTCTCCGCCACATTTGGGCCGCCGGTGCCCGTGCCGATTGCGGATTGGCAGGAGAATCGCCCAGATTCCGCTCCTCTAGCGGCCAACCCAGGCGGTTGAATCAGGCCTGCCACCCGCCGTGGTGCCACCCCTTCATTCTATAACAGCACGAGGGAGAACGTTAACTTTCCCCTCCCAGCCTCCCAGCCGGATACCACTCACTGCTAGGACCTTAGTACCGTGCGATATGTTCCACTTTTGGAAAACTTTCGGCAAAACACCCTATAACGGTACGGTCACGGATAGTATAGTACTCAGCTTACTCACGTAAGTTAGCAGTAGAAAGGAAACCGTAACCATGAAAAAGCTCGTCCTGCTCGCGATGGTCGCATTTGCCCTGTTGGCGTCCGCTCGGACGACCGGGATTGGTATCCCGATCCCGCAGTGCAATCCCTGCCCGTATGTGCAGTAGTTTGAAGGATTTCGGCTGCTGGCGCGGCCCCTGGTGTTAAAATCGGGATTGATGTCGGGTGCCGCGCTGGTTTTCTTTTGTCAATCCGTCTTCCACCTCGCACTGTTCGATGGGTTGGGGTCTTTTGTCTCTCAGTTTGACATCCGTAAGCTCTTCGAAGTCGTTTCCGCCCTGGGTTTCGCCCTCACCGCCTTCAGGCTTTACCATGCTGGTCTCCACCGCCGATACCGCGTTTTTTTTGCCTACCTGATTTTTCAAGTGCCTTACGTGGCCTGTGCATTGTTTCTGGACGTCACTGGGAAAGGCTATTTGGACTTTTTCATATGGTCCGAACCCGTGATCATGTTTTTTTATGTCCTGTTGGTCCTCGAATTGTATCGCTTGGTTCTGGAACGATATCAGGGCTTGTACACCCTCGGCAGGTGGGCCATGGGCGTGGCGATGGTCATTGCCGTCGCCGTATCCATAATCAGCTTTTGGGTGGCTCGGGCTCTGGTTCAGGCTCAGAACTCCGCGATAGCGGGTTTTGAGCTCAAGGCGGAGGCCCGGCTCGATCTTGCCCTGGTCCTGTTTATTCTCTTGATTATATGGTTTCTGGGTCGTTACCCGATCCGATTGAGCCGCAATGTCGTAGTCCATACGGTCGTGTATTCGGTCTTTTTCTTTGCCAATAGCCTCGGCTTGGTTTTCTGGCTCCTCCGGATTAAGATCGTCGACGCGGTCAATACCGGCCTGATGGGAATTGCCTCAGCTTGTGCTGTCGCCTGGTGGATCGGATTGACCCAAAAAGGCGAGGGAGTTCAAGTGCATTTGCCTTCGCTGGGTCCTGGCGCCGAGCAGAGGGCCCTGCAACAACTCGAGGCTCTGAACGCCACCCTGTTAAAAGCCTCGCAAAAATAGGTTGATATCCTTTGTCAACACAGTACCCGTATTACCTATCCCCAATTGCGTTTCATCCCGATTTAATTTATGATTTCTAAGACGACGATTTCAAAGTGTCATGAACTATTTGATCGCCATTTCGATTGTGACCAGTGTGGCGTTGATTCTGGCGCTGATCGTCCTCGTTCGCAAGGTCGCCTTTAACGGGAGCAGTCTTCCCGTAACAGCCGAGTGGATCGATGAACTGTCGATCGAACGCTATCGGCCCATGATGCGCCTTCTGGATGGGAACGATCTGCAGTTCCTCAAGTCGCAACCGGGCTTTACCCACAAGATGGCTGCCAACCTGCGCATCCAGCGCTGCCAGATTTTCCGTGGCTACCTGCGCTGCCTCAACGCGGATTTCCAAAAGGTTTGCGCGGCTATCAAGATTCTGATGTTGCAGTCGCTGCACGACAGACCGGATCTGGCCGGCGTGCTCATTCATAATCAGGTGATCTTTGCTTTGGGCATGCAGTCCGTTCAGATTCGCCTCCTCCTGTTCCGCTGGGGCATCTGTGGCGTGGATGTTACGAGCTTGGTCAAGACGTTCGACTTGATGCGCCTGGAGTTGCGTACCTTAGTCCCGGCTGATATGCCGGCTGGAATTTAGCCCCTCGCGGATTTACCGGCGGCGGTAGCGGTACTACGTGCTGCGCCCCTTAGAGTTGCTTTATTATTCCCTTCGCTTCCTTCCACTTCGGAAACTTCTTCTCCGCTTCCCTGAACTCTTTCGTGTGTACCCTCCGCCGCGCTCCACTGTGCTCTACCGGATAACGCAGGTGCAGCATCTCGTGGAACATCACGTACTCCAGCGCCAGCGCCGGCACTCCCGGACGATCTAGAATCCGGCTGATGATGATGGCGTTGTGGGATGGGTCGAAATGGCCCAGCATGCTGCGCGACGCCCCGCGGCTCCAGCCCAGACGCGGCATCCCCATCAGCCCGTCGAAATGCTCGCGGTTGAGGCGCTCGAAAACCTCTTCCAGGTTGTGGCCGTCCCCTTGCGGTCCCGAGACGAATTTCCGCCCGCGGATCTGCCGCATCAGGTGTGCCTGCCGCCGCACGTCCCGGCGGTTGAGGTACAGCCGGTAACGGTGGGAGTGCACCCGCGCCACCGGCTTGCGGTAGAGCTTGCCGAGCAGGATGTACGCCAGCGCTTCGGTCACCGGCGCCGGTGCTCCCGCCAGGATGTCGGAAATGCGCACCAGCAGGCGCCCGTCTTCCAGCCGGATGAAGCTGTCGGCATTCGCGAAGCGGCAAAACTCGACGCGCATCTCCGGCACTGCCGTGCGCGGCTTCAGTTCGTGGAACACGCGGGCATAAATCTCCTCCGGCGTCTCGAAAAACAAGGAGCTCTGGAGTCCCTCGAATCCCGGACCCGCTTCTGGTTCTCCCATCTTCCACTAGAGTACCGCGGCGGCAGGCTATGAGTTCACCGCGGAGACGCGAAGAACCAACTTGCAATCCCTACACCCGGATGAGTTACCCTGAATCCTTAAGGACCAATCAACTTGCTCAAGGCGAAAATCAGCGCGCTGGGGTGTTTCACGCCTCCTGGCCTGCTTACCAATAAAGATCTCGAAAAACTCGTGGAGACCAACGACCAGTGGATCCTCGATCGAACCGGAATCCGGGAGCGGCACATCGCCGATCCCGGAATGGCGACTTCGGATATGGCTATCGCCGCCGCCCAATGCGCGTTGGCCCAGCGCGGCATTGACGCCTCGGAAATCGACGCCATCATCGTCTGCACCGTCACGCCGGACCACTTCTTCCCGGCCACCGCCTGTCTGGTGCAGCACGCCCTCGGATCGAAACATGCCTGGGGATTCGACCTCATCGCCGCCTGCTCCAGCTTTGTCTACGGCACCACCGTGGGCGCGCACCTGGTGGGCGCCGGGACCCACAAGAAGGTTCTCGTGATCGGCGCCGATACCATGAGCCGCATTATCGATTACACCGACCGCGCCACCTGCGTGCTGTTCGGCGACGGCGCCGGCGCCGTATTGATCGAGCCCCCCGAAGCCGGCGAGGAAAACCTGGGCTTCATCGACTTTCTGGGCGAGATCGATGGCGCCGGCGGTGACTTCCTCAAAATGCCGGCCGGCGGCAGCCGCTTGCCCGCCTCCCACGAGACCGTCGACAAGCGCCAACACTACGTTCACCAGGATGGCGGCCAGGTTTTCAAATATGCCGTCCGCAAGATGTACGAAACCTGCCGCGACCTGCTGCGGCGCAACGGCCTCACCGGCGACGATGTAGCGGTGCTGATTCCGCACCAGGCCAACAAGCGCATCATCACGGCCGCCGGCGACCGCCTGGGCATTGCCCCGGAAAAGGTGCTGATCAATATCGAACGGTACGGCAACACCACCGCCGGCACCATTCCTCTGGCTACTCGCGACGCCATCCAGGAAGGCCGCCTCAAGAGGGGTGACCTGGCGCTCCTGGCCGCCGTGGGCGCCGGCTACACCGTCGGTGCCAGCCTCTGGCGCTGGGCGTACTGAGGTCGCCTGCGGCGACAACATCGACAAGAGCGGTCGATGTTGAGAAGACAGAAGTCAGAAGTCAGAATCCCCGCGCAGCCCCTGCTCCCTGATCCGCACTCCCACTTCTTTGTCGGCCGGTACTTCCACCGCCAGGATGCCCGCGCGGTCCGAATCCGCCTCGTACATTTCTTCATCGTCGACTTCCACCTGATACGTGTGGCCGGGATCGAGGCCCACCAGGTAGACGGCGCCGCCCGGGTTCACCGTCACGCGGAACTTCCGCGAGGTGCGGGCAAAGCACACCGCTGCCGGTCCCAGCAGCACCGGCCCGGGCGCGCGAGCCCCGTCGACGGCCCTCACGTGGCCGTCTTCGAAGACCTGCATCACGCCCCGGAAAAAGCCGAACCAGGTCGCGGAATCCTCCCAACTCGAGCGCGCGAACAATTCGCTGGAGCCGGCGCCGTGCCAGGCCAGCGGCGCGTGGTAGTAGCTCAGACCGGGCTGATAAGGGTTGGCCCACAGGAACTCGTACGGCGTGGCGAAAGTGCTGCGCATCAGAAAGCGATCGTGCATCAGCCAGCCCTGCAACATCTGGCTCTCCAGGGCGTTGGTGTCGAACGCCACCATGGCCATGTCGGCGGCGCGCGAAACCGCCGCCAGGCGCAAGTCGGGCTCGCCGATCTGCGGCTCCGCGCCAATGTAGTAATCGTTCTCCGGCGCCGGGAACACCGCCGGATAGTAGCTGAGCAGGTGCGCCATGGGATAATCCTTGAAAAACGCCCGCGCCGATTCGCGCAGATCGAGGTTGGTGTTGTCGCGAATCACGTGCAGCAGTTCGTAAAGAGCGTAGGCATCGTCGCGCGGGATGATTTCGCGGCCGGCCGTGAGCGCCGGCGCCATCCGGCCTTCCCACCAGCCGTGAACCGCGCGCTCGAGTTCGCGCCGCGGCGCATCCGGCACGTGATCGAACAGCGCCACCGCCGCCAGCACACGCGACCGCACCGCCGGAACGCTCTCATCGGAAGCCGTCTGCGTCATTCCCTTGACCATCCGCGCGGTCAGGTCGCGCTTCTGCGCTTCGCTGAGCAGATCCTGGCACCAGTCGAACACCAGGGCTTGTTGGCGCAGATCGGCGCCCGCGCCAAGAGCCCAGGCGATGGCCGCGCGCCCCGCATCGGCGTCCTCCGCCACCTGGTAGTAGAGGGCTTGTGCCAGGCCCGGCTCCGGCATGGGCGCGTGGCCCGCCATCAGCGTGAAGAACTGCTGCCACCGCATCGAAGTCCGCTCGCGTTCGCGCCGCAGCAGCCGCAGCCGGGCCGGGCGCAGCAACAGGCGGGGATGTTCGGTCGAGACCACCACGGGCTCGCTGGAGACGGGCGTCCGGACGGCTGCTGGTGTCTGGGCCGCCGCCACCGCCGCGCACCACAGCGCAACACCGATGCCCAGTCTTCTTCTCATCTGTTTTGATTGTGTCATAGCGACACACTGCCCGCCCATCCTTCCCCACGCCGGCGCCCCGCCTCTTCTGCAAAATACTGGAATTAAATCGTTCTAAAAAGATTGACACATGGAGGTCTGATTGCTATTTATAGAGCTGAATTGGCGAAGTAACCTCTCAAAACCTGCCCTCTGCTGCAACCGGCAGGCGGACGAAAAGTGAGCCGAAGAAGACAGCGTGCTTGCGGGAGCCGATGTTTGCAATAGTTTTAGCTCACTGTTCTCCCCTTGATAGTTGCTGCAGAGGGGTTTTTTGCCGAATGGTTTCGATCTCTCCGGGGGATCACTGGTAGCGGAGTTTGTCTGGTGTTTTCTGGTGTGGGAAAGAGGACGCGGACCTGGCCAGGAATCAACCGATTTTAGTTTCGATCAGATAGCCCGACGCCGGATCCCAGCCCAAACCTGGGCGAGCCGCATCGGATTGAGTCCCGAAGGTCTGGGGGCCGGTCCGGTGCGGTTTTTCTTTGTCGCCGGCCGTTATTTTTACCGCAGAGACGCAGAGACGCGGAGAAAGCAGAGGAATGAATGAGCCCTTCGTTTCTCCTGGTCTTCTCCGCGCCTCAGCGTCTCTGCGGTGAACTCAGATGTACGAATGGAGACGCGACCGGCGGAAGTCGGGAGACCTAATAGCTAAGGGTCCCGGTGCGCGGCGCTTCTTGCGGATTGGGCAGGTACAGAGTCTTACAGTGCTCGCAACGGTAAATCTCGGCGTCCTTCCCGTATTTTTGTTTGACCTCGCCGCCGAAGAAATACCAGCGCTTCAAGTGGCCGGCGCAGAGTTTCCCCTTTTCGTCTTTTTCGCTGCAAGCGCGCATCCGCGGCGCCCGCCGCTTCACCTTGGTGCCGTCGCTGAGTGTGCCGACCAGTTCGGCCACCGGCATGGGTTGGTCCGATGCCGCGTATTTCGGGTTCGCCATATCAGAAGCACGAGTATATCAGGTGGCCCGTGGCGCCGGCGCGCCAAGCTATAATCGGGTTTCCTATTTCCCCGAAGAAGGAGTCTCTGCCTTGCGAAAAAAAGTCACGGTCGTCGGCGCCGGAAATGTCGGCGCCAATTGTGCGTTGCGAATTGCCGATAAGGAACTCGCCGATGTGGTCCTGGTGGACGTGGTCGAAGGCGTCCCCCAGGGTAAGGGGCTCGACCTGCTCCAATCCGGTCCCGTCCAGGGGTACGATGTGGCTGTGGTGGGCTCCAACACCTATGAGCTCACGGCGGACTCCGATCTTGCCATCATCACCGCGGGCTTCCCGCGCAAGCCCGGAATGAGCCGCGACGATTTGCTGGCCGCCAACTACGACATTATCCGCGACGCCACCGAAAACGTGGCCAAGCATTCGCCCAACTGCATCATCATCGTGGTCACCAATCCGCTCGACGCCATGACCCAGGCGGCCTTGTGGGTTTCGAAGTTCCCCAAGCACCGCGTCGTCGGCATGGCCGGCGTGCTGGACAGCGCCCGCTTCCGCACCTTCGTCGCGCAGGCGCTCAACGTCTCGGTGGAAAACGTCACCGCCGTAGTGCTGGGCGGCCACGGCGATACCATGGTGCCGCTGGTGCGCTTGAGCAGCGTCTCCGGAATCCCGCTCACCGAGTTGATGGACCAGGCGGCGATCGACGCGATCGTCACCCGCACCCGCAACGGCGGCGCCGAAATCGTCAAGTATCTGAAGACCGGCAGCGCCTACTATGCCCCCTCGGCCGCGGCCCTAGAGATGGCCGAGTCCATCCTCAAGGACAAGAAAAAAGTGCTGCCCTGCGCCGCCTATCTGGAAGGCGAGTACGGCATTAACGGCCTCTACGTGGGCGTTCCGGTCAAGCTGGGCGCCGCGGGCGTCGAAAAGATTTACGAAATCAAGCTCACCCCCGAAGAGCAGGCCATGTTGAACAAGAGCGCCGCCGCCGTGCAGGAATTGATCGACGTGCTGAAGAAGAAGTAGCGGACCACTGGTAGCGCCGGCGGTCTTGCCGCCGGTTCTCTCCTGGATTATGTACTGGTATAGAAGACTGCCCCATTGGGTTCTGGAGAATTCCAACGTCTTCGTCGCCTGGCGGTTAGCCGGCTGGAAGCCTCCGCCTGCTCCTGCCACGGGACCGCGCTGGTTAAGCCAGCCGCGAATTGCGGCCATCTTCGTCGAAGCCCTGCTGAGGACAACCCGGTGAGAAGCGGCCTGGCAGCGTGTCCCGAAGAGTGGCGATGGTCAAGCGCATACAAGGCACCGGCGGCAAGACCGCCGGCGCTACCAGTTGGTCTTCCGGCTACGTCTCCACCGGCCCGCCCTCGCGGCAGAGCTCCTGCAAAATGTTCTGCCGCTGCGCCGCCGCCGTCTCGACCGCCGACTCCATCCCCAGCCAGTACACCATGCCGCCGATCGCCGCGGCTGCCGCCAGCACCGCGAGGAACGCCGTCTCGCTGCCGAGTGCCCAGCGCGCCACGTAGGCCAGGATCACCGGCAGCAACAACAGCGGGTACAGCAGCATCACCAGCACCTGCCCCCGGTTGCCCCCGCCGCCGCCGCGCCCCACGCGTTCCGGGCTCAGTGCCCGCGGATACCGCACCGAACTGATGTTGCCCGCCGCCATCAGGTACATCGCGCAGATGGTCACCACCACCAGCGTCTCCGCCAACTGCCCCGGCGCGAAACTCATCCGCAATGCCAGCGTGATGCCGGCCAGCACCAGGGTCTCCAGATACACGAAGAACAGGCAGGCGATATTCTTCCCCAGCAGCACTCGCCAGAGCGGCTGCGGCGCCGCGAAGTAGAACAGGGCCGCCGAGCGATCCAGTCCGAAACAGTTCCAGTAAGTCACCTGGCCGATCAACGTCATGGCGTACACGCACACCAGCGTCAGGAAATTCCCCGAGAAGCCGCCGCCGTGCGCGGCGTTCCGCGTCGGAAGCCACACCATCAACCCAAACGAAAAACCCATCACGAAGACCATGCGGAAACGCGCCGACCGCGCCAGCGTGCGCAGCTCTTTTTCGACGATGGCCGCCAGCGGGTCGCGCCACAGCAGCGCCGGAATGCGATACAGCGCGCCCCTCCAGAACTGCGCGCGCCCCGCCGCCGGCTTGAGCGAAGTGGCCTGCGCGGCCAGCGCGTCGTAGCGCAGGTTGCGCTCGAATTGACTGCGGCCGAACCAGCCGGCCACCAGCGTCCAGGCGCACAGCGAAAGCCAAGCCAGCCATACGGAGCCGGCTTCCCGCTGCGCTGGAAGAAACGCCGCTGGAAGAAACGCCCGCGCCCCCGCGCTCCACGGCGTTCCGAACGCGCCCACGCTCGCGCCGGCGGCGTGCAACCATTTGGGCTTGACCCCCGACATCATCAACAGCCGCGGCCCCATCCACAGCATGGCCATCACCAGCGCCACCAGTTCCCGCACCTTTCTCTTCGATAGCAGCCGCTCCAGCAGGCTCCGCGTGCCCGAAGCCAGCAAAAGGTTGAACGCCACAAACAACAGCGTCGCGCCCGCCACCCGCGGCAGCGCCTGCCACCCGCCCGCCGCCCGGTTGGCGAGCAACCCCAGCGCTCCCCCCGCCAACACCATCACCATCTCCAGTCCCGTGATGAGCCGCAGCAACACCTCCACCAGGAACAGCTCCTGGTGTGGAATCGGATACAGCAGCAGCTTGCGCAGGTCCAGCGCCGAGCCCATGCTGGCGGAAAGAACCGGCATCGCCTGCCAGTAAAAACAGATGCCCACCAGCCCAATCGGCAGCGCGTACCGCAGTGTGGCTTCATCCGCGAACGCCGCGTAGAAGCCCGCCCAGCAAGCCACGAAGCACCAGAAGCCGTACCACACCACCGCCGTCAGGATGCTCACGCCCAGGTTGCGCCGCGAGCCGGGCCGCATGCTGAGCAGTTGCGCTCGCAGGATGGGAACAATCATAACCAGTCCAGCCGCTCCACCGGTCCCTTCGCGCCCACCAGCCGCACGAAAACATCCTCCAGCGATTCTCCACCTCGCCGCAGCTCGTCCAGCGTGCCGCTCGAGACGATCTTCCCATCGTTGATGATGGCGATGTGGTCGCACAGCCGCTCCACCACTTCCAGCACGTGCGAGGTAAGAAAAACCGTGGCGCCGCGCTTCACCTGGTCGAGCAGAATGTCCTTCATCAGCCGCGCGCCCACCGCGTCGACCCCTTCGAACGGCTCGTCCATGAGGAACAACTCCGGATGGTGAATCAGCGAAGCCGCCATGGCCACGCGCTTGCGCATGCCCTTCGAATATTCGCCGATAATCTTGCGGTCCGCCTGGAGTTGGAAAAGATCCATCAGATCGCGCGCCCGTTCCGCCGCCACCGGCCGGCTCAGGTCGTACATGCGCCCCACGAATTCCAGAAACTCCGCGCCGGTGAGCCGGTCGAACAGCAGCGATTCGTCCGGCACCAGCCCGATGCGCCGCTTGATTTCCAGGTCCTGCCCGGGCAAGCGGAAGCCCAGAATCTCCACCGTGCCGCCGTCCGAGGGAATCAATCCGGTCAGCATGCGAATGGTGGTCGATTTTCCGGCCCCGTTCGGCCCCAGGAAGCCGAAGAAAGAGCCGCGCGGCACTTCCAGATCGACGCCGTCGACCGCCGGTTTATACCCGTAGTATTTTCTCAGGTCGCGAACCAGGATCGCGGGCGACGACATCCTACGAGTATAGCTTCCGGCTCCATTCCCGAATCTTGTTCAACTCCGCTGCCGGAATGTGCAGGAACTCCAGGAATTCCTGGTGCTCCTCCGGCGCGGTTTTTTCGAACTCGGCGTGCCAGCGGTGCATCTCGTCGTCGCTGAAGCCGGCGGCCTTCATGATGGCCACCCATTTCTCTTTCGTAACCATGGGCAATCTCCTCAGTTGTTTTGTGCTTTCGAGCAATTTCGCGATCAGCCGCTGCTGCTCGCGCAGTCTCTGGATGCCGGCGCTCAGTTCCAACAGGCGCCGCCGCAAGACTGCCGAAGCATCGTCTCGCGGGCCGTCAAGAATCGAGCGGATGTCCTTCAGCGGCACCCCGGCATCGCGATACACGCAAATCTGCCGCAGCCGTTCCAGGTCTTTCTCGCTGTACGTCCGATAGTTCCCGCTCGTGCGGCGCGGGCGCGGCAGCAACCCGATCGATTCGTAGTAGAGCAGCGTGCTGCGCGAGAGCCTGCAAGCGCGCGCCAGTTTGGTGACCGTCAGCGGCATCGTCCTGATTCCAGTGTCAACCCTAAAGGATTAGACAGGTCAAGGAAAAAATGCACCGCGCGATGTGGCGCACGTTCTCAAACGTGCCGTGTCCGCACTCCTGCGGACACGTTTTTGCCGGCCGAGAAGCATGCGTCCCCAGGAGTGGGGACGCGGCACCGAATGAGTGCGTGCGCCATGAAATTCACTTTTCGTGTCCTCGAATCGAGATCCCCAATTCCCGCAACTGCCGCTCCGGCACGCTCGATGGCGCGTCGCACATCATATCCGTGCCGCGCGCGGTCTTGGGGAAGGGAATCACGTCGCGGATCGAAGTCTCCCCCGCCAGAACCATCACCAGCCGGTCCAGGCCTAGCGCGATTCCGCCATGCGGCGGCGCGCCGTACTCCAGCGCCTCCAGCAGGAATCCAAAACGCCGCCGCGCTTCTTCCTCGCTGAAGCCGAGCGCCGCGAACACCTGCGTTTGCACGTCGCGCCGGTGGATACGAATCGATCCTGAGCCCATCTCCAGGCCGTTCAATACCAGGTCGTAGGATTTCGCGCGGCACCGCGCCGGGTCGGCCGTGAGCTTTTCCAGGTCTTCGTCGTGAACCGAAGTGAACGGGTGGTGCGCCGCGTTCCAGCGGTTCTCTTCCTCGTCCCATTCGAACATCGGGAAGTCCACCACCCAGAGAAATTGCAGGTTCTTCGGATCGAGCAGCTTGTGCCGGTCGTTGAACTTCTGCGCGCACTGCAGGCGCAACTGGCCGCACGCCTGGTAAACCGTCTCTTCGGGACGATGTCCCTTCGGCTCGCCCGCCCACGTGGCCAGCACCAGCAGATCGTTCTCGCCGGCTCCGCAACGCGCGCGCACCTTGGCCATCGGCTCCGCGTGGTCGCGCTCCAGCCGCTTGACGTCGTCGTACACCCGCAGCCCGCGTTCCTGGCCGAAAGCCTTCAGTTCGTCGCGCTCCTTGCGGCTGGGTGCGCCCGTGGCCGGAATGTGAACGGCCACCAGCGGCAGGTTGTCGTTCGCCAGTTCCGGCAGCAAATCTTCCACCGGATGCATCGGTGGGATGCGGCAATCGGGCTTGTCGCTGCCGTAACTGCGCATGGCCTGCGCATAGGTCAGTCGCGGAAACGGCCCCTTCACATGGAAGCCCGCCACTTCGCACACCCGCTCGATCAGCGGCTCGATCGTCTCAAACACCCGTTCCTGCTGCGGAAACGACATCTCCAGATCGATCTGCGTGAACTCCGCCTGCCGGTCGGCGCGGAAATCTTCGTCGCGGAAGCAGCGCACAATCTGGAAGTACTTGTCAAAGCCGCTCACCATCAGGATCTGCTTGAAGATCTGCGGCGATTGCGGCAGCGCGTAAAACGTCCCCGGCTGCACGCGGCACGGAACCAGGTAATCGCGCGCGCCCTCCGGCGTGGAGCGCGTCATGAAGGGCGTCTCGATTTCGAGGTACCCCTGCCCGTTCAGGCATTCCCGCACCGCAAAGGCAATCTTTGAGCGCAGCATGATGTTGCGCTGCATGCGCGGCCGGCGCAAATCCACGTAGCGGTATTTCAGCCGCAGGTCTTCGCTCACGCTCACTTCGTCTTCCACCGGAAACGGCGGCGTGCGCGATTCGTTCAAAATCCAGATCCCCGAAGCCACTACTTCCACCTCGCCCGTCTCGAGGTTCGGATTGTTCGCCCCGGCGCCGCGCAGCGCCACTTTGCCTTCCACCGCGATCACGTACTCCGGCCGCACCAGTTCGGCGCGGGTGTGAGCGGCGCCGGTGTCTTCGTGGAACACCACCTGCGTCAGTCCCTCGCGGTCGCGCAGATCCACGAACACCACGCCGCCATGATCGCGGCGCCGGTGAACCCAGCCCATCAGCAGGACGTTCTGGCCTTCGTCCGTCGCGCGCAGCGCGCCGCAACTATGGGTGCGGCGCAGGTCGCCCAGGAAATCCAACGCAATTGCAGTTTCCATAAAATCGTCTCAGATTCTTTGCCGGCCATTCCTAAATAAGACTGCTTCAACAATTCCCCGCTCTTGACATGTAAAGGCCCCGTCGCCGTTGCCCTTCTGACTCCTGACTCCCGACTTCCAAATCCCGGAGGGATTTCAAGGGCGAAGCCCTTGGTCAGCTTCTGGCGGCCGCCAGCCTGGCGGCGATTTCGTCGCGCGTCAAGGTCTGCTGATCGCCCGTGGTCATGTCCTTCAACGCATACTTGCCCGCGGCCATTTCGTTGTCGCCGATGATCAAGGTGAACCGCGCGCCCAGCTTGTTGGCCAGTTCCATGACGCGCTTCAGCTTGCCCTCCAGCAGCTCCACCGAAACGCCCGCCCGCCGGAAATCGCGCGCCATCACCGCCGCGTGGCGCACCGCCGCTTCGCCCAGCGGCGCCACGCACAGGTCGAGCGGCGTGGCCTGTTGTTCACCTTCCACGCTCATCACCAGCCGGTCTTCGCCAATCGAAAAGCCGATGCCTGGCGAGTGCACCTTGGAGCCCAGCGATTCCGCCAGCCCATCGTATCGCCCGCCGCCCAACACCGAATTCTGCGCCCCCAGCGCGCCGTGTACCACTTCGAACGTGGTGCGCATGTAGTAATCCAGGCCGCGCACCATCCGCGGGCGCACTTCGTACCCGATGCCGCGGTCGGTGAGCGATTGCTTCACCGCTTCAAAATGCGCGCGGCAGGCGTCGCATAGAGAGTCGATGATGCTCGGCAGCTTTTCGATGACCGGCTGGTCGGCCTCCACCTTGCAGTCCAGCACCCGCAGCGGGTTGGTTTCCGCGCGCCGCTGGCAGTCCCCGCACATCCGCGGAGCCGCGTCTTTCAATTCCTCTCGCAGCTTCTCCACGTACTGCGGCCGGCAGTTGTGGTCGCCCACCGAGTTGATCAGCAGCTCCGCCCCGCCGAGGCCCGCGCGTTCCAGAACCTCCATCACCATTTCGATGACCTCCGCGTCCAACACCGGCGATTCCGACCCGATGGCCTCCGCGCCAATCTGGAAAAACTGCCGGTAGCGCCCTTTCTGCGGCCGCTCCCGCCGGAACATCGGCCCCATGTAGTAAAGCTTCTGCACGCCCGGCCGCTGGTCCAGCCGGTGCTCGATGTACGCGCGAATCACCGGCGCCGTATTCTCCGGCCGCAGCGTGAGCGAAGTCTCGTCGCGGTCCGTGAAAGTGTACATTTCCTTGCTGACAATATCGGTGTCCGCGCCCACGCCGCGCGCGAACAGTTGCGTCTCCTCCAGAATCGGCGTGCGAATTTCGTGGTAGTTGTACGTCCGAAAGACCTCGCGCGCCACCGCTTCCACCCGGTTCCACACTTCGGTGGATGGAGGTAGTAAGTCCCTGGTTCCTTTGACGGCTTTAATCAAGGTGGTTGGAAATTCTATGCTAGCATGCGGCCGCGCGCCATCGGGCGGCATTACAACCGTAATAACTGCGGGATTTTTTCGAAATGCCGGTCACGCGTGATCAGCGCCAGATCGTGTTCCAAAGCCAGCGCGCCAATCCAAAGGTCCGCATGGGGAACCGGCGTGCCGGCGCGTTTGAGTTGGACGAACAGCCGAGCCCATTGTTCCGCGGTCTCGCGGCCGGGGAGCAGGACGCCGACGGTTTTCTTGGCCAGGAATTTCTGTAGGATCATTTCGTTCCGGTGCCGCTGGCTCCCACCGTGGAATCCCGCTTTGATCTCCGCCAGCACGAAGAGCGGAACCCAAATCTCTTCGCAAGTTCCCAGCAAATCAGCCAGTTCGGCATCGCCTCGCAGTAGGTCCGTCAGCCGGTTGGTATCCAGCGCGACTCTCACTTCCACTTTTCCCAATCGACTTGGCGCTGCGCGGCTATGACCCGGTCAAAAGCGGCGTCGGCTACCCATTGACCAACCAGGTCCGAGAAGTCTTCGTGGCGTTGCGCGCCGGTGGTAGCTTCAGAAAGCTGATCCAGAATCAATCGGTTCAAGCTCTGTTTCCGCAGTTTTGCTTTGCGGCGAAGCGCCCGGTCCACTTCACGCGGCACGCCGCGAATTGTATATTGAACGCTCGCCTGCTCCTTCATGCCTGCATGATAGCAGATTATGTAGGCATCCGACTACAGGTGCTGGCGGCAACGCGAAACAGTTAGTCCCACCTGCCTTCCGGCGTTACAATCGTCATGTATGTTGCGCCGCCTGCTCTACCTGCTCGCTTTCAGCGCGATCGCTTTCGCTCAAAAGCGGCCCTTCGATGTCAACGCCCTCATGGAGCTCAAACGGATCGGCGATCCCCAGATCTCCCCCGATGGCAAATGGGTCACTTTCACGGTCCAGTCCGTCGACGTCGCCGCCAACCGCAAGCCGCAGCAGATCTGGATCGTCCCCATCCAAGGCGGCACGCCCCGCCAGATCTCGCACGACGGCGAAACTAACCAGCGCGCCCGCTGGTCCCCCGATTCCAAGCACCTCGCCTACGTCTCCGACCGCTCCGGCTCCTCGCAAATCTGGATCATGGATCCCGACGGCGGCAACGCCAAACAGGTGACCACCCTCTCCACCGAAGCCGATGGCATAATCTTCGCGGGCGACGGCAAGAACCTTGTCTTCACCTCCGACGTCTATCCCGAATGCGGCGCCGACGACGCCTGCAACAAGAAAAACCTGGAGGCCGACCAGTCGAGCAAGGTCCACGCGCGCATCTACACCGACCTCCTATACCGCCATTGGACCGCCTGGCAGGCCAAACGCCGCAGCCACCTGCTGGTGATTCCCGTCGCCGGCGGCGCGGCCAAGGACCTCACACCCGGCCCGCACGATGTCCCGCCCTTTTCGCTCGGCGGTCCCGACGATTACGACGTCTCCCCCGACGGCCAGGAAGTCTGCTTTTCTATGAATGCCGACCCGGTCCCCGCCACCAGCACCAATGCCGATCTCTACGCCGTCTCCATCAAGGGCGGCGATGCGCGCAAAATCACCACCACGGCTGGCGCCGATTCCAGCCCCCGTTATTCGCCCGACGGCAAGTACATCGCCTGGCGCGCGCAGTTCCGCGCCGGATATGAAAGCGATCGCTGGCGTCTCCTGGTCCTCGAGCGCGGCACAGGCAAATTGACCAACCTCACCGAATCCCTGGACCGTTGGGTCAATAGCTTTGCCTGGTCCAACGATTCCACCCGCCTATTCTTCACCTCCACCGATCGCGGCCGCCAGGCCATCCAGTTGATCCCCGTCACCGGCGGCGCCGTGCGCCAGCCCTTGAGCGGCGACAGCGAGCTCGACGACATCGAGCTCACGCGCGATGGCAAGACCATGGTCTACACCGAGCAGAGCGGCATCGCTCCCACTGAAATCTTCCGCGTGGCATCTTCCGGTGGCACCCCCGCGCCGCTCACCCACCTCAATGACGCCGTCCTCAACTCGCACCAGCTCACGCCGCTCGAAGAATTCACCGTCACCGCGCAGGATGGCGCGCGCATCCAGAGCTTCGTGGTCAAGCCCTACGGCTTTCAGGAAGGCCACAGATACCCCGTCCTGATGCTCATCCACGGCGGCCCGCAGGGCTTCTGGGGCCACTCCTGGAGTTTTCGCTGGAACGCGCAAGTCTTCGCCGCCGCCGGCTACCTGGTCGTCATGCCCAATCCCCGCGGCTCAACCGGCTACGGCCAGAAATTCATCGACGAGATCAACGGCGATTGGGGCGGCAAGCCCTTCGACGACATCATGGGCGTCACCGATCACGTCGCCGCCGAGATCCCCTATGCCGACGCCAGCCAGATGGTCGCCGCCGGCGCTTCCTACGGCGGCTATATGATCGATTGGATCCTCGGCCATACGCAGCGCTTCAAAGCCCTCGTCACCCACGACGGCGTCTTCGACCTCCCCAGCGAGTTCGGCTCGACCGAAGAGCTTTGGTTCCCGCTCTGGGAATACGGCGGCACGCCTTGGGACAAACCCGAAGATTACGCCAAGTGGTCGCCCAGCACTTACGTCAAGGAGTTTCACACGCCCACCCTGGTGGTCCACGGCGAGCAGGATTTCCGCGTGCCTTATACCCAGGGCCTCGAGCTCTTCACCGCGCTGCAATTGCAAAACATCAAATCCAAGCTCCTGCTTTTCCCCGATGAAGGCCACTGGGTGCTCAAGCCGCAAAACAGCCTGCTCTGGTATAAGACGGTCATCGAGTGGCTGGATTCCTGGGTGAAGAAGTGAAAGCCATCGTCGCTCTGATCGTCCTCATAGCCATTGCGATTACCGCGCTGTTTCTCATGTCCACGCACACGGCCGTAGCCGTGGCCCCGGTGAAAGTCATCGGGCTCTCCACTCCGGTCACGGTTCAGTTGTCCAACCCGCACGGCGTGCGCCATGTCGCCGCATGGCTCGAACAGAACGGCCAGCAGCTTCCGCTGTTCGAAGAAAACTCTCCCGCGCGCCGATTCTTGTGGAAGCGGCATGAGCCTTCCCGCACTCTCGCCTTCGAAGCCGGCAAGACCAAGGCCCCCACGCTGAAAGAAGGCCAGGCGCGGCTGGTCGTGGAAACCGTCTCCAACGATTTGCGCGGCCGCACCGATTCAGCGTCCGCCGATGTCACGGTGGTCCTGGCCGCTCCGCGCGTGGCCGCCGACGACGCCCAGCACTATATCAACCAGGGCGGCATGGAGCTCGTCACCTTCACTCCCGGCGGCTCCTGGAACGAGGCCGGCGTCCGGGTCGGCAAGTACACCTTCCGCAGCTTCCCCGTTCCCGGCCATCCCGAGCAGCGCTTCTCCATGTTCGCCTATCCCTGGGACCTGCCGCCGGATATCGCGCCCATTGTTTACGCCCGCAATCTCGCCGGCGCCGAAGCCACCGCCAAATTCTGGTTCAAACTCTTCCCCAAGAAATTCCGCGTCCGCGATTTTCCCGTCGACGACGCCCTCATGGCCAAGCTCGTCAGTTCCGTCGATCCCAACGGCGCCATCGCGCCCGGAACCGACCTGCTGGCCCGCTTCCTCAAGATCAACGGCGACCTCCGCCGTGTCAACAACCAGCAGCTCGCCGACCTGCGCCTCAAGACCGAAGAGAAGATCCTGTGGAACGGCCCCTTCATTCACTGGGGCAAGGAAGAGGCCAATTTCGCCGACGTCCGCAACTACGTCTACCACGGCAACAAAATCGACCGGCAGGTGCACCTCGGCTTCGATCTCTCCGACACCCAGACCGCTCCCGTCCATGCCGCCAACGATGGCCGCGTGGTCTGGGCCGGCGACATGGGAATCTACGGCAACTGCGTCGTCCTCGACCACGGGTACTCCCTGCAATCCATCTACGGCCACATGCGCGAGATCGACGTGAAAGTCGGCGACATGGTCCGGAAGGACCAGAAAATGGGGATAGCCGGCGAGACCGGTTTAGCCGGCGGCGTGCACGTGCATTTCAGCATGCAGATCGACGGCGTCCAGATCAATCCTCGCGAGTGGTGGGACGAGCACTGGATCAAGGACCGCATCCTGGCGAAACTCGGCGGCGCGCCCGCACCCGTGGCCCATTCCCCCGCCGCTCCGCCCCCGCACGCGAAAACTCGTGCCGCCGCGAAGCGCCCCCACCACAAGCGCTAAAACTAACCGGTAGCGCCGGCGGTCTTGCCGCCGGTGTGGGACAGGCCTCCCGGCCTGTCTTGACCTGGCGCGCGCCCATCGTCCGGCCATTCGCGCGCACCACAAACGCCATCCGATTTTAGTTGACAAAGGCGCGCGACATCTCTATCCTATATTTCGTTATCGAATGAAGAAAACGAAATCAGATTCTGCCGGCACTCCGCAGGACCGCGATCTGTACTCCGGTTTGATGCGGCTGCACATCCTGCACCACGCGGTGGAAGGCCCGGTTTTCGGGCTTGGCATGGCCGAGGAGCTGGCGCGGCACGGCTATCGAATCAGCCCGGGGACGCTCTATCCGCTGCTGCACGGGCTGACCAAGAAAGGCTATCTGCGCTCCACCGAGCGGCGCAACGGCAAGTCCCTGCGCAAGGTCTACCGCGCCACTCCGCTCGGCCGGAAAGCGCTGCTGGCGGCCAGGGTCAAAGTGCGCGAGTTGATCGGCGAATTGATGGAGGGAGAATAGCAGCGATGGCGACAAGAGCCGGTGCCATGATGCTGGCCGCGGGCGCTGCTCTGCTGGCGCAAGAGGCCACTCCGCCGGGCGCTTTGACCCTGGCCCAGGCAGTGGAGGCGGCGTTGCGCAATTATCCTTCCATTCGGATTTCACAAGAACAGATCAACGCCGCATCCGCCGGCATGCAACTGGCGCGGACCGCTTACCTGCCGCGCGTGGACCTGCTGGCACAGGCCAATCGCGCGACCAGGAACAATGTTTTCGGGCTGCTGCTGCCGCAGAGCACCATCCCTTCCATGTCCGGGCCAGTCCTCGGAACCAACAACCTGGGAACGGTCTGGGGAAGCGCGGTGGGAACGCTGGTCACGTGGGAGCCCTTCGATTTCGGCCTGCGGCGGGCGAGCGAGGCGGCGGCCACGGCGGCGCGAACGCAGTCGGAGGCGGCTCTCCAGCGGACGGAATTCGACGTCGGCGTGGCAACCGCGGATGCCTTCGTCACCTTGACCGCCGCGCGGGAGATGGTGCGCGCGGCACAGGCCGGAGTGGACCGCGCGGAGGTGCTGCTGCGGACCACCGGCGCGCTGGTGAAGGCCGAGCTGCGCCCGGGCGCGGACCGGTCGCGAGCCGAAGCGGAGGTGGCGGCGGCGCGGACCCAAGTGATTCAGGCGCAGCAGGCGGTGGAGATTGCCCGCGCCAACCTCTCGCGGTTTGTAGGACTGGAGCCGGCCCAAATCACGGTCTCCGCCGGCAAGTTACTGGAGTTACCGCCCGAACATGCGGCGCCCGCGATGAATCCGGCCGCCCATCCCGCGTCCGTGGAGCAGAACGCCGTGGTCGAGCAGTTGCGGGCGCAACTCAGGATTCTGGAACGATCTTACTTTCCCCGCTTCTACCTGCAAGGTTCGGCCTACGCGCGCGGCACCGGGGCTGAGCTCAATGGAACCAACCTCGGCGGCCTCAACGGCCTGGCGCCCAGCACTCAGGACTACGCTTTGGGTTTTACCGTGACTTTTCCGGTAGCCGACCGGCCGGCGCTGCGCGCCCGGGAAGCGGGACAAGCCGCGTCGATTCGCGCGGAGGAGGCCCGCTATCGGCAGATCGCGACCGATTTGAAGGCCCGCTGGAACGTGGCGGTGGCCACTTTGGGAGGCGCCCGGAATGTGGCCGCCAACGCGCCCGTCGAGGTGAGCGCGGCGCGCGCCGCTACAGACCAGGCGGCGGCTCGCTATCGGGCCGGGCTGGGCAATATCGACGAGGTGGCGGAGGCCCAGCGGCTCCTCACGCAGGCCGAAATTGACGAAGCGTTGGCGCGGCTGGGTATCTGGCGGGGATTGCTCGGCGTGGCTGCCGCGGCCGGCGACATCCGCCCCTTCGTGGGCGAGGCAAGCCAATGAGTGCCGGGAAGGAGCAGGCGAAATGCGTCTGGTTCTAGCCGCTCTGAGCAGGCCGATCACGGTTGTGGTGGCCTTGATCGCGATTGCTCTCTGCGCCGTGCTGGCCGTCCGGCGCATGCCGATCGACATCTTTCCGCAAGTAGGGGATCCGGCGATTTACGTGGCCCAGCCCTACGGCGGCATGGACCCGGCCCAGATGGAAGGATACCTGACTTACTACTACGAGTATCACTTCCTTTACATCACGGGGATCGATCGTGTGGAGAGTAAGAGTATCCAGGGCGCGGCTCTCATGAAGCTGGTGTTTCATGAGGGCACTAACATGAGCCAGGCGATGTCGGAAACCGTGGGGTACGTGAACCGTGCCCGGGCTTTCATGCCGCCCGGAACGGTGCCACCGTTTATCACGCGCTTTGACGCGGGGAGCGTGGCCGTGGGTCAACTGGTCTTCAGCAGCGCCACCCGTTCCCAAGGCGAGTTGCAGGATTTCGCGCTCAACCGCGTGCGCCCGCTGTTTGCGACACTCTCGGGGGTGTCCGCGCCCCCGCCGTTTGGCGGAAACCAGAGGGCTATTGTGATCACTCTCGACCCGGACAAACTGCTGCGGTATCGCATATCCCCGGATGAAGCGATTGCCGCCGTGAGTAAGTCGAGCCTGGTGATGCCCTCCGGGAATATGTTTACCGATACCATCAACCGCATCGCGCGAACTAACTCGGCTCTGGGCGCAAACCTGGCGGAGCTATTGAGCACGCCGATCCGTCCGGGATCCGGCACAACGGTGTATCTCCGCGACATCGGGACCATCGAAAACGGCACCGACCTGATCACCGCTTATGCCCACGTCAACGGAAAGCGCACGGTATATATTCCAGTTACCAAGCGCGCGGACGCATCCACGCTGGCGGTGATCGAAGAGGTCAAGGCGGCCATACCCGATTTCAAGAAGGCGGTGCCCGAGGATGTGGATGTGCGGCTGGAATTCGACCAGTCTCCCTATGTCACCAACTCCATCCGCGGCCTGGTGATGGAAGGGTTGCTCGGCGCGGTGCTGACGGGTTTGATGGTGCTGATCTTTCTTCGTGACTGGCCGAGCGCCCTGATCGTGGTGATCAACATTCCGTTCGCTTTGCTCAGCGCCGTGATTTTGCTGTGGGGCACGGGCCAGACCATCAACATCATGACGCTGGGCGGCCTGGCGCTGGCGGTCGGCGTGCTGGTGGATGAGGCGACCGTCGAGATCGAAAACATTCACACGCAGATGCTGCCGGGGGTCTCGCGGGCTCGCGCGGTGGTGGAAGCGTGCAGCCGGACCGCCATGGCCCGGCTGCTCTCCATGGCTTGCATTCTGGCCGTGTTCGTGCCGTCCTTCTTTATGGCGGGTGTCAGCCGGCAACTATTCGTCCCATTGTCGCTGGCCGTGGGATTCGCCATGATTGCCTCGTACCTGCTCTCCAGCAGCCTGGTTCCGGTCTTCGCGGCATGGCTCATGCGGACCGCCCATCGCGGCGAAGAGAACGAGGGGCTCTTTGGAAGGCTGCGCGCTTTCTATTCTGGATACTTGCGCGTGGTGCTGCGGTTCCGCTGGGCGGTGGCGTTAATCTATCTGGCCGGATCGGTTGGACTGGTGTGCCTTCTGCTGCCGCGCATGGGGACGGAGATCTTTCCCGACGCCGACGCGCCGCTGTTGCGGCTGCGCCTGCGGGCGCCGGCGGGAACGCGCGTGGAGGAAACCGAGCGCATCGTGCTGCGCGCGCTGGATGTGATTGGCCGCGAAGTCGGAAAGGAGAACCTCCTCATCACCAGCGATTTTGTGGGGGTGGTGCCCTCCAGCTATCCGGTGGACCTGATCCACCTGTTCACCAGCGGGCCGCAGGAAGCGGTGATCCAAGTGGCGGTGAAACCCGGCATGCCCCGCGGCGAGGCTCTGCGGGAGAGGCTGCGCGCGGCCCTCGATCGTGAATTGCCAACCTGCCAGTTCTCTTTCGAGGCAGGCGATATCGTAAGCCAGGTGATGGGCTTCGGTTCTCCCACGCCCATCGAAGTGGCGGTTCAGGGGACTAACCTGCAAGACGATTATGCATTTGCGCGGAAAGTGCGGGCGGAAGCCGCCAAATTGCCGTTCTTGCGGGATCTGCAATTTGCCCAGGAAGTGAATTACCCGACGCTGGATATCGCGGTCAATCGGGACCGCGCCGGCCAGTTCGGCTTGACCATGGCGGATGTGGTGCGGTCGATCGTGCCGGCTACCTCGTCCTCCCGCTTTACCCAGCCGAATTACTGGCGCGATCCAAATTCCGGCAATGCTTTCCAGATTCAGGTGGAACTGCCGCAGAATCGTTTGCAAAGCGTCAAAGGCGTCGGCGAGCTGCCGGTTATGCAGAACGGCCACATGGATACTCAACTTAGTAACATTGCAGACCTGAAACTGGGCGCCATGCCCGGACTCATCGAGCGTAACAATGGCCAGCGCGTAGTCAGTCTCACTGCCAATCTTGGCGGTATTACGCTGGGTGAAGCGGCGCCCCGGTTGAAGGCGGCCGTGGCGCGGGCGGGCGTGCCGCCGAGAGGCATCAGCGTGAAATACCGCGGGCAGATTCCGCCGCTCGAACAGACGGTTTCCGGCCTGCGGATTGGCTTGCTGCTGGCGATCGCGGTAATCTTCCTGCTGCTGGCGGCGAATTTCCAATCCATGCGGTTGGCGCTGGCCATCGTGCTGATCGTGCCGGCGGTGCTCTGCGGCGTTCTACTGATATTGAAAGTGACCGGAACCACCTTGAATATTCAATCCTTCATGGGGGCTATTATGGCGGTCGGCATTTCGGTGGCGAACTCGATTTTGTTGGTTACGTTTGCCGAGCGATTCCGGCACGAGGGAAGCGCCCTGCTGGAAGCCGCGCGGGAAGGCGCCGGCAGCCGGCTGCGCGCCATTCTCATGACGGCGGCCACAATGATCTTCGGCATGGCGCCGATGGCGATCGGATTCGGCGAAGGCGGATCGCAAGCCGCGCCACTGGGCCGCGCGGTCGTCGGCGGCCTGGTCCTGTCGACCTTCGCCACGCTGACGATTCTGCCGTCGATCTACGCGATTCTCCAAGGCAGAGCGTCCGTGACGTCGCCGTCACTCAACCCGATGGATTCCACGAGCCGATATTATGATGCAAAGTAAGAGGTCCCTTGCTTTCGTGGCGCACGCACTCGTGCGTGCCGCGTCGACACTCGTGTCGACGCTTGGCGTTGCCAAACTGGCGGCCGTTGCGATGCTGGTTTTCGGCGGCTTGGCCTGGCCGCAATCCGGTGACTTCACCCCCGTGGTGGCTAAGTCACTATCGCGGTCCGTCGACCTGCCGGGCGAGATTGCGCCGTTTCTGAGCGTGTCGCTTCATGCCAGGGTGGCCGGGTATGTCGAGCGCATGCTGGTCGACCGGGGCAGCGTCGTCAAGCAAGGGGACTTACTCGCCGAGCTAAGTGCTCCGGAGATGGCCGGGCAGATCAGCGAGGCCCAATTGAAGGTCCAGGTAGCGGACGCCGATCGCCTCCAGGCGGAAGCGCAACTGGCGGGCGCGCAAAGCACCTACGATCACCTGAAGGTGGCGGCCCAAACCCCGGGAGCCATCGCCGGCAACGAGTTGATCGTGGCGGAAAAGCAGGTGGATGCCGCCAGGGCGCTGATGGATTCCCGTAAGCAAGCCATCCAGGTAGCCGAGGCAAGGGTCCGGACGTTGCGCGATATGGAAACCTACCTGAAGATCACGGCTCCCTTTGCCGGTGTGGTGACGGACCGGCTGGTGCATCCGGGCGCGCTGGTGGGGCCGGGTGCCGATCCCGTATTGCTCGTCCTTCAGCAGGTCTCGCACCTGCGGCTCGTCGTGGCGGTTCCGGAAGAAGATACCGGCGGAATCGTCACCGGCAGTAAGGTGAGCTTCATCGTTCCCGCGCAGCCGGAGCGGACTTATTCGGGTACCGTGGCGCGATTGGCGCAGGCGCTCGATCCCAAGACTCGCGCCATGGCGGTTGAGTTGGATGTCGCCAACCCGGATGGAACGCTTGCTCCGGGCATGTATCCGACGGTGAAATGGCCGGTGCGGCGCGCGCGCCCGGCGCTCTATGTGCCCAGGACCAGCGTGGTGACCACCACCGAGCGCACTTTCGTCGTGCGGAACTCGAACGGGCGCGCGCAATGGGTGGATGTCCGCCAGGGCGCTGTCGAGGGCGGCCTGGTGGAGGTGCTGGGAGACTTGAAGGCCGGAGATCTGGTGGTGCGGCGCGCCACCGATGAACTTCGCGAGGGCGCTCCCCTGAAGACGCCGGGGAAGTAGTTTTAACGTTCTGCCTTCGGTTCCCGAGCGTTTCCTCCTAATCTTTCCTCTGTCCCAGCCGATAGTTAAGGTGTTGGAGCGTGAAATGACCGAACTACTCGCCCGCCCCCAAGCACCGTGGGCTCTCCGCCTTGTGCCGCCCTTCCCGGCCATCGCACAGCGGATTCTGGCGCTCGCCAGCCAGGAAGATGTCAGCGTTTCGAAGGTCTTCGAGCTCGTCAAGATGGACCCGTCGTTCGCCGCCGAACTGCTCCGTTTCGCCAACTCGGCCCTCTTCGCCGCCCGCCGCGAGGTCACCAGCCTGCCGCATGCCATCATGCTGGTTGGCATGGATCGGGTCAAGACCATGGCTACGTTTGTGGCAGTCAACCGGATGGTGCGGGCCTGCGTTCGTATGGAGGCCTTGCGCAAGGTGTGGATCCACAGCCTGGTGACCGCATTCATCGCCGAAGAAGCCGCCCGGGTGAGCCGTTTCGCCCGCGATAGCGCCTATACGGTCGGCCTGTTGCACAATCTGGGAACGCTCGGCATGATGTCCGCCTACCCGGCCGAGTATTCCCGGATGCTGGAGGTCTCCGATGATTTCGGCTTCGATCTGCTGCAGACGGAACGCGATCTGTTTGAAATCGACCACTGTGCAGCCGGCGCCTACATCGCCCAGGATTGGGATTTTCCCGACGAGCTGGTTGCCGCCATCGCCAGCCATCACGGCGAGCCGGTTGCGGGGGAGCTGAGCCTGGATAACCTGCTGAAAGTCTCCTGGCGGTTGAGCGACGCGCTCGGTTTTGCCGCTTTCTCGCCGGACAAGGCCTGGTCTTACGAAGTGCTCATCTCGTTCCTGCCCAACATGAAGTCATCCTGGCTGGGCGAGTCCGCCGAGTCCGCCTGCGCCGAAATCAATCAGCGCTTGGCCACGGCGCCCATGTAGCCTTCGTGGAGCGGGCTTTCCAGCCCGCAACGCCGGCATTCTTGTCGGCGCGCCTGTCACTGGAGTTCCCACATTTTTCAAGCTCCGCCAAGACCAACTGGTAGCGCCGGCGGTCTTGCCGCCGGTGTCTATCAAGCCTGACCAGTGGCCTTGCGCTTAACGCTTAATTGGTGACCTCTTCACGCCCCGGTCCACGTACGCCAACCTTCCTTATCCTTACACTTCACACTTACACTTCCGCAGACTCGCCAAACCCCGTTCACAGCCCCATTACCTTTATCTTCCCCGCCTTTTCAATCATTTACGACGATATAGTCCGAATTCCCCCTTCCTCGCCTGCTACCCTGAAACCGGGATGGCCCTCCACGCTCATCCCATCCGTTTCACAACCCGGTTTCGCCAACAAGGACCTTTCTATGTCTTCGCTTCTTCAAATCGAGGCCAATCGCCGCAATTCCCGCAAATCCACCGGCCCCCGCTCCGTTGAGGGCAAGGCCACCTCCAGTATGAATGCCCTGAAATCCGGCATCGACGCTCGATCCAACATCATCCGCGGTGAAGATCCCTCCGACCTGCAGGGCCTCACCAACTCCTATTACAAGGAATGCCAGCCAGCCTCCGCCCAGGAACAGTTCTACGTCGACATCCTCATCCGCAATGATTGGCAGCTCCGCCGCATGGAGCGCGTCGATGCCCAATACTGGGAATACCGCCTGGAAGGTTACTCCACACCCATGCCCGGCGGCGAACTCGGCCGCGCCTGGAATAGTAGCTCCGCGGCTTTCCTCCGCCTCCAGCGCCGCAAGAGTGACATCCAGCGCAATAGCGTCCTCGCCCGTCAGGAACTGAAGAAGCTCCAGGCCGAACGCCCCGCCGCTCAGCCCAGCGAAGCCGCTGAACGCGCAGCCCCTCACCCTCAAATTGGCTTCGTTCCTGAACCACTGGGGCAGCCGCCCTCGCCTGCGCCGGACCCCCTGGTCCGGCTCCCCCAACCCACTCCATTGCCTCCCACACCGGAACCGCCCGCTCCGGCCCCCCAAATTGGCTTCGTTCCGCCAACCGGCCCTCTGCCGCCTGCCGCCCGCCAATCACCCCCAGTGCCAGCCCGCCCCCATGCCGGCGCCTCTGGTTGCCTTTGGGGGAGATAGAGATTAATATCTCTGTATTCCGTAAACCTGGAGGTTTCGATGATCCGAAGATTCCTGCAAGCCACGGCCCTGTTGCTCTTGCCCGTGCTGGCGCAAGGGCAGGTCAAGATGCTTCGCCACCCGACCTATTCCAAAGGCAAGGTCGCTTTCAGCTATCTCGGCGATATCTGGATTGCCAATGAAAACGGCTCCGGCGTCGAACGCCTGACGGTCAACAATGCGCGCGACCAGTTTCCGCGCTTCTCTCCGGACGGACAGTGGGTCGCCTTTTCCTCGAATCGCGAAGGCAACTACGACGTCTTTGTGAT
Organism: Bryobacteraceae bacterium; assembly: GCA_050014595.1. Classification (GTDB taxonomy): domain Bacteria; phylum Acidobacteriota; class Terriglobia; order Bryobacterales; family Bryobacteraceae; genus PALSA-129. The sequence goes on from JBEKDA010000019.1 coordinate 48,260, forward strand.
TTCCGCGGCCGGCGGCGAACCGCGTCAGTTGACCTTCCACAGCGCCGACGACAATGTGGTGGGCTGGACGCCCGACGGAAAGAACATCATTTTCTCTTCCACCCGCGGGAACGGCGCTTTCCCGACGGTCGCCACTCTCTGGGAGGTTCCCGCGGCGGGCGGCATTGAGCGCGCCATCGATACCGACTGGGGCGCCTGGGCCAGCTATTCGCCCGACGGCTCCAAGCTCGCCTTCCAGCGCCATCCCAGCGTCTGGTCCCGCAAACATTATCGCGGCGCCTATGCGGCCGACCTGTGGGTGGAGGACCTGGCCTCCAGGAAGTTCACCAGGCTGGGCGACGAAGACTACCATGGCAACCTCTTCTGGCCCATGTACGGATTGAACGGCGAGATCTTTTTCGTCTCCAATGAGCTGCCCAATGAGAAGACCATCAAGCCGGGCAGCCCGGAAGTGATGAAGAGCGTCAACAACATCTGGAAGATTTCCGATAAGGGCGGCAAGCCCGTTCAGGTGACCCACCACACCGACGGCAACCTCTTTTTCCCGAGCATCTCGGCCGACGGCAAAACCATCGTGTACGAAGACAACTTCGGCATCTGGAAGCTCGACACCTCGAGCGGCAAGTCGAGCGAGATCCGCATCGACGTCAAGAGCGATTTCAAAGAGAATAAGACCGAGCTGGTCACCCTGACCAATGAGGCCGAAGGCTTCAGCCTGTCGCCTTCCAATAAGCGGGCGGCCATCGCGGTGCACGGCGAGATTTTCACCATCCCTACCGATCAGGGAGCACTCCAGCGCGTCACCGAAACACCGTGGAAGGAGCACAGCCCGCGCTGGTCGCCGAACGGCAAGTGGATCGCTTTTGTTTCCGATCGCACGGGGCGCGAAGAGATCTACGTCTCCGACGAACTGGGCAAGAACCTCAAGAAGATCACCGATGCCGATTGCGACAAGCTCGCGATCGTCTGGGCGGCCGATTCCAAGACCTTTCTGTGGACCGGCGCCGACCATAAGCTGCACCAGGTCGATATCGATACCTTGAAGGACGACATTCTGGCCTCCAGCCCCGGCGGCAATATCGGCGATCCGCAGTTCTCGCCCGACGGCAAATGGATCTCCTACTCATCGACCCGCAGCGCGTGCTCTCCATGCGAGGCCGACTCGCTGCTGCGCTCGCACGTCTGGCTGAAGGAACTGGCATCCGGCCAGGAGCACATGGTCTCGGGCCAGCAGTTCATGACTTCGCGGGGCGCCAAATGGACTCCCGACGGCAAGAAGTTATTGTTCCTCGGCGGGCAAGGTGGCAGCAGCGGCATCGCCTCCACCGGAGGCCGCGGCACATCGCTGCTCTATAGCATGGCCTTCACGCCCCTCGAGAAAGATCCCAACGACCACGACATCAATACGGAGGCTCAAGCCGAAACCGAAGCGGCTGCTACGGCCGCCGCTGGCGGCGGCGGGCGCGGCGGCCGGGGTGGAGCCGGTCCAGCGGCCGCGCCCACCAACGTGCAAGTGAAGGTTGTCTGGGACGGCATCGAACGCCGCATCACCGAAGTCACGAACATGGCCGGCGTCCAGAGCGTCACGCCATCGCCCGATGGCCACACGTATCTTTTCTCCGCCGGCGGCGCTGGCGGTGGTGCGGCGCCGGCGGCCGACGCAGCCGGCGCAGGGCCCGGAATGTATACCATCGCGGAAGACGGTACCCATCTCACCCACCTCAACACCACCATCACCGATAATGCCGCCGCCGGACGCGGCGGACGCGGTGGCCGTGGCGGCGGCGGTTTCGGCGGTGGCGGCGAAGCCACCTGGGCGCGGGATGGCCGTAGCATCTATTTCATGCAGGGCGGGGGACTCTTTAACCTCGCCATCGCCAGCGGACCGGCTGCTGCCGACAACGCACCCGCGGCGGCGGCGGGCGCCGCTGGTGGCCGTGGAGGACGCGGCGGAGGCGGCGGTGCCGCTGCGGCAGCCACGGCAACGGCCACCGGCCCCGGTCCGCGGCGCATCAGTTTCTCGGTCCGCATGGAACTCGATATCCCCGCGGAGCGGCGCCAGGTCTTCGAGGAAGCCTGGCGCGTGATGAAGAATCGCTTCTACGATGCCAACATGCACGGCGCCAATTGGGCCGCCAACAAAGATACCTATGAATCGCTGCTTCCGTACATCGCCGACACCGAGGAGCTGCACAATCTGATCATGGAAATGATCGGCGACATGAACGCCTCCCACACCGGCATCTCCGCCGGAGGCGTCATCCCCGGCCGCGCCAGCCAGGAGGAGCGCGTGCAGACCCGCTATCCGGGCTTCGATATGGAGCCCGATGCGTCGGGCTTCTACAAGGTCTCTTACATCTACAAGAAGGGACCGGCCGATCACGATTACGTCAAGCTGGCTGCCGGCAACTACATCCTGGCGGTGAACGATAAGGAGCTGAAGACCACCGACAATTACTGGAAGCTCTTCAACATCCTGCCCGGCCGCAAGTTCGAATTTCTGGTCAACTCCAAGCCCGCCGCGGATGGCGCCTGGACAATTTCGCTCGATCCGCTGGCCTCGGCCGCGCAAAGCAATCTGCAATACGACCGTTGGGTGGCCGACCGCAAAGCCATGGTGGACTCGCTTTCCAATAACCAGATCGGTTACCTGCACATCAAGGCCATGGACGCGCCATCGCTCGCCAAGTTCCAGGAGGATCTGCTCGAGAACCAGGACAAGCGGGCGCTGATCATCGACGAACGATTCAACGGCGGCGGCGGCATCGACCAGGAGCTGCTGGCGATCCTCAACCAGCGCAAAGCCTACCAGTCCACGCGCAATCGCGATTCGCTCGACGTCAAACGTCCGGCCCAGGCCTTCTTCGGCCCGTTGGCGGTGCTGCAAAACGAGCGCTCGGCCAGCGATGCCGAGATGTTCCCGGAAGGGATCCGAGAGCTGGGTCTCGGGAAGATCGTCGGCGTCCCGACCATGGGCGCGGTGATCGGCACGGGATCGTTCACGCTGATGGATGGGTCGGTGCTTCGCACGCCAGGTTCGGGAGTCTTCACTTCCAGCGGCCAGAACATGGAGAACTTCGGCGTTCCACCCGACGTTTACATGGACAACACGCCGCCCGATTTCTTGAGCCATCACGACCGGCAGATCGAAAAGGCGGTCGAGGTTCTCAAGGGGGAGATGAAGTAAGGAAGCGGCTCCGGCATTTGGTGGGGCAGGATGTCATCCTGGAGTTTCTACATTTTCCAAGCTCCGTTAAGACCAACTGGTAGCGCCGGCGGTATTGCCGCCGGTGCAGCCGGACGCAGCCCGGCCCTGGAGTTTCTACATTTTCCAAGCTCCGTTAAGACCAACTGGTAGCGCCGGCGGTCTTGCCGCCGGTGCAGCCGGGCGCAGCCCGGCCCTGGAGTTTCTACATTTTCCAAGCTCCGCCAAGACCAACTGGTAGCGCCGGCGGTCTTGCCGCCGGTCTTTGCCGGGCTTTTGCCCGGCAAGCCGGGCGCAGCCCGGCCGAGTCGGACCGGGCCTCCCGGCCGGTCCAAGCCCGCAGGGCGAAAGATAATAGCCCACGGCGTAAGCCGTGTGGAACCTGTCGTGAGTCCGAATAGCCCCGGAACGGGGCGTAAGACTCTGTCGCTCACATCACACCGAAATCAACGGCTGACCTAACACCTCCCATCTTGGCTCCACGCCTAATCCGGGCGTCAGGGGCGCCGCCATCCGCCCATTCTGCCGCTTCGGCGCGCCCGCTGCGTTGCTTACCGTCACGTAGCTGTTGAAGTCTGTCGCGGTGAAGAGCAGTGACGGCGGCGTGGAGTGGGCCAGGTGCGCAATCGCGGCCGTGATGATGTCGCCACCCCAGGTATCCTCAATGGTCAGCGCAATGCCCAGCGAAACGCACAGATCGCGGATCTGGCGCGCCTTGGTCAGCCCGCCGACTTTCGAAATCTTCAGGTTGATCACGTCCATCGCCTGGTCGCGCACGCCTTCCACCACCATGGCGAGGCTGTCCACTACCTCATCCAGCACGAAGGGCCGGTTGGTGTGGCGCCGCACCACCAGACATTCCTGGTAACTGGCACAAGGCTGCTCGATGTAGACGTCTTCTTCGCGCACGGCGTCCACCACGCGCAGCGCCTGGTGCTGGGTCCAGCCAGTGTTGGCGTCGGCGATCAGTACGTCGCCGCGCTCGAGGCGCGCCGCCACCCGGCGGATGCGTTCAACGTCCGTGTCCGGATCGCCACCCACTTTGAGTTGGAACCTGATGTAGCCTTCCGAGCGATAGAGCGCCACCATTTCCGCCATCCGGTCCGGGCTCTCCTGCGAGATGGCGCGGTAGAGCGGGAAGGTCTCGCCATAGCGCCCGCCCAGCAGCGTCACCACCGGCAGGCCGGCGGTTTTGCCGAGTATGTCCCAGCACGCCATATCCAGCGCCGATTTCACGTAGGGATGGCCGCGCAGCGCGGCATCCATGTGGCCGTTCAACACGGCGAGATCGGTGGCTTCCAGGCCAATCAATTGTGGCGCCAGCTTGGCGATGCCTGCGCGCGCACCTTCGGCATATGCCGGCAGGTAGGCCGGCCCCAGAGGGCAAACCTCGCCATATCCGGTAATGCCCGCGTCGGTGTGGACGGCCACGACCGTGGAATCGAACACCTCGACGGAATTCCCACCCGACCACTTATAGCTGCCCTCGTGCAAGGGCAACTCCACTCGGTATGCTTGAATCTTCGCGATCTTAGGCATCGGTATTCATTATGCCGAACTAACGGGCCACTAATGCCAGCACCCGGCAGGGGCTTCCCGACCCATTCACAATCTTGAGCGGCGGCGTCACCAGGATGGCTCCCTTGGGCGGCAGTTGGTCCAGGTTCGTCAGGCTGGCCAGACCGAACTTGTTGCTGCCGTGCATGATGCTGTGGCACGGGAACGGCGGGTCGAATCGATACGCCTGCCCGGCGTCGGTGCCCACGCCTTCCGAACCCCATCCGATGACATCGCGTTCCTTTGCCAGGAAGGGCGCCAGATCCGGATGCGGCCCCGGCACGTGCGAGCCGTCATCCTTCATATTCAGGAAGGCTGCCGCGTCGCGGCGCTTCGACCAGTCCGTCCGCATCAGCACCCAGGAGCCTGCTTCCACGCGGCCGTGGCGCTCCTCCCAGGCTTCCACGTGACGCGGCGTGAGCAGGAAATCCGGGTCTTGGGCAACCTGCTGTGACGCGTCGATTACGCAGGCCGGAGCAAGGAATTTCTCCACCGGAATGCTGTCGGTCGTATTGTCCGCATACTCCTTGCCCGAAACCCAATGTGCCGGCGCATCGAAATGCGTCCCGGTATGTTCGCCGCAGGAAAAATTGTTCCAATACCAGGCCGGCCCGCGGCTGTCATAGTGCGAGATCTCCTCCAGACGGAACGGCCAGGTCTTGCCGAAGTCCGGCGGCAACTGGATAATCGGCGTTGCCGCCTCGAGCGGTTGGGTCAAGTCAATGACGCGGATCGCGCCGGCCGATAGCGCCCGCGCGAATTGTAGCAGGATGTGGTCTGGCATTTCGATATGCTCCTAAACTGGGGCGGGCCGTTTTCGCATTACCCCGAAATAGGCCACCGTCAGCCCGCCCAGCCACGGCAGCCCGGCGATCAGCGTCACGCGCATGCCTTCCACCCACCAGGTGGTCGCCATGATCGCGGCAATGGCGGCCGTCCCGGCGAGCGACCCGAACGGGTGGCCGTACATCCGTACCGGCAGCGGCGGGTGACCGGCGGCGTCCCACTTCGGCCGGAAACGCAAGTGCGTCGCGAAGATGATCAGCCACGCGTAAAGGCCGCCGAAAAGCGAGATGCCGAACAGATACACAAAGGCGCTCGAGGGAAAGAGCAGCGCCACCACGATGGCCAGCGCCAGGCCGGCGGCGGAGACCATGAGCGCCGGGACCGGCGTGCCGCGCGCGGAAACTCGCCCGAAGGCCGCCGGCGCATAACCGCCGCGGGCCAGAGAGAACATCATGCGGCTCACCAGGTAGAGATTGCAATTCATGCTCGAGGCCGCCGCCGTGATGACCACGAAGTTCACCAGGTGCGCCGCGGCGGGCACGCCGATCAATTGGAATACCTTGACGAAGGGACTGGCGGTGACGTCCGGTCCCGGTTGGATCTGGTTCCACGGCACGATGCTCATCAGCACCACAATCGCGCCCAGGTAAAAGAGAATCAGCCGCCCCACCATGGTGCGCATGGCGCGCGGCACGGCGGTAGCGGGGTCTTTGGCTTCACCGGCCGTGACTGCCACCACTTCGGTCCCCAGGTAGCTGAAGATCACAAAGACCATGGCCATCCACACGCCGCGCCATCCGGTTGCCAGGAACCCTCCGTGCGCGGTGATGTTCGAGAAGCCCATGGCTTCCCTGCGGCCGATTCCCGCCAGCAGCGCTGCTCCAAAAACGATGAACAGAACGATGGCCACCACTTTGATCATGGCGAACCAGTATTCAAAGCTGCCGAAGCTGCCCACGCTGCGCGCATTGATGTACAACAGGGCGCAGGCGAAGCCGAGAATCCACAACCATTTTGGGATATCGGGAAACCACCACTGGCAGTAGATCGCGATGGCCGTGGCTTCCCCGCCGATGGCGATGCACTGCGCCGCCCAGTAGGTGTAACGCACCGTGAAGCCGGCCCAGGGGTGCAGGTAGATCTCCGCATACACGCCGAACGACCCGGCGGTAGGATGCGCCACCGCCATCTCCGAAAGCGCGCCCATCAATAGCAGGGTGACGACCGCGCCCATCAGGTAGCTGACGATCACGGCCGGACCCGCCGTGTGAACCGCGAGCGAACTGCCCAGAAACAGGCCCGTCCCGATGGCCCCGCCGATGGCGATCATGGCGAGCTGTTTCGAGCTCAGTTGGCGCTTCAGTTGCTCGCCCTGCTCGATGCGGCCGCTCATTCCCGCACCATCAAATCCAAATTCTCGCCGAGCGCCTGGAGCGCCGTCTCGACATCTTCTAGTGTGTTGTAGACGTGGAACGCGAAACGCACGCCGTCGCGCCGCGCCGAGAGGGCGATGCCGCGGGCCGCGAGGCGGGCCACCATCGCGCCGGCGTCGCGCGAGCGCAGCACCACCAGCGGCCCGATGGTATCGGCCGGGGTCTTGCTGGAAACTCCCAGCTTCTTTGCGCCGGCCACAAAAGCGCGCGTCACACGCTCCACCTGGGCGGCCACGTTTTCCATGCCGATTTGCGTGAGAAATTCGAGCGCGGCCAGCGCCATGTAGATGTTGGGGATGGGCGGCGTGCCGCCCTCGAAGCGCCGCGCGGCCGGCGCCGGATCGAGCCGCTGGGTGTCAAACGCGAAGACGTCGCGCTGGGCCATCCAGCTCGTCAGAGTGGGCGTGAGGGTTTCTACCAATGCGCGCCGCACGTACAGGAATCCCACACCCGGCGGCCCCAACAGATACTTCAGCGCGCCGGTCACGAAGAAGTCGACGTCCAACGCCTTCACATCCATGGGGCGGGTTCCGCAATCCTGGTAGCCGTCCAGAAACACCAGGGCGCCGCGTTCATGCGCAATTCGCGTGATGCCGGCAACGTCCGCGCGAAAGCCGTTGACGAACGAAACCTGCGTCAGCGGCACGACGCAGGTGCGCTCGTCGATCGAGCGCTCATAAAGATCCAGGGGCAGGCAATCGCCCACACCTTTCAGAAACTGAATTTCCGCTCCGCGCGGCCGTTGCGCCAGCCAGATGTGACCCATGGTGGGGAACTCGTATTCGCCCAGCACCACGCGGTTGCGCCGGCTGAAGTCCATCGCATTGGCGATCGGGTTAATCCCTGCCGACGCGCTGGTCACGACGGCAATTTCATCCGGCTCCGCGCCAATCAAGCGGGCGAACTCGCCGCGCAACGCTTCGTAGGCGCCCACCCAGTCGCGCCATGGGTCCATCGAGGTCCGCCAGCTTTGCGCATAGTCCTTCAGCGCGCCGTCGACCGCGTCCGACAAGGCGCCCTGCGAGCAGTTATATAGGTAGGTCTTTTCGCGCAGAAGGGGGAAGTGCGAGCGTACTGCAAGAATCTGTTGATCGGTCAGCATCGCGGTTCCGGTTCATTCAGTGTGCCACAGCGCGCCGCCATTCTCGACGAGGAAGAGAGTGGTCCACGGATTGGGGCAAAGCTCAAAGGCGCCTCCGCAGAGTCCTTCGCTGTCCGGATAGAGACCATTCTCGCCTTCCTGTAGAAACGCGGCGCTGAGGTCATGCTTTTCGAAAAGCGTTTGCAGCCCGCTCACTCGTACCATGCGGAAAGTCTTCTGGAAGCGCGGCAGCACATCGCGCAGCATGGCGTGGAGATCTTCCACCTCGCAGCGGCCCGTGATCGCCTCATCTGCTTCCAGGGTCGGGCTTCGGGCGGTGTTTTCCGGAGAAAGCTCCATGGTCTGGAGCGCGACAATGGGGGCACTCAATGTGGCAGGCGTTTCCCAGGACCAGGCCCAGGCAGCGCGGTCGAGAGTAGAGATAAACGTGTCGTCGCTCGTACTCCAGCCGGCCGAGACGGAGGTTGTCGTAATAGGCCCGGTCTGTTTCGGTCGTCATTGGCTCTGCCGCATAAGAGTCCGCTAGCTCCGACGCACGCGACTGCCGCTCACCGCGCCAGCCAGATCAGCGGCGCGAGTCCCGCGGCGGCCAGTGCCATCAGCAGGATCAGGCTCAGGCGCCCGGTCTTCCGGTCGGACATGGAATACGCGTAGATGCCTTTCACCACGTTGTTGCTGGCCGCCGCGATCAGGATGGATATGGCGGCCACACTAACGCCCGTGGTTTTGCCCGCGGCATCGGTCATCCCCATGATGAAAGGATCGACGTCGGTGACGCCCATGAGCGCGGCCAGCGAATATACGCCGGTCTGGCCCAGATACTTCACCGCCAGGTGCGTGGCAACCAGAACGGCCACGAACAGCAGCGCGAACACCAGCGCCGCCCGCAGCTCCAGCGGGTTGCTCGGCTCGAACTCGCGCACAACTTCTCCGGCCTTCTGGTCCGGCCGGCGGCTCCAGAGCCAGCCGAGCACGATGGCCGCGCCCGCCAGCGCCAGGAACGGCACGCCCAGCACCGCGATCAGGGCGGGGCTGAAGATCAACACCAGTCCGGCCAACCGCAAATACATCATTCCGGAAGTCACCAGGGTAACGCCGGAAAACAGGTGCGGCCGGTTCTCTCTGGCCGCGCGCCGGGCAAGCACCACCGTAGTCACCGTGGACGAATACAGGCCGCCCAGCAGCGCGGCCAGTATCACGCCGCCCTGTCCCTTGGTGAGCTTCTGGATCACGTAACTTCCGTAAGACACCGTGCTGACAGCTACCACTACCAGCCACACCTTGGCGGGATTGATGGCGAACGGCCCGAAGCTCCGGTTGGGAAGCACGGGCAGAATGACCGCGGTCAATAAGAGGAACTTCGTGAAGGTGAAGATCTCATCCGCGGGGACCCGTCTGGTGAGACCTTCCAGCACGGTCTTCAGCTCCAGCAGCATCATGCTGGCGACCGTCAGAGTGGTGGCGATCCAGAACTGCTCGCGGTACACCAGCGCCGCCGCCACGTACGTGGTGAGCGCCGACATTTCGGAGGTGACGCCGGCAAGTTTGGAAGCTTCCAGCTTGTTGCGGTAAGACAGCATCAGGAAGCCGCCGAGCACGGCGAAGCCCAGCATCACCGGCAACATCTGGCCCCCGGCCAGCAGCGAGATGCCGTAGCCCATGAGGCCGATCAGGGGATATGTGCGCACGCCGCCGAACGACGGGTGCCCATTCGCCGAGAGGTGTTCTTCGCGCTCCAGGCCCGTCAGGAAGGAGAGAAACAAGACCAGCGCGATCTTGAGGCCTTCCGGCGGCAGCAGTCGATAGAGGTCGGTCAACACAAAGTCTGTCTAAGCATAGCCGATAGCGCGATCATTGGCATGCCCGGCGGCGCCGCCAGATCATGGCTTTCCGGGAAAGAGCGCCGGCCGGCTCATTTCTTGTGAAGGGAGTTCCTCAACAGCACCAGGTTGCCTTGCACCGTGACGACGTCGTCGGCTCGCGGGAAGAGTTTCAGATAGGTCTCCAACTGCTCCACCGCCGCGGCGGTCTGGTTGCGCGCCACCAGGATGGAAGCCAGCAACTGGTAGGTCTGCGGAAAGTGGTGATCCACGTCCACCTTCAGCCCGTCGCGCGCGAACTTTTCGGCCACATCCAACTTGTGGGTACGGTAGTTGGAGAGCGCGCCATAGAAGTAAGCCTCCGGGTAGTCGATGGGGTCGAGCGCAATCAGACGGCCGGTTACATCGGCCAGATCGGGCCAGTTCTCGCTGGATTCGGCCAGGGACGACAACTGCAGGTAGGGGCTCAGATACTTCGGATCGGCTTTCATCGCGGTATTGAAAGACTGTTTGGCGTCATCCACTTTATGGGCGGCCGACTGCAGCCTTCCCAGCTCATACCACGCGGCCGCGTACTGCGGATAGATCTGCACGGCCTTCTGGTAATTCTGAAGGGCTTCGGCCTGCTTGTTCTTGCGGGTCACCTCCTGCGCCTTGTCGAAGGCCTTCCTGGCGTCCTTGGGCGCATCGAGCGAAGTCGGGCTGATCAAATATCCATCCACCTTGCCGACAAAATGCAGCACGATGGTTCCCAGGTAAGGGTGGCCCACCGGCGTGGCGGTGGACATACTCACCATGTCCGTGCGGTACCCCGGCAGGCTGAAGCGGATGGCGCAGTCCATGAACGGACGATTTTCTTCGGCCGGCGGCAGATCGACGCCGGGCTGGATGTGGATGGCATAGGGATCGCGGATGATGTCGTGACCCAGGTCGACGGCGATGTTGCCCTTGGCGTCCGTGATGCCTTCCGGGTGGCCCATCCCCTGGCACACACGCTCGATCAGAACCGGTGCGGGCGGCGGCGATTTATCTTCCAGCACGATCTTGCCGGTGATGCGGACCGGCGGCGGCGCCGCGACGTCCATGGACGCGGGCGTCGCCAGGGTCCCCTGCCCGAAAGCCGGCTGCAGCGCCAGTCCAGCGGCCGCCATCCACAATGCACTTTTCCCCAACCTCTGCAGGCCCATCGGAGTTCTCCTCGATGGGAGCTATTATGCCATTTTTTCGTTACAGGAATCGCGGTCCGGTGGTTTGGCGCCTGTGGAAACCGCTCCCTCACGGGGCGCCCTGTGGGCCCGGCTCTGATGGGAACCCGCAAAAGCAACTGAAACCGCGGTGTGCGGCGATCCGTCGAGTAGCTTGAGTGAGCCCCCACATCCAAAAGCCCCCGAAGGCGTTATACTGCTGGTTGCGCCTGACTGCCTTGCTCATCGTCGCGTTGAGCTGTTGTGGGGCGGCACAGCCCGGTCCGAGCCCGTCCGTCGATACCGAAGCTGCCCTGCAGACGGCCTACGCGCGCCTTTACGATTTCGATTTCAAGGGCGCCCACGAAATTCTCGATCGCCAGCATCAACTCGATCCGCAATCCCCCCTGGTGCTCGCCATCAAGTGCGCCGCCTATCTGTTTGTCGAGCTGGACCGCCTCAAGATCCTCGAACTGGATTTCTTCACCGATGACGACAAGGTGGTGGACCGCCGCAAGTTGGTTCCCGATCCCGTGATCCGCCAGAAGTTCTTCGACACCGTAGCCGAATCCGACCGCCTCGCCAACGCGCGGCTGGCCGTCAAGCCCGACGACCCCGATGCTCTGCTGGCCCTCTGCATGACGACCGGCCTGGTCACCGATTACGCGGCGCTGGTCGAGAAACGGCGCTTCGGCAGTTTCTCGCTCGCCAAGAAAAGCCACGTCTGGGCCAAGAAGCTGCTGGCGCTGAACCCGCCCGTCGTCGATGCCTACATGACCTTCGGAACGGCCGAATATATTGTCGGCAGTCTGCCGTTTTTCTTGCGTTGGTTCGTCCACATGGATTCCGTGGAGGGCAGCAAGACGAAAGGGATCGAGGAGCTGATGCTGGTTGCCCGGAAGGGCAAATACTACGGTCCCTTCGCGCGCATGCTGCTGGCGGTGATTGCGCTGCGCGAAAAACACCCCGAAGAGGCGGAAAGGCTGCTGGCGGGGCTCGCCAGGGATTACCCCGACAATCTCCTGGTGCGCAAAGAGCTGGCCCGGGTTTCCCGCCAGATCCATCCAGGCGGCGCCGTCACCAAATAATCAGCCGAAACGTAAGCTCCCTCGTACTCATCTATACAGGTGAATCCAGCGGATATAATGAAAGGACAAAGGTTGGGCAGGGTGAAGCCATTGGCGCTGATACTGGTTGCAGCAGGCGCCGCGTGGGCGGCCGGAGCGGACTACGAGCAGGCGCATAAGTTGTATAATTCCACAGACTTCCAGCAATCTATTAAGGTTTTACTTGCGATTCCATCCAAAGACGCCGCAGTCTACGCGCTGCTGGGGCGCAACTACTATATGGAAGGGGAATTCAAAAAGGCTAGCGAAGCCCTGGAGAAGTCCTTTGAATTGGAGCCCTCCAACGCGGAATGTGCCCTGTGGCTGGGCCGCGCTTTCGGCCGGCGCGCGGAAACGGCCAGCCCATTCACGGCGCCTGGGTACGCTTCCAAGACACGGCAGTATTTCGAAAAGGCCGTCAGCCTGAACCCCACCAACCTCGAAGCCCAAAGCGACCTCTTCGAATACTACCTGGAAGCCCCTGGCTTTTTAGGTGGCGGAATGGAAAAGGCCGAAGCTATTGCGAAACAGGTTGCCAGAATCAGTTCTCCCGAGGGCCTTGCCATGGAGGCAAAGCTGGCGGAGCGGCGCAAGGAATACTCGAGCGCGGAGGAACAACTGCGGCGCGCATTGGATGTCGCTCCGCATCAAGTGGGCCGCTTCCTGGACCTCGCCCGTTTTCTGGTTCGCCGCGGCCGTATGGACGAGGCCGACCAGGTGCTGGCGCGCGCGGGCAAGGCTTCACCCAACAACCCCAGGTTGATGTATGCGACCGCCGAAATCTACGTAAAAACACATCATAATCTGGATGTTGCGAAGGAATTACTCAAGCGTTACATGAGCGCCACAATCACGCCCGACGACCCGCCCAAGTCCGAAGCTGCCAAACTTCTGCGACAGGTGCAGGGCGGTTAAGCCCGTCGCATGTTTCTCGGCGAGGCTCTCCGATTCAGCGTACAGGCGCTTCGCGCCAACCCCATCCGATCTCTGCTCACGGCTCTGGGGATGGTGATCGGCACCGCGTCCGTCATCCTGGTGGTCACCATCTCACTCACCAGCCGGGACTACATTCTGGAACAGATCGAGGGCATCGGCTCGAACATCATCTTTGCCTATTTCGTCACCGCCGGCGAGACCAGCGCGGCGGCCGATGCCGACTACATCAAGATGGCCGATGTCGAAGCGATGCGCCAGGAACTCCGTTCCGATATCGTGGCCGCTACCGGAGTCATGTCGAACGCCGCGCAGATCCCGATCGAGGGCCGCACGCAGGACGTGAAAGTCAACGGCAGCGATCAGGATTATCAGGCCGTGCGCAACATCGTGATCGGCTCCGGCCGCTTTCTGGATTTGGGCGAAGTCACGCGCCGGGAAAAAGTGGCGCTGCTCACGGAACACCTGGCGGAGCGTCTTTACGGCTCGCGCGCCGCCGCGCCGAACCAGGTGATCCGGCTGTACGGGCTGCCATTCACCGTGATTGGCACGTTCCACGAGAAAGTCGAGACCTTCGGCCAGTCCGAGGTGGAGCGCGACACGGTCTTAATTCCGATTACCGTGCTGCGCTACTTCACTCCGGTGGAACGTATCGATCCGCTCTATGTGCAAGTACGCGCGCCGCGGGAAGTGGATCGCGTGGCGGGGCGCGTGCAAGAAATCCTGGAAGGCCGCCACCGTCCCGGGGCGCGCTACCGCGTCGATACCCTGACCGCCATTCTGAATGCGGCCAAGAATATTTCGCTGATCCTCTCCATTGTGCTGATCCTGGTTTCGGCCATCACGCTGGTGATCTCGGGCATCGGCATCATGAACATCATGCTGGTGACGGTTACCGAGCGCACGCGAGAAATCGGCGTGCGCCTGGCCGTGGGGGCCTCGGCGCGGAAAATCCTGTTGCAGTTTCTCACCGAGGCGATGATGGTGAGCCTGTCCGGCGGCCTCATGGGCATCCTGGTGGGCGTGGCCATTCCGCTGAGCGTGGGGCTGTTTGCCGATATCCGCATTCCGATTTCGTGGGTGGCGATCGTGGTGGCGTTCGGCGTCTCGTGCCTGGTGGGATTGATTTTCGGCATCCTCCCGGCGAACCGCGCCGCGCACCTGAGCCCGACCGAAGCGTTGCGGTACGAGTGACACGTGGGACATCGCCTTTGGTCGTCTGTCAAGCAACGGGTTTAAGCAACGCTTGACAGACCACGAAACCCGATGGTCTGTCCCACTAGCAGCGCGGCGCCATCACCAGGCCGGCGGCTCCGACGATGCCGGATTTATCGGCCACTTGCTGCTCGACCAGCGGGACGTGGCGGCCCAGCAGCCCGCGCGAACGCGCCCACACTTCTTCCCGCAGCGGCACCAGCAGCTCCGCGCCGGCGTCGGCTACGTGGCCGCCGATGATGACGATCTCCGGATCGAAGATGTGGAGCAGCCCGGCGATGGCCGCGGCAAGGCTGTGGATGGCTTTGGCCACGATGGATTTCGACAGCTCGTCGCCTTCGCTGGCCGCCTGAAAAATGGTGCGGCATGTCGCCAATTGCGGCTGCTCGCGGAACAGCTTCCGCAACACCGAGGGGCATCCGCGATGCACCGCGGCCCAGGCTTCGCCTTCGATGGCTCTTGCCGAAAAGGCCGTTTCCAGACAGCCGCGGTTTCCGCAGGCGCAGGGCGGCCCGTGCGGGTCGATGGTCATATGGCCGAGGTGGCCGGCCACGCCCGCATGGCCGCGCAGCATATGGCCGCCCACCAATGCCGCTCCGCCCACGCCTTTGCCCAGCGTGAGCATGATGACGTCCTGGCGGCCGCGCGCCGCGCCCCACACCACTTCGCCGGCGAGCGCCACGCGCGCGTCGTTGTCGGCGAAGACCGGCACTTCGAGCGGCAGCCCGACCAGGTCGCTCAGCCGCAGGCCTTCGAGGTAATGCAGCGTGCCGGGCAGAATCTCGACCTCGGTATTCTGTGGGTTGATCATTCCCTTGCAGCCGATGCCGACTCCTTCGGGCTGTGCCGTGGCCGCCGTCAGCCACTCGATGGCTGCATGCAGCGAAGGCACAAAGCCCTCCAGGTCGGGCGGCGTTTCGATGGTGCGCGACGCCAGAATGGCGCCCTGGCTGTCCACCATGCCCGCCTTGATCTGGGTGCCACCGATGTCGATGCCAAGCGCTAGCAAGAGTGTCCTCCGCGATGGAATGCCATCTTTGAGTGTAACCAGTTGCCTGACCGCGAGGAAACATTCGCGGGACGGGCACCGCTGCCTCACGGTCGAGCGACAAGTCGCGGCGCGCATCGGGACCACCAGCGTGAGCGATGGATTACGCAAATGCAGCAAACCAGGCGGTCAGAGTACTAGTCCCACACCTTTACTTTCGGCCAGTATTCGCGCAACGGCATTTTCATGCCGCGGCAATAGAAGACGTCGAAATGCTGGTCGGGCATGGAATAGGGATGCTCGACACGCGCCAATTTCCCGACAGACGTGAAGAGGCGCGCCAGGTCATCGGGGTTTCCTCCCATGACGATGATGCTTTCGCCGGTGTATCCGCGCGGTCCCCACAGGTAGTAACTCTGGTGGCCGGAGATGGCCGGCGGAAGCCCGTACTTCGGCCCGAAGAGATCGACGGCGCCGGCCTGGCCGTAGTTTCTGCCGAAGATCGCTGTCCTGGGGCGCACATCGGGCGGCAGGCTGTTGTAGACGCCCGCGACGGTGGCCACCATCTCCGGCCATCCGAATTGGTCGGCGAAGAGCTGCGGCAGCGGGCCTAGTTTGCGGGTTTCAATGCGCCGCTGTTGCAAGTGCGTGGCCGCCGAGTAGCGAATGTACGTCTCGGGCGGCAGCAGCGGCATCATGGTGGGCGCGAGGAGAGCGCTCATCGCGATCACGAGCGTGACGTACACCGGCTTGATCCATCGCAGGCGCGGGTCACTGAGCCAGCGTTCCCAGATGACGCCGCCGGCCGCGAAAAGAACCGGAAATGCCGGGAACAGGTAGTACGTGCGGGGGCTGAGCGTCATGATGATCGCGGCGGTGGTGAGCCACGCCCAGCCCAGCACACGGTAGGGCTGGCCCTGGCGCGTGCCGAAAAACCACCACAAACCGGCGAACCAGATGGGCGCGCCGAGCGGGAGCATCGACAGGATCTCCTGGCCCAAAAAGGAAAGCGGGGGCATGCTGACGTTGCGGCCGCTGCGCCGGATGTTCTCCTGCAATTCCAGGAAGGGAAAGTGGTGCTGGATGTTCCACAGCAGGTTGGGCAGGAAAATCAGAAAAGCGATGAGCCCACCGGCCCACAGCCAAGGCGAGCGCAGCCAGCGCCGTTGGGGAGTGAACACGAGGCCCACGACAATGCCAAAGCCGAAGATCAGCATGGAGTGCTTGTTCTCCAAGCCGCCGCCGGCCAGCACTCCAAACCACAGCCAGAGCCTGGCGTTTCCGGTGCGGATGACGCGGATCACGAGGTAAGCGCAGCCCATCCAAATGAGGGGCTCGAACGAGTTCATGGTGAAGAGGCTGTCGAGCGCCTGATAGCCCGGGGCACACAGAACGGCCAGCGCCGCCAGTCCCTGGGCGAAGCGGCGGCCGCCCAGTTCGCGCGCGATCAACCCAGCCAGCAACACGTTGCCCGTACCCGCGAGCGCCGGGATCAGGCGGATAGCCGGCAGCGAATCGCCAAGCGTCAGGCGCACGAGTTTCGCCACCATCGCGATGAGCGGTGGCTGGTCGACATAACCCCAGGCGAGGTGTTGCGCGCAGGCCAGGTAATAGAGCTCGTCTCCGAAATACCCGTAGTGACGGCCGGCGTATAAGTGGAGGCTGAGTTTGATCGCGGCGATGACAGCCACAAACAGGCCGGCGCCGAAGAGCCAGGGCCGCGGCAAAGGTGTGGCGTGCGACTGTTCCAAGGGAATATTGTACGGCAGGCGGGCAAACGGGGATCGAATCGTGTCAATGTTTGTTTGTGCAATAAAAGTCGCCTGTCAGGCGATCTGCTTGACACAAAACAGCATGCTGTGATAGTTTGTGTATTGATAATTGCTTCTTAGGCAAATTAGTGGCTGTAAAACATAACTCGTTGAAAACAGTCGGCACGCAGATGGCGCCCCTTCTGAGCGCACTCTATGATCGCGCTCAGACTACCTTCAGTCTTGCTGATGCCACAGAGATCACTGGCTTGCGACCGGCATTGGCCAGCAGTCTTCTTCACAAAGCCGCCAAACGCGGGCTGGTTTCGCGGCTTCAGCGGGGTGTTTGGGTTTTGGTCCCGCCGGAGTTGGGGAGCGCCACCGAGTACGCCGGGAATCCCTATCTGGTCGCGCAAAGGCTCGTGTGTGACGCGCCTCACTTCATCTCACACGCGTCGGCGATGGAGATTCATCGAATGGTCACCCAGCCGCAATTCGTCGTCTTCGCGTCGAGCACGAAGCGCTTCGCGAACCGGACGCTGCACGGAACCGAATTTCGTTTCGTTCTGATCAAGCCGAACCATTTCTTCGGTACGACCAAACACTGGGTCACCAAACAGGAATCCGTGGACATCAGCGACCTGGAGCGGACCGTAATTGACGGACTCCGGCAGCCGGAGTATTGCGGAGGCGTTACGGAGGTCGCAAAAGGCCTTTGGATGCGGCACGCGGACATGCAACCGGCCAAGCTTGTAGACTATGCGCTGCGTCTGCGCGTCGGAGCAGTCACTCGTCGCCTGGGGTACCTGCTCGAGTTGTACGGGATCGCGCCGGAACACGCATTGGCGCGGCTCCGGCAATCCCTTACCTCGACCTATCAGCCGCTCGATCCCATCCTGCCGAGGGAGGGTCCGCACCTGGGGCGCTGGCGGCTTCAGGTGAATATCCCGCCCGAAGAACTCGAAGGAGTCCGCGCGACTTAAAGTGATTCCCCAGCGAAACATTTCGCTGCTTTCCAACCGTCTGGCAGCCGATGGCTGCCGGCGCATCCGGGAGGATGTGCTCGAACGCGACTACTGCCTGGCGTGGTTTCTGGCTGTGCTCGCGCAGTCCAATCTCAAGACCGTTCTCGGGTTCAAGGGTGGAACGGCCCTGAAGCGATGTTATTTCGGCGACTACCGATTTTCAGAGGATCTCGATTTTACCCTGCTCGAAGCAGTCCCGTTCGCGGAGATCCTCCGCCGGCTGGATGCTGTTTGCGGAGAAGTGCAGGACAACTCCGGAATTACGTTCACGTTCCATCGGGAAGATCGCCAGAAACACGGCAACAGTTATACGTTTTATCTGAACTACATCGGACCGCTGCCCGCCGGAAACGATGCCAAGGTGGACATCACGGTTCGCGAACACATGGTTTTCCCCCTCGCGGAGCGACCTGTTCTGCGCGGCTACGAGGAGTTTGCGGATGTGCCCGAGGACCGATTGATCCAGGTTTATTCGCTCGAAGAGATCGCCACCGAGAAGACGGTCGCGCTAATCGACAGAGCGCGGAACGAGCCGCGCGACCTTTATGATCTTTGGCACCTGACCTCCAACCAGGGCATCCAACTCGATCACTTGACGGATGCGATCTGCGAGAAGCTCGAATTTCGGAGCAAGCCATGTAAAGATCTCGAAGCGGCCATCCTTCAAAAGGAGGCTCGGCTGAAGGCTCTCTGGTCCGGCCGTCTGGCTTACCAGATGGCCAGGTTGCCGCCATTCGACGAGGTATTTCGGGCCATACGCCGCACGCTACGCCAAGCAAACCTGCCGTGACCAATTGGCCCTATGAGATCAACCACAAATACGTTAGGGTGTCCTACGACGGCGTTTGAAGAAGGCTTTATTGCAGTATGCTAGACCGTATGGCTGATCCGGTGTCCATCTTCGTCGGACGAGACCATGGTTTCGAGCAGATGAACCACGGCGGCGAGCTGGCCGGCGCCGAGCTGGTCGAGCAACCGATGGGCGTGCTGCCTGCCGGGGGCCATGGTGTTCTCATTGTACGGCTGTAGGGGAATAGGGACAGGTTCCAGGGGTGCTTGACGTCAGGAAATCGTGAGGGACCCGTTCGCGGTTCAGGACCACTCAGGCTCTCCGCAGCAATCGGTTCGACACAGACGGATCTTTCGCACGCCTCGGACCGCGTCGGTTCGCGCTTACGTAACGTAGCTCCAGGCGTTGGCCTAGCGCATTTCCAATCCGTTGCAGCATGGAAAGGGAGTGTCCCTGGTAATCTGCGTCCTCCAGGCGGGCAATCACGGACTGCCTCGACCCAACCAGTTCCGCAAGTTCGCGTTGCGACATCCCGGCTTTCGTTCGAGCGTCGTAGATCATCTGCGCCACTTCCAAGTTGATTCGGGCGTTCGCAACACCCTGTCGAACGGTCGAACTCCCGCCAGTCATTCTCTCCATAATCTTCAGCGCGTCTTTGGTTTTTGCCATGATGAACCTCAATCGTTGACGCGCCCTTTCCGGATTCTGAGTTCGTAAATGCCATCCCTGAGCAGGTCCGCCACCGGCCTTCGCAATTCGTGGCCGAACGCGGCCAGGCGCTCAACCGCGGCCACGCAAGTTTCGTACGCTCGCCGATTCGTCTTTCGAAGCTTACGGAGCCAATCAAGGACCGGCACCTCTGCTGTGGGCTCCCGGTGGAAGACTATAAAGGTGCGCGGCATCTTCCACCACAGGGTATCACAATATTGTGATCGGAAGCCGGACTGGAAGCCTTCGAGGGAGGCCGGGTCAGGAAATCCTCGGCGGCCAAACCCAGGCCGGGGCGCTTGACTACCGCGTGCATAATGTGTAATTATTCAATTTGATGAATAAACATTCAGTTGAGGTGAATGCCGTGGCCGGGACCTTCCAACCTGACAGTATCCTCAAGGCCGTCGGCTCCGATTTGCTTTGTGACCTCGATCTCACCAATGACGAGCTGGGCTACCTGCTCGATCTGGCCGACGAAGTCAAACGGGCGCCGAAGAATTATGCAGACGCGATGGGCGGCAAATCTATCGGAATGCTGTTCGAGAAGCCGTCGCTGCGGACCAAACTGACGTTTGAACTGGCCATTTCGCAAATGGGCGGCGCGTCGGTGTTTTGCGAGGGGCCCATCGGGGTGCGGGAGCCGTTGAAGGATGTGGCGCGGAACCTGGACCGTTGGGTCAACGGAATTGTAGCCCGCGTGTTTGCGCAGAGCACCGTCGAGGCGCTGGCGCAGTGGTCCTCGGTGCCGGTGATCAACGCGCTCTCGGATGCGTTCCATCCCTGCCAGGCGCTGGCCGACGTGCTGACGATCCGCGAACGCTTCGGGCGGCTGGAAGGGTTGAAGCTGGCCTTCATCGGCGACGGGAACAACGTAGCGCAATCGCTGATGCTGACGGCGGTGCGGCTGGGAATGGATTTCGCGCTGGGCTGCCCGACCGGATACCTGCCGGACCCGGATATCGTGGCGCAGGCCGAAGGGCTGGCGGCGGTTTCGAAGGCGTCGATCACCATCACTCACGATGCGGCCGAGGCGCTCGGTGGCGCACACGCCGTCTATACCGACGTTTGGGCCAGCATGGGACAGGAACAAGAGGCGGTGGAGCGCAGAACGGCCTTCCATCTCTACCAGGTGAATGACGAACTGTTCGCGCAAGCGCGGCCCGACGCTATTTTTCTGCATTGCCTGCCGGCCAAGCGCGGCGAGGAAGTCACCGATTCGGTGATGGAGTCGGCGAGGAGCGCGGTGTTTCAGCAGGCGGAAAACCGGCTGCACGCGCAGAAGGCGCTGCTGCTGATGATGCTAACGTAAGAGATCCGGTCGGAAGTTCAGCGGCGTATCACAGCCTCCGCTCCCTGACGGTCGCGGCTCGGTGGGAGCGGGAGCGGTTGTGGCAGCCCGTCATCAAAGATTATGCATAAACCGAAGAAAGTTGCGCTCGCCTACTCGGGCGGGTTGGATACCTCGGTCATCATTCCGTGGCTCAAGGAAAACTACGGCTGCGAAGTTGTAGCCGTGTGCGGCGATATCGGCCAAGGCGGCGACGAACTCTCGGGCCTCGAAGAAAAGGCCCGCAAGACCGGCGCTTGCGAAGTCTACATTGAAGATATGCGGGAGGAGTTCGTCTCGCAGTACTTGTGGAAGCTGGTGCGCTCCGGCGCGGTCTACGAGCATAAATACCTGCTGGGCACTTCCATCGCGCGGCCGCTGCTGGCCAAGAAGCAGGTGGAAGTGGCGCTGGCCACGGGTTGCGATGCGGTGGCGCACGGCTGCACGGGCAAGGGCAACGACCAGGTGCGCTTCGAGCTCACCTACAAAGCCCTGGCGCCGGAGCTACAGGTGATTGCTCCATGGAGGGAATGGAAGATCGTCTCGCGCGAAGACGCCATCGAGTACGCGCGCGAGCGCAACATCCCGATTTCGGCGACGACCACCAAGATTTACAGCCGGGATCGAAATATCTGGCATATTTCGCACGAAGGCGGGGCGCTGGAAGACCCGGCCAAGGCGGCGCCGGACGAAATCTGGATGCTCACCAAGAGCCCGGCCGAAGCGCCGGACAAGCCCGGCGAAGTCACCATCGGGTTCGAAAAGGGCGTGCCGGTTTCGGTGGATGGCAAGAAGATGAAGGCCTTCGAACTGCTCGAAGCGCTCAATAAGATCGGCGCGGAACACGGCATCGGCCGCATCGACCTGGTGGAGAACCGCTTCGTCGGCATGAAGTCGCGGGGCTGTTACGAGACGCCGGGCGGCGAGCTGATCCTGTTCGCGATTCGCGAGCTGGAAGCGCTGACGCTCGACAGGAGCACGTTGCACTACAAGCAGCAGAGGGCGCTGGAATATGCCGAGCTGGTGTACAACGGGCTCTGGTTTACGCCGCTGCGGGAAGCGCTGGACGCCTTCTTCGAGAAAGTCAGCGAGCCGTCGACGGGTGAAATCAAGCTGCAACTTTACAAGGGCAACGTGCAGCCGCTCAGCCGGAAGTCGCCGAATTCGCTGTATTCGCTGGATATCGCCAGCTTCACCATGGGCGCGGCCTACGACCAGAAGGATGCGCTGGGATTCATCAACCTGACCGGTCTGCCGATCAAAGTGCGGGCGCTGGCCGCCAAACAGAAATGAAACTCTGGGGCGGCAGGTTTGAAGCGGGAGCGTCGGAAGTCTTCGAGCGATTCTCGGGATCGCTGGATTTCGACCGGCGGCTGATCGATGCCGATATCGGCGGCTCGCAGGCTTTCGCGCGGGCGCTGGAACGGGTCGGCATCCTGACGGCCGAGGAGCGCGGGCAGATCGTCGCGGCGTTCGACGAGATCCGCGCCGAGGCGGCGGCGCCGGCCTTCTACGAAGGCGCCACGGATGAAGACGTCCACACGCTGGTGATTCGCAAGCTCAAGGAGAAGGCCGGCGCGGTCGCCGATAAGATTCACACCGGGCGCAGCCGCAACGAGCAGGTCTCGCTCGATATGCGGTTGTGGCTGCGCGAAGAGTGCGCCGACATGCAGGCCTCGTTGTGCGCGGTGATGGGGAGGCTGCTCGATCACGCCCAGGCCAATTCCACGGCGATCGTTTCCGGGTACACCCATATGCGCCGCGCCCAGGCGGTGTTGTGGCCGCACTACCTGCTGGCTTACTTCGAAATGTTCCTGCGCGATTGGGAACGGTTTGCCGAAGCCAGACGGCGCACCAACCTGCTGCCGCTGGGTTCGGGCGCGCTGGCGGGGAGCGGATTTCCGTTCGACCGCGAGCGAATCGCGCAAGACCTGGGGTTCGAAGGCATCACGCGCAACAGCATGGACGTTGCCGGCGACCGCGATTTCGCCCTGGACTTCCTCTACGCGTCGAGCGTTACGATGATCCATCTGAGCCGCCTGGCGGAGGATTGGATTCTCTATTCGAGCGAGGAGTTCGGGTGGCTGGAATTGGGCGATGGCGTGACCAGCGGTTCGAGCCTGATGCCGCAGAAGAAGAATCCCGATTCGCTCGAGCTGATTCGCGGCAAGAGCGGGCGCGTGATCGGCTGCCTGACCTCGCTGCTGGTGACCATGAAGGGGCTGCCGATGACATACAATCGCGATATGCAGGAGGACAAGGTTCCGCTGTTCGACGCCGCCGACCAGTTGAACGGATCGCTGCTGATGATGTCGGCGGTGATTGAATCGACCCGCCTGAACCCGGCCAGGCCGGCGGCGGCCGCGGCGGAAAGCTGGGTGGTGGCGACGGACCTGGCGGAAGCGCTGGCGCGCGCCGGTACGCCGTTTCACCAGGCGCACCAGATTGTGGGCCGCTTCGTTTTGGACAGCATGCGCACGGGCAAGAAGCCATCGGACTGGACGGCGGAAGAGATGCGCCGCTTCGCGCCGGAGTTCACGGGCGAGTTCGCGGAGCTGCTGAATGCGGAGAAGGGGATCGGCACGCGCGAGATTCCCGGAGGCACCGGACCCGCGTCCGTGGCACAGGCGCTGGAGCGCGCCAAGCAGGCGCTGGGACAACTAATTCTATGACCAAGGCTTATCGGCAAGGCCAGATTCTGAAGCTGATCCGGAGCAAGCGGATCTCGACGCAGGAAGAGCTCGCGCAGGAGCTGAAGGCGCAGGACATTGCGGCCACCCAGGTGACGCTGTCGCGGGACATTCGCGACCTGCGGCTGGTGAAGACGCGCGACGGCTACCAGGAAATGGCGCCGGAAGAGACCGGGCCGGCCTTTGGGCTGCTGGCGACGGAGTTCCTGAAGGACGTGCTGCGCGCGCAGAACCTGGTGGTGCTCAAGACGTCGCCGGGCCACGCCAATTCGGTGGCGGTGGCGCTGGACAACGAGGGCTGGCCGGAAGTGCTCGGCACGATTGCGGGCGACGACACGATCCTGGTGATTACCGCGGATGCGCCGACGGGCGAGGCGGTGCAGGAGAAGCTGCTGAACCTGGTGGAGCGGGGATAGGGCATCGATTGACTCAGCGGTCAGTTGCCAGAAGGCCGACCGGTCAGCCCGGTCTTGTCTAGCACGGGGTGCTCCACGCTGGACGAGAGTTGGAGGGCTAACTGTTCCATGGTTCCCTTGGTAACCGTTATTTGAATCAACCGATTTTTCCCGGTCATGCTGAAGGAGTTTTCTGCGCCGGGAGCGCTTTCCTTGAGTTTCGGCCCATTCTTTTCACGGGGGGGGCGAAAAACGGCTGATGGCAGTAGAGCGGGCGTGCCGGAAAGCGGCGCCAAAGAGGATTCCGGGTGAAGTGCGCGGCAGTGCCCGCTGTCACGCGGCGCGGCGCAGGCGCTTGTTGGGGCGCTGGGCGTTCGCAGGCGTCAAGGGTTCTTTCTGCGGGGCGCGCAGGCCCAGGTACATCAGCAGCACGATCACCGTGCTCCATTGGCCGCCGACCGAAAAGAGGCTGTCCACCAGCGCGATCAAGAGACGCGAATCGGTGTGCCGCTGGAGGGCGTTGAAGACCACGAAGGTCACTACCAACTCGGCTGCCCAGAGCGGCAGCAGCGCCAGGAAAATGCGCCAGCGGTGACCCTGGGTCAGGGCGCGGCTTTTCCCGAGAACCTCGCGTTCCCGGTCGGCTTCAATCGCCACGATGGGGTCGGTGAAGGCCAGTTTCACCATCGCGATGACGCCGGGCACCAGCAGCAGGGCGCTCCACAGCATCACGGTGATCTCCACTTTGAAGCGGTTCCATAGCGACTTCGCCCATTGGCGGCGGCCCCAGGCCAGGGCTTCGGCCAGCGGCGGAGGCGGACCGCCGCGAAATCTCCCGAGCAGGCCATAGATGACGGCCGGGGCTACCAGCGCTCCCAGCACCAGGTCGCTCACATCCAGCAAAACGGCCGAGAGGATTCCGTCGATGGGGACATTCCCCAACCAACACGCGAGCTGCAGGAGGAGCTTGCCCGGCAGGAAGACGACCAGTGTAACAGCGGCCAGGAAACCGAAATGGGAAAGGAAAACCCGAACCGAGCGGAGCAGCAGGCCGCCGACCGAGTGGAACGGCCCGGTGGGGAAGTCCACGGCCAGATATCCGCGGCTAAAGTCCGTCGGCATACGGATCTGCTCGGCTAATCTACTCAACTATAGTCCAGGAGTCCAGGTTCCAGCTCCGGCTTGCGGGCCGGGCCCTCGCATGCGATAAACTCTATGGCATGTCGATCAGCCGTCGCGAATATCTTCAAGCGGTAGCCGGTGCGCTGGCCGGCGCGGCCACGCTTTCCGGCGACACGGGACCGCCCGCGTCCGGCATTCCGGGCCCGTATCGCGGCAAAGTAGTCGCCGTCGGGCATTCCAAGTGCATCCGCAATCAGGCGTTCCAGGCGCAGCCGATTCGCGCGATGGTTTCCCGCGGGATGTGCGAGCTTACCGGCGCGCCCGAGCCGGTGGATGCCTGGCGCCGCTTCTTTTCGCCCGGCGACGTGGTGGGCATCAAGATGAATCCGGTGGGCCAGCCCTACGTCCGCTCCAGCCCGGAAATGCTGAACGCCATCATTGACGGCGTGCGGTCGGCGGGCGTCAAGGTGACCGATATCGTGGTCTATGAACGGTACCATGAGATTGCCATAAATGCCGGCTTGGGCGGATGGCTTCCGCCCGGCGCGCGCCTGGCCTGGGCTGCACCGGCGTACTCCGACTATCAGCTCGGCATCGATGGCTACGACCCCGATCACTTTGTCGAGATGCCTTTCGTTTTTCCCGGGCAGAATCCTAAGGACCCGGCCGCCATTCGATCTTTCGCAGCGACCTTTCTTACGCGCGACATCACCAAGCTCATCAACCTGCCGGTGTTGAAAAGCCATAACGCCGCCGGGGTGACGCTGGCGCTCAAGAACCTGTCGCACGGCCTGGTGAACAACGTGAACCGCTCGCACCAGCCGAACCAGTTGCGCATCGCGGAGTTCACGCCGGCCGTGGTTGCTATGCCGGTGATCCGGCAAAAGACCGTTCTGCATATCCTCGACGGCACCAAAGGATTGTTCCACGGCGGACCGGGCATCACCAGCTTGATGAACGACAACTACGTCTGGGAGCACAAGACGGTCTATTTCGCCACCGACCCGGTGGCGCTTGACCGCACGGGTTTGAACGTCATCGACGCCCAGCGGAAGAAGAAGGGCCTCCGGCCCGTGAAAGATCCGAAGACCGACGAAATCTGGACCTCGCCCGACCGCCAGCCCGAGCACATCGACAACGCCGGGAAAGCGGGTCTGGGAGAATCCGACCCGGCCAAGATCGATTGGAAAGCCGTCCAGCTCGGCTAAGGCACCACGCAAGAATAACTTCGCAGTTGTGGTTGTGGCGCACGCACTCGTGCGCAATGCCACTTAGTTTTCCCATTTCAGTATTCTGCACAAATCATGGGGCGGGCAATTTTGCCCGCAGCCGCCTTTCAGGCGGCTTCTTCGGGCTGAGAGAGATCCCTTGCACCCGGGAGTTTCTGCAGTTCAGAAGAATCCAAGGTTGAAGGTACTATTTGATTTGTAGCGCCGGCGGTCTTTGCCGCCGGTTCTCGTGTCCCAAAGAGGTCGCGATGGTCAAGCGCGCAGAAGACACCGGCGGCAAGACCGCCGGCGCTACCAGTTGGTCTTAACGGAGCATGAAAATGTGGAAACGCCAGGCGCCGGCTGAAAGCCGGCGGCAGCCAGGATTGGCTGCCCCACAATTTGTGCAGAGGTTGAGCGCGGAGGAAAACAGAAACAAAGCCAAGACCTGAGAGCGCTGAGGAAGCGGAGGTCCTGCGGCCGGACAGGCGCGAGAGGCCTGGTAAGGAGTTTGAGTTATTCTCGGAGTGCAGCCGAGGGCCCATAAACATGGAGCGAAATGCACACGGCCGAAAATATTCTTGCCAAAGCGGCAGGAATTCAACTCGGCAGGTACGGTCGTGCGACAAGTCGCGGCTCTGCGCCTACTTCTCGCCGGGCGGCTTCACGTCGCCGCAGTCCGCAGACAGCCACCTGGTGCTGAAGGTCATCTTCGATTCCATGGTGCGGGGGGCGTTGCCGTTTGCAGGGCCAGTGCCACTGTTCTTGAAGGTTGCGGAGCCTTTGACATGCTCGGCGTCCAGGCGCTCGACGGTCATGTCGCCAACCATCGTCATGTTGGTCTTGTCCGGTTGGCACTCCATATGCAATTGAATCTTGTCGGACGAAGAACTGACGACTTTGCGGGTGCAGTTGGCCTGATTATTGTCATTGGCGAACGCCATGGCCCGGTTCAGCGATTCCTTGGTGACGCACGATTTGGTGGTGGTGGTGCGGGGGGACCCGCCGCGGCCATTCATCATGGCTAGCACCTGGGCACGCTGGGCCTCCGGGATCTTGGCCAACTGATCCGGCGTGAGTTGCATGGCCGGCATGGCCGGCATTCCGGGGATCTCGAGGGTAGTGGTGCTCTCCCAGAGTCCTGGCTTGGCGTCGAATGGCTTAATTTCCTGGGCTGTCAACGCAGCCAGAGGGCACAGAATGGCGATGCCGAATAAAATCGTTGTCTTCACAGGGTCAGTCCTCCCGTAAAATCATGGTACCTCATAAACACTCGCGGCAAATTGCGGTAACGTGGATCAAAATGCCAATTTCTCCGCTTGCGGGTAAGAACCCCACGCCCGATATGCTGGTCAACGTGCCGCGTCTCATCACGGCCTACTATACGGAGAAGCCGGACGTCTCGGTAGCCTCACAGCGCGTCAGCTTCGGCACGTCGGGCCATCGCGGCTCGTCGCTGGAGTGTTCCTTTAACGAAGATCACATTCTGGCGATCACGCAGGCCATCTGCCGGTACCGCGCGGAGAACGGCGTGGATGGCCCGCTGTTCCTGGCAGCGGATACGCATGCGCTTTCCGAGCCGGCCTTCTCGAGCGCGCTCGAAGTGCTGGCGGCCAACGGCGTCGAGGTGATGATCGACCAGGAACTGGGTTACACGCCCACGCCGGCGCTTTCGCACGCCATCCTGGCCTACAATCGCGGCGGCCGGAGCGCGCAGGCCGATGGCGTGGTGATCACGCCGTCGCACAATCCGCCGCCCGATGGAGGCTTCAAGTACAATCCGCCCAGCGGCGGCCCGGCCGATACGGACGCCACCAAAGCCATTGAGGATCTGGCCAACCAGATGCTTCGCGATGGCCTGCGCGACGTTCGCCGCCAATCCAACCGCTCGGCGCTCAACGCCTCGACGACGCATCGCTACGATTACGTGTCGGCTTATGTGAACGATCTGGGCTCGGTGCTGGATCTGGGCGCGATTCGCGCGGCGGGGCTTTCTCTGTGCGCCGATCCGCTGGGCGGCGCGGGCGTGGCCTACTGGGGGCGCATCGCCGAACGCTACGGCTTGTCGCTCGAAATCGAACATGCCGATGTCGACCCCACCTTCCGCTTCATGCGGCTCGACTGGGACGGCAAGATCCGCATGGATTGCTCGTCGCCGTACGCCATGGCCGGGCTGATCGGGCTCAAGGACCGGTTCGATGTGGCGTTCGCCTGCGATACCGATCACGACCGGCACGGGATTGTGACGCGGAGCGCCGGCCTGCTCAACCCCAACCACTACCTGGCCACGGCGATCTCTTACCTGTTCGGCCACCGCGACGGATGGCCGGCGACCGCCGGGGTGGGGAAGACGCTGGTATCGAGCAGCATGATCGACCGCGTGGCGGCGCACCTGGGCCGGCGGCTGGTGGAAGTTCCGGTGGGATTCAAGTGGTTCGTGGATGGACTGCTGGACGGCTCGCTGGGCTTCGGCGGAGAAGAGAGCGCCGGCGCTTCGTTCCTGCGGCGCGACGGCACCGTGTGGACCACCGACAAGGACGGCATCCTGCTGGCCCTGCTGGCGGCGGAGATGCTGGCGCGCACCGGGAAGGACCCCGGGGAGATCTACCGCGGGCTGACGGAACAATTCGGCGCGCCGGTCTACGAGCGCGTCGACGCCGCGGCCACGCCGGCGCAGAAAGCCGCGCTGGCGGAGCTGAACCCGGAACAAGTGACGGCGCGCGAGCTGGCCGGGGACCCCATCGAAGCCATGCTGACGCGGGCCCCGGGGAACGGGGCCTCGATCGGCGGCCTCAAAGTGGTGACGCGGCGCGGCTGGTTTGCGGCGCGGCCTTCCGGCACCGAAGACGTTTACAAGATCTATGCCGAGAGTTTCGCCGGCGCCGAACACCTCAAGCGAATTCAAGACGAGGCGCGCGAACTGGTGGGACGGGCGCTGGCAATGGTAGCCTGAAACTCGGGTGGCGGATTTCGTTCGCGAGAAACAGGCGGCTGCGCTGCGCTCGTTGCTCGCCGCCGTCGGACTGACGGCATTCAAGATCGTAGTCGGCGTGGCCACGGGCAGCCTCGGCATCCTGGCCGAGGCCGCGCATTCGGGCCTGGACCTGGTGGCGGCCGGCCTCACCTTCGTGGCCGTCCGTCTTTCCGGACGCCCCGCCGATCGGGAGCACCTCTACGGGCACGGGAAAATAGAAAACGTTTCGGCGCTCGGCGAAACCCTGTTGCTGCTCCTGACGTGCGCCTGGATCGTGTGGGAAGCCGTCCACCGGCTCCGCACGCACCACGCGGAAATCGAGGTCACGGTCTGGTCGTTTGCGGTCATGCTGACCTCCATCGCCGTGGATGTCTCCCGCTCGCGCGTGCTTTCGCGCGCCGCCAGGGAATATCACAGCCAGGCGCTGGAGGCCGATGCGCTGCACTTCACAACCGATGTGTGGAGTTCGTCGGTGGTGATCGTGGGTCTGGCGGCGGTCAAGGCGGGCGACTGGTGGCCGCGGCTGTTGTTTCTGCGCAATGCCGACGCGATTGCCGCGCTGGGCGTTTCCGCGCTGGTGGTGTGGGTGAGCGTGCGGTTGGGCCGCCGCACCCTGGACGCCCTCATCGACAAAGCGCCCGAAGGCAT
Source organism: Bryobacteraceae bacterium (assembly GCA_050014595.1). Classification (GTDB taxonomy): domain Bacteria; phylum Acidobacteriota; class Terriglobia; order Bryobacterales; family Bryobacteraceae; genus PALSA-129. The sequence continues at coordinate 78,230 of JBEKDA010000019.1, forward strand.
GGAGCAGCGCATCATCTCCGCGGTGGAAGGCGTCGCGGGAGTCCGCAATTGCCATAACGTGCGCATGCGGTATTCCGGGCCCATCCTTTTTATCGACCTGCACATTCTGGTCGACGGCGCGCAAAGCCTGGCGCAAGCCCACTTGCTGACCGAGACCATCGAGGAAGTCATCCGTGACTTCGCCCCGAATGCCGATGTCACGGTGCATCCCGAGCCGTTCTGAGGGTGGCGCAAGGGCTCGTGGAATGGCGATGGTCAAGCGGGCAAGAGACACCGGCGGCAAGACCGCCGGCGCTACCAGTTGGTCTTAACAGAGCTTGAAAATGGAGAAACTCCAGAGGTGGCTTTCAGCCGGCGCTGGACCGGCCAGGAGGCCGGTCCCACTAAGCCGCGCGTCCGGCGCGGCCTACCGCTTGCCGGAAAAGTCCCAGTAAATGGTGCAGTCGCGGACTTCGGCTTGGTGGCGGAAGAGTTGCGGGAGGCTGATCTTATCGGTCTCGTCGCTTTCGTAGCAGGCGGCTACCGTATTGTAAAGGCCGGCGCGGACCTGGTCGTGGATTTTCGTGACCGGCAGAATGTGGAACCCGGCCGCCTCTGCGGGCGGGAGATCCAGGTCGTGCGCATAGGAGAATTCCATGCCGTCGGGGGGCGGGCGGCGCGTCAGGAAGTAGAAAAGCTCGTCGGCCCACACGGCGCCGCCCGGCGGCGTGACTTTTTGCACCTGTTGCGCGATCTTTTCGCAATCTTTCCAGGAATAGGAATCGAGATCCTCATAGATGGCTTTTCCCAGGCCCAAGGTCACCAACACGATCAGAAACATGGATGGAGCGAAGGGCCGCTCGCCGAGGCCGAGCCTCGTCGCAACGACGTATAATCCGGCCATCGCCAGAATGGCGGCGAACGGGATGACCAGCAGAAAGTAGCGCTCGAAGGTGGGATGCGCGGTGGCCAGCTCGGCGCCCAAGCCCAAAGCCAACCAGCCGGCCAGATAAAACTCGGAACGCCGCGCGCGATCCCAGTCGCTCTTGCGGCCGATGAACCAGATGCCTACGCCCGAGAGCAGGACCAGAGCGAGCCCCTGCGCGGAATCGATCCAGGAGGTCAGCACCGAAATGTCCTGCCCGGTAGCGCCGTCCCACTTGGTGTGGCGGTACAGCGTCTGGTACTGGATGATGTTGAAGAGCACCGGCTTGGGAGATTCGAGGAACAGCAGCAGCACCGGCAGAAACGGGATGCCGGCGCCGATCAGGAACATGGCGATCTTGAGCCAACGGGCGCCGGCGCGGTTGTAGATGGCGATCCAGAGCAGCAGCACCGGGGCCACTGCCGCCGTCAGCAAAGAAGAAGCCGCGGCTGCGCCGGCCAGCAGTCCGGCGGCGGCGGCCCACTGCGGGCCGCGCCGTTCCACGGAGCAGACCGCCAGGCGGAAAGCCGCCACCGAGAGGAACAGACACAGGCCGTAGGCCTGCCCGATGGGGCCGAACAGAACCACCTGCGAGTTCGTCCCGACGGCCACCAGGACGGCGCACGCGCCAGCCAGCCGCCAGCGCGAAACGGGGAAGCGCTGGAGCACGAAGCCCGCGGCCAGCAGTGCGCCGGCCACCACCCAGAAAGCCGCGAGGGCGTGGACCGGCCGCCAGCTCTCGCCAAAGATTTTCATCCAACCGGCGTTGAGGTAGGCGTTGAGGGGCGTTTGCGGAAAACAGAAATCCAGATAAGGCCGCTTGCCGGCTTTGATCAACTGGGCGGCCAGAAGATGAAAGCCTTCGTCCCAGGCGAAAGCCAGTGTTTGGGAATAAAGCAGGAGACCGGCGACAAGCAGCGCGGCGAGCGCGGAGAGGCGGAGCCAGGGTCTGCTCGCGTGCGACGGGCCAGGGGGCTGGTGCGCCGGCGTGGAATCCTGCATGTTGCTTATCTTAGTACACCGTTTCACCGGTACAGCCTCGTATTCCGCAAAGAAGCAAGCGGGTTAACCGGCGGCTTTCATGCTCTCTTTCCGCAAACTTCCCGCGAAGCGTCGCAGCATGGAATCGTTGCGCATCGGCAGAACCGGCTGGAGGACGCGCGGCTGGGTGCGGAACTCGTATCTGTCCACGCAGCAAGCCGATCTCTTGCCCCATCCCCGGACGATGCGTCCGAAGACGATCAGACGCATGGCACAGGAGTCGTCGAGCAGAACCGGCCAACTGATCGACAGCTCTACGAATACTCCCACTTTCAAGGGATGCTCGATCTGGAACGCCATGCCTCCGCTGGCCATGTCAATGGTCTCTCCCATTCCAGATTCGGTTACTACGTCATCTTCCAGGAGTCTGTAACGCAACTCGCGATGGATCGGGAATCTCGTCTTTGAGCGCCGTTCGCTCTCTCTTTTCTTTTCCGGCATTATGCTGTTTCCTCCGAATTGCAAGTGGTGCAGTGCACTTCGCTGCCCGAAAGTTCGCCATAATAAAATCAATTAGTTAGCGTTCTCCCATGGCTGCTATGTAAACTTAGTAGACACTTTTGACAGTTCAGGCCTGTAAGGTTTGTTGACAGTGTAAAGGGAAGTCACGGAACGGGGGCGATTTGGATGGAGGCCTCTGAGCGCTGATTCTGTATAATCAAGTCATGGATTTACGCCCTTTGCACGACCGGGTTCTTGTGCGGCGCCTGGAGGAAGTGGAGCAGAAGCGCGGAGGGATCATCATCCCCGACACCGCCAAAGAGAAGCCGCAGCAGGCCGAGGTATGCGCCGTTGGGAACGGCAAGTTGCTGGAATCGGGGGAGCGCGTGGCGCTCGACGTGAAGTCCGGCGACCGGATTCTCTTCGGCAAGTATTCCGGCGCCGATATCAAGGTGGACGGACAGGAGTACCTGATTCTGAAGGAAGATGAGATCCTCGGGGTGTTGGAATAAGGTGTGCTAATCTAAAGTTTCTACACACCATTTTCAGGAGTTGCTTCCATGTCTTTTCAGAAGGTGCTCAGGCCGCTGGTGGTCTGTTCCGCCCTCTTCGCCGCCGCCCAACTGGCCCCGGCGCAGAGCAAAGTCGCGGTAATCAATCTACAGAAGTCCGTGTTCGATACGGCCGAGATCAAGAAGGCCGAGACCGATATGCAGGCGACGTTCGCGCCGCGCCAGGCGCAGGGCAGGAAGCTGCAAGAGGATCTCGCGGCGATCACTCAGAAGCTGCAAGGGGAACCCGGCAAGCTGACGCCGCAGGCGGAGTTCGACCTCAACGCCGAAGGCAAGCGCAAGCAGGTGGAATTGACGCGCATTAACGAAGACCTGCAGGCGGATGCCGAGAAAATGCGCAACGAGATTCTCAGCAAGAGCACCGACAAGATGCAGGCCGTGGTGAAGAAGCTGGCGGAAGAAAAGGGCTACGACCTGGTGGTGGATACGCAGGTGGCCCTGTACTTCAAGCCGGCCATGGACGTCACCGGAGAGGCCACCGCCGCGTACGACAAGGCGTATCCGGTTCCCGCCGCGCCGCCGGCGAAGAAGTAGAATAGAGCTGGGGATCCACATGGCCGGCTTCTTGGATCAATACGGCGCGGGAGACGAGCAGCGCGCGCGGAAGATCAAGATCGCTGTTGTTGCGGTGGTGGTGCTGGCGGTTTTGAGCGGCCTGCTGTATTTCGCGCTCCACAATTACAGCCAGGAGCGGCAAGCCAAGCGGTTCTTCGAGCGGCTGGAGGCGCACGATTATCAGGGCGCTTACGTCTTGTGGGGATGCAGCGCCGCGCGCCCGTGTTCGGGTTATCCCATGAAGTCTTTCATGCAGGACTGGGGCCCTCCGGTGGACGTGAAGGGCTTCGCCATCCTGGACGGCGAGAGCTGCGGCAACAGCGTCATCGTGGACGTGGATGCCGGTTCGGCGGGAGACAAAAAGGTGTGGGTGAGCCGCGACACGCTAGAGCTCGGTTTTCCGCCGTACGACCAGTGCCCGCAGGGCAACCGCATCTACAATTTCTTCCGTAATGTGAAATACCATCTGCACGGCCGCACATACCGCTGATTTTTTTTGCATGGGGGCGACGCGCGGACTAGCGGCGTCCTAGAATAGAAGAACGATGGGAACGGTGACGGCTGGCCTCGAAGGCGTAATTGCGGGCGAATCCGAGATTTGCTACATCGACGGATACCAAGGCGTCCTGAGCTACCGCGGCTATAACATCCACACGCTGGCGGACAACGGCACTTTTGAGGAAATCATTTTTTTGCTGTGGCACGGGTGGCTTCCCAAAGCCGCCGAGTTGGCGCAGTTGAAGAAGGACCTGGTGGCGGCGCGCGCGCTACCGGGCCAAGTGGTGGAGTTCCTGGGCTCGAACGGCGGCGCGAACACCATGGATGTGCTGCGCACGGCGGTCTCCATGTTGAGCCTGTATGACGCCGAGGCGCAGGACATGTCGGCGGAGGCCAACCACCGCAAGGCGGTGCGGCTGATGGCGCAGACCTCGACCATCGTCACCACGTTCGAACGGCTGCGCAGCGGCAAACCGGCGCTGGAGGGCGATCCGAGCCTGGGATTCGCGGCCGACTTCCTCTACACTCTCACCGGCAAACGGCCCGACGATGTGATGGAGCGGGCTTTCGATGTGGCGTTGATCCTGCATGCGGACCACGAACTGAACGCATCCACGTTCGCGGCGCGCGTAACGGCGGCCACGCTGTCCGATATCTACTCTTCCATCACCTCCGGCATTGGCGCGCTGAAGGGGCCGCTGCATGGCGGCGCCAATCAGGATGTGATCAAGTGGCTGCTCGGTCTGGGCGACGAAGAGGCGGCGGTGGATTCGGTGAAGAACACGCTGGCGCGCAAAGTGAAGATCCCCGGTTTCGGCCACCGCGTGTACCGCACCGAAGATCCGCGGGCCACGCATCTGCGGGTGCTCTCCGAGGAACTCGGCAAGCGAACCGGCCATGAAAAGTTGTACCGCCTTTCGCGGCGCATGGAAGAGACCGTGAAAGCGGTCAAGGGTCTCGATCCCAACGTGGACTTCTATTCGGCTTCCACATACTATTCGCTGGGCATTCCGATGGACCTGTACACCCCAATTTTCGCGGTAAGCCGGATGGCTGGCTGGACCGCGCACGTGCTGGAACAGTACCACAACAACCGGCTGATCCGGCCGCGCGCCGACTATAAGGGCAATCCCGACGGCCAGACCTGGATCCCGATGGCGGAACGCTAATCATGGACGAACGCGCGTTTTATACCGATTCCCAGACGGCCAAACCGGCATTGTTGAATTGCCCCTATTGCCACACCCAGGACACCTACAACCTGCAATGGTCGGTGCGCAAGAAGAAGGACCGCATCCCGCAGGGCGCCGACGAGCGCGACCGCGCGAAGTTTTCGAAGGCGCAGAGCTACATGGTCCTGCTGGACGACAAAGTCGCCTGCAAAAACCTGCGCTGCCGCAAGCGGTTCGATATCTCCGGGGTGAAGACCATGGCGTTTCTGTAGGTATCGCTACCCAGTGGGGCAGGCGGGGCAGCCGGCTAAAGCCGGCTGCGGGCAGGATTGCCCGCCCCACAGGCGCTACACTCGTTGAGGAGAGTATATGGCGGATCATGATTCTGCTCACAACCACGTTCGGCCGCGTACCGCGGTCCTGACCCGGGGATTCGACCCCGGACTATCGTTCGGATCGGCGCGGCCGGCGGTATTTCGCGCATCGACTTACGTGTTTCCCAGCCCCGAGGCGGCGGAGCGTGCGTTTGCCATCACCGCCGGAAAGATCAAACCGGACTCCGGAGAGCGGGCCGACCTGATCTATTCCCGCATCTCGCATCCGAACGCGGAGATCCTGGAAGACCAGATCGTGCCGCTCGAACCGGGGGCCCGGGGCGCGGCGGTTTTCAACTCCGGAATGGCAGCCATCATGACGGCGCTGTTCGCAGTCTTGCGCCCGGGGGGGTCGCTGGTCTACACGACGCCGCTGTATGGGGGCACCACCGGGCTGATTCACTCTCTGGAGCCGTGGGGAATCAAGGTGATTCCGGTGCGTTCGGGCGATTCGAAAGCACTGGACGACGCCATCCGCTCAGCCCAGGACTGCTGCGCGGTGTTGCTCGAGACGCCGGCCAACCCCACGCTGATCATGACCGATATCGAACGGGCGGCGGAGAGCGCCGCACGGCATCCCGATCGGCCGGTCGTGATGGTCGACAATACATTCCTGGGTCCGACGTTCCAACACCCGCTGTTGCTGGGCGCGGACGTCTCGCTATATTCGGCCACCAAGTACCTGGGCGGCTTCAGCGATATCCTGGCGGGGGTGGCCATCTGCAAGAGCCTCGATCTGGTTCAAAATATGCGCAGCCGCCGCATCATGTTCGGCAATATTCTTCAGCCGGACGAATGCTGGCTGTTGGACAGCCGGCTGCCCACGGTTTCGCTGCGCATGAACCGCCAGAGCAAGAATGCACAGCGGCTGGCCGAGGCCCTGGACGGGCACAAGAAACTCAGCAGCGTGATCTACCCGACACTCTTCAGGGATCCGGAGCAAAAGCGCATTTTCGAGAAACAGTGCGCGTACCCGGGCGGAATTTTTTCCGTCGATTTCAAAGGCGGAAAGGCGGCCGCGTTCGATTTCCTGAGGAACCTGCAGATTGCCCGGAGCGCCGTATCCCTGGGCGGCCTGGAGACGCTGACGTGCCACCCGAAGAGCACGACGCATTCGGGAATGACGGGGCCGGAGCTGGCGGAATCGGGCGTCACCGACGGCCTGGTGCGCATCTCGGTGGGGATCGAAGACTGGCGCGATCTGCTGGCGGATTTCGAGCAGGCGCTGGCGGCCATCTAATTATTTTTTTCAACGCGGAGACACAGAGACGCGGAGAAGAGAAAACGAGAGAAGAGCCAAGAGATCATCGGTGGATCAGGTAGATTAGCCAACTTGCAGGCAACGCTCTCTTACGTTCGCGGCTCTGCCCCGAGCCGCGCGCGCCAGCAAAACGAGATTTCAAGGTAAGAGAAGCCCAAGCGATTATTGGTGGATCAGGTACATGATCCAACTGCCCGCGACGATCGCCGCGATTGACGCGAAGAACAGGTAGACGGCGTGATACGCGCGCTTGCGCGCAGCTCTCGCGCCGGGCAGCGCCGAGGCGCCAGCGGTGAGAGCCGCCAGCAAAAAGGTGAAGGGCAGGTGGGGCATCATTCGAGCGCGTCCGCCAGCGCGAAAAGATTCAAAAGGCCCGCTATCACCAGGAGCGTTGTGCCGTATTCGTGCAGGCGTCCGTCGAACGCGTTCTGGGAATAACCGCAGAGACGCGCGAGCAGGTAGGGGGCGCCGGCCAGGAATTTGGCGAGGGCCCCGGCTTTGGCGAGCAGGACGGTGAAGAGATCCAGGCCCGCCAGATCGCCGGGTTGCGGCCAGAGGTTGCCGCCGCCCAGAACCACGCCCGAAACCGAGGCGGTGAGCACCAACCCGAGCGAAAGCCCGAATTGCACGTAGCGGCGTGTGAGCAAATAGGCGCCGCCGGGGACCAGCCATCCGAATGCGGCGAGGCGCGCGAATCTCATTGGCCGGCTCCGGTCTCTTGCGCGACTTGGGATCGCGGGATGAGAAAAGTGCGATCCCAGCGGGTCCTGGTGAAGAAGTGCTGCGCCAGATCCACAAAATGCGCCACGTTCCAGTCCTCCAGGTCGTTGGTGGGCGCATCGTAGGACCAGTAGACCACCAGCGGTTTGCCCAATACGTATTCGCGCGGCACGAAGCCCCAGTAGCGGCTATCGGCCGAGTTCTCGCGGTTGTCGCCCATCACGAACAAAAATCCGGGAGGCACCACCACTTCGCCATCGCGGACGTGCCAGGCGAACATGTCGCGGCCGCGCGGCGTGGTGTAGGCGCCGGGAGCGGCAGGGAAGTCGTCGCGATAAGGGTCGCGCCAGGCGGCGGAGTGGCGCGTGTAAGGTTCCAGAAGCCGGCGTCCATTGCGGATCACCTGTTTATCGGCAAGGTGAAGGCGGTCGCCGGGGAGCCCGATCACGCGTTTGACGTAGGTCTGGCGGATGTCTTCGGGATACCGAAAGACCACAATATCGCCGCGCGCCACGTCGTGATACGGAAGCAGGTGTTTGAAGGGACCGGGATCGGCGTAGGCGACGCGATCGACCAGCAGATGATCGCCGATGCGCAGGTTGCCTTCCATGGAGGCGGTGGGGATGACATAGGCCTGAACCATGGTGGTGGTAAAGAAGAGGAACATGACGATGGTGAGCGACCACTCGGCGACGAAGCCGCGCGGCGCGTGTTTGCGGCCGGCCGACCAGATGGCGCGGAGGTCGATCGAGGCGAAGCGTTCGCGGAATGCGGTGGAAAGCCAGTCGGCGGCTGTGCGGAGGGCGAAGTGCAGGATAGACAGGCGGCTGGCAGTGCGTGAAACGTGGCGGCAGCGGTCGCGGAAGACCTGCTGCATTTCACCGCCGAAACGCAGGCGGAACGGCCTCGGATAGGTGTAGAGCAGGAAGACATAGATGCGGCAGAAGCAACGTTCCAGGGTCGGGTTCATGGGGTTTTCCTCATATGGCTGAAGGCCTGGAGCGCGCGAAGAGGCGTTTGGATTTGGCTGCGACCAGCGCGCCGGCCAGGCGCTGCGCTTCTTCGCGGACGATGCGGCGTCCGAGGGTGGTCATACGGTAATAACGGCGGCGCTGATCGTCCAGAGCGGGGTCGGGGCGCTCGTCGGATTCTTCGACCAGGCGGGCCGACAGCATGCGCTTGAGGCAGCCGTAGAGCGTGCCGGGGCCGAGCTGGAGCGCGTCGTTGGTCTGGCGCGCGACGTCCTGCATGATGCCGTAGCCGTGACGTTCCTGATCGGCGAGGGCCAGCAGGATGTGAAAGACCGGCGGCGTGAGCGGCAACAGATTTTGCGGCGGTGTCTTGTTCATCAATACATCCGTTACGGATATAGTAAGGCGGAGCGGGGATGGTTGTCAAGAAGGGACGGAACTGGTGGCGCCGATCACTTCAGCGGTGCGCTTGCCGCTATCGCCTCTGCATGTGCTCTTGCCGGCCGGCGCGTCCAGCGGCTTGACGGTCGCCTCAGTGGCAGTCTTTAACCAGATCCGCGCGGTGGACCGCTCCCGGCTGATCAAGAAACTCGGTGAGGCGGGCCCGGCAATCATGCGGCAAGCCGATGAAGCGGTCAGGGCCGCTTTCGGCCTGCCCGGGGATCGCAATCATCGGATTTAGGCGCACCACCGGCAACCTCAGCGACCTGCTGCCGCTCCGACCGCAACGCCGGCGAGTGGAGTTTCGTTAAGGAAAATCCGGTGAGAAGCGGTTTTGCAGGGTGTGCGCGAAGAGTGGCAATGGTGAAGCGCGCATCAAGACACCGGCGGCAAGACCGCCGGCGCTACCAGGTGGTAAGGCCTGGTAAGGCCGCTTCTATATACCATACCGGCGGCAAGACCGCCGGCGCTACCGGGTGGTAAGGCCTGGTAAGGCCGCTTCTTCTATACACCGGCGGCGAGACCGCTGGCGCTACCGGGTGGCAACGCTGACCAGGGTCGCCGCCTCGCAGAGTCGGGAAGCTTCTCCCCTATAATTGAAATTTAGTCCACATCCACAAGGAATCTCCGTGACAGGTCACGAAATCAGACAGCGCTTTCTCGACTTCTTCGCCGCCCGCGGCCACGTGGTGGTGCGCAGCTCTTCGCTGGTCCCGGCCAACGACCCGACCCTGCTGTTTACCAACGCCGGCATGAACCAGTTCAAGGACACGTTTCTCGGACTGGAAAAGCGCGATTATTCGCGCGCGGCGAGCTCGCAGAAGTGCGTACGGGCGGGCGGAAAGCACAACGACCTGGAGAACGTCGGCTACACCCGCCGCCACCACACTTTCTTCGAGATGCTCGGGAACTTCTCGTTCGGCGACTACTTCAAGGCCGACGCCATCGAGTTCGCCTGGGAGCTGATCACCAAGGACTACGGGCTGCCGAAAGACAAGCTGTACGTCACGGTGTTTCGCGAGGACGACGAAGCCGAGGAACTGTGGCAGAAAGTGGCGGGCGTCCCGAAGAGCCGCATCTTCCGGCTGGACGAAAAGGACAATTTCTGGCAGATGGGCGAGACCGGTCCGTGCGGGCCGTGCTCGGAGATCCATTACGATATGGGCATGGAGGCGGCCGAAGCGGGCCGCGAAGGGGAAGCCTTTCCGAGCGATGCGGGCGGGCGCTTTGTCGAAATCTGGAACCTGGTGTTCATGCAATTCGACCGCGATGCCACCGGCAAGCTGACGCCGCTGCCGCGGCCGTCGATCGATACCGGAATGGGTCTGGAGCGCATGGCCGCCGTGTTACAAGGCAAGATCTCCAATTACGATACGGACCTCATCCGGCCGCTCATCCTCGCCGCGGCCGATCTGTGCGGGCTTACACCAGGCTCGGATGCGCGGGTCGACACGGCCTTGCGGATTGCGGCGGACCATGCGCGTGCGGCCGCGTTCCTGGTGCACGATGGCGTTCTGCCGGCCAACGATGGGCGCGGCTACGTGCTGCGCAAAATCATGCGGCGCGCCATGCGGAACATCCGCATGGTGGGGATGGAAGAGCCCTTCCTTTACAAACTGACGGGGGTTGTCGCGGAGCTGATGCAGAGCCCCTACCCGGAGATGATGGAGAGCGTGCAGCGCGTGGCGCGGGTGGTGAAGGACGAGGAGCACCGCTACGCCACGACATTCCTGACGGCGGAAAAGGAATTCAACCAAGCGGCGGCGGTTGCGACGGATCACACGATTGCCGGCGCGGTGTCATTCAAGCTTTACGATACCTTCGGGCTGGCGCTCGACGAACAGGAAGACATGGCGCGGGAGTGCGGCCTGACGATCGACCGCGAAGGTTTCGATCGGGAGATGCGGCAGCAGCGGGAGCGTGCCCGCGCGAGCTGGAAAGGCGCGGAGAAGGGCGCGGTGGCGCCGGCCTACCAGAAGCTGCTGGAGCAAGGGCGCACCAAGTTTCTGGGATACACCGAGCTGGACGCGACTTCGCGCGTGATCGGGTTGCTGGTGGAGAAAGAGCCGGTCGACGAGGTTGCGGCGGGCGCGCAGGCGGAGGTGGTGTTCGAGCAGACCCCGTTCTACGCGGAATCGGGCGGACAAGTGGGCGACCGCGGAGCGCTGTACTCGGCGCAAGGCGAAAAAGTGGCGGAGGTCGAGAGCACGTTTCCGGGCGTGCCGGGCTTGACGGTGCATCGCGTCGCGACGGCAGCGGCGCTGCGCGTGGGCGACGTGTTGCGCGGCGAAGTGGCGGCGCCTCTGCGCGACGCCACGCGGCGCAATCATACGGCCACGCACTTGTTGCACGCCTCGCTGCGGCAGGTATTGGGGACGCACGTCAAGCAGGCGGGCAGCGTGGTCGAGCCGGAGAGGCTGCGGTTCGACTTTACGCATTACGCGGCCATGGACCGCGCGGAGTTGGACGAAGTGGAACGGCTCATGAACCAGCAGATCCTGCGCAACACCGGCGTGGAGACGGATGTGTTGCCGCTGGAGAAGGCCATCGCCACGGGCGCCATGGCCCTGTTCGGCGAGAAATACGGCGAGCAGGTGCGCGTCGTGACAGTGCCGGGCTTCAGCCGGGAACTGTGCGGCGGCACGCACGTGGGACGCACCGGCGAGATCGGCGTGTGCAAGATCGTATCCGAAGGCAGTATTTCGGCGGGCGTGCGCAGGATTGAAGCCATCACCGGAGAAGCGGCGCTACGGCAATACCAGGAATGGAGCGGCGCGCTGCGGCGGATGGCGGAGATGTTGCGGGCGTCGGAGCCGGAGCTGATCGAGCACGTCGAAAAGCTGCTGGCGGCGGAGCGCGCGCTGTCGAAGCAGGTGGAGCAGTTGAAGGAGAAGGTAGCGCAATCGGCCGCGGGGGGCCTGGAGGCGCAGGCGCGCACGGTGAAAGAGGCGCGCGTGCTGGCGGCGCGGGTGGACGGCATGGACCGGCAGCAGATGCGGTCGCTGGCGGATTCGCTGCGCAACAAGTGGAAGAGCGCGGTGGTGGTGCTGGCCTCGGCCGGCGATGACGGCATGGCGATTGTGGCGGCCGTGACGAAAGACTTAACGGGCAAGGTGCAGGCCGGCAAGCTGGTGAGCGCCGTGGCGGCGGCCACCGGCGGCAAAGGCGGCGGGCGTCCCGATATGGCGGAAGGCGGCGGCAAGGATGCGACTGGGTTGGATGCCGCACTGGAGGCGGTGCAACGCGACATCGAGAGCAAGCTGTGAGAGTGATCGATTGGCAGGCGAAAGCGCCTGCCCCACAAAGACACAGTCGCTTGCGCACCAAAGCGGGACATCCATGATAAGGGCTTGTCAAGGGAAAACACACCTTTCCCTGAACCTAACGGAAGATTTTTCCGAAGCGCGATAGTCGATAGGGTGACGGTTGCTCCGAATTGCCGAATTGGATCC
>JBEKDA010000020.1:0-87203 GCA_050014595.1 Bryobacteraceae bacterium
ATCGAGCTGCGGGGGCGGATGGAGCGGTTAGGATTACAGCGGGCGGCGCAATTCAGTTGGCAGAAGACGGCCGGGCGGACGCTGGAAGTATTCCACGAAGTGATGGAGCAGGCGCGGCCGCTAGTCGAGCGCGCGGCGGTTCCGAGCATGGCTCATCGGTAAACGGGCTCCGGGCCTGCTATACTGAAAGCTCCGGAAGTTGATCGGCAACCCCCTCTCCCCACTTAAGGCAGTCGGCTCGCGATTTTCCTCCCTCAAAAGCTAAATGAAAACTTTTTTTGAACTCCCCCTCTCCGCTCTGCTGAAGAGCAATCTCGGTAGGCAAGGCTTTACCGAACCCACTCCCGTCCAGGCACAAGCCATCGAACCGGCGCTCAACGGGAAAGACCTGGTCGCCACGGCGCAGACCGGCACCGGCAAGACGCTGGCATTTGTCCTGCCCATGATTCACCTGCTGGGTACGCCGACAGCCCGCACGGGCATCCGCAGCATGATCTTGACTCCCACGCGCGAACTGGCCATCCAGATCGACGAAGTATTCTCGAAGATGTCGGTAGGCACCGGGATTCACACCGCGGTGGTTGTCGGCGGTGTCAACGAACGGACGCAATTGACGGCCATTCGCCGCGGCGCGCAGGTGCTGATCGCCACGCCGGGCAGGCTGCAGGACTTCATGGACCGGCAACTGGTCGATCTCCGTAATGTCCATATGCTGGTGCTGGACGAAGCCGACCGCATGCTCGACATGGGATTCCTGCCGGCGGTCAGGCGGATTATGGCGGCGTTACCGGCCGACCGGCAGACGATGTTGTTTTCGGCGACGATCGAAAAATCGGTCAAGCACCTGGTTGAGACGCAGGTGCCCAACGCGATCCGCATCGAATGCGGTTCCACAATTAAGCCTGTCGAGCAGGTGGATTTGCACCTTTACGAAGTGGAGCAGGACCGCAAACTGGGCCTGCTGCAAAACATGCTCCGCGAGGAAGATGGATCTTTCCTGGTGTTTGCGCGCACCAAGCGGGGCGCCGACCGCCTGTCGAAGAGACTCTCGCACGAAGGCGTGAAATCCGCCGCGATTCACGGCGACCGCAGCCAGAACCAACGCAACATGGCGCTGCGCGGTTTCCAGGAGGGACGGTATCGGGTGCTGGTGGCAACCGACGTGGCGGCCCGCGGCATTCACGTGGAAGGAATCTCTCACGTGGTGAATTACGATCTTCCGCAAGTGCCGGAGGACTTCATACACCGCGTGGGCCGCACCGGGCGCGCCGGCGCGCGCGGAACGGCCTCGACCTTTGCGACACGCGCGGAGCGTTCGGATGTGGCGCATATCGAGCGGACTTTGACTACGCGGCTGGTCAGGCAGCAGGTATCGGGGGATGTTCCCCGTGAGCTGAAGTCCACGGCTCCGGTGATCGTGATGCCGGTTTCGAGGCCAGCGCACCAGATGCGGGTCAGAAGCTTTGGGCCGCGAGGGAAGGCCCGGCGCCGGTTCGCGGGCTAGGGTTCGTCAGGCGCGCGCGGCGGGTTAGAATGACAGGCCAGGAGGCTTGTCCCACCTAAGTGAAGCTCGCAAGGTTGACGACGGCGGCGCTGCTCACCTCCGTATACCTGCGCGCGCAGGATACACGCCATGTCACGGAACCGCATGTGCCGCCGGCTTGCGCGGTGCTTACGGCGCGGCTCGCGGCGGAGAACGGCGTGCTGCCCGAGGCCGGCGAACGAACGCCCGACACGGAGCGAATCCAGAATGCCATCGATGGTTGCGAAAAGGGCAAGGCTGTGGCGTTGCGGGCGGCGGGCGGCAAAAACATCTTTCTCAGCGGACCGATCGAACTCAAGGCCGGTGTGACTCTGCTGGTGGAAGCCGGCACGGCGCTGTTCGCGTCGCGCAACCCGCGCGATTATGACATGGCTCCGGGCTCGTGCGGCGTGGCTCCGGCGCGCAGGGCGGGCTGCAAGCCGCTGATCGCCGCCAGCCACGCACCCGATAGCGGCATCATGGGCGACGGCGCGATCGATGGGCGCGGCGGCGCCAAACTGCTGGGTGAAGACACGACGTGGTGGGCATCCGCATCAAGAGCGACCGCAGCCGCGGCGGCCTGGTGCGGACCGTCTCCTATGAAGACGTGTGCATGCGCGACGTCACCAACCCGATCGTGCTGACATCGATGTATACCACGCACGCTGGCACGCTGCTTCCGGTTTACCGGGACATTCTGCTGAAGGACGTTCGCAGCCTCACGCCGGGGCGGCTGACCTTTCTGGGCGTGGATGCGGAGCACAAAATCGGCGTGACGCTCGACAATGTGATGGTGGACGGACTACGCGCCGGCGACGTGCGCACGGAAAACGCGGAGGTCGTGCGAACCAGGGGTGGCGGGCGTGTGGCTGGGGCGGCCGTGGCGGCCCTACGCGACGGTGATTTTTCTGGATACGGAAATGGGCGCGCACATCGAAGCGGCGGGCTGGCGTGAGTGGCATCCCGGCGAGACCCATTCCATCGAGACCGCGTTCTATGCCGAGTTCAATTCCAGCGGACCGGGCGCGCACACCGCGGAGCGCGATGCCCACACCAAACACCTGACCGCGGAGGAAGCCACGCGCTACCAAACGAAAAAATACCTGAGCGGGTCCGATGGCTGGGACCCGACAGCGGCGCGCTGAGCGAACCGAAGGCTATCTGTGCGGATGCGCGTGGTTGTGCATCCAGTTGTGAACACCCAAACCAAACAGGCCAATCAGTCCCAATACGATGAGCAGTTCGGGTACGTCAAGCGAACCCATAAGCCTACTCTCCTTGATTCGGATTATACGCTCCGGAAGGCTGGAAAGAAAGGGCCAGTTTTGATCCAATTTCACCGAGTAGGTTGGTGAAAGAGCATATTCAGCCGCCGATGAACGCCGACGAACGCCGATAAGTGGTTTGTTTTCAATCTGCGTTGAGCGGCGTTCATCGGCGGCCAGTCGCTTGGAACTCCTAGATCGGATGTGATTGAGGGGCAGCAAGTTATTGCTGCGCCGCGCTACAGTATTGGACGGAGCGAAGGTAGTCTATGAATCGAATCCGTGAGGCTGTGGTGGCGACCGTTGCCTTGTTTTTTCTGGCGGGCGCAGGGGCGGCGCAGGAGAAGCGATACGTCGTGATCGACCAGGACGCGGCCGGCCCGGGCGGCACGGACATGATGTCGATCCTGGTGCTGCTGCAGTCGCCCCAGGTGCAAACGCTGGGCATCACGGTAGTGACCGGCGACCAGTGGCGCGACGAGGAAGTGGCGCACACGCTGCGGCTTCTGGAATTGGTGGGCCGCGCGGATATTCCGGTGGCGCCGGGCGCGGTCTATCCGCTGCTGCGGACGCAGGCGGAGACCAAACTGTGGGAACAACAGTACGGGAAGGTGACGTACCAAGGGGCCTGGACGCGCCGCGAGAGCAACCACGATCCGGCCGAGGTGCCGGCCATGGCGGAAGGCAAGCCATCGACGAAGCCTGTGGACGAGGACGCGGCGCATTTTCTGGTGCGCATGGTTCACGAGCATCCGCACGAGGTGACGGTTTATGCGGGTGGCCCGATGACCAACCTGGCGCTGGCGCTGAGCCTGGACCCGCACTTCGCGGAACTGAGCAAGGGGCTGGTCTTCATGGGCGGCAGTCTGAGCCCGCGCACGGACGACCCGGAATACGCCAACGATCCGCGCCGCGAATTCAATCTCTGGTTCGATCCGGAGGCGGCGCACATTGTGCTGCGGGCCCACTGGCCCTCGATTGTCTGCACGACGGTGGATGTTTCGGTGAAGACCAGGCTGAGCCAGGAGATGTTCGACCAGATCGCCATGGCGCAGACTCCCGCGGGGCAGTATGTGGCGAAGTACTCGCACGCCAATCGCAGCTATCTGTGGGATGAACTGGCCGCGGCGGCGTGGATCGATCCGGCGCTGATCACGGCGAAGCGGCAACTCTACATGGACGTCAACGTGGACCGCGGATCGGGGTATGGCGACACGCTCACGTGGACCGACCGCATCAAGCCGGCTCTGGATTTGCCGCTGGTCGAAGTGCAGATGGACGTGGACATGGCGCGGTTCGGCAAGATGTTCGTCGAACTGATGACGAGTGCGACGCCGGGGGTGAAGAAGTAGCCTGAAGTTCCACTCTACGCTTGAACCTCCCGCGATTCGAGGATTAAGGTACATTCATCATTTCGGCATCAATCTTTTGTTGACATCCCCGGCGGGCGAGCGTTATCTTGGTGCTGGATGGGATGTAGCATGTTGTTTGCTGCTGACCACCCGATTTGCATGGATCCTCGGTAGGCGAGGCGTCCGCGCGGCAAATAAGCCACTGCCCTCAGGCATCCAAAGATGCTGTGTGGAGGGTGACCAGGGACTCCCGGAATAAGGGTTTCTCTAATGTGGCTGAGGTTTTCGGATCTCTCACGGCGCGCGGTGCTGAAGCTTGGACCAGTGGGGGAATCCGTCAGCAATCGCTCGCGATAGTTGGCCATTTCTTCCGCTCCGGGGGAAATGGTTTTTTGTTTCCCTCCTGAGCTTCGAACTCGTCTCCAGAAAGGTATATGAGACCGAACGACGATAAGCCTCCGAGTTGGGAGGATGGGGCGTGGCAGTTCCGGCGGTAAACCGATAGGCCTTCAGCCATCGCCTTCAACGCCGCTTCTTCCACAGGTTTTGCGGTGGTGAACGCGAAGGGCTGAAATCCGACCCTCCAATTCCTGGAGCTCGAAATTCTTCCCCTTCGACATCTTCAGCAAGTGTTTATGCCGGTTGCGGCCGTGATATCGCGCCGCTGGCCATAGCGCCTGTGGTGTATCCGCACGCGGGCGGAAAAGGAGATAAGTCGATGAACAGCGAATTTGTGACGGCTGCCCCGTCCGGCGTGGAAGCGGCACTGGCGCCGGGCCGGGGCGGCTCTATTATTATCCGGAAGATCATACACGTGTTATTGGCCACGGGCCGCGTGCTGAGTGTGTTCTTCGAAGTGCCGCCGGTCTACCGGCGTTAAGCGACGTGGGAGCGGAGATCCAGCCCGCCAGGCAAGGGAAGGCCTCGTGAACATTTTTTCCAAACTGTATTACCGATATAAGAAGATCCTCAAGACGTTGAGGCTGTACCTTTTGATCGCGGGCCCCGGCATCATTGTCATGGTGGCCGATAACGACGCCGGCGGCATCACCACTTACACCGCCACCGGCGCACAGTATGGCTTTCACCTGATCTGGTTCCTGATCTTGCTGGGGCCGGTAGCCTACTACGTCCAGGAGATGACCGTAAGGCTGGGCGCGGTCACAAAGCGGGGCCATGCCGAGGCCATCTTCCATGCCTTCGGATCGTTTTGGGGATGGTTTTCGCTCTTGGACCTTGTCCTGGTGGATTGGCTGACGATGATCACGGAATTCGTCGGCATGACCGCGGCGATGAGCATTTTTGGCGTGCCGCCGTGGGTTACGGTGATCGTGGCCTGGATCACCATGGGGACCATGGTTCTCCAAGGCCGCTATTGGACGTGGGAGAAGCTGGCGCTTGTTTTCTGTGGGCTCAACCTGATTTACATTCCAGCCGCTTTCCTGATTAATCCTCCGATTGACAAGATCCTTTACGGCAGCCTGGTACCGCACTTCCCGCCAGGAGGATTCACCAACGATCTGTTCTTCCTGCTCATGGCCAACATCGGCACCACCATCGCGCCCTGGATGATCTTTTTCCAGCAAAGCGCCGTGGTGGACAAGGGGATGCAGGAAAAAGACATGCGGTGGGGAAACCTGGACACCGCCTTTGGCTCGTTCCTGACCGTGGTGGTAGCCGCTTTCTGCGTGATCCTTACGGCCACCCTCCTACCAGGCCAGAACATCACCGATGCCGCGACGGCCGCCATCAAGTTCATGGGCATCAATAAACACTTGGGAGCATGCCTGGCAATCGGCTTGTTCGATGCCGGGTTCCTGGGCGCCATATGCATCTCGCTCGCCAGTTCGTGGGCCTTCGGCGAGGTGTTCGGCTGGGCCCACTCGCTGAACCACAAGATCAAGGAAGCGCCGTGGTTCTATGCCTACTATTTCTTCGATCTCTTGTTGGCGGGCACGATCGTCCTGATTCCGGGTGCGCCCTTGGTGCTCATCACTCTATTTGTCCAAGTGATTGCGGTCACCCTGCTTCCCGCAGCCCTGGTGTTTCTTATTCTGCTCCTCAACGACGAGGAGACCATGGGCACGTACAAGAACACACTCTTCCAGAACGTGGCGAACATCGGCATCACAGCGATGATTATCGTAGTTTCCACGCTGTATGGAATCAGTGCGCTGTTTCCGAATCTCTTGAAATGAGTCTGGAGGAATCACGATGATCATATCGTTTTTCAAGAATACCATCGAGACGGTCAGGGCCATCAACCAGCGATACAAAACGCCGCACATGAAGACGACTCGCATGGCCAGAGTCTGCCTGGGGTTGTTGCGGGGTTATCTGCTGCTGCTGGTTGGGGTCCTGGTCTTTAAGTTCATTCAAGCGCTGCACTAGCTGGAGGTCGCCCATGAACGGAGTAATGACATACAAAAACGGAAAGGAAGAGAGCTTTTTTCTGACGCAACTGCTGGGCGCGCGCGCCTCTCTCCAAAGCCGGAAGATTGGCAAGCTGAAAGACCTGGTCGCCGTCGATCAAGGAAAGGTGGCCGAAGTCACTCATTTCCAGATCGCGCGCCCTTTCGGAGAGCCGGCCCTGCTGATCCCGTCGCAGAAAGTCCGCTCGGTCAGCCCCCGGGAAATCGTTCTGGACATCGAGGATCCCAAGGCCTACGTGCGGGATCTGTCGCCGGAGGAAGTCCTCCTGCGGGACTATCTGCTCGACAAGAAGGTGTTAGATATCGACGACCGCGATGTCGAAGTCGTATACGATGTACGGCTGGTACTGACCAACAACCGGATCTACGTGGTGGATGTCGATATCAGCCGCTACGGCTTGCTTGTCCGCCTGGGGTTGAAAGGCCTCGCCGCCTTCCTGTCCAGGCGAGCCGGCGCCGCCCAAAAGAAACTGATCCCCTGGTCATATGTTCAGCCTCTGTCGCCCCAGTTGGGAACACTCCAGGGGGACCTCAAGCTGAACATCTTGAAAGAAAAGCTCTCCGAGATCCACCCCGTCGACCTAGCCGACATCCTGGAAGAAATGGACAGCTCGCAGCGGGCCATTCTTCTTGACGGTCTCGACACTGAACACGCCTCCGACACCTTGGAGGAGATAGACCCGGCCGTGCAGCGAGACATCGTGTTCTCGCTCAGCAAAGAACGAGTGGCGCAACTGATCGGCGAGATGACTCCCGGACAAGCCGCCGACATCATCTCCGTGCTGCCGGCAGAGGAAAGAAGGAGCATCCTGAAGCTGCTGGAACCCGCACAGGTCGCCAAGATCGACGAGATCATCGAAAAGCAGGACACCACGATCTTGAATTTCGCCACAGTCAACTTTCTCAAGTGCGCGCCGGAAACCACGGTCGAGCAGGCCCGAAACAAACTTCGTGACGCAGCCGAGTCCATGGATGTGGTGATGTACTTCTACATCGTCGATGAGTCCGACAAGCTCCTGGGAGTGATCGACATCAAAGAGGTCTTCGTCGCACGGGACACCGAACGGCTGAAGGAACTGATGACCGAAAATGTGATCAGCCTCAACAAAGACAGCACCATGAAGCACGCGGCGGACATGTTTCTCCGGTACGGCTTCAGAGCGCTGCCCATCACCGACGAGAACGACATCATTCTTGGGGTCGTGCCGTATCGCGACGTCATGAATCTCAAGCACCGCATTCTGGAGTGAGCTGCGGTGCGGCGGCCCGGCAACTCATTGTCCGGCCGCAATTTCGCCAGAAGTAATTTGTCGGGTTCCCATGAGACTTTCCAATCGATTCTATCGAGGAACCGAATATGCACGTGAATCATTTCGCACTATTCATCGGCTTCGGCTTTCTTGCCGGCGCCATGCCCGTGCTTGGGCAAACGTCGGCGGGCGACACCCAGGATGCCTCCACGCAGACTTCAAGCGCTGCGCCCACGGCCGAGGGGCGCTGGAGCATCCACTTCCAGGCGACGGCGATTGGCCAATATCACGGGAGCTTTCGCTCTCTTTACGAAGGCGAAAACAGCCTGCCGCCTCATCCCGAAAGACGGGTGTCCATCACCGCCACGGTCTTCCTGGGTTTCCGGGTCAATGAACACATCGAACTCGTGTTCAATCCCGAAGTGGCGGGCGGCAAGGGTTTCGGCATGGTGACGGGCATAGCCGGTTTCACCAACGGCGAGATTCCGCGCGTCTCCAGCGCCACTCCAACGCTCTACCCCGCCCGGGGGTTCGTCCGGACGGTATGGGGGCTCGGTCCGGAGACCGAGCTTGTCGAGAACGGGGTCAACCAGATTGCGGGGTCGGTCCCGTCCAGGCGGCTTACTACAATTACGGGCAAGTTTGCGATTACGGACTACTTCGATAACAACACTTATAGCCACGACCCCCGCAAGCAGTTCATGAACTGGTCTCTAATGTACAACGGCGCCTGGGACTATCCCGCCGACACCCGCGGCTACACCATCGGCACGATGCAGGAGTTGACGATGCGCAGTTGGTCCCTGCGCACTGCCGCCGTGATGGAGCCGACCACCGCCAATGGCCCGACCTTCGATACCCGCCTGGCGAAGAACCGCGGCGTGGCGGTGGAATGGGAGAAACGCTACAAGCCGATGGGGCATGCGGGCGCCATGCGGGTGCTGGGCTTCCAGAATCGCGCACGAGCCGGCACTTTCCGGGACGCGATGCTCCCGGACGGGACCACCGATCTCGCGGCCACGCGCCGCCCGGGCACGAAGAAATACGGTTTCGGCTTGAACGTAGAGCAGGAGATCACGCGGGATATCGGAGCGTTCGCACGCTATGGCTGGAGTGACGGAAAGACCGAGGCATGGGCGTTCACCCAGATCGACCGCTCCGTCAGCGGGGGAATTTCCGTGCAGGGCCGCCTCTGGAAGCGGACCCGCGATAACTTCGGCGTGGCGGCGGCGCACAACTATCTGTCCGGCGACGATCGCTGCTTCCTGGCCGCCGGTGGGATGGGATTCATCATCGGTGACGGAAGGCTGAATTACGCGCCGGAGTCGATTACGGAAGCCTACTACGCGTGGCACCCGATCCGGGAGTGGACGTTTACCTTGGATTACCAGCACATAGTCAACCCGGCCTACAACCGCGACCGGGGCCCTGTTTCCGTGGGGACATTACGAGTACATTGGGAACGATAGCGAAATGCGCGAATTGCTGAGACAACCACTGGCGCTGCTATGCATAGCCGGGGTGCTCCTCGTTTGCTTGGCACCCCAGGTAGCCGGCCTTTTGCGGGTTCGACGATGGAGACACCACCACCATCGATGTGCCAAAAAGCAAAATTGATAGCCGTCCAGGAATCCGCGTTTCCGGCGAGCTTTCCAGCAAGGAGCAGATGAGCGACTTGGGCTCACCCACGCCGGGGTATGGAGGCTGTTGAACTTTGCTTGCGAGCCTCACGCACCGTGTTCACGAGCCTGACTGCCAGTTCATGAATGCGATGCGTCTGCCGCAGTTCGATGGCCTTTTTCGGGATCAAGTGCGCGCCTACGCCAACCGCGGTGGCTCCCGCCAGAATGAAGTCGGCGACGTTCTGTTGGTTCACGCCTCCCGAGGCGATCAGCGGCACTTGTGGAAACGGCGACTTGAGAGTCTTGATGTACGCGGCGCCTCCGAGTTGCGCGCATGGGAATATCTTGACGAAGTCCACCCCGGCCTTCCACGCCATCATCACTTCCGTTGGCGTGAGTGCGCCGGGGAAAATGACGATGTTCTGTTGGTGTGCGAACTCTATGGTCTGGAGATCGACGCCGGTGCTGGTGAGAAACTGCGCCCCGGCGTCCAGACAACGGTGCGCGGTTTCCGTATCCCAGACCGTGCCCGCGCCGACAATCAAGTTCGGCGCGCTGCGGACAAGGTGGGAAATCACGTCAATCGCCCCGGGCACTGTCATGGTGAGTTCCACGATAGGAATTCCGCCGCTAGCGACCGACTCCGCGGCAAATAGCGCGTCCTCCGTTGAGGACACGCGAATCGCAGGGATGATGCCGATTTCTTCAATGCGAGCCCGAACTTCTTCCCTGTTCATAGGTCTTTCATCCTCTTTTTATTCTTTATTCCTGCTCGTCGAAGTCCGCCTCGGGCGTTGGGAGCACGTCGCCATCGCCGGCTACCCACACATACAGGGTGGGCAACAGAACAACATTCATCAGCATCGCCAGCATGAGCCCACCGACAATGACGATGGCGAAGGGCCGCTGGGAATCGGAACCGATCCCGCGCGACAGCGCCGCCGGCAACAGACCGAGTGTGGCGACCAGTGTGGTCATCATGATGGGCCGCAGCCTCAGGACCGCCCCTTCCACCGCGGCATCAATGATCTCATGACCCCGGGCGCGAAGCTGGTTGATGTACTCGAGCATGATCACGCCGGTTTGCACGCACACGCCAAAAAGCGCCAAGAAGCCGACCCCCGAGGACACGCTGAAGTGCGTCCCGGTAAGCAGCAGCGCCAGCAGACCGCCCAGGGGAGCCATGGCAATGTTCGCCAGCATCAGCGCCGCCCACTTAAACGAGTGGAACATGGTATAGAGAATGATGAAAATCACCAGAATCGTGATGGGGAGCACGATCATGAGGCGTTTCTGGGACCTCTGTTGGCTGGCGTATTCGCCGGCCCAATCGATGTGGTAACCGGCCGGCAGTTTCACCTGCTGTTCCACTTTTCGGATCGACTCTTCCACGGTGCTGCCAAGGTCGCGGCCGCGCACGCTGTACTTGATCGCGACGTACCGGGAATTGCCCTCGCGATAGATCTCCGAAGCCCCATCCAACTCTCGAACGCTGCAGAGCTGGGCCAGGGACACGCGTTCTCCGGACGGCGATAACAAGCGGATCTTCTCGATCGCCTCTCTGGTATCGCGATACTGGGGAAGATAGCGGGCGACCAGGTCATAACGCTGCTCGCCCTGCAGGACCTGGCTTACCGCGCCGCCGCCCACCGCGGTCTGAATCGCGTCCTGCACATCGGCAACGTTGATCTGAAAGCGCGCGGCCTGCCGGCGGTCCACGGTGAGGTTCAGATTGGGTTGACCGATGACGCGGAACAACCCCAGGTCCTGAATTCCCTGAATGCGCCGCATCACGTTGACGATCTCGTCGCCTTTCGCTTCGAGCAACTTGAGATCGTCGCCGTAGAGTTTGATGGCGAGTTCGCCCTTGACGCCGCTCACGGCCTCCTCCATGTTGTCGGCAATGGGCTGGGAGAAGTTCCAGATCACGCCCGGAATTTTCTCCAATTCGTGATTCATGGCGGCGATCAGTTCCTCTTTGTTTTGGTGAAAGATGGGCCGCCACTGTTCCTTGTTCTGCTTGAGATCGACAAAGTATTCGGTGTTGAAGAAACCGGTGGTGTCGGTGCCGTCGTCGGGCCGTCCTACCTGGCTGGTCGTCACGGTGACCTCCGGAAATGAGGCCAGCAGCACGCGAGCCTGGTCGGCGAGGCGGATGCCTTCGGTCGGTCCGGTGCTGGGCGCCAATGTGCCTCGTACCCATATGGCGCCCTCATCCAGGTGCGGCAGGAATTCGGAGCCAATCAAGCCGCTGGTCAGCAGGTAACCTGCCGCCAGCACGCTGGCAGCAGCCGCGCCCACAACCCACCAACGGCTGCGAACAGCCCATCGCACGGTCGACTTGTAACGCGCGGTCAGGAATATCATCCCCGGGTTACGCCACTCTCGCATGCCTTCGCGGAAGAGGAAGCTCGACAGCACCGGCGCCATCACCATCGAAAAGATCAGCGCGCCCAGCAACGCAAAAGCGACGGTCCAGGCCATGGGCTTGAACAGCCGGCCTTCCACGCTTTGCAGGGTGAAAATCGGCAGGTAGGCCGTGATAATAATGCCGATCGCGTAGAAAACCGGCCGCTGCACTTCGTGCGCAGCCTCGCGAATGCGGACCATTGCCGGCTTGGACACGTCCTGGCGTCCCATGTGCCGGACGATGTTCTCAACCATGACGACGGCGCCATCCACTACCATGCCGAAATCCAGCGCGCCGAGCGACAGCAGATTGGCGGGAATGTGTCTGAGGTCGAGACAGATGGATGCGAACAACAGGGAGAACGGAATAGTCAGCGCCACCACCAGGGCGCCCCTGGCATTGCCGAGGAACACGAAGAGGATGATGGCAACCAGTATGATTCCCTCGGTCAGGTTGTGCAAAACGGTGTGAGTGGTGAAGTGCACCAGGTCACTGCGGTCCAGAAACGGAACTACCTTTACGCCGGGAGGAAGAATGTGTTCATTCAATTCCTTCATCTTTGCGTGTATGCCATCGAGCGCCGAGTCCGCGTTGGCGCCCTTGCGCAAGAGCACGATGCCCTCGACCACGTCATCGTTGTCAATGATCCGCCCGTCTTCACGATGAATCGACTTCCCATTCCGGCCGAGGCGGATCTTCGGGCCCTGCGCGACGGTCGCGATGTCCTTCACCCGTAGCGCCGTTCCATTCTGGGCCTTGATCACGGTCTCTTCGATATCCTGCGCGGTATTGACCAAGCCGAGGGCGCGTACGTTTACCTGCTGCAGGCCCTGCTCGATGAAGCTTCCGCCTGCGTTCACGTTGTTGTTGGCGAGTTGCTGCTCCAACTGGCCGATACTCAGCCCGTAGGAGATCAGCTTGTCCGGATCGACGCGGACCTGGTATTCGCGCGTTTCACCCCCAAGGCTCGACACATCGACAACATCCGTCACCGATTTGAATTGCTTTTCCAGAACCCAGTCTTCCAGCGTCTTCAGGTCCATGACGTCGTACTGCGGGTTGGTGCTCTTGAGCGTGTAGAAGAAAATCTGCCCGACGGGACTCCAGTCCGTGCCGATCTGCGGCTGCAAATTCAGGGGCAGGGTTACCTGCGTGAGCCGCTCCAGCACCTTTTGGCGGTTCGAATCGTTCTCGGATTCGTCATCGAAAATCAGCATCACGCTGGAGAGGCCAAAAATCGAGACGGATCGCAGATGTTCCAAATGCGGCAACCCGTTGAGGACGGTTTCGATGGGAATCGTGACCTGTTGTTCAACCTCTTCGGCGGCGCGGCCGGGCCACTGCGTAATGACCTGGACGTAATTGTTGGCTACGTCGGGGTAGGCCTCGATGGGAAGCGCTCTAAACGAGATGATGCCCCAGCCAAACAGCAGGATGGCAACCACTACCACCAGAAAGCGGTTATTGAGCGCGAAATCAACCAGACCGCGAATCATGGCCCGATCACTGCTCCACCGTGTTCTGCAGGACGAGGGCGTTCTCGACCACGCGCTGCCCCGGCTGAATGCCCATCCGAATCTCCTGCATATTGCCAGGGAGCATGGCGCCGCCGGTCACTTCCACGCGCCGGAATCGCCCGTTTTCAGCGGGCACGTAGACCCAGTCGCGATCGTGCAGGTGAAGGACGGCGGTCGAGGGAACCAGCGCGTGGGTTTCCGGCTGCTGCCCGTGGAAGGTAGCGGTGACGAACATGCCGAACCGCAGGAAGCCGGGATTCTCGACCTGGAGCCTGATCTTGGCGGTGCGGAGGTTGGGATCCATGATGGGGCCCATGTTATCGATGCGGCCGCGCAGCACGCGGTTGGGATAAGCGTTGACATGGATCTCGGCGTATTGGCCTTCGTGGACGCCGGCAAGATCGTTTTCGTAGACGTCGCAGAGAATCCAGACCTGCGAGAGGTCGGCAATGGTGAAAAGGTTGGGAGAATTGTCGAGCGTCTTCACGCCGGCCGCGGCGGTGACGTTCTGCTCGATGACCACGCCGGAAACCGGGGCGAAGATATCGACGGCGGCGGTGGGATGGTCGATATCGCCGCCCAACACGCGGATGTGTTCGGCGGCGGTTTCGACATCCACGCGCGACTTATCGGCGGCGTCCTGGGCGACTTCGAGATCCTTCTGGGCAACGGCGCCATGATCGAAGAGAAGCTTGGAGCGGTCCAGTTGGGCGCGGGCCAGTTTTTCGTCGGCGACGGCCTTGCGGTAATCGGAGAAGGCTCCGGAAATATCGGCGCTCTGCACACGCATGAGGAGCTGGCCCTTGGTGACCTGGTCGCCCAGACGCGCGTGAATTTCGACGACGCGGCCCGAGGCCAGCGAAATGACCGGGACGTTGCGCGAGACGTCGGCGGCTACCACGCCGGTGACTGCGAGCTCCGGCACGGAATCGCGCCGCGTTGCGGTGGCCAGTGGGAACTGCTCGGGGTGATCCACTTTCACCAGCGAGGCGTCGCCTTCTTTTTCGACTTCGGCGACCGGAGGCGCGCCGGCGGCCGGATCGGTCTGTCCCTTGGCGCCACAGCCGAGGAGAAGGAGCGCGGAGAGAGAGGTCAAGAGGATTACCGCGGAGACGCGGAGACGCGGAGAAAAGCCAAACGTCTCATTACTTATTTCTCGGCGTCTCCGCGTCTCCGCGGTGAAGATGTGATTCGCATTCATGGGATGACCTCGCGGCCGACGGCAAGATTGAGCTGGCTGGCCGCGGTTAGATAGGCGGCCACCAGATTCAGATAAGTTACCTGGACCTGGCGGTAGTCGCGCTGCGCATCGAGAAAATCGAGCAGCGAAGCCTGTCCGTGCTGGAAGGAAAACGACGTCATGTCGCGCACGTCGAGAGCCATTTTCAAATACTTTTCCTTATAGGGTCTGAGCAGTTCCACGGTGCTCGAGAGCGTGGCGTAAGCGGAATCGACATCGCTGAATACCTGGGTTTGAGTGACGTCGCGCAGCCGTTCCGCGTGGGTGATTTCGAGCTGGGTGCGCAGCTTCTCGCCCTGGTTGCGGTCGAAGATGCGCAGCGGAATGCTGACGCTGAATCCAATATAGGCATCGAATGGCGGATTGTGGCCCGCGTCGACACTGAAGGTGGGGTCGGTGGAACCATTGGCGACGGCCAGTTGGTGATCGGTCTGGGCCTTCTGGATGGCCTGTGCGGCGGCTTTCAGATCGGGCCGGGAATCCATGGCTTGGGCGCGAAACTCTTCGAGGGGCATCAGGCGGTCGGAGAAATCGAAGGGGCCGGCGACATCGAACTGGTCCACGGGGGTGCGGTCGGCGAGCAGTTGCAGAAGCTGGATCTTGGCGGTGCGCAGGTTCACCAGCGCGGTCTGGAAATCGGATTCGTACTGCACGCGCTGGAGCTCGAGGCGGCTGAGATCCACCTGGGCGATATCGCCGGCGCGGAAGCGGTCGCGGCTGATGGAGAGTTCGCGATCAAAGTAATCGAGGTTATCCTTGGCGAGCGCGAGAACAGATTTGGCCTGCAGGGCCTCGACGAAAGCGTTGCGCAGACTGAAGACCAGGTTGCGGATGAGGTCCTGCTGCTGCAAAACGGAGATGCCGGTGGCCTCGCGGGCGCTGTCGCGGCGCAGCTCGCGCTGATGGTTGCGCTCGTGGAGATAGTTGAGCGAAATCAGCGGGAAAGCGCCAGCCAGAGGCTGGTAGGGGTTGGGAGTGAAAGGCTGGAGTTGGTCGAGACTCGCGTTAAAGCTGGGGTTGGGGCGAAGATAGGCCGTGATTTCGTTGGCCCGGGCTTCGTCGATGGTCAGTTGGCCGGCGCGCACAGCGGGGTTGGCCGCTTCGAAGCGGGCGCGCACTTGTTCCCAGGTCACAGCGGTCTGCGCAGGTGCGGCGGGAGCCAGACACCCGGCAAACACAAGCCACGAAAATAGACGACGCACCGGGCGCCGCATGAGACCTCCGGCAAAAACAACGTAGAATTTGAATGTAACGGTTTCAGGCCGGCCGCCGGAACCCATCTTTTGGCCAGAACCAACCTATCTTTTGGCCGGGCGCCTTGGCGCGTGTGAGAATTGCTTTTACTATCGAAGAGGGGCATCCGATCATGATCTACCGCTACCTTTACGGAACCAGGCGCGCGGTACTGGCGCGAGCGGGGCTGCTGATCGCGGCGATCGCGCTGATCGATTGGCGTGTCGACCTCAACATCTCGTTCGGCTTCCTTTACTTATTCCCGATTCTGCTGGTGGGGACGGTGTCGCCGCGGTGGCAGATTCTGGCCACGGCGCTGGTCTGTACGGCGCTGGCGGACGTTTTCTCGCCATTGCCGTTCACGGTGGGCAATTCACTGCCGCAGGACATCCTGGTTTTCACTTCGCTGGCGGGAACCGGGCTGTTCGCATTCGAAATCAGCCGCAGCCGGCAAATGGAGCGGGAAAGCCGGGAGCGCGTGGAACGGGAATCGGCGGCGCGGCGGGAGGCCGAGGAGCAACTGGAATTCCTGATCGACAGCAGCCCGGCGGCGATCGTGACCATGTCGTCGGACTGCCTGATCCTGCGGGCCAACTCGGCGGCCCACCGGTTGTTCGGGGTGCCGCCGGGGGAACTACCGGGAAAGAGCATCCGCCGCTACGTGCCTGCCCTCGGGCGCGTGCCGTTCCTGGGAGACACGCCGCAGACCTTCCGCACCGAAATGCAGTGCCGCGGCGAGCGCGAACATGGCGACGTCTTTCTGGCGAACGTCTTCTTTTCCACCTATCAGACGGCCGTGGGGCCGCGCCTCGCGGCGCTGGTGGTGGACGCGTCGGAGGATTTGCGGGAACGCGAAGAGACCAGCCTGGAGCAACTGATGACGGGTTCGCGCAT
Source organism: Bryobacteraceae bacterium (assembly GCA_050014595.1). Lineage (GTDB taxonomy): Bacteria > Acidobacteriota > Terriglobia > Bryobacterales > Bryobacteraceae > PALSA-129. Next base: position 16,738 of record JBEKDA010000020.1, read on the forward strand.
TCTGGTGGGCGCGGTCTCGCACGAAGTGCGCAACGTGTGCGGCGCCATCACGGTGATCTACGAAAACCTGGTGCGCAGCGGCACGCTCAAAGGCAGCAAGGATTTCGAGGCGCTGGGCGCGCTGGTGGAAACCCTCAACAAGATTGCCTCGCTCGAATTGAAGCAGAGCGCCAGCACCTCGCACATGCAGGGAATCGACCTGGCGGAAACCCTGGACGATCTGCGGATCGTTCTGGAACCCTACTGCCAGGAGGCCGGCATCGAAACGCGGTGGAACATTCCGCGGGAGATTCCGCCGGTATGGGCCGACCGGCACAGCCTGTTGCAGGTGCTGCTGAACCTGACGAAAAACAGCGAGCGGGCCTTGGAAGAGGCCGACGAAAAGCGCATCGAAATCTCGGTCGCGGCCGGCGACAATTTGGTATCGATCCGGGTTACGGATTCGGGACCGGGGATCGAAGCGGGGGACGCGTTGTTCCAGCCGTTCCAAAAAGGGGCCGACTCGACCGGCCTGGGGCTGTATCTTTCGCGCGCTTTTGTGCGCTCCTTCCGCGGAGAACTGCGCCACGACCCCACGGTGAAAGGCTGTTGTTTTGTGATCGACCTGGCGGTGGCCGCGCCGGGCGCGGCGCGCACGGAGAAATATGGAACGTATCCGACTGCTCTTGCTCGATGATCACGTGCTATTCCGCGAGAGCCTGAGCCGGCTGCTCGAATCGGAACCGGACTTTGAAATGTCCGGACACTGCGGCACGGCTGCGGAGGCTCTGGAGTTGCTGCGACGCGCGGTGGTGGACGTGATCCTGCTGGACTTCGATCTGGGCGAGGACCACGGCAGCCAGTTCATTTCAGCGGCGCGGCGCGCGGGGTATAAGGGCAAGATCCTGATGGTGACGGCCGGGATGAGCGCCATGGAATCGTCCTGCGCGCTGCAAATGGGCGCTTCGGGCATTTTCCTGAAACACAATTCGCCGGGGAACCTGGCCAAGGCCATCCGCATGGTGGCGGCGGGCGAGATGTGGGTGGACCAGCGGGTGATCCACGCGATGGCCGACGGTGTACGGTATGGCGAAGAGCAAAGCATCCGCCAGTTCCTGACGGAGCGCGAGCAGGAAGTGCTGCGAGGCATTTTCGAAGGACTCAGCAACAAGGAAATCGCCGCGCAGATCGGCGTGTCGGAGAGCGCGGTGAAGGCGACTCTGCAACAACTGTTCCAGAAGACGCGCGTGCGGACAAGAAGCCAACTGGTGCGAATCGCGCTGGAGACGTCGTTAGGGACGCCAAGGAAGTGAAGGGGGACGGCGGGGCTAGCTTCTAGAGGTCGGAGGCTGCGGACGCCGCGGACAAACCACATCACTTCGGACGTTTGCGCCGGTTCCCAGAGCTGCAAGACTGGGAACAACCGCTTGACTCTTACGGAACAATGATCGCAAGGCCGTTAGCCTCAGCAGCCCGCTTCAATTTGTCGTCGTTGGTGGCGATCGGCAGGTTTGAAATCAAGGCAAGTTGCAGATAGCACGTATCGTACATGGAGAGATTGTGCTTCACTGCAAGCCTCAAAAGCTCGGGAATATTGCCGATGGCTACTTGCCGGATTGGCAGCAACAACAGCTCCCTCCAGATCTCCAATGCGCGCGGCAGAGCCACCTTGTCTTTTGCAACCGCCTTTTCCGAGCGCATTCCCTATCTCTACCTGCCACACCCACGGAACAGTTGCGCTGTCGGTGAGAGTCTCCATGCGCTTTAACGTTGCATCGGTACTCGGCGTAGCACGATCCGGAAAGCACCAGGTCAAAGCGTAAGACGCGTCGAGGACGAATACGCTCACTCACGTCCCTCTTCGATCAGGTCCTTGATCGAGAGATCGCCCAAGTTCAACCCTTCCCGCAACTCCCACAGCCGCGACTTACGGGGCAGCGCAGCCGATGGTTCGGCCGCCGACGAATTGGGCAGTATCGCGATGGCCGTTTCGATGAATTCATCTACCGAGCGGAACGTACCCGCCTTGATGGCCGCCTGTATGGCCTGTTCCTGGCCAGGTTTCAGTTGAATCGTCATAAACACCTCTCTGTTTCCGCCAGTTCCAGAATAGCAAGGCTGGCCTTCCTCTTGATTGATGTACCGCCAGATTCGGACAAGATTGAGCGCGTCGAATTTTCGTATTGATGGCGTCCCGGTTCTCTCACTGAGCCGGCATGACGGAACGGTCCGTGTCCGCTCGACCCGTCTTGATTCTCACAAGCCGATCATACTCCCAAGGTCCCTCTACTGATCAGGCGTAGTCCTCGGCGGCGGTGTTCCCGGCGGAAGAATGGGGCGCGGGCGTTCCACGCGCCAGTTCACGCCTCCGGCGGCATCGCGCTCGGTGCGGGTGATGCGGAGATCGCCTTCGGCCAGGTACTTGAGGTGCACGTAGTCGAAAGCCAGGCCGGCGGCGGCCATCAGCTTCATGTAATCGCCGTGCGCGGTTTCATCGGGCGCTTCGGTGTAGCCGGCATCCCAGGTGACGTCGGGCGAAAGGCCAGTCACGCCGCCGCTGCCGGGCGTGCCGGCGCCCGCACCCGCCGCACTTGCCGCGCCCGCGTCACCCGCGGCCGCCCCGCCACCGCGGCCGGCCGATCCCTTCAGCGACATGTAAATGCGAATGCCGTTCACGATGGGCTGGAACATGTCGCGCGGCTGCCAGCGCTGGCCGAAGCGCTGGTAGCGGGCGTTCATGCGGTCCTCCAGCGGCAGCAGGCCGGGGACATTGCGCTCCGCCTCCACGATGCGGTCCTCGAGCGCGTAGGCAATCAGCTTGCTGTAGGGATGCGTGTCGTCGCGCACGTAGCCCAGGCTGGTGAACCAGCCGCGCGGAATCCACCAGGCGCGGCCGGGATTCGCGCCTTGCCGGCTTTGCACCCAGGCGGTGTATTCGGAGAACGGCTGCACCCATTCGTGCGATGGATAGCCGTGGGGATTCAGGAAGGCATCGGGCTGCCAGGCCTCGATCAACTGGCGGCGCGTGCGCGATTCGGGGTAGATGGGATCGGTCTCGCCTTGCCCGGCGGAAACGTCGGCGCTGAGAGCGCCGTGATAGCCGGGGTGCAGCATGTTGTCGGGCGTGATCTTGGCGAGGTCCACGGCAAGCTGCGCGCCATCGGGATTGGTGATGGGATGCAGCACCACGTTGACTTTGTTCAGCATGGCGCGCTTCTGGGGATCGGTGACGAGTTGCTCGGCCAGCTTATCGATATGACTGGTGCTCGAAACCTCATTGGCGTGCTGGCGGCCGGAATAGACGATGGCGGCCTTGAGCGTGGTCTCCTTGGGCCAGGAGCGCAGCAGCGCAGGCGTAGGCAGCATGACGTCGGCGGCCCAGATGTCGCGGCCCAGGTAGGTGCGGCCCATCCAATAGACCGTGACGCCGGGATAGGTGGCGAGGCGCGCCAGGATGGCGGCGTTTTCATCCGGGCTGATGGGCTCGTCCCATTGCACGAAGGGAGTGCCGGCAAGCGGTTTGACATCGGCGATCATGGGGCGCGGCGTGGCGGGCGGCGCGACGGCAAGAGCCGCGTACTCGCGCGGCGCGGGGCCATCCACCGGCGCACCCAGGAGCTGGGGTAATTCGAACTCGACGGCCATGCGGCCGAGGTGCGGATAAGCCACCTCGTCGCGGTAAAGGCCGGCGGCGTGCATGCGCTCCAGCCATTCGATCTGGCCGCGCGCCTGCTCCACGGAGAAGATGCTGCGATCCACCTGGTCCTGGCCTTCCACGTTGAGCCACTCGTCGTACCGGTCTTCGGCGAAATCGGCCGGAAGCAGCCAGGTGAGGCTCTCGACGCCCGGCTCGCCGGCCTTCACGCGCGCCTGAATGAGACGCGGCTGGAACTCGCCGGTGAGCGCCGGCAGGTTGCGCTCCTGTTTGTGGTGTTTGCCCTGAGCGTCGGCCCAGGTCAGCCGCACCAGCGGATTCGCGGCCGGTTTGCCGTAGAACTCAATGTGTACGCGGCCGTCCTGGCCGTCTTCGGAAGCATGCACGATGGGCAACACGCGGCCGGTATAAGTGATGGGGCGGCCGGTTTCGAGATCGCCCATCATGCTCATGAAAACGTCCGTGGAGTAGAGCGTGTCTTCCTGCAGCGCCTCGAGTGAGGAAATGCGCTCGCGGTCGAGATCGAGGTTGTAATCGGGCTCGCTCAGGTGGATGTCGAGCTTGAGAGTGTCGAAGGGCGGCGCGTATTCGGAGCGCAGATCGCCGTGGGCTTGCGCCATGACGAACTGGTAAACGCGCGGCAGGGTCTTGTTCTGATAGTGGTCCCAGAATTCTTCGATATCGGTCTGGATGCGCTCATTGAGGATCACTTTGGAAGCGGCTTCCAGGCGCACCCAGCCGGTTTCCACCTGCACTTGTTCGTACCGCGGGATCACGCCGTTGTAGGGTTGCATGACGGTGGCCACGGTGAAATCGCGCGTGAAGATTTCGTGGGCGGCGGCGTCGAAGGCGTGTACGCGGTAGGTGGGAGTCTTGGAGTCGGGCTCTTCGATTTCGCTCAGCGCGATCCTCTCGAGCGGCAGGTTTAACCGGCGCGCGAGCATCTCGTCGGCGGGATAGAGCTCCTGAACCCAGCGCGCATCCGACTGCATGGCGCGAACGCCGGTCGAGTCGACGTTCTTGGCGAAGTCGATGCGCATGGAGGCCACCGGCTTTCCGGCGAGCGCGGGCGCGATCTCATCCATCAGCCAGCTATAGCCCTGCTTAAAGGCGCAAAGCACTTCGATGGTGGAGTGCGCGGAATCGGCGCCGGCGGAGGCGAGCATGGGCTTGAGCTGCGCGCCGAGTTTGCGGCGCTCTTCGGGGCCTTCGCTGACGCGCGCTATCAGCTTGACGGGCTGGCCGGCGGCGATCCTGGCGGATGCGCGGCGCACGGCTTCCACCAGGCGTTTGCCCTCCCAGGGAATCACGATGTCTTCGGTGAAGGTGGGCGCGGCCGGCTGAAACTTCGCCGTCGGAGACTGGAAATGCAGGTTGGGATTTTGGTCGCAGCACTCAGTGCCGGCATGCAGGCTGGCGGTTTTCACTTCGGCGCTGGCGTGAAGCTGTTGCTGGATTTGCTGCCGCACGAAGGCAGTGAGTGCGGGGTCGGCGACGTCGGCATAGATCTCGGCTTTGACGTCTTTGATTCCTGTGGCGTCGATCTTCTTCATCCAATGGTCCAGGTGATAAAGGGCGGCCGCGGTCTGGCCGGCGCTGGAGTGGAGGGAGAAGAACTTGTGCAGGTCGTAACGGATCTCTTCGAGGGAAAGATACGGCTTGCCCTGTTCCCATAGGTTGGGGAAGCGATCGGAAAGCAGGCCGAGGGCCGCGGCGGCGCCGGCATCGTCGCCGCGGGCGAGGATGGCGGCGCGGCGGCCGAACGCGTCGTCCACGATGCGCAGTTCCCCCTCACCGGCGGAGAGCGGAGTCTCGGCCTGCGCGGCGGCGGTGTCGCCCGCGCGGAGCTTTCGTTCGGCCTCCTGCGAAAGCGGAGAATCGCCGGCCAGCACGGCATGCGTGCGGACGTCGCGAACGGCGGCGGAATCGGCGGGCGTCGAGATCGGCAGATTGATTCCGGTGGTTTCCAGGCCGAGGCGCGCGGCGAGGTTCGCCATGGCGATTCCGGCGGCGCCCGCCGGCACGTAGAGGTGGCCGTTCCAGGTGGCCGGCACGGGGATGCGCCCGGACGCGCCGAAGAGGCCGCGCGTAGTGTAGAGCGTGGCGAGATCGAGGCGCGCGGGTGCGGCAGCGGCGGCGTCACCGCCAGGGGCATTGCCGCCACCAGCCGCGGCCAGAGGGGCGGGAGCGGCGGGTGGGACGGCGGCCTCTGCCTTGGAATTGGTGGCAGCGGCGCCGCCGATGACCACCAATTGATGCACGGCGGCCAAGCGTGGCGAGGCCAGTGCGGTTACGAGCGCCGCCTCAGGAACCGCGCCGCGCAGAAAAGCGCTGTGCACGCCGGCCTTGCCGCGCAAGTAAGTGACACCGGCCAGTTCGATGGGTTCAGCGGGAGCGGCGGAACGCAACACTTCGACGATGGCCGAGAGCTTCTCGCCGGGCACGCGCCATTGATACGGCGCGCGCGCCGCATAGGCGTCGGAGGCGGCCAGCAGGCCGGCATCGTCGTTGGCGACAATCGCCAGGTTGTCGCCGCTCGAGAAGACGCCGCCTTCTTCCTTGTCGAGACCCGCCTGGAGCGATGCCAGATCCGCGGGCGCCGCGCGTCCTACCCAGATGCGCGGGCCGGCGGGGTAGGCGGCCGCATTATCGACCACAAGCGGCGGCGTCAGGCCCGTGGAGCCGAACCCCAGACGCGCCGCCAGGTTCGCGGCGGCGCTGTTTTCGGCGGCGCTCGGTTTCCCCGGCACCACGATTTTTCCCGCGATGAAATCGGCGATGCCGTCGCCATTGGTGTCGGTGAGCATCCAGCCGGTCGAGAACGGGTCGGCAACGCGGCCGGGCTCGGCAGGCGCCGGCGGCCCCTGGAACGCCAGGCAACCAGCGGTCAGCAATATCAGCACCGGCACGATAGAACGCGGCATGGAGCGAAGCCTCCTGTGGGATTCTGGCCTATGTTATATAACATCTCTATATGAAACAACTCGGCTGGCTGGTATTCGCCGCGTCGACGCTCTTCGCCGCGGATGTGAACACGTTCTCGATTGTGGGCTACGACCCCGCCAACGGGGACTGTGGTGTGGCCGTGGCGTCGCGCTATTTTTCGGTGGGCGCGGTAGTGCCGTGGGCGGAAGCCGGCGTGGGCTGCGTGGCTACACAGGCCAACGTCAACGCGGGCTACGGACCGCGAGGCCTGGAATTGCTGCGGCAGGGTCTCACGGCGAAGCAGGTGCTCGACAAATTGCTGGCCGAAGATACCTTCCCGGATAAAGAGGGACGACAGGTGGCAATCGTCGACCGCAACGGCGGCATCGCCACCTACACGGGTTCCAACGCGCCCACCTGGGCCGGCGACCGGCAAGGCAAGACGTGGTCCGCGCAGGGCAATATCCTGGTGGGGCCGCAGGTTCCCGAGGCCATGGGCCGCGCGTTTGAAGCCACCGAGGGCGAGTTGGCGGAGAAGCTCTTCGCGGCTCTCAAGGCGGGCGACGATGCGGGCGGAGATTCGCGCGGCAAGCAGTCGGCGTCGATGATTGTGGTGCGCAAAGGCGGCGGGCGGAATATCAATAATGACCGCTACCTGTATCTCAATGTGGACGACAATCCGCAGCCGATCCCGGAGCTCCGGCGGTTGCTGGACATGAATCTGGGAATGCTGTGGCAGGCTCGCATCGGCCCCCTTGCAAGTGCCGGCAAGACGCGCGAAGCTCGCGAGGCGGCCGCGAAATACGCGCGTTACATGCCGTCGGCGAACGCCTGGATCTCCCTCGGCGTGATGGATTACAACCTGGCCGACAAGCCCGCCGCGCTGGCCGATTTCCGCAAGGCGCTCGCGCTGGACCCCGCGGTGCGCCGGCAGTTCGAGCCGCCTGCTACAACTGGCGGACGCGGCGGGCAGAGGCTGAGGGCGATTTTGGAAGACAAGGAATTCCTGAAGCAGTTGTTCCCGGACAAGTAGTGGCCTAATCAAATGGTTTGAGAAGTTCGCTCCCATATCCGAAACCGCTTGCTGACGCGCGCGCTTCCGATGCGAGCCGCGACCGTGAGGGAGCGGTCTTCACGGAATCCGAAGTGTGTCGAGGAAACGGTGTACTTAGCCGCTCATCGAGTTGAGGAACTCGGCGTTGCTGCGGGTCTTGCTCAGCTTGTCGAGCAGCAGTTCCATGGTTTCCACCGGCGAGAGCGGGTTCAACACCTTGCGCAGAATCCACACGCGGTTGAGCTCTTCCTTGGGCAGCAGCAACTCTTCCTTGCGGGTGCCACTCTTGTTGATGTCGATGGCCGGGAAGACGCGCTTGTCCACCAGCTTGCGCTCCAGGTGGATTTCCATGTTGCCGGTGCCTTTGAACTCTTCGAAAATCACGTCGTCCATGCGGCTGCCGGTGTCGATCAGGGCCGTGGCGACGATGCTCAGCGACCCGCCTTCTTCGATATTGCGCGCGGCTCCGAAAAAGCGCTTGGGCCGCTGCAAGGCGTTCGAATCCACGCCGCCCGAGAGCACCTTGCCGGAGGGCGGCACGATGGTATTATAGGCGCGCGCCAGGCGCGTGATGGAATCCAGCAGAATCACCACGTCGCGCTTGTGCTCCACCAGGCGCTTGGCCTTCTCGATCACCATTTCGGCCACCTGCACGTGACGCGTGGCCGGTTCGTCGAACGTGGAGCTGATCACTTCGCCGCGCACGCTGCGCTGCATGTCGGTGACTTCCTCGGGACGCTCGTCGATCAGCAGCACGATCAGCGTGATTTCGGGATGGTTGGTGGTAATGGAGTTGGCCAGGCTCTGCAAGAGCATGGTTTTGCCGGTGCGCGGAGGCGATACGATGAGACCGCGCTGGCCCTTTCCGAGCGGCGTCAGCAGGTCCATAACGCGGCCGGAATAATTTTCGCGGACGGTTTCGAGCTTGACCCGTTCGTTGGGATAGAGCGGTGTGAGGTTGTCGAAGAAAATCTTGTTGCGGGCTTCCTCGGGCGGCTCGAAATTGATGGCGTCGACTTTGATCAGCGCGAAGTAGCGCTCGCCTTCCTTGGGCGGCCGGATCTGGCCGGAGATGGTGTCGCCGGTGCGCAGATCGAAGCGGCGGATCTGTGACGGCGAAACGTACACGTCGTCGGGACCCGGCAGATAGTTGTACTCCGGCGCGCGCAGGAAGCCGAATCCGTCAGGCAGGCATTCGAGCACACCTTCCGAGAAGATCAGGCCGCTCTTTTCGGCCTGGGTTTGGAGGATCTTGAAAATCAGTTCCTGTTTGCGGAGCCCGGCGGCGCCGGCAATCCCCATGTCTTTCGCCACCTGGTTGAGCTTCTGGATGCTCATGTCCTTGAGCTCTACGAGGTCGAGCGTGGGGGTGCCGTTCTTGACGCTTTGGGCGGCTTGCGCTTTCCGCCGTTGCTGGCCGGGATGGCCCATCGGCTCCGCGTGTGGCGCGGCGGCCGGCGGCTCAGCGGCCTTGGTTTCGGCGGGCGGTGCCTCGGGCGGTTTTGCTTCGGCGGCCCTGGTTTCCGCGGGCTTGGCTTCGGGAGCTTTCGCTTCCGGGGCTTTTGATTCCGGCCCTTTCCCTTCGAGTGCCGCCGGCGGAGCGGCTGACGCCTTGGGGGCGCGCACCGCCTTTTCGCCGTCCGATCTCTCGGCGGCTGCTCCAACAGCCTTTTCAGCCTTCTCAGGCCTTTCGGGTTTTTCCGTCTCGGCGGAGGCGGCGGGCGCCGCATTCTCCCGGGCGGGTTGCTTGTCGGCGGGCTTTTCGGTTTTCTCGGGTTTTTCCTGCGGCAGGTTGTTGCCTACCGTGTTTGAAGTGTTTTCGCTATTGCTTGCCAAATTTCCCTCACTCCCCGGCTCGTTAGGGCCGAGAACAGCAACGGTTCCACGCCTTCTTTGCGAATAGCGTTTAAACCGCGCCCCTGCTCAGATTGATTTGCTTTGTCGGTCTTAGTGGCGATTACCAGGTACGGTCTGCCGCGATCCTCGAGCCACCGCTTCAGGTCGAGATCCTTCTCCATCCATCCACGGCGGGTATCCAGAATCAGGCAGGAAAGTCTTAGGGTATCTCGATTCTCCAAATATTGCTCGATCAGTTTTTTCCATGCGAGCTTGTGCTCGATCGGCACCCGGGCATATCCATAACCGGGCAGATCGACGAAATAGTACGCGCCGTCCACCCGGTAAAAATTGATGGTTTGCGTTCGGCCCGGGGTATTGCTGGTGAAAGCCAATCCTCTCCGCCCGACCAGGGCGTTGATCAAGCTGGATTTCCCCACATTACTTCTTCCTAAAAATGCGACTTCCGGCAACCGGTCCGAGGGGAACATCTCCGGGTTTCCGGCGCTGACTACAAATTCCGCGTCAGGCACAGAACCGCGACCATTCGGGAGCGGCATGCCTCATTAGTGCGCCCGGCTCTCTTCGAGCGTGGGCTTTACATCCAGATCCAGCGGCGTCAGTGGAATCGCCACCAACTCGCGCTCCAGCGCAATCTTCAGAACTTCGTCCATGGACTCCACAAAATTCAGCTTCATGGATTGCTTGATGGCGTCTGGAATGTCGGGGAGATCTTTCTCATTCTCCCGCGGCATGATTGCTTCCAGGATGCCATAGCGGTGGGCCGCCATCAACTTCTCTTTCAAGCCGCCGATGCCGAGCACCTTGCCACGGAGCGTGATTTCGCCCGTCATGGCCAGATCCCAGCGCACCGGAATCCGCGTCAGCGCGCTGCAGATCGCGGTGGCCAGCGTAATCCCCGCCGATGGCCCATCCTTGGGAATGGCGCCTTCCGGGACATGAATGTGCACGTCCAGGTTGCGGTAGAAATCGCGCGGTAACCCGAAGGTGTGGGCGCGCGAACGAATGTAACTCATGGCTGCCTGTGCCGATTCCTGCATGACGTCGCCGAGTTTTCCGGTGATGGTGAGCTTGCCCTTGCCTTCCATCAGAGTGCATTCCACGGTCAGGATCTGACCGCCGACTTCGGTCCACGCCAGTCCGGTGGCCGCGCCGATCTCGTTCCTCTTTTCGACCCCCAGGTCGCGGAACCTCCAGGGCCCCAGCAGATCCGGCAGTTTCGCGTCGTTGATCTCGACCTTCGCGAACGCCTTCTTCTCCTTGGCGCTTTGCGCGTTCACCACCTGGCGGGAGACTTTCCGGCAGACGTTGCCGATCTCGCGCTCCAGGTTCCGCACGCCGGCTTCGCGCGTGTAATACTGGATCAACCCGTTGATGCCCGAATCTTCAAACTCGATCTGGTTTCCGGTCAGGCCGGTCTGCTCCATCTGCTTGCGGACCAGGAAGCGCTTGGCGATCTCCATCTTCTCGAGCTCCGTGTAGCCCGAAAGACGGATCACTTCCATGCGGTCCTGCAATGCCGGCGGAACCGTGTGCAGCACGTTGGCGGTGGCTATGAAGAAGACCTGGCTCAAATCGTATTCCACGTCCAGGTAGTGATCGACGAACATGAAGTTCTGTTCGGGATCGAGCACTTCGAGCAGCGCCGCGGAAGGATCTCCGCGGAAGTCCATCGACATCTTGTCGACTTCGTCCAGCATGAAGATGGGGTTGCGCGTCCCGGCCTTTTTCATCATCTGGATGATCTGTCCCGGCAGAGCGCCGATGTAGGTGCGCCGGTGGCCGCGGATTTCGGCTTCATCGCGCACGCCGCCGAGCGACATGCGGACGAACTTGCGGCCGGTGGCCTTGGCGATGGACATCCCCAGCGAAGTCTTGCCCACGCCGGGAGGCCCCACGAAGCACAGGATGGAGCCCTTGGGGTTCTTCACCAGGCGGCGCACCGCCAGGAATTCCAGGATGCGCTCTTTGATTTTTTCCAGGCCGTAGTGGTCCGATTCAAGGACGCCTTCGGCGAACTTAAGGTCGCGAATTTCCTTGGTCTTCTTCTTCCACGGCACCGCCAGCAGCCAGTCGAGGTAGTTGCGGGAAACCGTGGATTCGGCCGACATAGGCGGCATGTTTTCCAGCCGCTTCAGCTCGGCCAGAGCCTTTTCCTGCGCATCCGCGGTCATGCCGGCGGTTTCGATGCGCTTCTTCAGCTCGTCGATCTCGCTCTTTTCGCCGCGGCCCAGTTCCTTCTGGATGGCCTTGATCTTTTCGTTGAGATAATATTCTTTCTGCGCCTTCTCCATCTGGCGCTTCACGCGGCCCTGGATGGTGCGGTCCACGTTGAGCTTCTCGATCTCGATATCCAGCATCTCGGCGACGCGCGTCAGCCGGTCGATGGGATCGAAGATTTCCAGCAGTTCCTGTTTTTCCTCGAGCGTCAGGGGAAGATTGGCGCCCACGGTGTCGGCGAGCTTGCCCGGCTCGTCGACGCGGATGGCCGCGATCATGGTCTCGTAATTCAGATTCTGGCTGAGCTTGACATACTGCTCAAACAGCCCGGTGACCCGGCTGATGAGTGCGTCGAGCTGCGGGCCGGATTCCACCCGGTAGGCCGAGACGCGCACCGTGGCGCGGAAAAAACCGTCTTCGTCGGAAACCGATACCACCTTGGCGCGCTCCACGCCTTCCACCAGAACCTTGATGTTGCCGTCCGGCAGCTTGAGGCTCTGCACAATGTTGACGATGGTGCCCACGCTGAAAATCTCGTTGGGTTTGGGCTCGTCGACCGAAGCGTCGTGCTGCGCCGCCAGGAAGATTTTCTTGTCGCCCGCCATGGCTTCTTCCAGCGCGCGCACGCTGGATTCCCGCCCCACCACGAACGGCGTCATCATGTACGGAAAGATGACGACCTCCCGGATGGGCATCATCGGCAGGCGTTTTGTATCGGATTTTTCCTTTGAAGTGAGCATTGTCCCTCTCCAGGGGCTGACCTTGTCCCTGGCCTTTCACTCGAACCGCAGACTACGCTTTCGGGGATTCTGGGGTTAACCGGCCTTTTCTAATATTGTAAGACTGATTTTCTGCGACAGCACCATCTCTTTTGTGACCTGGAACTCCCGGACCTTCTTGTAGGACGGCAGGTAGTACATCAGATCGAGCATCAGGTCTTCGAGAATCATGCGCAGGCCGCGCGCCCCCACCTTGCGTTCCATGGCCAGATCGGCAATGGCTTCCAGAGCTTCGTCGCTGAACTTCAGACGAACGTTCTCGAACTCAAAGAGCTTCTGGTACTGCTTCACAATCGCGTTCTTGGGCTTGGAGAGAATCTGGATCAAGGCCGAGCGGTCCAGGTCCTCCAATACCGCGCTCACCGGCAGCCGTCCGATGAACTCGGGTATGAAACCGAATTTGATCAAATCCAGCGGTTGCACCTGCGAGAGCAGGTCGATGTCGCGCCGCCCGCTGGTGCGGATGGTCGCCTTATCGTCCTCCTGCAGGAAGCCCATGGACTTCTTGCCGGTGCGCCGCGCAATCACCTTTTCCAGCCCCACAAACGCCCCGCCGCAAATGAACAGGATGTTGGTGGTGTCCACCGGCGTGAATTCCTGGTGCGGGTGTTTGCGCCCGCCTTGCGGGGGCACATTGGCCACGGTCCCTTCCAGGATCTTCAACAGCGCCTGCTGCACGCCTTCGCCGGAGACGTCGCGGGTGATCGACGGGTTCTCGTCTTTCCGGCAGATTTTGTCGATCTCGTCGATGTAAATGATGCCCTGCTGGCACTTCTGCACGTCGCCGTCGGCCGCCTGCAACAGCTTCAGGATGATGTTCTCGACGTCTTCTCCCACATAGCCGGCCTCGGTGAGGGTGGTGGCGTCAACGATCGCGAAGGGCACATCCAGAATCTTCGCCAGCGTCTGCGCCATTAGAGTCTTGCCCGTCCCGGTCGGCCCGATCAGCAGGATATTGGATTTCTGCAGTTCCACCTCGGTGTTGCGCATGCGGTTCAGGTGGATGCGTTTGCAATGGTTGTACACCGCCACCGCCAGTTTTTTCTTGGTGGATTCCTGCCCGATCACGTATTGATCCAGAAACTCTTTCACTTCGAGTGGCTTCGGGATCTTGTTGGGAGTGCCGGAAGGAGGCTCTACCTTGTCGTCTTCTAAAATCGAGTTGCAAACCGCGATGCACTCATCGCAGATATAGGCGCGCGGGTAGTCGCTCGGCGAGGAAATCAGCTTTCCAACAACGTCCTGGCTTTTGTGGCAAAACGAACACCGTAAAGCATCGTCCGATCCGGCTCGCTTCAAGCAGTTTTCTCCTGTTCCGCCCGAAAAAGCGGAAGAGAACCTCCAACCGATTTCATTCCTATTATCACCCGAACCGTCCCCCTAAGCAATGTACGCCGAAGGTAAGCAGCGCCCCGGACTAGTACTCGTCAAAAGTTAACGCCAACCTCACCCCATTCGGAAACCGCTACGCTTCCGCCGTTTTGCGCGCGTGTTCGAACAGGAAGGCCAGGGTTTTGTCGGTCTGGATGTGGGACGCGATCCGTCCCAGTGTCCCATCCTTTTCAAACCGCATGTGCACCGCCGCCACCGGTTCTTTCTGCTGGCGCGCGGCGCGTTCCACTTCCTTGTCGACTTCGTCGCGTGTGGCGGCAATCGATTCCCGCGCCGCCACCTTCGACAGCAGCATGGAAGCCTTCACCTCGCGCAACGCTTTCTCGCGCTGCGTTTCCTTCACCTTGTTCCAATCGAGCTTGATGGACCGGGGATCCACGCCTTCGGCGGCCATGGCGCGCAGGCTCTGCTCCACGCGGTTATTGATCTGCCGGTCCACGAAAACTTCCGGCACCGGAAACTCGTGCGCGTCCACCAGCTTGTCAATCAGCTTGTTCTTGGCCTCCTGCTCGGCCTCGTACTGGCGCTGCGCGAAGATGCTCTTGCGGATGGCTTCGCGCAGTTCCTCCACGTTGCGGTAATCGCCCAGATCCTGCGCGAACTCGTCGTTGACTTCCGGCAGTTCCTTCTTGCGGATGCCCTTCAGGGTGGCGTGGAACTTGACCGTGTGGCCCGCCAGCCGCTTTGCGCCGTAGTCGGCCGGGTAGGTAACGGCGAAATCCTTTTCGTCGCCCGGCGTCAGGCCGCGGAGGTTTTCGGTAAAAGCCTCGAAGGTGTCTCCACCGCCGATTTCGAGCACCATTTCCTCGCTCTTCACCGGCTCGCCTTCCACACCGCCCGTGCTTTCGAGCGCCACCACGGCGAAATCCTTGTCTTCCACCGGCCGGGGATCGACGTTCACATGCTGCGCCTTCTGCTCGCGGATTTCTTCCAGCCGCTTGTCCACGTCCTGGTCGGTCACCTGGGGCTCGTGATACTCGACTTCCAGGCCTTTGTACTCCCCGAGCTCGATTTCCGGCACGACTTCAAACGTAGCTTTGAAACCGAGCGGCTCGCCCGCGTGAAAGTGGACGTCGGTGATATCCGGCGTTCCCACCACGTTGAGGTTCTCGGCCTCGAGCTGCTGTTGCAGAAACCTGGGGATCAGGCTTTCCAGAACCTGTTGCCGGATGTCGCCGGCGAAGCGGCTGCGAATAATGCCGGACGGGGCTTTTCCCGGCCGGAAGCCCGGGAGTTTAGCGCGTTTCTGAACATCGGCAGTGACGCGGTTGGTCTCGCTTTCCACCTCAGCGACAGGGATGGAAATCTCAAGCGAGTGCTTGCAACCTTCAACTAAAGCCAAGTGGAGTTAACCTCGGGAAAGAAGTGATGGTGTAAAACTCAATGATACCACGTACAATGAAGCCTATCGGCTGGAAGACCGCACTCTCGGTGGTGGCTGTGGTGGTGCTGCTGGGCCTGTGGGCGGCCATTCTGCGCCGGGGGTGACGCCTCAAGCGGCGCCACGAATAAACATGCACCTCAATTTCCAGACGGCTATCATCAACGTCGTGCTCCTGTGGATTCTCACGGCCCCCCACGAATTCGCGCACGCCTGGGTGGCCACCAAACTCGGCGACGACACACCGCGCCTGCAAGGCCGCGTCACGCTGAACCCGCTGGCCCACGTGGATTGGATGGGGACCGCCATCCTGCCCTTCCTGAGCTCCCTTTTCTTTGGCGGCTTCCTGGGATGGGGCAAGCCGGTCTACACGCAGACCAGCAAACTCAAAGGCGGTATGAACGGCCTCCTGCTGGTGGCCCTGGCCGGCCCCTTCAGCAACGTGATCATGGCCGTGATTCTGGGCGGAATCGCCGCCTTCACGCTCAATGCCTACCCGACCTTCGCCAGCTACGCCTATCGCGGCGCGGAGCTGAGCCTCTATCTGGGGCTGTTCAACCTGCTGCCGGTGCCGCCGCTAGACGGATCCAAAATCCTGCTGGCCCTCCGCATTCCCGCCGCCATCTACCAGGAGATCGCGCGCGCCGGCTTCCTGCTCCTGATCGTGCTGATCACCGCCACCTCCCTGGGCCGCTGGATGGCCGACTGGAGCGCCCAAGGGGCGCTGTGGATCGTCTCGACGCTGCGCTGACCCCGGGCTCGTCGCGCCGTATCATGTTACCGTAAACTTTCATGAATTCAGCCCGCATCGCTATCGCCACCACTGACGGCATCACCGTTTCGGACCATCTGGCCCGCAGCACCGCCTTCCTGCTACTCGAAATTGAGGACGGCGCCATCACCTCCGGCACTTATCGCTCGCGCGCCACCGGGGCTTGCGGCAACCATGCCGGCTTCGTCGAGTTGTTGAGCGGCGCGCAAGCCGTGATCTGCGGCGGCATCGGCCAGGGAGCGGCGGATTCATTGGCGGCGCACGGCATTGAGCCGCTGGTGATCGCGGGCGGGCAATCCATCGACGATGCCGTCAACCAGTTTCTGGCCGGCAGCCTCGCGCTCTCCGCCGAACGCGTCTGCTTGTGCCACTGAGTGGCTCCTGGACTGTCGCCGACCGGCCAGGAGGACTGTCCCACTTGGCGTGCTACGGCAAGCCCACAAACGGGTTCACCACGCGAACCGTACCATACAGCCGGTCGTGCTGAAGATCTTCGGTGAGGATCTCCGGCAGGCCGTAGTGCTCCGCGTATGACCAGAGGTGCGCGTCAAACCAGCTCAACTGATACGCCGCGCATCCGCGAACGGCACCGCGAAGAATCGCCTCGTTTGGGTAGAGCACGGTAAACTGCTTCAGGAATTCTTCCGCTTCCCGCAAGGCGTCGGCTTGTTTGAGGATCATATGGCCGCGAATCGGGCGGGTTACCGCCGCCACGAACTCAAGAATCGCCTGATGCGGCAGGCGGACGGAATCTTCGACGATGCCGCGCCGGAGAATCCCGGTTGCGATCTTCTGCTTTTCGGCAAACCGGTCATCGAACCTGTAGACCAGGACGTTGGTATCAACGAGAGCGGCCACGTCCGTAGAGATCCTCCCGTCTCCATCCGCGGCTGCGCGGCTGCGCTGTGGCGCGCGCCAACCGGCGCTTGCGGAGGCGTTCGGTCGCCTGGTCGAACCAACGGAGCTGCCACTCCCGGCCTTGGGGCGCCGCCTGTTTGCCTGGAGGGACCACGCGAATCGACTCACCGGCCGGCATCCAGTCGATGTTGTCGCCAGGACGGATATGGTATTCGTCGGCGATCTTTCTGGGCACAGTGACCTGGTACTTGGATGTGACCTTAGCCATACGCATTTCCCGCAACCGCTTCCTTACTATAGCAAGGATCAGATCCTTGCTCAACAGCCAGGTGCTTCGCCGCTGAAGTGGGGCCATGTCCGGCGCTATACTGACGGTGTCGATCCATGGACGCCCTGCGCCAAGTCGAAAACCTGCTGCCGGCTCTCACCCGAGCGGAAAAGGCTGAGTTGCTGCGCATGGTGGCGCAGGACCTCGATGACGTCTTTCCTGGAGTTGAGTCCGCGCCAGGCGTTTGCGGCGGCGAGGCCTGCATCATCCGTACCCGCATCCCCGTCTGGATCCTCTAACTCCGAAGAGCCCACGCTCCTGCGCTTCCATGGTTCAGACTGCGAAGATCTGGTCAACCGCGATGGATGCGCCGCCGAAAAGCGTGAGGGGTATGGCGTCGCCTGCCGCGTAAGTCTTCGTGCCACTGAACTCGGTCACTTGCACGGATCGGTTGGCGGCATCCACTACCCAGAATTCTTGCGTACCCGACGACATTGCCACGATCCGCTGCCGGTTGACTTTGGCCGGCGTATTCGAAGGAGATAATACCTCGATGATTAGGACAGGCGCGTATACAGGATACTCGTTGGGTGGTAGTGCGTCCCAATCGGCCTGTAGCACGAACGCAACATCGGCGAACCAAAACTGAAGGTTTGGCACCGGGCGATAAGGGAACTCGACAGCAACGACTCCCCGGTCACCGGCCGCTGCCTCCAACAAGCGTTCGATGCGCTTCTGGAGCTTGACATGCAGAGGCCGTGCCGGAGGCACTATAACAACCTCGCCATCGTGTAATTCATATCGCTTGCCTGTCTCGGGGCGTTCGGGTAGCTGGAGAAAGCCCGTCCATGTCACCAGAGAATGCGCGAGACTGCTCATCCGTGCTCCCTCCCAACCATATTAGCGGAAAGTGCCGCCACCGAGCGAATTGCGAGTCGTCAGACCGTCAGCTATGAACTGCCGGCTCTCCGTGACGCCCTATGCTTCCAGCCCCATTTGCGTCAGCCTATACCGCAGCGCATTGCGCGTCAGTCCCAGCATTCGCGCGGCCTGGCTCTTGTTGCCATCGGCGCGCCGGAGCGCCTCCCGGATGAGTTCCTGTTCGTAAGCGTCCAGGCTCATGCCCTCCGGCAGGAAGTGCGATTCATTCTGCGGTCTGGGCCGCGGCGCGCTCTCCAACTTGATATCGGCCGCGTCCAGTTGCGTGCCCTTGGCCATCACCAGGCTGCGCTCGATGACGTTCTCCAACTCGCGCACGTTGCCGGGCCAGTGGTAGCCCATCAGCTTTTCCATGCCCGCGTCGGTGATGGATTCCACGCGCGAGCCGCTGTCTTGCGCCAGCTTCTGCACGAAATGGTTCGCCAGAAACGGGATGTCCTGCTTGCGTTCGCGCAACGCCGGAATGTTGAGCGGCACCACGTTGAGGCGGTAGTACAGGTCTTCGCGGAAGGTCCCCTGTTCCAGGGCCGCGCGCAAGTCCTGATTGGTGGCCGCGATCACACGCACGTCGATATGGCGCGTCACGTTGCTGCCCAACCGCTCGAACTCCCGCTCCTGCAGCACCCGCAGCAGCTTCACCTGGATGGGCCCCGGCACGTCGCCGATTTCATCCAGGAAAACCGTGCCCGTATCGGCTTGTTCGAACTTGCCCGGCTTGGTGGTGTTGGCGCCGGTGAATGCGCCCTTCTCATACCCGAACAGCTCGCTCTCCATCAGGTTTTCCGGGATGGCGGTGCAATTGATCTTCACCAGCGGCCGGTCGCGGCGCGGCGAGTGAAAATGGATGGCGCGCGCGATCAGGTCCTTGCCGACTCCGCTCTCGCCGGCCAGCAGCACGGTGGCGCGCGTGGGCGCCACGCGCTCGATGGTGTCGAAGATTTCCTGCATCGCCCCGCTGCGCCCGATGATGTTGTCGAACTCGTAGCGCCGGCCCAACTCCGCCTTAAGCTGCCGGTTCTCGTCGCGCAGCGCGCGCACTTCCAGGGCCTTGTTGACCACCTGCATCAGATGGTCGAGCGAAAACGGCTTGAGCAGAAAATCCGTGGCGCCGGCTTTCATGGCCTCGACGGCGGTTTCGACGCTGCCGAATGCCGTCATCATCACCACCGGCACCTGGCTGTTCTGGCGGCGGATCAAACCCAGAAACTGCAAGCCATCCATGTTCGGCAGTTTAAGATCGGTGAGCACCATGTCGGCGCGATCGACAATCTTCAAGCCCTCTTCGGCGGTGGCGGCGTTGTCCACTTCGAAGCCCGCGGATGCCAGTTGCAGCCCGATGACGCGTCGCAGCTTCTCTTCGTCTTCGACAATCAGGATGCGTTTTTTCATGCGGGGTTTGCGACGGCGCTCGTCTGGAGAGCGCTCGGTTCCACTGGCAGAAGCACGTGAAAAACGCTGCCTTTGCCGGGCTCGCTCTCCACTGTTATTTTACCGCCGTGTTCGTCCACAATTTTGGAAACGATGGCAAGGCCCAGCCCCACGCCCTCCGGCTTGGTGGTGAAGAACGGGTTGAAGATGGAGTCGCGATGCTTCGCGCCAATCCCCGCCCCGCGATCGATCACCGCGATCTCCACCATTCCGCCCATCGCGCGGGTCTTCACCGTCACCGCGCCACCCACCTCGGTGGCCTGCACGGCATTTAACACCAGGTTGTAGAAAACCCGCTCCAGCAGCTCCGCGTCGAAGGGAAACGGCGGGATTTCCGGTTCGTAGTTCTTGTAGATCGCGACACCCTGCAGTTCGCGTTCCACCAGCGCGACCGCGCGGTCCAGTGTCTGCGCCAGGTCGGCCTTCTCGAGGCGTAGTTGCAGGGGCCGCGCAAACTGCAGGAAGCGGGTGATCAGCGAGTTGGTGCGGTCCACTTCCGAGGAGATGAAGCCCGCCACCTCGCGCGCCACTTCGTTTTCCGCGCTCACGCTGCGCGCCAGCATTTCGGCCGACGCCTTCATGGTGCCCAAAGGGTTGCGCAGCTCGTGCGCCAGCCCCGCCGAGAGCTGCCCCAACGCCGCCAGACGGTCCGACCGCCGCACGGCCTCCTCCGCCTGCTGAATGTGGAGATTGGCCTCCGCCAACTGCTCCGCGGCGCGCCGGTGCTTCTCCGATTGCACGCGCAGGTCCTGCGCCAGCGTGTTGGCCAGGATGCCGATCATCACCAGGAAGATCAGGCGCAGCGGCAGGTCCACTTCCACCTGCCCCCAGTCGTGCACTCCCAGCAGAAAAAGCAGGTAAGCGGCCACCGGCAGCAGCGTGAACACCAGCGTCCCCGCCAGTCCGAAGGTGGTGGCGGCCGAAACCACCGGCAGCAACAGCACCAGCCAGTACTTGCTGTTGATGCCGTTGGTGTAGCCGATCAGCACAAAGCCCAGCGCCAGCTTCAGAACCATCCAGAAGATGCGGCTGCGCGTGGTGGGCACGGCCGGAATCTTGGGCTCCAGAATCTGCGCGATCCCCAGCGCCACCAGGGGCACAATTTCGTAGGCGTCGCCGATTTCGCTGGTCCCGAGCAGCGCCGCAAACGCCAGCACCCAGATGAAATCCTGCGGCCGGACCAGCCGCGTCCAGCGGAGCGTTGGATGGTAAGGCAAGCGTGATATCCCAGTCGGGATTATGCCACAATAAGGGTACCGTCTCATGTCCAACCCAAGCATTCTGGATCAGGACCGGGTTGCCGGTTCCCAATCCCCAACCGCGAACGAATCCTCCGGCTCTTTCGGCGATATTCTGTCGCAATACGAACAGTCTCACTCCCACAAGGCAGAAGTGGGCGGCAAGGGCCTCGAAGGCACCGTGATCGCGGTTTCCGGCGAGTCCGTTTTCCTCGATATCGGCTACAAGATCGAAGGCACGATTCCGCTGGCTGAGTTCCAGGCGGCGGGCCAGACCGTCAAGCCCGGCGACAAGCTGCCGGTCTCCATCAAGGGCCGTGGTCCCGAGGGCTACTACGAGCTTTCGCGCCTCAAAGTCGAGCGGCCCAAGGACTGGTCGTCGCTGGAAAAGGCTTTCGCCGATAGAGTCGCCATCCTGGGCGTCATCACGGCGGTGGTGAAGGGCGGCGTGAGCGTGGATGTAGGTGTGCGCGCCTTCATGCCGGCTTCGCGCAGCGGCGCCAAAGACGCGGCCGAGATGGAAAAACTGGTGGGCCAGGAAATCCGTTGCCGTATCATCAAGCTGGACGTGGCCGATGAGGACGTGGTGGTGGACCGGCGCGCCGTGCTCGAAGAAGAAGAGCGCTCCTCCAAGGAACGCCGCTACAGCGAAATCAAGGAAGGCGAGACCATGCAGGGCAAGATCCGCAGCCTCACCGATTTCGGAGCCTTCGTGGACATCGGCGGCGTCGACGCCCTGCTCCACGTGGCCGATATTTCCTGGGGACGCATCAACAAACCGGCCGACGTGCTGACCGTGGATCAGCAGGTGGAAGTCAAGGTGCTCAAGGTGGATGCCGCCAAGCGGCGCATCTCCGTGGGCCTGAAACAGCTCCAGCCGCACCCCTGGGACCTGGCCGGCGAGAAATACAAGACCGGCGAGCGCGTGCAGGGCACGGTGACCCGCGTGGCCGATTTCGGAGCCTTTGTGGAGCTCGAAAAGGGCATCGAAGGCTTGATCCACCTCTCCGAGATGTCATGGTCCAAGAGGGTGCGCAAGCCCTCCGACGTGGTCAAACCAGGCGACCAGGTGGAGGCCGTGATCCTGGGGGTCAATCCGGCCGACCGCCGCATCGCGCTGGGGTTGAAGCAAGCCCTGGGTGACCCGTGGGCCGACGCCGCGAAGAGATTTGCCGCCGGAACGGTGGTGGAAGCGCCGGTGACTTCCCTGACGAATTTCGGCGCCTTCGTGCAAGTCGCGGAAGGCGTCGAGGGCATGATCCACATCGGCGACATCAGCGCCGAGAAGCGTCTCAATCACCCGCAGGAAGCCCTCAAGGTGGGCCAGCCGGTGAAGGCCGTAGTGCTTGAGGTCGACTGCGAAAAGCGACGCCTGCGCCTGGGTCTGAAACAACTCGTGCCGACCAGCCTGGACGAATACATCGCCGAGCACAAGGAAGGCGACGTGGTCACGGGCCGCGTGGTCGATGTTTCCGCCGGCCGGGCGCGCGTCGAACTGGGCGAAGGCATTCAAGCCACTTGCCGCCTCAGCTCGGCCGCGGCCGAGCCGGAAGAAAAGCCGGTCGAGGCGAAAGTGGACCTCTCCTCGCTGACTTCCATGTTGCAATCCAAGTGGAAGGGCGGCCAGAGCTCAAGCCCCCGCAACGAACCGGCCCGCGCCAGCCAGATTCGCAGCTTCCGCATTTTGAAGCTGGACCCGGCCGCCAAGAAGATTGAACTCGAACTGGCGTAGTGGGACATGCCATCGCCTTTTGTGGCCTGTCAATGCCTCGCTGAACCACGGCTGGACGACAAAAAACGATGTTCCAGGTCTGACTTGACCAGAATATAAAAACACCATTTACGGCAAGGTGCTGGGCTCGCTTTCCGCCGGTTCGGCCCGAGACTCCGCTTCGACCGAAACCGCCGGCTGCTCCCAACGCTCCAGATACACCGGGTAGCGCGCCAGCACCGTCCCGTAGAGCAGGTGACCCAGCACCGTTGCCCGCTCCACGTGCAGGCGCGCCAACAGCGGAATCACACTCCTCCAGATGCCGTGAAAGGAGAGGTAATAGCATGCCAGGGCAAACGCCACGCTCCACAACAGCACGCGCCCCCGCGTCATCCGGCCGCGCACCGCAAATGCAAACAAAGCGCCCAGCAGGCTGTAGATCAGCAGGTATAAGGCCAGGCCGGAGATGGTGCTCGAGGCGAAACCGGCGCGAATGGGCGCGTTGCTGTCAAACGCCGTGGCCATCAGATTCTCGGGAGTCCAGAAGCTGCGCCGCTGCCACGCGTAGCTCAAACCCATCCACGCCAGCATCCAAAGCGCACCTAACATGCCGGCTTCCAAACCCGCAAATAACAACCGCAACGAACTCGCAGGCCGGCCTTCCGCCGCAGCGTCCATATGATTCAGCCTATACTGACGTTAGGTGATAAGGCAAAAAACTTTCCTATGCATCGCGCAGTAGTCACCGGTATCGGTGCGGTTAGTCCCAACGGGATCGGGCGCGAGCCCTTCTGGCAAGCCTCTAAAAATGGGCAAAGCGGCGTGCGGCGGATCACGCGTTTCGATCCGTCCGAGTTTGCCGTCCAGGTGGCGGGCGAGGTGCCCGACGAGTTCGACGAAACCCGCTACGTCACCGCGAAAGACCGGCCGCACGTCTCGCGGTCCGTGCCCCTGGCCGCGGCCGCTGTGGCCGAAGCGCTGGCCGACGCGTCGCTCTCGCCAGCCGCCATGTCGCGCGACCAGCTCCGCGAGATCGGCGTCATCGTCGGCTCCGGCGGCGGCAGCCAGGATTTCACCGAAGAGCAATATCGCCTCTTCTACACCGGGCACTTGAAGCAGTGCAGCGTGTACACCATCCCCACCAGCACCATCGGCACGCTGGCCAGCGAAGTCTCCATGCGGTTCGGCTTCCGCGGCCTCAGCCACATCGTCTCCACCGGTTGCACGTCCTCCACCGACGCCATCGGCTACGCCATGCGCAATATTCAGGCCGGCGTACTCCACACCGTGGTGGCCGGCGGCGTGGACGCACCCTTGGCTCCCCTGATTCTGCGCGGCTTTCAGCTCATGCGCATCATGAGCACGCGATGGAACCAGGAACCCGAGCGCGCCTCCCGCCCGTTTTCGAAGGATCGCGACGGCTTCGTTATCGCGGAGGGCGCCTGGTTCTTCATCCTCGAGGAGATGGAGCGCGCCCGCGCGCGCGGCGCTCACATCTATGGCGAGATCGCCGGTTACGGCTCCACTTGCGAAGCCTACCACCGCGTGCGCCTGGAAGAATGCGGCGAAGAACCGGCGCGCGCCATCGGCATGGCGCTCGGCGAAGCCGGCATCCCGCCCTCCGAAGTGCAGTACGTCAATTACCACGGCACGTCCACCGAACTCAACGACCGGGTGGAAACGCGCGCCATCAAGCTGGCTTTCGATGCCCACGCCTACAAACTGGCCGGCTCGTCGCTCAAGAGCCTGATCGGTCATCCGCAGGGCGCATGCGGCGCCGCGGGCATCGCCGCCACGCTGCTCGCCATGCGCGACGGCGTTCTGCCTCCCACCATCAATGTGGATGAGCCCGACCCCGAGTGCGACCTCGATTACGTCACCGCTCCCGGCCGCCATCTCGAAATCGAGCACGCCGTCGGCAACTGCATCGCCTTCGGCAGCAAAAACTCCGCCGTGGCCCTGCGCCGCGTTTGACCCGACAAAATAAAAAAACCGGCAGGCGCTCGGAGGAAGACGCCCGCCGGCTGGGTCCGTGGACAGCCGAGTGCCCCGCGGAACCAATCGTCAGATGGTATTCACTTATCAGTTAAGACGCTGACCGAACCCGAAATGTTTCGTTTCCATGAAAAACGGCCCATGACGAAACATACCTCTCACACGGGCAGACGGAACCCGGTAGTGTTCGCGATAGTACAACCGCGGCACGCGACGCTACCCCTCTCCCATCTCCCGCCGGATGGTGTCGGCAATGCTCGTGCTGAAAGCTTCCACCTGTGCCAGGTCCGGCCCTTCCACCATCACTCGCGCCAGCGGCTCGGTGCCGGAAAACCGCACCAGCACGCGCCCCGTGCCCGCGAAGGCCTCTTCCACCCGCCTGATCTCCTGCGCCACCGCCGGCAGTTCCGTCAGCCCCTTCTTCTCCCGCACTCGCACATTCACCAGACGTTGCGGATGCACCTCGAGGTCGCCGATAAGTTCGTCGAGCCCCGCTCCCGCGCGGCGCATGGTCGCGATCAGCCGAAGTGCCGTCAGCATGCCATCGCCGGTCGTGGCATATTCGCGGAAGATCACGTGGCCCGATTGCTCTCCGCCCAGCGCCGCCCCCAGCCGCACCATCTCTTCGAGCACGTATTTATCGCCCACCGGCGTGCGCACCATTCGGATGCCGGCCCGCGCCAGGGCCTGTTCCAGCCCCAGGTTCGACATCACCGTGGCCACCACGACATCCCCGTCGAGGCGTCCCGCGGCCTTCATCGAGCGGGCGCACACCAATAGCACGGCATCGCCGTTCACCACCTTGCCGCTGGCCGCCACGAAGATCGCGCGGTCGGCGTCGCCATCGAAGGCCACTCCCAAATTGGCGCCCGCGGCCAGCACCGCCTCGCGCAACCCTTCTACGTGCAGGGCGCCGCTGTCGAGGTTGATGTTGCAGCCGTTGGGCGCCGCGTTGAGCGCCGTCACCTGCGCGCCCAGCCGTCCGAACAGCAGCGGCGCCAGACGGTACGATGCGCCGTTCCCGCAATCCACCATCAGCTTGAAGCCATCCAGGCCCGTCTCCACCGTGGACGCCAGGTAGTCCACATACTTCCGGTCCAGATCCTCTTCCACGCTCAGCACGGCGGCCCGCGGCTCCATGCTCTTGTGGAGCATCCGGAAGATTTCCTGCTCGATCGAGTGCTCTTCGCTGTCCGGCAGTTTGAATCCGTTATGGCCGAATACCTTGATGCCGTTGTCCTGGTATGGATTGTGCGAGGCCGATATCATCACGCCGGCCTGAAACGGCCCCGTGCGCGTCAAGTACGCCACGCCCGGAGTGGTGATGACACCGGCGTGCCGGACCCGCGCACCGGCGTCCATCAGCCCGCCCGCCACCAGCTCCGCGATCCACGGTCCCGATTCGCGCGTATCCGCGCCCAGCAGAATCTCCGGGCTGGGCCCGCGAAACATCAGGTCGCGCCCCAGCGCCAGCCCAAAGGCATAGACCGTCGCCCGGTCGAGCGGATACTCCCCCGCCACACCGCGAATTCCATCCGTGCCGAACAGTTCTTTACCCACTCACTCTCCTTGGTCGAGTTATTTCTTCCTTACGGTCACTGTCACGGTGACCTGCGGAACTGCCACGAACCGCACCTGCGGGTCTTCCAGATACGCTTTCACCTGGTATTCGAAGGTGCCGGCGCGCGCTGGAATATCGATTTCGTCCGCCAGCGCCGCACTGACTTTCGCCACCCGGCTGGCCGGCCCGGCGATCTCGACCGTCTTCGGGGACACCACCGCCTGCGCCACTTCGTATCCACCGCTTTCTTCGTTCGTGAAGCGCGGCCGGATTCGCACCGTGCGCGTCTGGCTGCGTTCGAATCGGAACCGCACGGCCGGCGGCATCGCCCCCACCAGCCGCACGCCGCGCGGCAGCCTCACGTTGCCGTCGCCGATCTCGAAGGTCCGTTCGCCCGGCTCAACCCCCGACATATCCAGAATCACCTCGGGACGCATGCCGCCCTCCCCGAGCCCGCGCAGCGCTCCCGAAGGGCCGCGCAATTCCAATCGCAGCGAGCTCACCAGGTCCGAGCTGATCTCCAGGCGGTCGGGCAGGTTCTTGTACTCCACACCCACCACCGCGAACGTCGAAAGCTCCGGCTCGCTCGCCACCAGCGCCCACAGCACCACGGCGATCCCCAGGGATAACAGTTTCCACCCCAGGTTCTGGGTCAGAAGCCCCGCCAGCCGCTTCAGCCGTCTCATAGCAGGTTCACCTTATCCTGGGTGCTCTGCTCGGCCGCGTCCACCAGCGGAATGTCCGCCGGGCTCTCATCGATCTTTGACGGCCCCGTCCGCTGCACCCCAAAATGCCGCTCGATGCGCTCACGCAATTCCGCGAGCTGCAGCCCCGGCGCCAGTTCGCCGTACGCCGCCACGGAGATTCGTCCGGTCTCTTCGGAAACCACAATCGACAGGCAGTCGGTTTCCTCCGTGATCCCGATCGCCGCGCGGTGCCGCGTGCCCAATTGCAGCGAAAGCGCCGGGTTGGTGGTCAGCGGCAAGAAACAGGCTGCCGACGTGATGCGGTCCTTTTGCACAATCACCGCCCCATCGTGCAGCGGCAGCCCCGGCGCGAAGATCGAGAGCAGCAGATCCCGGGTGAGTCGCGCCTCCAGCAGCACTCCGCTTTCGATAAACGTTCGCAGCCCGATATCCCGCTCCAGCACGATCAGCGCGCCGATCTTCTGTGCCGCCAGTGTCTCCACCGCCAGCAGAATCTCGTTCACCGATTCCGGATCGCGATACCCGCCCGCCAGTCCGAACCAGCGTTTGCGTCCCAGCCGCGCTAGCGTGCGCCGGATCTCCGACTGGAACAGCACGATGATCGCCAGCCCCAGGTACGGCACAATAAACGAAAGCACCGTCCGCAAAGCTTCCAAACCGGCCCACAGCGCCACCGCATACAGCGCCAGCATGATGAAGATGCCGATGAGGATGTGCCCCGCGCGCGTCCCGCGCACCACCAGAAGCGCCTGGTAAACGAGAAACGCCACCACCAGGATATCCACCACGCCGGTGAGGGTCAGGCTCGAAAATGATGGCAGGAATCGATGGTAATTGGCCATGGACGCGCCGGTGCTGGGAAAATCCTGCCCAGCCGTCTATCTTACCGTAGGGCGCGCAATGCCCGCCTGCCCTGGCCCAGGAGCCGTGAAGAAATCGCTGAGATCGCCGGGTTGACAGACGGAAGCGTCCGTCCCACTTTGGCGAGCGCGCGCCCGCGTTTTTGTGGGGCGGGCGCTTTCGCCTGCCAACCGATTCTTTCACGCTTTCTCAGGCTGCGTGCCATCGGCCCGCGCGGAACTCGCTGACAAAACGTTCCGGCTCGGCCATCTCGGTCTCCACCCGCACGGTGGCGCTCAACAGGTACTGAATCCCAATCGGAATGCCGATGACCGTAACACAGCAGATCCAGAACAACAGCCAACTCCCGGTAAATTCGCATCGCACGATCCTGGACATGCGCTTTTCTCCTTCGACACCTGTTATGGCGCCTTTCTCCGCGTCTCCGAGCCGCTTAAGTCCGCCGCCCCCGTTACAATAAGTCATGCCCTTCGTCTCCGTAGCCGAAGCCATCGAAGAAATCCGCGCCGGGCGCATCCTGGTCGTGGTGGACGACGAGGACCGCGAGAACGAAGGCGACCTCACCATTGCCGCCGAAAAGGTGACGCCCGAGATCGTCAATTTCATGGTCACGCACGGCCGCGGCCTCATCTGCCTGGCTCTCACGCCGGACCGCTGCGATTACCTGCGCCTGCCCCTGATGAGCGCCCAAAACACCTCCCGCTTTGGCACCGCTTTTTGCGAAACCATCGACGCTCGCGAAGGCGTCACCACCGGCGTCTCCGCCGCCGACCGCACCCGCACCATCCTCACCGCCATCGACCCGCTCTGCCGCCCGGGCGACCTCGCGCGCCCCGGCCATATCTTCCCGCTCCGCGCCCAGGCCGGCGGCGTCCTGGTCCGTGCCGGCCAGACCGAGGCCTCCGTCGATCTCGCCCGCTTCGCCGGCCTGACCCCCGCGGGTGTCATCTGCGAGGTGATGAACGAAGACGGCACCATGGCGCGGGTCCCTCAACTGCGCGAGTTTTGCGCCCGCCACAACCTCAAAATGATCTCGGTGGCCGACCTGATCCGCCACCGCATGAAGCATGAACGCTTCGTCCGCCGCGTGGCCGAAGGCTCTCTCCAAACCGGGTTTGGCGAGTTCCGCGCCATCACCTACGGCAGCCACCTCAATCCCGAATACCACCTGGCGCTGGTTCGTGGCGACCTCTCCGGCAAGGAGGGCGTCCTGGTCCGCATGCACGCCCGCTGCCTCTACGGCGACGTCTTCGGCGCCACCGATTGCGATTGCCACCGTCTCATCGGCGGCTCCCTGCGCCAAATCGCCGAAGAAGGCACCGGCGTTCTGGTCTACCTGCACGAAACCGGTCCCGGCTTCCGCATTCAGGAGGACGCGCATGGCGACGCCCGCATGCTCTCACACGGCCGCGATTTCATGCACTACGCCAGCGACACCGGCCAGCGCCAGTTACAGCACGAGCACGGCATTGGCGCCCAGATCCTCTCCGATCTCGGCCTCCACACCATCCGCCTGCTCACCAACCACCCCCGCAAGATCGTCGCCCTGGAAGGTTTCGGCATCGAGGTGGTGGGCCAGGTCCCCATCACCCTGGCCGCCCAACCGTCCGCCGCCGGTTCGCGTTAATAATAGGTTGCGACCTCCGTCCTCATTGGTATGAACGCACGAATCCTCACCACCGCCGCCCTGTTCACCACATTTGCCGGCGTATTGACCGCCCAGACCGTCGATTCCCAAATGCTGAGCCTGGTGATGCCCGATGCCAAGGTCATCGCGGGCGTGAACGTGGATTCGGCCAAGTCCTCGACCTTCGGCATCTACCTGATCGCGCAGATCGGGAACAACTCCGCGGCGCTCCAGCAACTGGTGACGCTCATCGGCTTCGATCCCACTCGCGACCTTCACCAACTGCTCGCCGCCAGCAATGCCAGCGGCAATCACACCGGCCTCGCGCTCGCCCGCGGCAACTTCGATGTCGCCAAGATCACCGCCGTCGTCACCATGGCAGGCGCCCTGACCGAAACCTACTCCGGCTTCACTATCATCGAGGATCCCAAGCAGACTGGCGGCGCCGCCTTCCTGGATGCCACCCTGGTCATGGCCGGCGATATTCCAAGCGTCAAGGCCGCCATTGACCGCCAGAACTCCGGCCAATCGCTCCCCGCCGGCGTGGTCGCATTGGTGAACCAGTGGAGCGGCGCCGAGGATGCCTGGGTGGTCACCACCGTTCCCCCGTACACGTTGACAGCTCCCTCCGGCGTTCCCACCGTGCCGGGCTTGGGCGCCAATGCCCAGGGCATCTTTCAGAAGATCCTCGGAGCCGGCGCCGGCGTGAAGTTCGGCGCCACCGTCGTGACCACCGTGCAAGCCACCGCAGACAACGCGCAGGATGCCACCACCCTGGCCCAAACCCTGCAACTCCTGGTCAACATCGCCCAGATGCAGACCGGCACGAACAGTAACCCTAATGTCACCGCGCTGCTGCAAGGCCTGTCCATCTCCGCCAAAGGCACCGCGCTGAATATCACGGTCAGCCTGCCGGAAGCCCAGCTCCAGCAGTTGGTCCAGCAAGCCAATAAGACGACGCAGAACGTCGTCCGCCCGCACGTTATTCGCAAAAAGTAATGGTGGTGCAGTCTCGCCGGCCGTCTAGCCCGCTTTTCTCGTCAGGTCTCGTCGCGAGGCGCTGGGTTTGTGGGGCGGACACCCTCGTCCGCGCGCGACCCCCTGGTCGCGCTCTTGCTGGCAACCACCCTGACCAGCAGCAGCACGTTTTCTTCGATTCGCCGCGAGAATTTCGCTACCATCGGGCATCAGTGCTGGCTTACTGCCGTGACCGGCGTGTCATAGGATGTATGGGACTGCGGTAGCTTCCAAACGGCCGGTTTCGCCCATGCAGGGGGAACTGCAGCGCGAGAATATGGGCATGCCAACAACGCAGCAATTGGGCTTCACGACATTCGACGGCAAACTCATAGACGGGCTCCATTTCTGCCGGAAGGTCTATGACTTGTTCGACCAAGTGAGGGTCGGGCCCGATGGCATTGCCAAACTTCGACTTCGCCCGACGAAGGTTGAGAAACGGCTTCTCGAAGAGCTGATCCCAATCGCTCGCTACGTGCAGGCACGCTATCGCGAGGGCCGTCGCATCAAGGTGCGTTGGTTCAGCGGATCGCAGCCGTATGACGCAATCCTCTGGTCCTTTGGGCCGCCAGTCGCACATCGAGCGGCTCCGAGAAAGCTCTTCATTGAGGTCACAACGGCCGTTCATCAAAATGAGTACCTCGCGCGTCGGTTGCTCCACGAGCGGGGCGGATCTTTCGGTGTAAAGGGGATTTTCCGGGACAAGAAGACCGGTGACATCGTTTCCAAACCTTATGTGCACGAGGGCCGCGAACTCGTAACAGATTTGGCCAGCCAGATACTCGAACGGATCAAAACCAAGGCCGGCAAAAACTACTCGCCCGCAACGGTGCTGATCGTCAATTGCGTTCCGAACACCCTGATGCTCGATTCTGAATGGAACGACGCCGTCGAACGAGTGACTAAAGCCGAAGTACACTCAGCTTTCCGGGAAGTGTTTCTGCTCGAAACGCTCGGATCTCATTCGACCACGCTCTTCAGAAACCGAAAACGTGGACGCCCACGCCGCAATCCGAAGTGAGAAGTCGTAGCGGGAGGTAACGGGTCCGAGTCGGCTCATCCAGGCTCACGACCTCCTGTGCGAATAGCTGGTACATCATGCCCGCGGAATCGTCATCGCCAAACTCGATAGCAATGTCCCGCGAAGCCCCGTTAATCTGGATGGTCACGAAAAAGCTGATATGCCAACAAAAACTCACTCCCGAAATCATCACTGCCGCCATCGAAGGCTTCGAGGCGCAGAAGACCCGCATAAACTCCGATCAGTTTTCGATCGGCACTCTTTCCACGTGGTCGAGCACCAGAACTTCGACCGGCAGCCTACGCTTTTCCAGCTTCAAACCGAGTTGGTCCTGCAGAGCGTTCAGGAGCGATGGCCCCGGATCCGAAGGCGTGCCGGGTTGAGTCCCCGCCGCGGTAACCAGGGGAGCCTCTTCCGCCGTCCACTTGAGCCGGAAGTCGAAGATTTTCGTGTAGCCGGTCAGATCCTGGACGGGATTATTCAGCTCCCGCGCGAGCGTGTCGGCGAGCTGCGCCATGGTGCTGCCACTCCCCCAAAGCAGGCCCTGGCTGGATCCGAATGCGCCTTTGGATCCTCCCGCCTCGGGGTTGTTCACTGGGCGAATGTTGATCCCGCCCTTGGCTTCCACCAGCGCGTACGCGTTCATCATTCTCGATTCCCGGTGGAAAGTCATTTTGAAGCGCTCCACCAGAAGGGTTTGGAGCATTTTGGGGAACAGGCTCGGCGGCGATCCGGCCGGTGGTTTGGCTACGATATCGAGCCGGACCGAATCGAGCCATTGCGGGCCATCGAGGGAGTAATCCCGGACGTCAAAGGCCATCTTGATGCATTCTTTGAGCGGCACGTCTTTGAACGTCCTCTGGCCGGGGCTGCCGCCGATCGACCACCCCATGTGATTTCCAGTACTCAGCTTCAACGAGGCCACTTCGAACGCCGGTGCGGCGGTCTGCGCGCGCAGGCTGAGCCCGAAGGCGAGGAACAGGACGGAGAGGAATAAGGAGCGGAAAATCTCAGTTGGCGCCACGATCAACCCCGGCCCGGATTCTAGCACGGCAGCGCGGCCAGTGGAGATATGAGGGGGCCGTGGAGTCGGGGACGACAATCGAAGTCCTCTAGGGTCTTGGCGAGGAACCGATGCAGTAAGCTCAGATAAACGCTCAGATTGCTGAACTCCGAGCCGGGCTATCTGGTGGCTTCGCTGAACGCGTCTCCCCGTTGGAAGCTCCGAAGCGCAAACGGCGGAAGATGAGCGCCGCCGCGCGTGCCCGCATCGCTGAAGCACAACGCAAGAGATGGGCTGCGTCCAAGAAGACGTCTTGAAACTCAACCCCGGAAGCGGCTCCCAAGCCCAAACGAAGGCTCTCGGCGGCCGGCAGGAAGACGATCATCGCCGCCACGAAGAAACGTTGGGCGCTGAAACGAGCAGAAGCGACCAAGGCGGAGACGAAAAAGACCGCCAAGGCTCCAAAACAGGGTGAGGCGTAGCCGGCCCCGATCGGAAAATGGTGGCGGTCAGGGCAGCGCGCCAGCGTGACGGCCATCTCGTGATGTCCGGTGCGGTCATGGTCGGGGCAGAGGGACAACCTCAAATGCTGCTGCCGTGGACGGCGTATCACGGGAGGGACGCCGACATTTCAGCTCGAAACACTCCAAGCGACGCCGAGCCTCGGGCTCTGGGGTAGCGCCCGCATGCGTCGAAGAAGCCTTTCCGGCGCCGCTCAGCTATGCTAAGGTCATCCCTCCGGGATGGCCAGTCCCTCCCAGAAGAACGAGGAACGACGCGTTGAGCTCCTTTAGCCAGCTCCTTGCCAAATACAACCGACTCCCGCCCAGTCACCGTGCCGCACTGTTTGGGCTTCTCGTAGTGATACCGGTGCTCATCAACGCCGTGATCACGTACTATTTGAAACTCTCGCTGGATCAAACGTATCAGCCCCAGCTCGCCATAGCAGTTTGCGCTTTCATTGTCTACACAGTCTTACGGCGCTATGTCCAATTAAAGGCCGAGATCCTCGACCGAGCATCTGAGCGCCAACGAAATGCACTCGGGCAGGCTCAAGAATCTTTCGACGCTATCACTGCAAGCCGCCTATCGGATTTGCACGAACACTTTTCGAACTATGCCGAAGGAACGGAAACGGCCGGATTTCCTCTGGGCCTAACTTGTCCCGCGACTTGCCAAAGTATCGGGCAAAATCGGCAACGGTGTTTGTGTAAACGCGGATCGTCTGCGGGGAGTAGTTCCGCAGACGGAGATCCTCAGTCATTCGTTTGCGTAATTCGGTCATAAACGACCTCCTCTCGGTCGTTCAATGCTTTCAAATTACGCGGAATGCCGGGGATAGGTATCTACCGCGCCGGCCCTGCTGCCGCGGCAGCGGCTTCGTTCAAGTCCCCGTCACGTCAACAGGCCGTCTAAAGCCCGACCCGGAAGCCTGAAGGCGCCCGCAGATACCTGGCGCGAAATCCCCCCACTACCTCAGGCAAAGAGCCCCATAAGCCCGCGTCTGGAAGCCTTAATCTTGGCGGGTAGGCAGCGGGGCTGCCACTAAACGAGCCAAGTGAACATCACCTCTACCCATGCCCCGCCGGACATAAATCCCGATAGAACGGACACCTCTTGCACCGTTCGCCTTCCCTCAGCGGAAACTCTCCCCGCTCCTGCGCCTCCTGGAATTCCTTGACCATCTGCTCCGGCGATTCCAGCAGCGACGGCGTCAGATCCACCTCCACCGCCGTATTCGGCCGCAGAAAATGCAGCCAGGCCCGGCGAGGCGCGCGTCCCGCCACCCGTTCCACCGCCAGCGCGTAAAGCCGCACTTGCAGTTCGTAATCGTGCGCGCGCTGGTGCGCCTCCACGGCCGTCACCGCATCGGTCTTGTAATCCACAATCGCCAGTTCGCCGCCCTCTTCGAACCACAGGTCCACCTGGCCGCGAATGACCAGGCCCTCCACCGCCATCAGAAAATCGAACTCGCGCTCCACGCGCGCGGCCCGCGCCACGCGCTTGCCCAGCGCGCTCTCGCGAAACACCTGCGCCAGCCGCACCGCCTGCGCGTCCGGCGAAGCCACCTCGCTCCCCGCCAGCAGCGCGTGTACCTGGCTGCCCAGCTCTCCGGCCGGCAACTCGCCGTCAGGCTCCTCGAGTCTCCGCAGCCTTCCTTCGAATCCCAGGTAGTGCCCCAGGTAATACGCGCGCGGGCAACTCGCGAACTGCCTTAGGTCCGTCACCGTCGCGTTGCTCTCCTGCCGCTCCACCATCGGCGCCGCCGGAACCAGCTCGGCTTCTCGCGCGACGGTTGGGACGCGCACTCCGGTCCCCACAATGGGCGCGCCTTCCGTCGCCCGGTTCGTCGTCACCACCCGCAACTTCCACTCTTTCCCGTCCGGCGCCGCCATCGTCTGCGCCTCATCCCGAGCCTGGACCAGATCCAAATCCAACTTCAGCCGCCCCGCCACATCCTTGGCCCACTTCGCAGGTTTCCCCGAGAAGCTCAGCACGAGATGCTCCTCGGCGCGCGTCGTCGCCACGTAGAGCAGCCGGTTGCTTTCTTCGTCCTCCCGCTTTTTCCATTCGCCGCGCAGCGCGTGTTGGAACCGATCGTCCTTCTCGTCGCCCGTGGCCGGGTCCCGCCACCGCGCCCCCAATCCGTATTGCCGCGAGAAAGCCACCACCGGCGTGCTGGTATCGACGCCCTTATGCAGGGCCGCCAGGAAGACCACCGGAAACTCCAGCCCCTTGGACGCGTGCACCGTCATCACGTTCACGGCGTCGCTCGAATCCTCCGGAGGCGCATCCTGCTCGCGCGGATTCGAATCGCGCAGCAGTGCCAGCTCTTCCACAAATTCGTCCAGCGCCATCTTCCCCGCCGCCTGCCGCGCCTGCGCCATGAATTTATCGATATTCGCCGCCTCGCGCGCGCCCCATGCCGCCGCGTACCCGCTGCGGTCCATGGCCTCCGCCAGCAGCCGGTCGAAGGTGACGTACTCGCGCCGCACCCGCCACCCGCGCAGCCGGTCGCGGAAGCCGCACAGCCTCTCGTAATCCTCCGCCTTGAAGTCCCCGGCGTTCTCCGCTCCCAACCGCATCAGCGACCCGCCCAGGTTGTCGCCCATCGCCTTCACCGCCAGCAGCGCTTCATCCGAGACTCCCGCCAGCGGCGACCGCAGCACTGCCGCCAGGCTCACCTCATCGCGCGGATTCGCGATCGTGCGCAGCAATTGCGTCAGGTCTTTCACCTCCGCTGTCTCGTAGAAGCCCTTCCCCATGTTCACCACGTAGGGAATGCCGACCTCCTCGAAGGCCTGCGTAAAGGCCGCCATCACCTCGGTATTCCGCACCAGCACGGCCACGCCCCGGAATTCGAATCCTTCCGCCACCAGCTCCACGATGCGCCGCGCCACCCATCGCGCTTCCGCTTCCAGATCCGCGGCGTTCAGAAGCTCGACGCAAACCTCCCTCGGCTTGTCGAAAACCCTCCGCGCTACCAGCGGACGCTCCACGATCCCGTGCGCGCTCTCCACGATCGTTTCCACGGCGCTCAACACTTCCGCCCGGCTGCGGAAGTTGTCGGTCAGTTCCACCAGGTGACGGCCCCGCTCGGCAATGTCCTGTCGGTATCGCTCAAACTGCTCCGGTTCCGCATGGCGGAAGCCGAAAATCGACTGATTGATGTCTCCCACCGCATAAAATCGGTCCGCCGCCCGCACCAGTTCCATCAGCCGCGCCTGCTGCCCGTTGGTGTCCTGAAACTCGTCCATCAGGATGTGGTCGAACTGGCCGCGCACACGCACCCGCGCCTCCGTGTTCTCTTCCAGCAGTCGCACCGCGTACTCTTCCAGGTCCGCGAAATCCAGCAGCCCGGCCTGCCGCTTGCGTTCCCGGTACAGCCGGTCGAAGCGCGCCACAATCTCCAGCAGCATCCTTCGCTCCGTGGCATACAACTCCGTGATCAGCGAATAGCGAGTTTCCTCGATCTGTTCCTTCATCCGCTTCAGCAGGTTGTAAGCCGTGTTGCCGCGCTTGCACTTGGTGAGGTTGCACGAAAACGCGCCGATCGCCTCGAGCGCCGCCCGCGGCCCATCCGCCGTCACGATGCGCTCCGCCCCATCGAGCGCCCCACGCCGTTCCTCCTTCTGCGAGTAGCCCCAGTTTGTCGCCGGTTCGTTGCGCAGCGCGCCCAACGTTTCGGCCACCTCTCTCATGCTGGTCCCCGCCGGCGCCGCAAAACCGGACAACTGCTCCACCCGCACGCCCGCGCCCCGCATGGCGTCGTACGCATCCAGCACGGCCCGGTCGAAATCCGCCGAGGACAACCCGCGGATCAGCGCCTTCATTCCCGCCGGGTGCTCGCCGAGCAGCCCGTCCATGGCCGCGCTCATCGATTCCAGTTGCAGCCGCTTGCTTTCGTTCGCGTCCGCCACCGTGAACTCCGGATCGATGCCCGCGAACACCGCGTTCTCCTTCAGCAGCCGCGAGCAAAACCCGTGTACCGTGGAGACCCACGCCCGCTCCATCTTCGCGCGCATGCCGAGCGAGTCCTGGAAGCGCTCCGCCAGCTTCTTGCGCATATTGCCAGCGGCCTTCTCCGTGAACGTGATCGCCAGAATGCGCAGCGGGTCCACCCCCGCTTCCACCAGGCGTCCGAAGTACTCCACCAGCACGGTGGTCTTCCCCGACCCCGGTCCCGCCACCACGCACGCATCCAGATGGCGCTTGCCGGCGTCGATCGCCTTCTGCTGGTCGGGCGTAAAGTCCACTTCCTTCATGCGCCCTCCGCCTCCGCGGCCTCTTCGCCCGCCACGCGGCACACGTCGCGGAAATCGCAGTACCGGCACTTGTCGCGGTCCGACGGCGCCACTTCCATCCGCCCGCTGCGAATCGCCGCGACAATCGACATGGTCCGCTCAGTGGCCGCTTCCCGCCAGCCCGCCGGCAGTTCGCCGTCCTTCCACTTCACCAGCACCACCCCGCCCTTCAGCCCGATGTACGTCATCCCCGCGGGTTCGAGTCCGAAGAACCGCTCCGCCGCCAGCAGGTATAGCGGCGCCTGCAGCAGGTCGTTGTTGTCCTTCCGGGCCTTGGTATTTTTCTCGCCGCTGTACTTGTAATCGATCACCAGAGCGCGGCCGTCCGGCTCCACGTCCAACCGGTCAATTATCCCTTTCACCTCCACGCCCTCTTCCAGAACAAACTGGAAGTCCGCTTCCGTGCGCGATTGCTCGCCGCCACGCGGCGCTTCGCGGTCGTTCGCGAAGGCCCGCAAATCGTCCAGCATGGCGTTGCGCAGCCTCTCGCGGTGGTAGCCCGGCGGAATCTGTTTTTCCTCCACCTTGCTCGCAAACACCTCTTCGAACAGCGTGTCCAGGTCCTGCGGCTGCGCGTACAGTTGTGCCAGCACCGCATGCACGATGTTCCCCTGCGTCAGAAAATCCAGCCGCTTGTCCGGGCGCACCGGCCGCTCCTTTAGCCGAAGCACCGAGCGGCCGAAGTATTGGAACGGGCACTGCAAATAGCTTTCCAGGCGCGTCGGCGAGACAGTCTCCGTCTTCTCGCGCAGAATCTGCAGCAACTCCGGCGCGCGAATCCCTTCCCGCGGCCCGCCACCCGGTCCGCGCCGGTCGCGCGGCTGCGGCTTCACCGCGCGCGCCGTCTGCTCTTCCACCGCCGCCGCGCATTCCTCCACAAACAGCGACCGCAGGTTGGTTTCCCCGCGCGGGCTGAACTCCGGATAGGAAAGCGTCGCCAGCATGGTGGCCCGCGTGATCGCCGAATCGAACAGCGCCCGCTCCTCCCGCTCGAACTCCACCGCCGTCCGCACCCGAATCCCGGCCGCGTTCAGTTGCACCCGCGCCGCTTCGGGAAAGAACACATCCTGCGGATGCATCTGCGGGAATTGCTTTTCCACCATCCCGCACACGAACACCACCGGCAGCACCCACTGCCGCGCTTCGTGCGCGCTCAGCACGTGCACCACGTTGCGCCGCCCGTCGTTGAGGCGCAGGGGCTTCAGCCGCAGCACCGCCTTCACCGCCCGCCAGAAATCCTCGATCTCGACCGTGTGCCTCGTTCCCAGCGCGCAGGCCGCCTCGTCGACCGCCTGGTCGAATTCGTCCAGCGCCCGAGCCTGGCTACGCCACATCTCCGCGCGCTCCGCATCCGGCTCCGGACGCGTCGGCCGGAACAGGTTCCGCAGCGTCCGGAACCGCGCCGCCCAATCCTTCGGCGTCAGAGCAAAGGACCTCCACTCTTCAATCTCTCCCAGCGCGTCGATCCGATGCAGCAGCGGTTCCGCCCCCTCTGCCAGCGCCTTCAACCCTCCCAACCCGGCATTCGGCATCTGTTCGCGCACCTTGAAGTCGAAGCGGTCCATGGCGTTCCAATCGGCGAACCGCGGCGCCAGGCGCAGCACCTTCAGCGTTTCGCCGTGGTCCCATCCACCCAGCATCGCGTCCACCGCCCCGCTCAGGTACCGCACCGCCGCGTGCCGGTCCAGCCGCTGTTCAAGGTAGAACCGCGCCGGAATCCCGAACCGCTCCAGCGTCGACCGCAGGATCGGCACGTAGGTCTCCGCCGCGCGCACGATGATCCCCATCTCGCGGAATGGCCGGCCCGCCGCCGCCTGTTCCAGGATGCGCCGCGCAATTTCCTCCGCTTCGCGCTCGATGCCCGCCGCTTTCACCACCGCCAGCGCAGGCGCAGTTCGCCTCCGCGGCGCGCGCTCTTCGCGGAATCCCATGCCCTCCAGCCGCTTCCGCAGCGCCGGCGTCAGATCGCCGTCCGCCAGCGCCATCGTGACCTCACAATGCCGCCCCAACGCCCCAATCATCCGCAACTCCGGATCCGGCAGCGCGTGAAACCCGTCCAGCCATACCGTGCGGATTCCGCCCGTGCCCTCGCGTTCCATACGCGCCGCCACTCGCTCCAGCCGCCGCGCCCGCAGTTCCAAGCCGCGCGCCTCCAGTTCGCGGTCCACTTCCGCGTAGACCTCCAGAAACGCCGCGCCCAGCGGTGTATCCGGCAGACACTCGGCCAGCCGCGCGCTGTCGCACCCCGCCGACGCGAACTCCTCGATAGTCCGCGCCAGCGCCGCGCAGAATCCCGCCGTATCCACCACGCGCGCGAATTCCGGCCGCCGCAGCCGCCGCGCCGCCTGCTCCACCAGCAGGTACACCACGGGCTGCTCCGCCAACAGCGCCCCGCCCGCGCTCTCTTCGACGAACCCGTTAAGCGTCTGGATCAGCTTCCGATGAAAGACCAGCCCTTCGCGCGCCACTTCGTTCTGCAAGTGCTGCGCCAGCGTGGCCGTCGGCGTCAGCAATCGTACGCCCTCACCGCCCGTCCGCAGCGCCTCGCGAAACTCGTTCAGCAGGATGGCCGTCTTGCCGGAGCCGGCCGGACCCGTCAGTAGCCGCATCGGATCTTAGTGTATCTTGAGTCCGTGGCTCCGGAGTGGTGTTGTGCTCTGGCCTTCGCCGGATTCCGTCAGCTTAAGGCTTGCGATAGCGCGGCCGACCCATCGGTCTCACCACCCCTACCTCTCCGCTGCTCGTCCACGTCCGCATCTGCGCCCGTCGCGCCGGGCAATAGTCCCGCGTAAGAACAACGCGGCGCTGGGATTCCTCCCGGCGCAGCGCAACCCTGTGTGAGAAGCTCGCTTGGTGCGTGGCGTTAGTTTCTTTATCTCTTGCGCCTTTTTCGCCATGTCGCGCCTAGCCCGATCAGGGCCATCCCTGCCAGCACGAATGTCCCCGGCTCAGGTGTGGTCTGTGAGCTGGTGCTGGTGAGTTGGAACTCGTTGATGATAGCCTCGCAGTCTTGTGATGCGATGACGATAAGGTACGTGTATGTCGTAAAACTACTGATGGGTTCGAGTGTCCCATTTGTGGGTATAGGGCTCGATGCCAGGACGGAAAGACCGCTGAACGTTTGTGAATTAGTGCTCGTAGTTGGGGCCGTATCCGTGCCGTAGACCGTCCACCCTTCCGTTATGTGGTTCAACTCGATGGATGCAGAAGTATATCCCTTGCTGATCGGATCGCTGAAATCGAGCACCACAAAACTCTCGGGAGTGACCATGTCGCTTGTGGCCTGTACGCCCACGCCGCTGGAGCTCTCACCCAACGCCGATAGTTTGCCGGTGGCCGTCGTCCCGCTTACGGCTTGGTAGCTGCCGTTGTCGTAACCCCAAGCCTCGACAGGAAGGCTTGCTCCGGCGCCCGTGCCATAGAAGGTCAGTGGGTTGCCACTACTGCTTCCAGTGAAAGAATAGACAATATTGTCCGCATGTGCCAGCGGTAGTGCTGCGATCAATGCCGCCGTGATGATGAATACCCTCTTCATGGTTCCTCCCTAATCAGTCTCCGAACTGAACGTCAACTTCTGGTAACCTTGGCAATAGTCATCTGTTAAGGCTGACGTAATTCTACCCTGAGCAACTAAAATAGGAACGGCATGGCGTACCAACTGGGTACTGCGAGTAATTCAAGAGACGTCCGTACCGAAGCACTCCGGAGAGTTAGTGCAACTGTGAACCTCTAAGATCGGCAAACCGGTAGTACTTTTTACGTGAATCCACGCGGCGGTACTAGAACTTATTTGGCCGGGCATCCCCTTTTGACGCTCCTCGTCCCAATTCCCCCGCCACTGGCCTACAATGGTTGCTTCTATGTCTAAACGTGCAGGCCTCGTCTGCTTCCTGCTGCTCGCCGCGCTGTTCGTGATCGTCAACCGCGGCGCTTACAAAGGCTTCTTCACGGACGATGATTTCGACCACCTGAGCTGGACGCGCAACGCCGGCGCGGCCATGTTCATTCAGGGGCTCCTCACGCCTCGTTTCCAGCCCAACAACTTCCGGCCCGCCGGCCACTTCTTCTATCACGAAGAGGAGAACCTCTTCGGTTTCGATTTCCCCAAGTACGTCGCGTCGCTCCACCTTCTGCATCTCTTCAACGTGTGGCTGGTCTGGCTGCTGGCCCGGCGGTTGGGCGCGCGTCCCTTGCCCGCGGCCGCCGCCTGCGTGTTCTTCGCGCTCCACATGGGTTTCTTCGATGCGGTCTGGAAGCCCGCCTACATTTTCGATGTCCTGTGCGCCACCTTCAGCCTGCTTAGCATCCTCAGCTATGCGCGGGGCCGCTGGGTCCTGAGCTTCATCTGCTTCTGGCTGGCGTACAAGGCCAAGGAGCTGGCCGTCATGCTGCCCTTCCTGCTGGCCTGTTATGAAATCTGGTTCGGCAGCCGGAAATGGAAACCCCTCATCCCCTTTTTCCTCGTCTCGTTTTCCTTCGGGCTGCAGGGGCTGCTGATCAATCCCAATATCGATAACGATTCCACCTTCCACTTCACCGCGCTCGCCCTTGGCCAAACCATCCCCTTTTATGCCGGCCGCATCCTGCTGGTCCCCTATCTCGGTTTCGCGCTCCCCATCGCCCTGTGGTTCAAGCCCAATCACCGCGTGCGCTTCGGCCTGGCCGCCCTGCTGCTCCTTTTCCTCCCCATGCTTTTCCTGCCCGGCCACATCGATACCGCTTATTGCTACCTGCCGTTCGTTGGACTGGCCATCGCCTTTGCCGGCATGGCCGAAGCCAGCCACATCGCCGCGCTCGCTTTGTTCTTTCTCATATGGCTGCCGCTCGATCTTCACGAACTGCGCCTCCAGCGCCGCGGCACACTGGCCCACGATGACGACGCCCGCGCCTGGGTCACCGCCTGGGATCGTTATGCCCGCGGCAATACCCCTCCCGACCACGTGGTTTATTCCGGTGCGCCCGACGGCTTCGGCAGTTGGGGCATTATCGGCGCTATCAAATGCTCCTACCACCAGGCGCCTCCCGACATCCAGTACGCCGACCCGCCCGTGCTTCCCGCCGGCTCGGATCATGCCCGCGTGGCCTTCGCCTCCTGGATTAGCGCCCTCCACACACTGGATATCGTCGAGCATTCGCCGCAAACGCCCGACGCCTCCTTCATCTCGACCACCAGCGCCACACCCGTCTGGCAGTTGGAGAAAGGCTGGTTTGGCCCGGAGGGCGGCTTCCGCTGGATAGCCCCCGACACCGCCGCGCGTCTCGAACGGCCCGGGGACGCAACCCGATTCCAATTGCGCGTGTTCCCCAACACCACCCTTCTGGAAAAGGTCGGCCCCGTCACCGTTCACGTTTCCATCGATGGTCGCGAGCTGGAGCCCCGGCGTGTCGCTCAAGCCGGCTGGCAAACCCTGGAATGGCCTCTGCCGCCGGCGCCCGCCGGTCCGGTCGAAGTGTCCATCCGCACCGAGCCGCCGTTCCACGGCGCTCTCCGCACCCTCGGCATCCCCGTCGGCGACTTCGGCTTTAAGGCAGCGCCTCGACCGCCCCCATCAGATCGCCGGTGAGCCGCAGCACCGCCCAGCGCGCCCGCTCGCTCGCGTACTGCGCGTCGTAAAACGCCATCCACTTGTCGTTCTCCACCACCCGCGCTTCTTCCACCTGCCGAAGCGTGACGCGGCCTTCCTGCATCTGCGCCAGGTAGACGGAGATCTGTTCGCGCGCCGCATCCAGATCCAGGCGCGCCACCTCGGCCGCCGTCTCAGAACGGCGAACCGTGCGATAGGCTTGCTCCAAATCGGTGCGGATTTTGTTGCGCGTGTTGTTGAGGTCGATCTTCAGGTGCGAG
This sequence comes from Bryobacteraceae bacterium, assembly GCA_050014595.1. Lineage (GTDB taxonomy): Bacteria > Acidobacteriota > Terriglobia > Bryobacterales > Bryobacteraceae > PALSA-129. The sequence goes on from JBEKDA010000020.1 coordinate 59,636, forward strand.
ATATCGGCCTCCGTCTGTGCCACCTCCGCCCCTAGGGCCGTGCCCGCCAGCAGCGGCCACTGGAAGGACATCCCGATTTCCCCGTTGTTGCGCTGGAACTTGCTGAAGTATTCGGCGTAGTTGTTGAACTTGGCGAGCAGCGAGTATTGCGCCACCAGGTCCACGCGCGGCAGACGCTGCGCTTTTTCGCCCTTCACCTCGAATCCTTTGGAGATGATTTGCGATTCCAGCCGCCGCAGGTCCTTGTTGGATTCGAGCGCCGCGTTGACGGCTTCCTCTTGGGATTTCGGAAGCGCCGGAGCCGGCCGCTGCTCGGCCACCGCGCGCACCCGGTCCTCGGCGGAGAACCCCAGCGCCATCGCCAGCGCCGTCTCCGACTGTGCCTGGTCGTCCTCCAGCAGATCGGCCGCCTGCCGCGCCCGCGCCAGGTTGTAGGCGGCTGTCTTCTCCGCCAGCGGCAGCGCACGCCCCTCCTTCACCTGTGCCTGGACGCTCTCCAGCACCTTCTGCAGGCTGTCGGCCTCTTTGCGTGCCAACTCCAGGATGCGCGCCGAGCGTTCCGCGTCCAGATACAACGACGTGGTCCGGTAGGCCACTTCATCGCGCTTGCCCGTCACCGCCAGCGCGGCGCCGCGCGAGTCTTCTTTGGCCTGCGCCACCGCGTAGCTCTGCTGCCGGTTGAAGATGTCCTGCAGCGCGTTGGCCTGCACCAGGCTCGGCGCGGAGCCCTCGATGCTCATCGGGAAGCCGTTGCTGTACGCCAGGCCGCTCCCTACTACCAGTCGTGGGGCAAACGGGCTCCGGGAGATGCGCACGGCCTGCCGCGCCTTGTCTTCATCCAGACGCGCCAGCGCGATATCGGGGTTCTGTCGAAGCGCCGTCTCCACCGCTTGCCGCAGCGTCATGGGCCGTACTTCGGCGCGAGCCAGACAGACAAATACCAGAAAGAAAACTGCGATTCGAGACATACCCCATTGTACTGGCGTCACCCTGGGGGCTTCCGGCTCCCGCATCCCGCCGGCATACCCAGGGCCAAGCCCTTGCGGGTTGTGGCACAATCAACCCATGACGCGACGTCTTCTCAGCGCTTCCTTTGCTCTTCTCCTGCTGGCCGCCGCGGGCCCGGCGCAAACGCCCACCAACGGTAAGCGGGTTCACCGCCTGCTGATCCATAACGCCACGGTGGTGGACGGCAACGGCACTCCTGCCAGCGGGCCCAAAGACATTCTCATCGAAGACAACACTATCGCCGATGTCGTCGCGCTCGATCCGGTGGCTCTCGGCCGGGGCGGCGGGCGGCGCGGACCGGCGCCCGACGCGGTGATCGATGCCACGGGCAAGTACGTGCTCCCCGGGCTCATCAATGCTCACGCCCATCTGCAGGAAGAACGCGGCGGCAAGCCCCAACCGATCGAGTACGAACTCGATATCTGGCTGGCTTGCGGCATCACCACCATCCGCGACGTGGGCAGCGACACGCGCCGCGCGCTCGAGCTCCGCCAGCAGAGCGCCGAGGGCAAGATCGCCGCGCCGCGCATCTTCGTTTACCCGATGTTCGGGCGGCCGCGCGATGCCCAGGCGGCCGCGGAGCATGTCCGCGAGTTGAAGGAGATGGGCGCGGACGGCATCAAGATCCTCGGTATCGATCGCGACACCATGCAGGCGATGGAGGGCGCGGCGCACTCGCTCGGTCTGCGGGTGGCGCACCACGCCGGCGTTGAGGAGACCAATGCGTGGGACGACATCCAGTTCGGCACCACCAGCATCGAGCATTGGTACGGTATTCCGGACGCCGCCATCGAAGCCGGCGTGCAGAACTTTCCCTCCACTTACAACTACAACAACGAGACCGACCGCTTCCGCTACGCCGGCCATTTGTGGCGCGAAGCCAACCCGGAGCGGCTTACCAAGGTGCTGCAGGCGATGGTGGACGCGCACGTCGCCTGGGACCCCACGCTCGATATTTACGAGGCCAGCCGCGACTTGCAGCGCGCGCAGACGCAGCCGTGGTTCGCCTATTATCTGCACCCCACGTTGGAAGAATATTTCCGCCCCAACCCGTCCAACCACGGTTCCTATTTCATCGGGTGGACTTCCACCGACGAAACTTTCTGGAAAGAGAATTACCGCTTGTGGATGGCCGCGCTGCGCCAGTTCGACCGGCTGGGCGGCTTGATCGGCATAGGCGATGACGCCGGATTCATTTACCAACTGTACGGCTTCGGCTTCCTCCGCAACTTCGAACTGCACCAGGAGGCCGGTTTCCATCCGCTCAAGATCATCCAGCAGGCCACCGGCAACAACGCCAAGATCCTCGGCCAGGAAAATCACCTGGGCCGCGTGCGAGCCGGTTGGGCGGCCGACCTGATTGTGGTGAACGGAAACCCGCTGGAGAATCTCAAAGTGCTCTATCCGACCGGCGTGGATGAGATTCGCGACGGCCAGACGGTCCACACCGGCGGCGTGGAATGGACCATTAAAGACGGCATCCCGTACCATGCGCCGGAACTGCTGGCGCGGGTGAAAGAGATGGTGGCGCAGGCGCGGAAGGGCAACCCCGCCACCAAGTGACACCAACTGGTAGCGCCGGCGGTCTTGCCGCCGGTGTGCGCGCTCTTTACCAATACAATATTCAAGGAGAGAACCGGCGGCAAAGACCGCCGGCGCTACCGCAAATTCTCGTTAAACCACGCGATCATGCGCAGCAGCACGTCTTTTTGATGCTCCGGCTTGTGAAAGGAATGACCCTCGTTGGGGTAGACCACCATCTGCGTCTTCACGCCGATCGTCTTCAGCGCGTGCCAGAACTCGTACGATTGCGGAGCGGGGCACTCGCCGTCGCGGTCGCCTGCCACGATTAGCGTCGGCGTCTTCACCTGCTTGATGAAGTCGATGGCAGACATCTTCGCGTAGACCGCGGGGTCGTCGTAGACCGACGCACCGAAGTACGGGATCATCCAGGTGTCGATGGCGTTCTGGCCGTAGTAACTTTGCCAGTTGGAGATCCCGGCGCCGGCCACCGCGGCCTTGAATCGGTTGGTCTGAGTGACGGCGAACATGGTCATGAAGCCGCCGTAGCTCCAGCCCGTGATGCCGATGCGCTGCGGGTCCACCGGCGCCGAACGGATAGCTTCGTCCACGCCGGCCAGGATGTCGCGCAGGTCGCCGCCTCCGAAATCCCTCACGTTGGCGGCGGCGAACTTCTCGCCTTGTCCGTAACTGCCGCGCGGATTCGGCATCAGCACGAAGTATCCCTGCTGCGAAAGCAGCGCGGGATTATATCCGGGCCGCGGCCAGGTCGGCTTCACCGACGAGGCCGGGCCGCCGTGCACGGCTACCACCATCGGATATTTCGTGCCGGCATCGAAGCCGGCCGGATAGATCAGCCAGCCTTGGATGTTGAAGCCGTCGTTGGTCCAGTGCAGACTCTTGGCATCTCCCCAGAGCGGTTTGCGCAAGCGGTTCTCGTGCGTCACCTGCTTCCAATCGCCGATGCGGCCGCTCCAGATTTCGGGCGGCTGCTTGAACGAGTGGCGAATTACGGCGCTCGATTTTCCGTCGGCGGTCATCGAAATGCCGGAATCGTCGAACGGCGGATTGATGCTCTCGTCACCCTGCCAGAGGCGTTCCGTCTGGCCGGTGGCGGGGTCGAGTTGCGAGATGGCGCTGCCGCCGTCGTGGTGTTCGGTGAAGAAAAGGTAGCGCGAGTTCCTGGGCCAGGTGATGTTGCTCGCCGAGGCTGCCATCCCGGGGGTCAAATTCTTGGCCGTGCCGCCGGCGGCGGGAATCTGGAACACGTCTCCGCCGGTTGAGCCCTCATCGCTCATCAGGCCGCCGATAAACACGACGGACTTTCCGTCGGGCGCCCAGCGCGGCGTCGCGATCTGCAGTTCGACGGGCGGCTTGTAGATCGATTTCATTTCACCGGATGCGCCGCCCACCGTGTAGAGCTGCGCGGTCCACCAGTTGGCGTCGCCATCGCCGGGAGCGGCGGTGGCGGCAAAGCCGCGGCCGACCGGCGACCAATCGTATTCGTAGACGTACATGTCCTTGGGCGTGAGTTGGCGCGCCGCGCCGGTCGAGGCGTCGACCAGCGTCAAGCGCTGTTCGAAGATTTGCGATTCCAGCACGCCGGAATCCGGCGGCACGGGGTCGAGCGGGCCGGCGGCGTGCGGCAGGTTCTCGGTGAAAAGGATGGCAATCCGCTTGCCGTCGGGCGACCATTTGGGCTCGGCCACGAGCCCCTTCAGATGCGTCAACTGGCGAGCCGCGCCGCCTTCCGCGGGCGCCACGTAAAGCTCGAGCTGTTCCTTCTTCGCGCAATCGGAAAGAAACGCGAGCTGCTTTCCATCGGCGGACCACGCGAGGGAATGCTCGTCGCACGCGACTTTGCCGTCGCCGGCGCCGACGCGGACGCGCGGCGCGATGTAGACGGCCGATTGATTGGGCGCGGCCATCGCCTCCACGTAAGCCAGGTGCGCGCCGTCGGGCGAGATGGCGGTTTCGAGGAAGCGATGGGTTTTCGAGATCTCAGCCAGAGCCGGGTCCACCGGAACCACGGGCTGGGCCTTGAGAAGTGTTGCGGCGATTAGAAAAAAGAGTCGCATGGTCAAGTTGAGAGCTTAGCAGATCGGGTGGAAGAACTGCCGGGCTGCGCAGCACCGGAAGCCGGCTGAAGCCGGCTGCGGCCAGAATGGGCCGCCCCACTAGGTCGGCTTTTTCGACCCTGTCGGGCTGCCGCGCTTTGCCGAGGCATCACAGGCCACAAAAGGCGCTCGGCCTGTCCCACGAGGTGGCTCACTGTCCGATCAGCTCATCCACCTCGCCGGGCAGCGGGCCGGCCATCTCGCGCAACTTTTCGAACAAGGCGTCGTACAAAGATGCGTAGGCTTCCAGAGCCGGGTCCGATTGACGCGGCTTGGCAAACGTGCGCCGCATTTGCCGCACGGCCACCAGCAGGAGTTTCAGTTCGTCGTCGGTAAAGCCGAGGGTTTTCGCCATATGATGATGAGTGCCGCCAGCGCGGCGATCCATGCCAGCACGCTCACCGCCGCCATAATTCGCGGTTCGGCGGTGGCGCGGTATTCGAGTTCGATGTGCGTGGCCGCCGCGGCGGCCGGGCGTAGCACCACGAATCCCAGGTTGTCGGTTTCGATCGGAATCTCGTGGCCGTTTTGCGCGGCGCGCCAGCCGGGGTCGGCATTGACGCGCACCGCTACCAGGCGGCCAGCGGGCGCCGCGCCATCGATCGCCAGCGCGTCGGTCCGCAGCCATCGTGTCTGTAACACCGGCCGCGCGCCGTCTTCCATGGCGGCCACGTAGCGCTCCAGCACCCACGGCTTCGCCGCGGCTCGCTCGCCGGGCAGTTCCTCGCGGCTCACCAGGTGCGCCAGCGGACGCGCCGGCAGGCCATAAATGGTGTCGTCTTCTTCGTGATACAGCGGCGCGAGCGCGGCGGTGAGGCGCTCGGGATGAACGTAGTCGCGGTAATACTCGCGGCTCTTGGGGCCGTGGATCACCAGGTACTCGGTGTTCATGGCCTTGAGCTGCAAGAGCGTGTCGGCGGTCTCGTGGCCGGGGCGGACATCTTTGCCGGTGCGCACGTGGTACGCGAGGTCCCACGGCATGCGATTGGTGAGGCCGGTCTCGAATCCGCCACCCACTTGCGGCAGGTCGAACCACGAGTTCATGCGGAAGCGCAGCCCGCCGGAGGCGAAGACGCGGCCTTCGGGCGGATGATCGGCCATCCAGCGGGCCAGGTGGAATTCGATGGATTGTTCGCGCGGCGCGGGCATCCACGGGCCCCATCCCTGGGTCGCGTAAGCCCAAAGCTGCGGGGTTCCGGCCAGCAGCAGCACGCCGCCGGTTCCGATGGCACAGAGCCGCACCGTGGAGTTTGAGCTGCGCATGGCGAGGCGCACGGCTTCCACCAGCGCGAGCGCCAGGAACAGTTCGAACTCGATGGCGTAGCGCCGCGATTCGGGGATAGTGTCCAGCCCGTAAAGATAAAAGACCGACGCGATCCAACCAAAGGTGAAGGCCGCCATGGTCACGAAGCAAAGGTAGAAAGACCCGCGGAACAGGCGAAAGAGCAGGCGGACGGAGAGCACGCTGGCCACCAGGCCGGCCACCAGCCAGTGTTGCGCCTTGTCGAAGTGGTAAGCGAGAGAATCGGTGGGCCAGTTAAAGACAATGGTGCGGATGAACGTGGGCGTGAGCCAGAAGCAGGCCAGCAGATAGCCCAGCCCGCCCGCGGCGCAGATGCGCCAGGCGCGGAACTCGGGCACGCCCAGCGATGCCAGCAGCAGCACGACGCAGGCAATCGCGAGCGAAAAGGCGCCCACCCAGTTCACCAGCGGAGTGGCGGCCAGCAGGAGCGCGGCCACCAACACCGGCGGGTATCCGCGCCGCCGGGCGGCGATCCACAGCGCCAGCAGAACCAGCGGCATCAGCGCGAGCGCGGTATTGTGGGGGCCTTCGCCATACTTCGCCAGCACCTGCACGCGCCAGGGAAGTTGCACGATGCCGCGGTCCTTTTCCACCGCCGGAAACAGCCCATACGAAGGCGAAAGCAGACTGTAGACCAGCGCCGCGATCAGCGACCAGCGGCGGCTGCGCGTGAAGTGCAGCGCGAAGAAGAACGCGGTTACCGGGCCGGCGCAGGTCGCGAGCGAAACGATGGTGCGGTAAATGTGAGCCAGATCGGCATGCGGCATCAGGTGCGCGAGCGCGGCGGTGAGATAAGGCAACACCGGCACGTAGAGGAAGCGCGTGGGCAGGCCGCAGTATTGAAGCGGGTTCCAACCCCACGGATTGGGATGGGCGGAAACGAAGCGGGCGATGGCCACGTAGCCGTCTTCGATGGATCCGCGGAAGGGCAACTCGCCGTGCATGAATAACGGCCCGTTGAGCGCCACGTTGAGCAGCAAGATGGCAAGCGCCGCGAGCGGCGTGGCCACTCGTTTCACCGGCTCTGCTCCCGCCGCAGGAATAGCCAGAGCAGCACGGCCAGCGAAAGGCCGGTTAGCATCCAGCCCACGCGGTTTTCGAGCGGCATCGGGAACACCAGCCTGATCTCGCGATCGCCGGGCGGCGCATCCACCACCATGAAGCCCATGGCATCCTTGCGCAAGCCAAGCCGCGTGCCGCCGGACCAGGCCTGCCACGCCGGGTCCCACGTTTCCTGCAGCAGGACGGATTGGCCCGCATTCAGTTTGGCACGCACCAGCATCTCGTCCGGGCCGGGCCGTGCGAGCGTCGCTGGTGCATCCGGCCCGTGCTCGATCGCGTCCACGTAGGGGCGCAGACGCTCCATGTCTTGATTGTTGCGCGGCGTCTGCTGCGCATCGAGGAGCGCCGTATCCACCACGCGGACGCGCGGCGCCCAGCGGCGCGGAATGCGGTGGAGCGCGTTGCCTAGCCCATCGTCATAGAGCAGCGGCGTTGCCGCGCCGGCGAATCTCTCCAGGTTGTGGAAGTCCTTGTAGGGTTCTTCGGATTTCTCTCCGGCCGTGTAGATCACGTCCACTCCCAACGCCTGCATCCACAAGATGGCGAATTGCGGATTGGTTCCCGCGGCGATCTCCCATTGGGCGGGCTCCACCAGGGGATTCAGCAATCCCTGCTCGGAACCTCCGCCCAATTGCGCGAGGTCGTGCCAGGCATCGAACCAGAATCGTACGGTGCCCGAGGGACAAGCCCGCGCATCCGGCATGTTCTTCCACAGCCAATCGGTGATGCGGTATTCCACGCGCGCCTGGTAATCCGGCCAGCGCGGCATGAAAGTCCACGCGTGCTTCACAAAGCGATAGGTTGTGGCGAATGCCACTGCGGCCACCAGCACAACCACTACCTTCAGCGCGAGCCTGCGTCTTCGCCACAGCCATTCGAGCAAAGTGAGAACGCCGATGATGATCACCAGGTCCAGTTCCGGGATCAAACGGCCCGGCTCGCCCATCACGCGGAACCGAAGGAAGTGGTTGCCCACAACGTTGACCGCGAAGAAGAGCAGGGCGCCGGCGGCGAAGACCGCCCAGGCGCGCTCCGGCCGCGACCGCGCCAGTTTCCACGAGACCGCCAGAAAAACGGCCGTTACGGCGGCGGCCACCCAGATAGACCACGTGTTGCCGCCCACGGAAACGTACTGCATGTTGTGGATGGTGATGCGGAAGTAAGAAGGCACCAGCCAGAACGCGGTCAGGCCGTAGGCCAGCGCTGGAATGGCAACCGCGGTGAGCAGGATGCGCGAATCGCGGCGGGTGATCCAGAAGCTCCACACCAGGACGGGATAGAACATGGCTAGGGCCGTCGCGCCGTAGAAGTTGTTCGACACCACCGCGGCGCAAAAGATGGCGGCTAGCGCCAGCCAAGCCGGGCGCCGCCGCTCCAGCGCGAGCCAGGTGAAGGCCAGGGCGACGGGAACTAACGAAAGCGAGGTGATGTGCGGACCCTCGCCGTATTTCACGAGAGCGCCGAAGCGCACCGGTTCCCACCAGCCCGCATCCAGGCGCATGTTTTTCAGGAACAACAGGGAGGGCGACATCAGCCCGGCCGCCGCGCCTCCGGCGTAGGCCGCGGCGCGGCAGCGGCCGCCCACGCGCATCAGCAGGTACACGCCGGCGATGCCCACCGAGTAGAAAAACATAGTGTAGAAGTGGTACGCCTTGACCGGCCAAAAGCCGGTGATCTTGGAGATGATGGCGGTCGAGTAGCGCAACGCCGGCGGATAAATATAGTCGAACCGCGTGCCGGTGTACCAGAGCGGCTGCCAGCGCGGATGCGGCCAGTGGCCGGCGAGAAACCGCGCGTCGGAAATGAAAGTGCTTTCGATGGACGGCCACTTGTCGGTGTACTTCTTGGTGAAGTAGGGCCATACCAGCGCCGCTCCGAAGAGAAAGAGGATGCAGCAATCCAGCAGGATCTGCCTTCGCCGCGTCATGCCCGCTCCCACCGCGCGCTCCAGGCGATCAATCCCACCAGGATCAGCAGCGTCAGGAGCGTCACGATGCGCCCGACCTGGTTTTCGAGCGGCGTGACGAACTCCAGGCGGACTTGTCCGTAGCCCGGCGGCGCGTCGACCACCATGAATCCCATCGCGTCCTTACGCACCGGCACCTGTGTTCCGCCGGCCCACGCCTGCCAGGCGGGGTCGTAGCTCTCCTGCACGACGATCGACTGTCCGGCCTGCACTTTTGCCCGCACCAGCATCGCGTCGCTGCCGTTGCGTTCGACAGACGGCGGCGCATCGGGGCCTTTTTCGATCACGTCCGCGTAAGCGGCCAGATACTCCACGTCGTCGTTGAAGCGCGGCGGTTTCAGCCCGTCCAGCTTCTGCCGGTCCACCACACGCGCGCGCGCCGTGTACCGCCGTGGAACTTTGTAGAGGAGGTTGCCCTGCTGGTCGTTGTAGATCACCGGCAGGACTCCCGACAGTTTCTGCGGATGCTGAAAGTCCTTGAACATTTCCTGCGACCGCTGATCCGAAACGTAAATCGCATCGACTCCCAGGCACTGCATCCAGAGGATGGCGGGCTCCGGTTTGGCGCCCAGGTTGGTTTCCCATTGCGCCGCTTCCACCGCGCCGTTCAACAGCCCCTGCTCCGAGCCGCCGCCCAATTGCGGGAGGTCGTGCCAGGCATCGTACCAGAACCGCACCGACCCGGTGGGGTAGGCGCGCGCGTCGGGCATGTTCTTCCACAGCCAGTCGGTGACGCGGTATTCCACGCGGCTTTGATAGTCCGGCCACGTGGGAAAGACGTGCCACGCGTGGCGAACATAACCTTTCGCCGTCCAGAACGCCGCCAGCACGATCACGATGGCCACGCCGCGCAGCGCGATGCCGGGGCGAACCCACATCCACCGCAGCGCCAGCACGATGGCCATGATGTAGATCATGTCCAGTTCCGGCAGCAGGCGCAGAGGCTCGCCCGAGACGCGGAAATTGAAATAGAAATTGCCGAGGACGTTCACCGAGAAAAAAACCACGCATCCGGCGACGAACACGGCCCAGGTGCGGTCCCGGCGGGCGCGCGCGAAGCGGTCTGTCGAAACCGCGTATGCCACCGCCACGGCGACGGCCAGCCAGATCGACCAGGTGGTCCCGTGCTCGGAGACGTACTTCATATTCTCGGCGGTCACGCGGAAGTATGAAGGCACCAGCCAGAAGGCCGTCAGGCCGTAAGCCAGTAGCGGAATGGCAGCGGCCGGCACGACCATGCGCTTCTCCTGCCGCGTGATCCAAAAGCTCCAGACCAGCGTGGGATAAAAAACCGCCAGCGCAGTGGCGCCGTAGAAATTATTCGCCGCGACCCCCGCTGCAAACAGCGCGGCCGCCGCCACGGCCCAGGGCCGCCGCTTCTCCAACGCCAGCCAGGTGAAGGCCAGCGCGATGGGGATGAGCGCCAGCGCGCTCATGTGCGGGCCTTCGCCGTACTTCACCAGCACACCCAGCCGCTGCGGCTGCCATTGCCAGGCGTCTCCGCGGTATCGCGGCATGAACAGGAAAATCGGGGACATCAACGATGTGGCGACCGCTCCGAGCCAGGCGCAGGCCCGTGATTTGGTGCCCACCCGCATCAACAGGTAGACGCCCGCGATCCCCAGCGCGTAAAACAGCGCCGCATAAAAGTGGTACGCCTGCACCGGCCAGAGACCGGTCAATCTGGAGATGGCGGCGGCTCCGTAACGCAGCGCGGGCGGGTAAATGTAATCGAACCGCGTCCCGCCGTACCACAGCGGCTGCCATTGCGGATGGGGCCAGTGCTCCGCCAGAAACCGCGCGTCGGAAATGAAGGTGCTCTCGATGGACCCCCACTTGTCTTCGTACTTGGCTTTGAAGTACGGTTTCACGAGCATCGCGGCGTACAGAAAAACCAGCAGGAAATCGAGCAGAATTTCCTTCCGGTGGGAGAGTTTCAGCGGAAATTTCAAGTCAGTTGGCCTGATGTTTGATTTCGCCCGCGTTGCGGTAGCGCCGCTCCAGGCTTTGGAAACGCCGCTGGCGGATAATGCCCGAGCGGTGCAGCAGGTACCGCGCGAGCAGCCACAGAATCGAGATGCCGTAGATGGAGCTCTGGATGAACGATGCCGACGATGCCTGTTTGAAGTACCTGGTAGGCACCGGCACTTCGGTGATCCGCATCTTGATGTTGACCAGTTGCGCCATGATTTCCTGGTCGAAGATGAACTTGTCGGAGTTCATCGCCAGGTTGACGGATTCCAGCGCCTCCCGGTCGAAGGCCCGATAGCCGGTATGGTATTCGGAAAGATCCAGGCCGAACACCAGGTTTTCCGCAATCGTCAGGAAGCGGTTGGAGATGTACTTCCACCACGGCATGCCCTGTTTCATGGGGTGCGCGCCCATCAGGCGGGAGCCCAGCACCACGTCCGCCACGCCGTCTTGAATCGGTTTGATGATCTCCGGCAGGAGCGTCGGATCGTACTGGTAGTCGGGGTGCACCATCACGATAATGTCCGCGCCGGCGCGCAGGGCTTCGCGGTAGCAGGTCTTCTGGTTGGCGCCGTAGCCGTAATTGCGGTCGTGCACGAAGAGCTCGAGGCCCAGCTCGCGCGCGATCTTGGCGGTTTCATCGGAGCTGCCGTCATCCACCAGGATGACCAGGTCGACCATGTCGCGCGGCAGGTCGGCGTACGTCATGTGCAGCGTCCGGGCGGCATTGTAGGCCGGCATGACCACGACTACTTTAGGTTTCTTCAGGCTCATTCGGTGCGCTCCGCCCGGGCGCGAACAATGAATTGGTAGGCGAACAGGTTTTTCCAAACTCGCGCCGACTCAAACGATAGCCGTTCCACGGCGCGCACTGCCGGCTTGCCGTCCCACCGCGGAAAAGCCAGCCCCACCGGCACGCCCGACGAGCGAACGGTTTCGATCCGCAGCCCCGCGCGGCGAAACAGTTCCACCCATCCGTCCCAAGTGTAAAAATGCAGGTGGGTGCTGTCGAACAGACCGCGCTCGTGCTGCGGAAAGCGGCCTCTCAGCACGTTCCACCGGAACCAGGCATGGCCGCTGTTGGGCAGCGAACCCACCAGTGTGGCGCCGGGCGCCATCAGGTTTCGACACTCCTTGAGCAAATCGAGCGGCGCCCGCAGATGTTCCAACACGTCGGCGCAAATGATGTATTCGAAGGGGCCGGCCAATTTCGGCAGCCCGTCATCCAAATCGGCGCCGGCAAACTCAACCGTTGACGGATGCGGCGTATTCGGCCAATCGATGCTGGTGACCGCGAAGCCGCGATTGGCGAGAATCTCCGACAGGTAGCCCACCGCGCACCCCACGTCGAGCACGCGCCGGCCTTCCCCGTGGAGCGGGAATTCGGCCAGCAGCAGCGCATGGCTGCTGTAAGGCGCTGCCTTAAATTTGTATCGGAGCACCGTTTGGGCCGCGGCTGAGGCCATTTTCATTATTATGACACGCTATGAGAAGCCGTCCGGTACCGCTGTACCGCTGGCATCGAATGCTACTCCCAACCGCCTCCGCCGGAGAGGCCGGCTCTGAGCCGCCCGGCGGCAGCGGAGCGCCACGAACCACACCAGCCCGCCGCTGCTTGCGTTGTGGATCGCGGTTGCCGCACTCGCCTATCTGGTGCTCAGGGAATTCGGGTTCAGCAGGATCAAGAAATATCCGCTGGCCGTGCTCATCCTTGTGATGTCGCTATGGATCGGCCCAGCCTTTGCGGACTGTCGGCACTCCCCCAACGACCGCGCCAAGAAGCCACATCCGCTGCCCCGCAGCCACTGTAGCCGCTGTCCCGTAGCTTGCCGCGAACCGTTTCGACGATATAGACTTAGGTTGCCTAATCGTTTTGAAGAAGTATTGTGGAGGCTCGATGAGAGTGATATTTGCGTTCCCTTTATTGGCGTACAGCGCTTTTGCGCAGGCCACGATTTCCGGCTGCCAATCGTTCCCGGCCAATAACTTCTGGAACACCGCCGTGGACATTCTGCCTGTTCATCCTCTGTCTGCGGCCTTTATCGCGAAAATTGGTCCCACAGCAGGTCTTCGGCTGGACGACACGATGCCCATTTGCGGCCAGATGGATGGACTTCGGCAGACGCAGCGGGCCTCCCCATTATGCCTGGAATCTTGCGGTACGAAGAGGTTGCGGCAGGGCACGTCAATCACGCGCTCCGCGTTACGGCTCCTTACACGAGAGGTAATGGTGCGTATCAATGGCCGGCACGACATTACGCATCTCACCACCCGGATGGTCCGCCCATGGGGCAGCGATTCCGCCTGAAGGCGAGTTTTGACATCTCCGGCTACCCTCCCAACTTGCAAGTCATCCTTCGTGGGCTCAAAAAATATGGCGCGGTGTTGAGCGATAACGGAATGGCCTGGGGGATGGAACATGATGCCGACTCGCGGTGGAATGCTACGGAGTTGACGGCGCTGCACCGCGCGCTCGGCTCGAATATAGAAGCCGTGGATGTGTCGAGCCTGATGAGCGACCCTAACTCAGGCATAGCGGGCCCGGCAGGCGGTTTGATCATGGCTACAGATGCGCTGGGCCGCCCGAACGCCGTCAGATTGGGTGCGGGACTGTCGATTGTCAACGGGATACTGGTGCTGTCACGGTGACCCGGATCCCGAGGCCCAATTCGTTGATGGCGGGGCAGCGAGTGGAACTTCCGTGAGTTTTCGGCAAGCCGGAGGCGGGATTTCAGTTCGTCTCCCGCGAGACCGTGGGTAAGTTCTATCGCGTGGCAGCGCGGCCCGGCTAACTCGTACTTACTCCGGATCTTAGTGTCTGACCTGAGCGGCTCGCGCGGCGCTATCTTCGACATGGCGGCCGTCGCCTTCGCGTTGGTTTCGCGCCGCATGAGCGCACTCCGGTCGATGGCGCTCGCGGGCGTGGTGATCGCGGCCCTCGTGCTCGACAAGTTCGGCGGCGGGCGCGGCTTGTCGCTGCACGAAGGCAATGCGGCCGGCCGCTTGATGGCTTGGGGGTCCGGCATCTCGCAGCTCTGCAGCGACCCGCTATTCGGAACCGGCTTCCGCCAATTCACCGGATACGCCGATCTGACGGCCCACAATTCCTTCGTGCGGTGCTTTGCCGATACCGGATTCTTCGGCTACTTCTTTTGGCTGGCGCGGCTGGTTAGCTTAGCACGCGACTAGCCCGCCTTTCTCAGTGCGCCTCAAAGGCGTGGATCACCAGTGGGGGAAGGACCCACCCAAGGAGGTTGTTGGTTGAACTTGGTAGTTTGCGAACGTCCGAGGCGGGAAACCTGCTAGTGCTTTGACCGGCTGGTTTGGTGCCTTTGCGCATTCCATCGCTCACGCTGGTGGCCCCGAGACGAGCCGCGACTTGTCGCACGACCGTGAGGGAGCGGTGCCCGTCCCGCGAATGTTTCCTCGCGGTCAAGGACCTAGGGCGGAGCCTCGCGATAAAGCCCACGAAAGGTGGGTGTCTACCGGCCGGCCGGATGCCGCGGTCCGCTTTGGAACGCTCATCCGCTTCCTCTCCGCTGGAAGCGTGGCGCGCAACGGAGCATCTGCCTTATACTTGCGTTAGCGACCCGCGCACCGTGGCTCTTTTCCTGACGCTGTTTAGTATCGCTTTGTGTTACTTTTCGCCGGAGGCGGTGGTGCCGTTCCTGGCGCCCTACCACATCCAACAGTTCCTTCTGGGCGGTGCGGTCGTAATCTCCCTGGTCACCTTCAACATCAACAGGGGCGGATTGCGATCCACCCAAACCATCCTGATGGGCGCTTTTTGGTTTGCGATCGTGATCTCGGTCCTCACCAGGGGCTGGCTCCGCGATTCGCTGACCGCATTCCTGCAGTTCGGCCTGGTTGTTGGCGTCTTTCTCCTGGTCGTCATCAACGCTTACAGCGTGCGGCGTATCTCGTTGTTCTGCCGTGTCATCTCGCTCTGCGCACTGGTCATGGCGCTGGAGGCCATCGTGGCTCGCTACACCGGTATTCAGGCCGACAAACTGGTGTGGAGCAGAATCGTGGACGGCGAATTAGTCCAACGCGTCAACGGCTACGGCATTCTCAATGACGCCAACGACTTCGCCCAGTTCCTCCTGATCGGACTCGCCTTTCTGGGCGTTTCCTGGAGAAAGGGCGATCCCATCCGAAACTTCATCCTCGTGCTGCTCCCCGGCTCCATCCTGATCTATACCATCTACCTGACCGGCTCGCGCGGCGCGATCTTCGGCTTAGCGGCCATCGCCTTCGTGGTGATTTCGCGCCGCATGAGCATGGTCCAGTCGGCGGTGCTCGCGGGCTTGGTGGTGGTGACCCTGGTGCTCGGCAAATTCGGCCGCGGGGCCGACATCTCGCTGCATGAGAGCTCCGCGGCCGGCCGTGTGATGGCCTGGGGATCCGGCATTTCGCAGCTCCGCAGCGACCCGCTATTCGGAGTCGGCTTCGGCCAGTTCATCGAATACTCCGACATGACGGCCCACAATTCGTTCGTGCTGTGCTTTGCCGAGACCGGATTCTTCGGCTACTTCTTCTGGCTGGCGCTGCTCGTCACCAGCGCGCTGGGCCTGGAGGGCCTGAACAAACTCCCCGTGAACACACCGGAGGATGCCGACTTCGCGCGCTGCGTAACCGCCGTGCGCGCGGCCCTCTACACCTTTTTGGCCACCGCCTGGTTCCTGTCGCGCACGTACCATGAGACTCTCTACATCATTCTCGCCCTTGCCACCGTTCTGATCTGTTTGCGCCGGGAGGAGTTCCCGGCAACCGACCTGCCCTTGGTGCGCTGGGCTCCCCTGACGTTCGTGGTCCAGGTGGCGTCGGTTTTGGCGATCTACGCAATCATCCGCCTGCGCGCCTTCTAACCAGGAACCTGCTCACTTTACCCGGTAAATCTGCAGGTCTCCGAAAACGCTGGTTGGCGATGCCGATATAGTCCTTGTAGCGAATCATTTCGAAGTTTAAGGCCGTATTCTCAATCTGCAACTTCTTAGCGCGGATTCTCGCACGGTCGGGAACGGTTTTGGTCTGCCTGCGTGCAGGCGGCCCAAGTTTTCAGATCAGGGTGTTCGCAACCATCAGGGACGTCCATTCGGCCAGGAGATTTGCGGGCTGGGCGTCTGATTCGGCTGATCGTACGTGATGCGGTATACTCGCAGATCCCCGTAAAATGGATCGTCGATCCGGGCTGAGAGGTGGCCCATCCGGGCTACGAACGCGAAGGCCTGCTGGCGCTCCTCCGCAAAATCGTCATCCCCGTGGCCGGAACCGTGCATCATTACGCGATCACCCAGGATCATATATTCCGGTCTCTGAACCTGCGCGGTGTACGAAAACGGCGTCCGGTCGTACGAGTGGCACTCGCGATCGAATAAGGCAAACTGAAAAGTCATCGCGCCATAGCACGAGTGGCCAGCCGGGATGGCCGCTCTGAGTTTCGCAGTCACTGCCACATAGTCCGCCTTCCGCGCCTGGTTAAGTACAAGGGCCATACCTGCCACCTGACTCACGATACAGAGCGCACAGACGGCCATGGCGGCGCGGTGCCAACGCGTCCCAGCCAGAGCGGTCACCGCGAAGCCCATGGCGAGGCCAAACACCGGCGCCAGAATGGCGTAGTAGCGCGAACTCGGATTGGGCATCCGCAGCAGCCAGATCAGGTAGGTCGCAGCGGCAATCGCGAGCGGCCAGAAGATGCGCGGCTTGCGGCGCAACAGGACAGCGAAAGCCGCGGCGATCGCGAGGGCGATGTGCAGCCTGAGCGGAAGCGGAGACGGCAAGTGCAGCCGCTGGTTGGAAACACCGAGAAAATCGAGAATGCGCAGTTTTTCTTTGGCGAGTACTTCCGCCAACGTTCCGCCGGCGCTCCGGCCGTACATGTGCCTGGCGGCCTCGACGTGTTCCGGGGAACCAAACAACCAGATGGCTAAGGGCAGAATCGCAATGGCGAATGCGGCCACGTATGCATATCCGCGGCGCGAACGGAAGATATTGCCGCGCTCCTGATACACCAGCAGCAGGCCCAATCCCAGGAACCATGCCAGCCCCAGGGCGTGGAACAGGGACGCGGCAGCCACCGCCAGGCCAGCCGCGAATGCGATCTTCCAGGACTGCGTGTCGTGCGACCGCAGGATCAATAGCAAGCCGCACGAGGCACACAGCGTGACCCACGCTTCCGGACGCGCGGTGCGCGCCGCGAGGACCAGAAAGTTGTCGGAGGCCACCAGCAATCCCGCGATGGTTCCCGCCAGCGGATCGCCCAGTTCCCGGCCGATGGCGTAAACCACGAACAGCGTGAGCAGAGCCGCCAGAAACTCGCCGAATCGCGCGGCGGCGACGCTGAATCCGAACAACCGGAACGCCGCCGCCAGGCTCAACGGCATCAATGGTGGGCGGGTATCGACGCGCGACTCGTAGTCGGTCGCCGGCATCGCGGGATTGCGCAGCTCGCCGGTTCTCAGCAGAGTAGCCGCCGGCATCGAATACCAGCTCTCATCCTCCACCCAGCGATGCTGGAAATACGGCAGCGCCTGCACCGCCAGAAGGGCACACGCAACCCACAGCATCCGGCCGCTTCCGAGAGCCGTTCGGGATTGCTTCGCCTGAAAGTCGATGGGTTCGGCCATATGCTAGATGTCCGCCAAGGTCAGGCTGTTTCCCCGGCCGTAGAGCGGGTGAAACCCCCGCATACGCACCAACCCGCAGAGAATAGCGAAGCCCGTGGATTGGGGTTCCCGTGAGAGGGAATAAAGAAGCACGGCGGCCGCCCCGAATAGGGCTGCAAACGCTTCCGGCCGAACCGTCAGGCTTGCGCCGGCGCAATCACCGGGGCCAATAACTGCGGCGATGGGCGGTGTTGCCGGCATAGGCTGAGTTAGACGGGCCGCGCTTCCACGCAGTAGAGCTTACCCACCGTGTCGCAGGAGACCACCTGAAAGCCCGCGTCCTGCAGCATCTTATAGACCTGCGGCTTGCGGAAGAAATAGACCGGGCAGCCCTCCAGCGTAAGACGCACTTTGCGAATGGGCATGCGCCACGTCCAGAACCGGGGCCACGCGGAAAGAAACTTTTCGCCCGTGAATCCCCGGATGATGCGCAGGCGTTCCGGCGGGTCGGCGATATAGTCCCACAGCCCGATGGCGATCGAGATGTCGAACTTCTCGTCCGTTTTCCAATGCAAAACGTCCGCCAGGTGGAAGTTGCACACATTCGCCACGCCATCGGCCGTGACCAGCTTCTGCGACAGGCTGAGCATCTCCGGCGCGACATCCACTCCCGTCACCCGCGCCGCTCCTTTCTTGGCGAAGGTGGTGACGAAACGGCCCGAGCCGCAGCCGATATCGATAATCGACTTGCCGTGAGGGTCTCCCAATTTCCGCATCACCCAGTCGAAGCGCTGGTAGATATCCTTGCGCAGCCAGCGGTCCAGCATGCGCCCGACCGGGCCCTTCTTACCGGTATAGATAGCGTCAAAATCGTGCGCGATGTCGTTCCAGAATCGCGCCACTTGAGGCATGTTGTCCTTCATCCAAAGGTCCCCGCGGCTAAACTGAATTCTTGCGCGGCCGGCTCACCCGAACTGTCGCGGAAGCAAGTGAAAGGCATCGCATCGAGCAGCCGACGCAAGCGTTGATCCATCTTTCCCAAATTCGTGTAGTGGCGCAAACGGGACTTGAGCCCCGCCGCGATTCGCGGCTGCCCGGGATCGACTTCCCATGGATGCAGATACACGATCAGCGGCAATCCCTCCCGCTGGACGCGCCCGATTCCCATTTGCGTATACCAGAAGGGGAAAATCCGCAGATAGCCGCCGCCGCCCACCGGCATGTTCTGGCTTCCCAGGCGAAAGGTCGTGATGGGATACTCCACCAGAAGACCGCCCGAGGCCGTCTTTACCCGGAACGGCATCCGTGGCGCGTCCGGTATTCCGTAAATGTCGTGCCGGATCGGGAAGATGCTGGAGTCGTACCGGAATCCCAGTTCCGCCAGCACATCCAGCGCCCACAAGGAACGCCGTGTAATCGAGTAACTGGGAGCGCGATAACCGGACACCGCAACGCCCGCCGCCTGTTCGATGATGTCTTTCGCCTGCTTGGTGTCGCTTCGAAACTCGGCCGGGCTCAGCGAATAGATGAGGCGATGCCAGTAGGAATGACAGGCAGCCTCATGACCTCCGGCCACAATCTCCCGCACCAGGCCGGGAAACCGCTCCGCCACCCATCCCAGGATGAAAAACGTGGCGTGCGTTTTCTTCTCCGCCAGTAGGTCCAGCAGCCGCCGGGTGTTGGCTTCGACGCGGCACGTATAAGTGTCCCACTTCGACCGGTCCACCACGCCGGCGAATGCCTCAACGTGAAAATAGTCCTCCACATCGATCGATAGTATATTTTCCTGGGCTGTCATTACGGTAGTCTGAGCCGGTTAGAGCATAACATTTCCCCGCCTCCTGAGGCAACTTCAGCAAGCCACGCGCTTGACCGCTATGGCACAGTCTGGTTTAATCGACACTATCGGATACCCGTCGTGAATTCCTCTTATCAAGTAACGGCTGTGATACCCGTGTACAACGGCGCGGCCCTGATCCGCCGGTCCATCGAAAGCGCGCTGGCCCAAACCTATCCGGTCTCGGAGCTGATCGTCGTCGACGACGGCTCGACCGATGGAACGGCCGATATCGCGCGCAGCTATGGTTCGCGTGTCCGCTACCTGCACCAACCGAACAGCGGAGTCGCCGCGGCTCGCAATCACGGGATCAGGGAAGCCGCCGCCGAGTGGATCGCTTTCCTCGATCACGACGACCAGTGGCTGCCGGAAAAGTTACAACGCCAGGTAATGGCATTGCAGGCAAACCCGGGGAGCCGGTTGTGCTATTCGGCGCACTGGGTGCACAAGCTGGATGGAGGTAAGTATTACGCCTATCTTTCCCCCGGCGAGTTATGGCCGGCCGCGCGCATGCGCAACCCCTTTCCTCCGTCGGTGGTTGTTCTGCGAAAACGCGAGGCTCTGGAGTTGGGGGGCTTCGATGAAAGGCTCAAAGGCGCAAGCTGCGAAGACTGGGATTTCTTTGTCCGCTTCCTGTCGGCTTACCCTGTGACCGCGGTTCCCGAACCGTTGACCAACTATTTCATCGAACCGGGCGGAGGGAGCCGGAATTACCGGCGGATGCTGGAGAACACTCTCGCCATCACCGAGGGCTCGCTCCTTGCGGGTCTGTCGGGGTTCCGCAGGGCAATCTGGCGCCGGCGCATTAAAAGCATGCTCTATTACCGCGTAGCCATCTCTGCACGCGAAATCGGCGACCCGGCTCTCTGGTATGCACTGGAGTCCCTCTGCCAGTGGCCCTTGCCAGGCGGACCGAAGCGTCGTGTCAAGATGCTGCTGGTGGAATTGCTCGACATCGCGGCACGCAAGTTGGGCTGCGGTCGGGTATGCTGAGTTCTGATGGCTATTGAGTCCTGGGACCGGACAAGACGCTGCTCAGCCCAGTGCGCTCTCTCAGATGGGGAAATGGCGCGCTGCAGCGCCCGTGCGGTTTGGTCATACGCACGAACATGATACCCTCTGGTTTCTATGGTTAGAATTGCGATTGCCTCTTCGGGACTGGGGCATATCGGCCGCGGCGTGGAAAGCTGGGCGAACGATCTGGCCTTGGCTCTGCACCGTAGCGGGGCGGCGGTATCGCTCTTCCAAGCAGCCGGAATTCCTTCGGAGCCATGGCGGCGCACCCTCCCATGCTGGCAGCGCTTTGATCCGTGGACGCAGCGCCTTTCCTCGATCACCGGAAAGCTCGGCGGCTGGCGGTATGGGTGCGGCTCCGCATACGAAATCGAGCAGACCACTTTTTCCTTCCCCTTATGGCGGGCTATTCGTAAGGATTACGATATCCTCCATGTGCAGGACTTTAAAGTAGCGAGAATTCTCGACGTGCTGTACCACAAGGGATGGTCTCGCGCCCGGGTCATTTTCGGCCATGGCACGGAAGAGTCGGATTCTGAGTTGCGGAAGTTTCACTACTTGCAGCATCTCGCGCCGTATTACCAGCAGTTATGGGAAGCCAAAAAGCCAGAGGGGCAGCTTTCGTTTGCGATACCAATTTCTGTCGACACCGGTCTGTTTCTGCCGGGTGACCGTAGCAAGGCCAGGGCAATCTGGAACCTGCCCCGGGACGCGCTGATCGTTCTATGCGTGGCGGCGCTGAAAAAGCAGCACAAGCGCTGCGATTACGTGATCCGGGAATTTGACGCATTCCGCAAGACTCTGAACCAGCCTGCCTTTTTGGTGATGGCCGGCGCCAGGGAAAAGGAAACCCCGGAGTTGATCGCGCTCGCGACATCCTTGCTTCAAGACTCGGTGTTGGTACTGCAGTCGGTAGACCGTGCGAAGCTGCCATCGCTGTATCAGGCCACCGATATCTTCACGATCGGTTCATTGCACGAGATGCTGGGAATCGTAATCTTGGAAGCGTTGTCCACCGGCTTACCGATCACCTGCAACCGGACTCCGGTTTTCGAATGGGTTGCCGGCCCATCTGCCGCTCCCGAGGACATCTCGCAACCCGGCGGATTGGTCCGGCAATGGCTCCGCCTGCTCGATCCGTCAGTCCGGGCACAGTGCTCGGCCGCGGCGCGCATCCATGCCGAAACGACCTTTTCGGAAACTGCCGTTTTGAAACAGACCTTGGATATGTATGCGGCCGTGATGAAAGATCCCCCCCGCCGCGGTAGGCGCGACCTGTCGGTGTCCGCCGCGGATTCATAATTCGTCGGCCGCGGTCGGGTACGCTGGGGTCACTAGCACGCCAGGTCTTCGCGCCCCAGCTTGAACTTTTCGAGATTCCCCAGCACCGTGACGGCGATCTGGCCGGGGTTGAAGAAACTCTGCGCGATTGCCTGCACGTCTCGGGCGGTGACCGATTCGATGCTCTCAACCAGTTCGTCGAGCGTGAAGAACTGGCGGAAATACATCTCCTGGCGGGCCAGATTGGACATGCGGCTGGAAGTGGATTCCAGGCCCAGCATGAGCGAGCCTTTGAGATGGTCCTTGGCGCGGCGCAGTTCCTCTTCGGCGACCGGCTGCTCTTTGAGGTCGCGGAATTCTTTCAAGATGGCGCCCACTACTTTGCGCGTGGAGGCAAGCGAGGTCCCGGCGTAAATGGAAAGGCAGCCGGTGTCGCGATAGGGGCTCAGTTCCGAGAAGACCGCGTATGCCAGTCCCTGCCGTTCGCGGATGTTCTGAAACAGGCGCGAGCTCATGCCGCCGCCCAGCAGGATGTTGAGCACATAACAGGCGAAGCGTTGCTCGTGCGGCAGCGGGTAAGAGGGCACGCCCAGGCAGAGGTGCACCTGCTCCAGCGCTTTCTTGTTGCGCAGGGAGATGCGCGCGTGGGTGCTGGGCACGCTGTCTTCCACCGCGGGAGCAACCGGCGCAAGCGATTCGAAATGCTGGCTGGCCAGCGCCACCAGCCGTTTGTGCGTCAGGTTGCCGGCGGCGGTGATCAGCATGTTGGCGGGCGCATAGACCGCGCGATAGTAACCCTGGATCGCGGCGCGGTCGAATGCCTTGACAGTCTCACGCGTTCCCAGAATCGGCTTGCCGAGGGGGTGATCTTTCCAGAAGTTGGAAGAGAAGATTTCGTGCACCAGGTAATCGGGGCTGTCGGCCTCCATCTTGATCTCTTCCAGGACGACGCCCTTTTCCTTCTCGATGTCCTCTTCGTCGAACCTGGGGTGCAGGACGAGGTCGGCCAGAACATCGAAGGCCAGCGACAGGTGTTGATCGAGCACCTTGGTGTTGAAGCAGACCAGTTCCTTGGCGGTATAGGCGTCCAGGTTGCCGCCGATGGAATCGACGGAACGCGCGATGTCTTCGGCGGAGCGCGAGGTGGTGCCCTTGAACAGCATGTGCTCGATGAAGTGGGAAATGCCGGTCTGGCGGGGCGCCTCGCGGCGCGAGCCGGTCGCGATCCAGACGCCCACGGAAACGGAGCGCACGTGCGGCATGGCTTCGGTGATTACGCGCACGCCGTTGGAGAGCGTGGTCATTTCGATGTCCCGTGCGGGACTGCCGGTTGCATTCATGCGGGAAGAGACGGAAAGGCTCTGCTTCTATTGTGACACTTCCTGGCGGGGAGGCGCCAATCGGCTACACTGGGCTAGGATGCCGCAGCCGCTGGTGGGGATGGAGCTTTCGGATTTGCGCGAGGCCCTGGGGCCGGAACGCCCCGCATATCGCGCGAAACAGATTTACGAAGCCCTCTACCGCGGGCAGGCGGCGGAACTCGCGCAGATTTCGACGTTGCCGGCGGCCATGCGGGCCGATCTGGCGGCGCGCCACGCCGTGGGCCTGCCGGAGATCGCGCGCGTCTACCAATCCACCGACGGCACGCGTCGCTACCTGTTGCGGCTGGACGACGGGAAGGCCGTCGAGACCGTACTGATGCCGGAGGGCGAACGCGACACCATCTGCATTTCGAGCCAGGTGGGCTGCCCGGTGGATTGTAAATTCTGCATGACGGCGCTGCTCGGCCTGGAGCGCAGCCTCACCGCCGGAGAAATAGTCGGCCAGGTGCTTCTGGTCGCGCGCGAGAATCAGCTCCGGCAGGACGGCGGCCGGCTCAACGTCGTGGTGATGGGGCAGGGCGAGCCGCTGCTGAACCTGGAGAACGTCACCAAGGCCACGCGCATTCTGCTGGACCCCGGAGGCTTCGGGCTTTCGCCGCGGCGCATCACGGTATCCACCGCTGGGATTGTGCCGAAGATTGCCGAACTGGGGCGCGAGCCGGTCCGGCCGAAGCTGGCGATATCCTTGAATGCGTCCACCGAAGAATCGCGCCGGGAACTGATGCCCATCACCCGCAAGTACCATTTGAAGGACCTGATGGAGGCATGCCGGCGGTATCCGCTGCGGCCGTGGGAGAAGCTGACCTTCGAATACGTGTTGTTGAAGGACGTGAACGACAGCGATGCCGACGCGCGGCGCGTGGTCAGATTGCTGGCTCGCCTGAACTGCAAGGTGAATCTGATTGCGCTGAACTCCGGCCCGGAGATTCCATATGAGACGCCGGCGGCGGCGCGGGTGGCGAGTTTCCAGCAGATTGTGCGGCGGGCCGTGCCGTGTTTTGTGCGCAAGCCGCGGGGCCTCGATATTTACGCGGCTTGCGGACAGTTAAAGCGGGCCAGCGGAAACTGATAAAAGTGGGGTGGCCAATTCTGGCCGCAGCCGGCTTCGGCCGGCTCTTTTCAACCGCACGGCACCCCCGGGCCGCGCTCTTCCGCTCACGCAGCCCTCAGATCTTCTGTACTCGCCTCAGCGTGTACAGCTCGGGCTTCATATTCTGGTTTTCAAACCGCTTCCAATCGTCGTTCACGTGGATCAGCTTGCCGCTGATGTGGTTGGAGCGTTGAGAGGCCAGAAACAGGGCCAGTTGCGTCTGTTTTTCGGGCGGGATGCCGCCGGTGATGCGCACCTGCTCGGCCTCTTCGATCTCCTTGCGGCCGGCTTTCTCTTCACCCGCCTGCAGGATCTCGTCGGTCATATGGCTGTAGACGCTGCCCGGCGAGATGCAGTTGACCTGGATGTTATGGTCGCTGACTTCGACCGCCAGTCCTTCGGCGAAGCGGACCACGGCGGCCTTGGACGCCGCATAGGCGCCGAAGTTGGGACGGGTGTGGCCGGAGCCGCCGCCGACAATCAGGATGATCTTGCCGGAACGTTTTTCGATCATCGGCGGCAGCGCCGCGCGGCAAGCGTTCACCGCGCCGATGAAGTTGGTCTGAATGGTGTCGGCCCAGGCTTCGGGCTTGGTGGAGAGCAACGGTCCGATGGGTCCTTGCACGCCGGCGGAGACGATCAGGACGTCCAGGCGTCCGAATTCTTTGAGCATGAGGGCCACCGCGTTCTTCATGTCGTCGAGGTTGCGGACGTCGGCGGGAAGGCGCAGCGCTCGGCCGCCGGCTTGTTCGATCTCGAGTTTCGCAAGGTCGAGTTCGGCTTTGCTGCGGGCCAGCAGTCCGATATGCGCGCCGGCTTCGGCGAAACCCATGGCCAGGCGTTTGCCTACGCCGCGGCCGGCGCCGGTGATGAGGACGCTTCTGTCACGAATGGTATCCACAGTGTGCACCGCCATTATAAGGCCGCGCAGGGGTTGATGCAGGTAGCTCGAAAGGACCAGCCGCTGATTCGCCAAAAGAATGTCGCCTGTCAAAGAATTGACCCCCGGACGCTTTTCAACCGCCTGATTTTAATGGTCTTGCGAGTGGGCTGAAAACTGCCCGGCAAATCGTCATGAACATCCATCCCCTTTCGGGAACCAACAGTCCTTACCTCCAATCTCTGCTCACCTCCGCATTGAGCGGCGCCACCTCGACCAGCGGGAGCACTGGCAGCACCGGCGGCGTCTCGTTCGGGAACCCGCAAGATTCCAACCAGCTTTCTCCCTTTGCCCTGTTGCTGAGTACCTTGCAGCAGCTTCAGCAGTCCAATCCGACGGAATACCAGCAAGTCACGCAGCAGATCGCGACCAACCTGCAAAGCGCCGCCAAGACTGCCACCGCGGACGGCAACACGGCGGCCGCGACCCAGCTCAACCAACTGGCCACGGACTTCACCACGGCCTCGCAAAGCGGACAGCTTCCCAACGTGCAGGATGTGTCTCAAGCGGTTTCGGGCGGCCACCACCACCATGGGCACCATGGCCACCACGGTGGCGCATCGTCCCTCGATTCCGCGTCCAGTTCCAGCAGTTCCGATTCCACGACTGGCACTAGTTCAAGCTCAAGCAGCAACTTTACCACGGATTTGCTGGCGCAATTTCTGAGCAGTTCCGGCGCCGGTTTGTCGAATCGGAATAATGCGCTGAACCCGATGGCGATCATCATGAATACGCTGTCGAACGCCGGCCTCACCACCAATAGCTGACTTGTGGGGCGGGCGCCCCCGCCCGCGCTCCGCCCGCGCCGGACCCCCCTGGTCCGGCTCTCCTCGGACGGCAATGGGCCTCTGAGCCCCGGCGCTACTGTTTGCCCAGCGAATCCTGGCGCGCTTTGATGTAGCGCTCGGTGTTGGGGATATCCTTATTCCATTGCGGCGTTTCGAGGCTGTCGGCCACGCGGAAGACGGCTAGCGCCACGGTGAGGTCCACCTTGGCGAGGTTGTCGTAATCCAACTTGGGCCATTCGTCGCCGGGCTTGTGGTAATCCGGGAAGACGTAGCCTACCGAAAGCGTGTGCGCCGGAACGCCGGCATCGGCCAGCGCCTGGTTGTCGCTCGCCGCGAAGTACCTGACGTTGAGCTGCTCGTTCTTCACCACTTGAAGGCCGGTGGCTTCGCCGGCTTTGCGAACAGCGTCGGTGAGAGTGGAGAAGTCGTAGCCGGTCACGTTGACCAGGCCGACGCTCGAGCCGCCATCCACGTCGGTGCGGCCTAATTGTTCCAGGTTGAGATCGGCCACGGTCTTGGCCAGCGGGAAAACCGGGTGCGCGCCATAGTAGCGCGAGCCCACCAGGCCGAGTTCTTCGCCGAAGAAAGTCATGAAGACAATAGAGCGTTTGGGGCGCATGGGTTGCGCGGCGAGCGCATTGGCGATTTCGATCACCGATGCTGTGCCGCTGCCGTCGTCATTGGCGCCGTTGTAGATGTGGTCGCCTTCGCCGGTCCCGCGCACGCCCAGGTGATCGTAATGGGCGGTCACCAGCACGTAGGTATCGCGCAGCGCGGGGTCGGAGCCGCGCAGCACTCCCACCACGTTGTGCAGCTTCATCGGGACCACTGTGGGCGGCGGAATGTGGACCGAAACCGTAGCGTCCGTAGGGCCGGGTTTTCCGGAGCCGAGCGCGGCGCGTACGGCATCATCCCAGACCAGCAGCACGGGCGTGGAAGACGAGGGCGACATCTCGCGCAGACGCGCGGTCATATTGGTTGGCTGGCCGCCCGCGCGCAACAGCACCACCAGCGCCGGCTGCAACCGGGCGGCGATCGCCGGGAGCTGGCGGGTGACGATCATGGGATTCGAACCCTCGGCGAAATCGAGGACCAGCACTTTGCCGCGCACCTGCTCGACGGTGAGCGCGGTGAGGGCCGCGGAATCCGTTCCCATCACTTTGAGCATCGGCGAGCGGCTGAAATCGGCCGCGCCGGCCTGTTGCAGGGCCATCGATTCCTTGTGCGCTTTGACGGTGTTGCCGCCGGTCTCAAGGGTGAATTCCATGCCCTCCACGTTGGGGGTCACGTTGCCATAGAGAGCCGTTTGAAAATAGCCGTCGTCGCCGGCGGGTTCGAGGCCGGCGCGGCGGAACTGCGCGGCAATGTATTCGGCCGCGATATCCAGACCGGGCGAAGGCGTGCCTCTGCCCAGGAGCAGATCGGAAGCCAGGAAGGAGACATCGGCCTTCAGACCGTTGGGCGTCAGACGGCTGGAGATCTGCTGTACGGTCGGCTCCGTCTGCGCGGCGGCGACGGTGGCCAACAGGGCCACAGCCGCGGTGGCAAGAAACTTTCTCATTGGTAGATTATGGCGCGGTTTCAGCGTTTTAGCACCGACCCGTTTCCATCAACCCCCTTTCAAACCGTGCTTGCGGTTTTCCCGCACACGGCTTAACGATGATCTTCTTGGTGTGGCGT
>JBEKDA010000021.1:0-137568 GCA_050014595.1 Bryobacteraceae bacterium
TCCAATTCGGCAATTCGGAGCAACCGTCACCCTATCGACTATCGCGCTTCGGAAAAATCTTCCGTTAGGTTCAGGGAAAGGTGTGTTTTCCCTTGACAAGCCCTTATCATGGATGTCCCACCCTGTTGCGCAAGGCCTTGCGTGTCTGGTGGGGCAGGCGCTTCCGCCTGCCAACCGGTTTTCACGGCTGGCGGGCGGCCAGGGCGGACTGCAGGAAGCGGGCGATGGATTCGGTGAGGGCACGGCGGTGCTCGGAACGGGCCATGGCCAGGGCTTGCGTGCGCACCAGCTTGCGATCGTGCACGCGGAACGTCTGGAAGAAGCGGGGGCGGCCCCGCAGGGCGCTTTCCGGCAGGATCGAGTAGCCGAACCCGGTCTCCACTAATTTCTTGATAGCCTCGGTATCGTCGGCCTCCATAATCACGCGCGGGGTGATGCCGATGTCGCGGAGGAAGTTCTCGATGATGGTCCGCATGTTGCTGCGCTTGGGGTAAAAGATAAATGAAGCGGAGGCCAGTTCGGCGGGCTGAATGACGCCGACGTGCCAGCCGCTGACGCGCTGAGGCGAAGGTTTGAGCACGAGCAGTTCTTCCTCGAAGAGGGGGACGAGGTCGAGGTTGGCTTGGGCGAAGGGCAGCGAGATGAGGGCGAGGTCGAAGCGGCGGTCGAGGAGACCGTCGACCATTTCCTCGGTGGGGGAGACGGTGATTTCGATGGGGGTCTGAGGAAATTTTTTGCGGAGCAGGCGGAGCGGGGGGCCGAGGCGGTGGATGAGAGTGGTGGCGCCAGTGGCGAGGTGAAAGGGGCGGTGGTCGGTGAGGGGGTCGTTGGCAAATTCCTGTTCGATGCGGCGGACCTGAGCGAGCACGGAGCGGGCGTGTTCGGCGAGGCGCATGGCGGCGGGGGTGGGGACGAGGCATTTGCCGGAACGCACGAACAGCTCGGTGTGGAGATCGGCGGCGAGGTTGTGCAACTGGAGGCTGACGGCGCCGGGCGAGAGGAACATTTTTTCGGCGGCGCGGGTGACGCTGGAGAATTCCATGACCGCGAGAAAGAGCTGAAGCTGGCGGAATTCCATGACGCCTCCGTACCTAGGATCGCACAGCGGCGGGCGTGGGCCGGGGGGTGCGAGATAGAGCCAGTGCCGAGCACCGGGCCGTGGGCGCGGCCACGACAGGCCAGGAGGCCTGTCCCACTCAGATCTGGTTGACGCCGGAGGCCAGGAAGCCGCCATCGACGGTGATGCACTGGCCGGTGATGAAGCTGGCGCAATCGGAAGCCAGCAGGATGGCGGCGCCGATCAACTCGTCGGTGCGGCCGAAACGGGCCATGGGGGTGCGGAGCTTGAGCTCGCGGCCGCGGTCGGTGCCGTCGAGGAGCGCGGCGTTGATGTCGGTGCGGAAGACGCCGGGGGCGATGGCATTGACGTTGATGCCGTCGCGGGCCCACTCGACGGCGAGGCTGCGGGTGAGCGCGAGGACGGCGCATTTCGACGCGGCGTAGGCGGTGACCTGGACCAGGGCGACGAATGAGTTGAGCGACGCAATATTAATGATGCGGCCGCGGCGGTGAGCGGCGAGCGCCGGGTAGAACGACTGGCAGGAGCGGAGCATGCCGGTGACGTTAACGTCGAAGAGACGGTTCCACTCGGGCTCGGTGACCTCCTGGGTGGGTTTGCGGAAGATCTGGCCGGCGGCATTGAGCAGGACATCCACCTGGCCAAATTTGGCGAGGACGGCGTCGCGGAAGGCGTCTATGGATTCGCGGGAGCCAACATCGCAGGCGTGGCGGAGGGTCTTTGCGCCGGCTTGTTCGACGGCGTCACACACCTCCTCCACATTGGGCCGGCGGCGGCCGGTGGGGACAACGTGGGCGCCGGCCGCGGCGAGGCCGATGGCGAGCTCGCGCCCGATGCCGGACGTGCCGCCGATGACGGCCACGACGCGGCCGGTGAGATCGAAGAAATTTTTCGCTGGCATGAAGTGGGCTTTCTAGCGCTGGATGCGGGCGCCGCCGCCTTTGGCAAAAGCGCGAACCTGTTCGAGGGTTGCCATGGTGGTGTCGCCGGGGAAGGTGGTGAGCAGGGCCCCGTGAGCCCAGCCGAGCTTGACGGCTTCCTCGGGGGACTCGCCGGCGAGCAGGCCATAGAAGAAACCGGAGGCAAAGCCATCGCCGCCGCCGACGCGATCGAAAACATCCAGCTCGGCGACGGGCGCGGTGTAGGTCTTGCCGCCGATCCAGGCGACCGCGCTCCAACTGTGGCGGTTGGTGGAGTGGACTTCGCGCAGGGTAGTGGCGACGACCTTGATTTGCGGATGCTTGGCGACGGCGTTATCGATCATGCCGAAGAAGGCGGATGCATCGAGCTTGGACTTGGCGGCGACTTCGGGTCCGGGGATGCCGAGGCCCTTCTGCAGGTCTTCTTCGTTGCCGACGAGGACGTCGACGTTCTTGACGATGCGGTCGAGGACGTGGACGGCGCGGGCGGCGCCGCCGGAGATGCTCCAGAGTTTTTCGCGGTAGTTGAGGTCGAAGGAGACCACGGCGCCGGCGGCTTTGGCGGCTTGCATGGCTTCGATGACGACCTCGGCGGTGGTTTCCGAGAGAGCGGCGAAGATGCCGCCGGAGTGGAACCAGCGGACGCCGCCGGCGAAGATTTTGGACCAATCGAAATCGCCGGGTCTGAGGCGGGCGGCGGCTTCGTTCGCGCGATTGTAGAAGACCACGGGGGCGCGCATGCCGTGGCCGCGATCGCTGTATACGGCTGCCATGTTGGGGCCGGTAACGCCGTCGTGGGGGAAATGCTTATAGAAGGGCTGGACACCCATGGCGCGGACGCGCTCGGCGATCAGGTCGCCGATGGGGTAATCGACCATGGCGGAGGCGATACCGGTGCGGAGACGGAAGCAATCGGCCATATTGGCGGCGACGTTGAATTCACCGCCGCTGACATGAATGTCGCAATGGGAGGCCTTGCGGAAGGGGATGATTCCTGGGTCCAGGCGGTGCACCAAGGCGCCGAGGGACACCAAGTCCAGAGCGCCAGCAGGAGAGATTTGGAGAGGGAGACTCACATTACAAGCTAGGCCGGTCGAGCGACAGGTGTCAAGGTGGAATGGCTGAAGGGATTGTTTAGCGGGGCTGAAGGATCAATGGGGAAGGGCCTTATTCCGTTCCGAGGCTCGGCCGACACACTTCTGACTCCTGCCTCCTGACTTCCAAATCCCGCAGGGATTTCAAGGGCGGAGCCCTTGTCTACAGTTTTGTGGCTACGGACTTGGCTTGCAGGAAAAGCAAGAGGTAGTCGGGGCCACCGGCTTTGGAATCGGTGCCGGACATGTTGAAGCCGCCGAAGGGGTGCGCGCCGACCATCGCGCCGGTACACTTGCGGTTGAAATAG
Source organism: Bryobacteraceae bacterium (assembly GCA_050014595.1). GTDB lineage: Bacteria > Acidobacteriota > Terriglobia > Bryobacterales > Bryobacteraceae > PALSA-129. The sequence goes on from JBEKDA010000021.1 coordinate 3,401, forward strand.
AGATTGCCGACGTGGAAACGGTCTTTGGCTTCGCGCAGGTGCGCGGGGGTGTTCGAGAAAACGGCGCCGGTGAGGCCGTATTGCGAATCGTTGGCAAGCGAGAGGGCATGCTCGAAATCTTTGGCTTTGGTGACGGCGAGAACCGGGCCGAAGATTTCCTCCTGGAAAATGCGGGCCTTGGACTCGATGTCGGCAATGATGGTGGGCGGGATGAAATAGCCGCCTTCGGGGGCGGGCTGATCGCCGGCGACGAGACGGCCTTCCTGCTTGCCGGTCTCGATGTATTTGAGAATGGTCTTTTGGGCGCCGGCGCTGATGACGGGGCCCATGTAGTTGGCCGGGTCGTCGGAAGCGCCGACCTTGAGGGCTTTCGTCTTGGACACGAGCTTTTCGAGGAACTGATCGTAAATTCTGGCGTCGACGATGGCGCGCGAGCAGGCGGAGCATTTCTGGCCCTGGTAGCCGAAAGCGGAAAAGAGCACGCCGTCGACGGCCTTGTCGAGGTCGGCATCGGCATCCACGACGATGGCGTCTTTGCCGCCCATTTCGGCGATGACGCGCTTGATCCAGATCTGGCCCGGCTGGGTCTTGGCGGCCAGCTCATTGATGCGGAGGCCGACGTCGCGGGAGCCGGTAAAGGCTATGAAGCGGGTCTTGGGATGCTGGACGATGACGTCGCCGACGGCCGCGCCACTGCCCGTGAGGAGCGTGAAGGAAGACTGGGGGAAGCCGGCTTCGAGAAGCACTTCGGCGAATTTGGCGGCGATGGTGGGAGTTTCGCTGGAGGGTTTGATGATGGCGGTGTTGCCGGTAACGAGCGAGGCGACGGTCATGCCGGCGAGGATGGCCAGCGGGAAATTCCATGGCGGAATGACGATGCCGACGCCGAGCGGGATATAGATCATCTCGTCGCGCTCGCCGGGGAGCTGGACGACGGGTTGCGGCGAGCCTAGACGGTGCATTTCGCGCGCGTAGTATTCGCAGAAATCGATGGCTTCGGAGACGTCGGCGTCGGCTTCGGGCCAGGTCTTGCCGGCTTCGTAGACCAGCCAGGCGTCGAACTCAAACTTGCGGAGGCGCAGAATGCGGGCGGTCTCGAGGGCCATGCGGACACGCTCGGCGGCGGGCGTGGCGGCCCACTGCGGGAAGGCCGCGAAGGCGGCTTCCACGGCGCGATTGGCGAGCGCGGTTGAGGCGCGGTGATGGACGCCGACCACTTCGGCGGGGTTGGACGGATTGACCGAAGTGAGCTTATCGCCGGTGGAGATAGACTCGTGGCCGATATGCAGGGGGTATTCACGGCCGAATTCGGAGCGCACCTTTTTGAGAGCCATTTCCATGGCCTGCCGGTTGGCGGGCTGGGAGAAATCAGTGACGGGTTCGTTGCGGAATTGGGAAAGAGTTGCGGTTGCCATTCTCTTCTATAGTGGCGCAGGGAGCGGGGAGAATGCAAAGCGGAAACAAGAGCGCTTAAGAGCGCGGACGAGGGCGTCCGCCCCACTTTTGCGTGACGGGGTAAAATGCGGGTGCTATGCGAAAAGTGAAATGGGGCGTTTTGGGAGCGGCCAGGATTGCGGTAACGCGCGTGATTCCGGCGATGCAACTGAGCGACTGCTGCGAAATGGTGGGCATCGCGTCGCGGGACCGGGAGAAAGCCGAGAAGGCGGCGCGCGGGCTGGGGATTCCGAAAGCGTACGGGTCGTACGAGGAGATGCTGGCGGACCCGGAGATCGAGGCGGTCTACAATCCGCTGCCGAACTATTTGCACGTGCCGTGGTCGGTGCGCGCGGCGGAGGCGGGCAAACACGTGCTGTGCGAAAAACCGATCGGGATGAATGCGAAGGAGGTGCGCGAGTTGATGGCCGTGCGCGACCGCACGGGCATGTTGATGGGCGAAGCGTTCATGGTGGCATGCCATCCGCAGTGGGCACGCATCATCGAGCTGGTGCGGGGCGGGCGGATCGGCGAGCTGCGCAGCGTGGTGGGGACGTTCAGCTACTACAATGTGGACCCGGCGAACGTGCGCAACAGGCGGGAGTGGGGCGGCGGCGGGCTGATGGATATCGGCTGCTACCCGATCAAGACGTCGCGCATGGTGTTCGGCGAAGAGCCGGTGCGGGCGTTCGGCGCGATGACTCGGGACGCGCGACTGGGCGGCGTGGATGTGCTGACGTCGGCGATTCTGGAATACCCGTCGGGGCACTGCGTTTTCACGTGCAGCATGCAATTGCAACAGCAGCAGAGCATGCGGTTTTACGGGACGAAGGGAAAGATCGAGCCGGAGATTCCGTTCAATGCGACGCCGGGCGGGACCTCGCGCATCACGATCGACGATGGCCGCGATCTGACGGGCGGCGGAGCGACGGTGGAAGAGTTTGCGGCTTGCGATCAGTACACGCTGCAAGGCGGCCGGTTTTCGCGGGCGGTTCGGGAAGGCGGACCAGTGCCGACGCCGCTCGAAGATTCACTGCGGAATATGGCGGTGATCGACGCGGTGGCTCGATCGGCGGAGACGGGCAAGTGGGAAAGGCCGGCGGAGTGATCCGAGCCGCGAACGTAGGAGAGCGGTTGCCTGCGTACTTAGCCGCTACGCCAGGAGGGCGTGAATGCGGGCGCGCTCTTCGGGGGATAGTTGCAGCTTTTGAAGAGCGGCGACGTTCTGCTCGATTTGCTCGACGCGGCTGGCGCCGATGAGCGCGCTCGCGACGACGGAATCGCGGAGAACCCAGGCGAGGGCCATTTGCGCGAGCGACTGGCCGCGCTCGCGGGCCATTTCCTGAAGCGCGCGGGCTTTCGAGATGTGGGCTTCGTCCACCTGGTTGGGCTTGAGAAAGCCGTGCGGCTTCGAGGCGCGGGAATCGGCGGGAATGCCATCGAGGTAGCGATCGGTGAGCAGGCCCTGGGCCAGGGGGCAGAAGGCGATGCCCCCGATGCCTTCGGCGCGGAGGCGTTCGAGCAGGCCCATTTCGCTCCAGCGCTGGAACATGGAGTACTTGAACTGGTGGATGAGGCAGGGTGTGCCGAGGCGGCGGAGAACGGCGGCGGCCGCGGCGGTCTGCTCGGCGTTGTAACTCGAGATGCCGGCGTAGAGGGCTTTGCCGGAACGCACGGCTTGATCGAGCGCGCCCATGGTTTCCTCGATGGGGGTGTCGGGATCGGGGCGGTGGGAATAAAAGATGTCGACGTATTCGAGGCCCATGCGGCGCAGGCTTTGATCGAGGCTGGAAAGCAGATACTTGCGCGAGCCCCAGTTGCCATAGGGGCCGGGCCACATATCGTAGCCGGCCTTGGTGGAAACGATCAGCTCATCGCGGTAGGGAGCAAAATCCTCGCGGAAAATGCGGCCGAAATTCTCTTCGGCGGAGCCGTAGGGCGGGCCGTAATTGTTGGCGAGGTCGAAGTGGGTGATGCCGAGCGAGAAGGCGCGGCGGAGCATGGCGCGGGAGTTTTCGAAGTTATCGACGCCGCCGAAGTTGTGCCAGAGGCCGAGGGAAACGGCGGGCAGGAGGAGACCGCTCGAGCCGCAGCGGCGATAGGCCATGGAGTCGTAGCGGGTGGTGGAGGCAGTGAACACGTCAGGCTCTCCGAACCTTTATGGTACATGAGCGAAACGGCGCGACCAGGGGCCGCGCGCGGGCGAGGGCGTCCGCCCTACTTAGGACATTGATATACTTGACACAACCAGCCTAAACCGCGTCGGAAAATCATAGGTAAAACGCAAGCCAGCAAGACCAAAGAGCAAGCAGATTGCGCCAAAGCCTTGCTGCGACCCTCATGTTGCCTCGCCTGCGTAGTGCGACCATATGTGCAGAAGACGTTGCCTGAAAGATCACCCTAGCTTCTTCTGTTCGGTTCCAGGGGTATTCGGGGGTTTTGCCTTGGACATTGGTTTGCGTGACTGGTCATCGGCTATCTCGATAACAGCTTGCGCCAAGGTTAAGCCATTGTTTTCGAGCGCCTCAACATTGCCACACAAATCCTCCGTGTCAGGACTGATGAAAATCAGGGCGGTCTCGAATTCCTTATTGGAAATGTTATTCGTCACCACATCTCCCGTAGTCGGGGCCGCTTGTCACCTTTTTGTAGGTTCTTTTTCCTCTCAATCACCCGTAGATTGTCCGTAGTATGACTGCCGCCTCTTGAAAACGGCCATACATGGTCAATGTGATGCTTTTCCGGGTCGAACTTCTCACCCTTCAAATCCCTGGCAACGACGGCCCGTCTCGTAGATTTTGGAATGTACCGAGATCGTTTCTGCCTCTGCCATCTGACAAAAAAAATCAGCGACCCAACCCCGGCGATGACGTGTTCTTGAGAAGGCTGGAAACGCGTCTTAGGCCGCACTGCGGTAAGGATCATCATTAAAACACAGAAGACCATGAAGGCTTTGAAGAGGTTTCGCAGGAACAGTCGTGCGCCTTCCCTTGCAAGCCGAAGTGCTCTGAGCCAATACAGGCAGAAAAACGCTCCGACAAGTAAGATGATCCAATCGACGTTGGGAACGCCTGTGATGTGAAGCGGCGGCTGCATAGTTGTTCAGCCGGAAAACAAGGCTTCTATTTGGCCTTCTTCAGATAGGCTTTAACTTTCTTGCCCTTCGTTGTGATGTAGCCGGAAACGGCCTTCTTCTTCGGTTTTTTCGTGGCGGCGCTGCCAGCAAGAGCGCCGAATGCAAGTGCAATGAGCGGGAGCGGCATACTCCGTAAATTCTGTACCATTGGCTGATGCCAGTCAATGCGACAGTTGGATTACGCCGGAAGGATATCCAACGTTAGCGTTTCGCCTTCCATTTCGCCAATTCCCGGCCCACGGCTGCGATCCTGGCGTCAAGATTTTGCTTTTGGGCTTCGAGCTTCGCCAGAGCCTCCTCCGGTGGTGTGATTTCAGACTTGGGAACGGCGAGGATAGCCTTGGCGAACCGTTTGAATCGGTCATGTGCGGACACGCCCAACGCTTCGGGTAGGGGCTGGATCATTTTTCGGTGCATGGCCGTATTTAGGATGGGCCGGGCCGTCAAGCGTGTCAAGCGGTAGAATCGGTGCTGAACAGGTGGGGCGTTTGGTGGACGGGCTTGTAGCGTTCAATTGCGATCTGCACGCGCTTTTCTCGTTCCTCCTGATCGAGGATTTCTTCAAAACTGATAAAGTGAACGTGTGCTCTCGGCCCACTGCGGGCTATTTTCAGATCAGTCAGCGTGGTTAGCAGATCGGCAGTTGCTAAAACCTCCAGCAGCTTTTCCTTGTCGTTCCCCCACAGCCAGCATACGCCTTTGAGCCTTTCGTTTATTTCCCATTTATCAACCGGATGTTTTTCAAGCGGCGGTTTACCAAACGTGTTGGGCATGGCTGTATTTTACCGCTGTCTCACACGTGTTTCGGCGTCGAACAGGCTCCGGTTGTGTCAAGTATATCAGCGCCCTACTTAGAGGCTAACCTTCGCGGCGGCGGCGGACGAGCCAGGGCTCGATGGCGCCGGGATTTTCGAGGATTTCGTGCTCGAGTTCCTGAAACTGGCTTTCGATGACCACGCGTTCGATGGATGCGCCGAGCGATTCATCGCGGGCCTCGATGCGTTTCTTCTCGATGAGGGCCAGGATCGCCTCAGAGAGTTCCAGCCGGTCTTTCACGGTGCTCATATCCTGTCCTCCTGTTCTAAGAGACGCAGAGAATTCGCAAAAGTTTCGGAAAGGGTACTGAACACCGCTTGCTTACGCGCGCGGCTCGTATCGGAGAAACAGTGTAGTTAGCGTACGGCCGGGTGCAGCACGCGCGAGCCGCGAAAGCCATAGAAGACTATATATAAGTAGCAGATGGCGGGCAGAAGGAACGCGGTGTGGATGCCGATGGAATCGGCCAGGACGCCTTGCAGAAGGGGCACCAGCGCGCCACCGACAATCGCCATGATCAGGAGTCCGGAGGCTTTGCCGGTGAGGGGGCCCAGCTCGGCGATGCCCAAAGTGAAGATGGTGGGAAACATCACGGAGTTGAACAGGCCGACCGCGATGATGCTCCACATGGCGATGAAGCCGGTGGAGGCCACGCTGGCGGAGACCAGGAGGAAGGCGCAGGCAGCGGCGCCACCGAGCACTTTGGTGGGCGTCACGGTGCGGGTGACGGCGGAACCGATGAAGCGGCCGACCATGGCGCCGCCCCAATAGAAGGATACGTAGCCGGCGGCGACTTTGGGGGCGAGGCCGCCGATCGAGGGCTGGGAGAAATAATTCACCAGGAAGCTGCCGATGGAGACTTCCGCGCCGACGTAAACGAAGATGGCGATGGCTCCCAGGACGAGGTGGCGGTGCTTCCAGATGCTATCGCCGGCGGAAATGCCGTGACGCTCTTCGATATCGGGAAGCGTGGGCAGGTGGAAGCGCGAGATGGCGAAGGCGAGCGAGAACAGGAGCGCGGCGATCCCGAGATAAGGGAGCTGGACGGAAGAGGCGCCAACGGGAGCGCCGGCGCCGGAGAGGATGATGAGGCCGCCGAGCGCGGGAGCGATGGTGGTTCCCAGAGAGTTGAAGGCCTGCGCCAGGTTGAGGCGGCTGGAGGCGCCCTCGGGGGCCCCAAGTTGGGCGACGTAGGGGTTGGCGGCGACTTGCAAGAGAGTGATGCCGGAGGCGAGAACCCAGAGAGCGCCGAGGAAGAGGCTGTAGGACGGCACGATGGAGGCGGGATAAAACAGGAGCGCGCCGAGACCCATGACGCCCAGGCCAGCCACCAGGGAATGACGGTATCCGATGCGCGCGAGGATGCGCGACGAAGGGATGGACATCAGGAAGTAGGCCGAGAAAAAGGTGAACTGAATGAGCATGGTCTCGGTGTAATTCAGCTCGAACAGGGCTTTAAGGTGAGGGACCAGGATGTCGTTGAGGACGGTGACGAACCCCCACATGAAAAAAACGGTCGTGACAACCGTGAGGGCGAAGCCGGTTTTGGGGGGTGGCGCGGAGGGTTGGCTCATGGTCGGGCGCGGGAGCGAAAGTTCAGTGTGATACAGATGGCGCGGCGGGTCAAGCCGGTTCGGGCAGCGTGTAGTATTCTCGTAGCGTGCCGGAAAATGGAGCCTCTCCTTACCAGGGCCGGTTGGTCGGGCATTACCGTCTGCGGGAACGCATCGGCGAAGGCGGGATGGGGGAAGTCTACCTGGCGGAGCGCGAGGACGAATTCCGCAAGCGCGCGGCGGTGAAACTGATCCGGCCGGGAATGGCCAGCCCGGAAGTGGTGCGGCGCTTCGTGATTGAGCGGCAAACGCTGGCGGCTTTGAATCACCCCCACATCGTGCGGCTGGTGGATGGCGGCGCCACGGAAGAAGGGCTGCCGTACCTGGTGGTGGATTATGTGGAGGGCACGCCCATCGACCGCTACGCGGACGAACACAAGCTGAGCATCACGGAGAGGCTGCGGCTATTCATGGAGGTATGCGAGGCGGTGCACCACGCGCACCAGAGCCTGATTGTGCATTGCGATTTGAAGCCGAGCAACATCCTGGTAACGGCGGAGGGTGTGCCGATGCTGCTGGACTTCGGGATCGCCAAGCTGCTGGACCCGACGTCGATGGGGATTTCGGCGCAGGCGGCGATGACGCGGCAGCGGGCGTTCACGCCGGACTACGCGAGTCCGGAACAACTGCGCGGGGCACCGGTCGGGACGACCACCGACATCTACGCGCTGGGGGTGGTGCTGTACGAGCTGTTGACGGGGCACAGCCCGTACCGGACGACGGCGGCGGGATCGCTGGCGGACTGGATCCGGTCGGTATGCGAGACGGATGCGGAAGCGCCGAGCACGGCGATCCAGCGGGTGACGGAGACGGCGGCGGAGGGCGACCGGCCGGCGGAGACGGTGACGCCGCAAACGGTGAGCCAGAGCCGCGAGCGAGACGTGCAAACGCTGCGGCGGCGGCTGCGCGGGGACCTGGACGCGATCGTGCTGAAGGCGCTGCGCAAGGATCCGCGCGACCGGTACGGGTCGGTGGATCAACTGGCGGAGGACATCCGGCGGCACCTGACGGGGCGGCCGGTGCTGGCGCGCAAGAGCACGGCGGTTTATGTGGCGCGCAAGTTTTTCCAGCGCCACAAGCTGATGGTGGCGGCGGCAGCGGTGTTGTTGCTGACGCTGGCGGCCGGCCTCGGATCGACGTTGTGGGAAGCACGGGTGGCGGCGCGCCGGTTCGAGGACGTGCGGCAACTGGCGCACGCGTTTCTTTTCGACGTTTACGATTCGATCGCGGACTTGCCGGGGACGACGTCGGCGCGGGCGCTGATTGCGGGAAAAGGCGCTGAGTATCTGGACCGGCTGGCGGGCAATTCAAAGGGCGACGTGGGGCTGGAACTGGAGCTGGCGCAGGGCTACGTGAAGATTGGGGACGTGCAGGGGAATCCATACGGGCCGAACCTGGGCAACCGGACGAAAGCCATCGAGAGCTACGGCAAGGCGCTCGAGATTGCGCAAGCGGCGCTGGCGCGGAACGGCAAGGACCAGAAAGCGCGGCAAGTGCTGGCGGCAAGCCATGAAGGGTTGGCGACGGTGCTGCCGTTCGAGGGCAAAGCGGCGGAGGGACTGGAGCACGCGCGGCAATCGGTGAAGCTGCGGCAGGAGGTGCTGGAGAGCCGTCCTTACAGCACGGAATTGAAGCTGGACCTGGACCGCGCGTACGAAACCGAAGGTGACATTCTGGGCGGGGCGCGCGGCATCAGCCTGGGGCGAAGGGAGGAAGCGTCGGCGGTCTACCAGAAAGCGCTGGAGATGGTTCCGGAACTGCCGGCGAGCGATCGGCTGGCGGTGCGGGCGACGCGAGCGAAAGCGGTGTTGCTGGCCAAGCTGGCGGATCTGGAGAGAGCCGGCAACGCGCCGGACGCGGTGCAGAAGTACGCCAGCGCGGTGGAGACGGCGGAGGCTCTGTACAAGATTGATCCGCACAGCACGAAAACCCGCGGGATTGTAACGGCGCTGCTGAACAAGCTGGCCTATACGGAAGGGAGCCTGGGCAACCGGGCGGGGTCGCTGCAACATTTTCAAAGGGCGGTGGAGATCGACGAAGCGGCGCTGGCGGGGGATCCGAACGACGAGGGGGCGCGGAGCGGCGTGATTGTGACGCTGAAAAACCTGGGGGATCTCTACTATTACGAAATGAGCAGCATGCCGGAAGCGCTGCGATGCTACCGGAGGGCGGCGGAACTGCTGGAACTGCAGGTGAAGGCGGATCCGGGCAACGTGGCGTGGCGGGCGAATCTTTCGGAGGTCCTGACGGACATCGCGAGCGGGCTAGTGGCGACGGACCACGTGCAGGAAGCGAGGAGCTACGACCAGCGCGGCCTCGAACTGGCGAAAGGAGTGGCGGACCGGCCGGGCGCGACCGGGGAGCAGATGTACAACTACGCGTGGCTGGCGGTGACGGTGGACCCGGCGGATCTGCGGAATCCGGCCGGGGCGCTGCCATATGCCATCAAGGCCGTGGAGCTGAGCAAGAGCCAGGAGCCGCTGTGCCTGCACGTGCTTTCGCAGGCGTATTCGGAGTTGGGCGATTACCGGCGCGCGGTTGAGGTGGAGGAGAAGGCGCTCGAATTGTTCGCACCGGTGGAAGCGGGGAAGCCGGCGCCACGGAACCGGGGGATCGTGGAACGATCATTGGGGGAGTATCGGAAGGAGCTGGCGAAGCGGGGGCAATAAATGGCGGGAAAGAGCCGCCTGAAAGGCGGCTGCGGGCAGGATTGCCCGCCCCACTAGCCCGCTCTTCTCACCGGGTTTCGTCGCGAGGCGCGTGAGAAGGCTGCGTATACGAGGCGCGCGCCGCGGTAGGAAGCCGGGTGGAGTCGAGGTCGGGCGCGAGCACTGACGCAGAGCGCCGCCCCGTTGGCTAAAGCATGCCCCACGACCGGGGAAACCGCCCGTTTGGCGGGGCATGGTTTATTTGGCCGTTTTCCTTACACGTTCTCAGCGAGCGAACTTCTAAAACCATCGCGGTGTATACGGCCAAAGACCAGGTGGCGCCGGTCAATGCGAAGGGCCGGCCTTGAACTGCTGTTCTAACTGCCTGGCCTCACTCGTGCGGCCGGTCTCGCGGAGAAAGCTGGCAAGCTTTCGAACGTCCCGGAGGGTCTGAGGATGGCTCGGCCCCAGCGCCGCTTTGTCGATCTCCAGCGCGCGGCTCAGCAACAACACACCTTCCTTTGGTTCCACCACCAGGGCCAGCATGTTCAGAACGAGGGCCACCGTGGGACCGTCTTTGCCATCGACGATCTCCGCTTTCCCCAGCGCCCGGCGGAACAAAGCCGCCGCGCCGGCCCGGTCTCCAGTTGCCTTACGGAGTTCGGCCAGCGATGTCAGCGCGGGTCCGGCAACCGTCGCGTCCGGAGATTCGATCGCGCGCCGCAGCAGCGGTTCGGCCTCCGCGGGCGCTGAGACGGAGGCCAGCGTCGCCACATCTTCCAAGGTCTGCGGCGCTGCGGCGCCAAACGCATTCTCGTCGATGCGCACCACATCCGCCATCGCGCGGCGGGTGCCTGGCTTGTCTCCGGCACTATAGAGGAAAAGGCCGAGGTCGCGCGCAGCTTGCGCCGTGCGGGCGTCGGCACTTCCATATTCCCGCTGGCGGCGGCCGAGCGCCTCCTCGTAGAGTCGCCGCAGCATGGCCGTGTCGGGCTGAAATGCCGGCGCCGTGGCGGCGGCTGCGATCCACAGTAGGATCGCAGCCGGCCCTCTCATCATCGCTTTGCCTCGTACGTCTTGTGGAAGCCGTTCCGCTGGTTGGTCACGGTATACCGGCCGTTCGAGTCAACCGAGACCTCCAGCAGGTTTCCCTGGCACTCCGCAGTGGTCCCCAGGTTCGCAATCATGTTCTCGCCGCTGTTGATTTCTTTGGACGTGCCCAACGCCAGATGACCCTGCCAGATATCTTCCAGCCCGGGCGAGTGCCGGAGTATGTCGAACACGCTCGGCGGGCCCCCTTTGTGCGGGCCGTCGTTCATCACTACGACTTTGGGTTGAATCGCCCATACAAACTGCGGAGAATTCGACCGGTCCAGACCATGGTGCGAGGTCTGGTAAAGGTCCACCGTTCCAATCAGGTTCGCCGGGCAGACCAGCTTCTGCTCGTAGTTCCAGGTCAGGTCTCCCATGTCGATAAACCGGAACTTGCCGAACTGTAGCACGAAGCCCACGCTCTGATCGTTGTCGGGATCGGGCTCCTCGGCATGTGGTTTGAAGTCCGCGCACGCGGCGTTAGGCGCACCAGCCCCATTCAGCGCCTTCGGAATAGCCTGCCCGGCCGACATGATCACCTCGATGTCGACTCCCTTGAGCGGGATCGTGTCGCCTGCTCTGAGGATTCTGCGCTTGCCGGCGCTCTGCTCGACGTAGGCCTTGTATGCTGCCGCCACTTGTGGGCGGGCCATCTCAACCGACTCGCCGTGGTCCATGTACATGCCGATCGGTATCAACTTCGCCAGGGCCGCCATGCCGCCGATGTGATCGCTGTGGAAGTGCGTGGTCAGCAGGATGTCGATTTTGTGCAGTTCCGCCTGCTGTGCCGCGGCGAAGATCCGCTTGGCGTCCCGGTCGTCTGGCGTTCGGTTGGCCGTATCCACCAACATCGATTCGCCGCTGGGAGACACAATCAGCGTTGCCGCGCCACCCTCGGCGTCAATCCAATAGATTTCCAGGTTGCCCGACGCCGCCGCCAGGCCCCCCGCGCAGACCAGCCCAAGTAAAACCGCAGCCATCGTTTTCGACATAGTTGTTCCTTAGCTTATTACACAGTGGGACAGTGGGACGATCGGTTTGCGTCGTCTGTCCTCCGGCCGTGGCAGACAGACCACGGAAGGCTCGGTCTGTCCCACTGCCCTACCGGCTCCCTTTATCCAGGCCCAGCGCGTCCATGGCAGGCAACGGGTTGCCTTTGGAGTCGAACAAGGAATTAGCGTCGGGGCCGCCGCCTCGGCCGCCCGCGGCGCCGGGTACGAAAGTAGCCTCGGGATGCCAGTAATTCACCCCGATGCCGCGGTGGTCGGGCGCCTCTTTCACGGTTTGGATCAACGCCGTGAGGAACTGCTTCTGACCGTCGGGCGTCAGAGGCCAGATCATGTTCTTCGCGGCCCCCGGCGAAGGAGGTGCGCCGCGCGTGGGGTAAGCCGTTTCCACCACCATCACGTCCTTGTGATACCGCTTGATGGTTTCCCGCAGATTGTCGCGCAAGTTCTGCATCGTGCCGTGATAGTTCGGGTAGAAGCTCTGTCCGATGACATCGTAGGCAACGTGGCCCTTGGCCAGGTGATCGAAATACCATTTTGTGACGGGCCAGTCTCCGCCGCAGTCAATATGAATAATGATGCGAACATGATCGGCGGATGTGGTCGCCGAACGAACGCCCCTGACATCCGCATTCAGGATGCGGATCAGGTGGCCCCACTGCTTGTCGTCGTCGTACGGCTCGGGCGGCGAGATCACCCGCACGTCGCCTGCAAATACCTTCACGGTGGAGAGCGGAACTTTGACCTGGGCATCCGGCCACAACGTCCCGCCGGTGATCTCGTTGCCAATCTGCACGAAATCGGGCGTGGCGCCTGCGGCCTTCAGGGTCCGCACGACCTCGGCTGTGTAGCTTTCCGTCTGCTTCTCCAGAGCGTCGAAATCGAGCTTGGCCCAGGCTGCCGGTTTGGGCTGTTTCTGGGGGTCGGCCCACCAATCGGAATAGTGGAAATCCAGCATGAAACTCGCGCCGGCGGCCTTGATGCGTTTGGCCAGCTTGGTGGTGTATTCGAGGCCGTTGACGCCGTTACGGGGATCCACCCAGATGCGCAGCCGGAAACACGTCCAGCCGTGTTTCATAAACAGGGCGATGGCTTCCCCCGGCTTGCCGTCGTCCAGATAGATGCCGCCGCGGGCCTCCACCTGGGCCAGGCCGGAAATGTCCGCTCCCAGGTAGAACGGGTTCTTGGTAGCGGCCAAAGCCGGCTGCCGGGGCATCAGCCCGGCCAACGACAGCACGGCCATCGACAGCGCCGCCCGCGCACTCGCACGTCTCAATCTCATGTAAACTCTCTCCTCGCGGACTTTACCACCCCGCGGGATCAATGTGATCCATCTAAAGTTGGACCATCCGGGCGCCTTTCGGATGATATCATCCGATAATTGGGACGTTTCCAGCCCTTCTCAAGGAGAGAGCCATGTTCCACTGGCGCGCGTTCTTACTGCTGATTCCGGCCGCTGTTATGGCGGCTTGGGCACAAACCCCTGCCACCCCGCACCCCATCGTAATGCTCTGGTCCGGCGACGCTCCCGGCTCCGAAGGCAAGACCGGCGACGAAAAAGTCAGGATGCAACAGGACGATCAAATCGTTTCCAGCGTGCATCGCCCCTCGGTCACGGTGTACCTTCCGCCGAAAGGCAAAGCCACCGGGGCTGCCGTTCTCGTGGCCCCCGGTGGAAGCCATCGCGAACTCTGGATTACGCACGAGGGTTACCGGGTGGCCGAATGGCTCAGCCAGCACGGCATTGCCGCCTTCGTGGTCAAGTACCGTCTGGCGCGCGAAGCGGGCTCTTCTTACACCATCCTGGGCCATGCTTTGCCCGATATCCAGCGCGCCATCCGCACGGTGCGGGCCCGCTCTTCGGAATGGGGAGTCGATCCGAACCGCATCGGTGTCATGGGTTTCTCCGCAGGCGCGGAACTGGCGGGGCTGGCTGCCACTCATTACGACGACCCCCTGGAGCATCCAGTCGACGGCGTCGATCGCCAGAGCGCCAAGCCCGCGTTCCAGGCCTTGATCTACCCACCAGGCGCCGCCAACGCGAAGTACTCGAAGGATACTCCGCCGGCCTTTCTCGCCTGCGGTGGTGACGACCAGATTGCCGCCGGCCTGCCGGATTTGTACAAGGCTCTGAAGAGTGCGGGCGTCCCCGCGGAAATGCATATCTACGCCGGCGTCGGGCACGGATTCGGCATTCGCGATACCAATCCTCCGGGCGTCGCGGGATGGATCGACCGCTTTCGCGAGTGGATGTTCGACCGCGGCTTGCTGACAGGAAAGTAAGCGAGTCCGGACAAGGCTCCGGACGATTGGAGATCGACATGAAGGACTTGACGCGTAGGGATCTGTTTAAGACCAGTCTGGCCGTGCCGGCTGCTGTTGCGGCGGCAACGGAGACCGCGATTCACGAGGAAGCCCAGGCACAGACCGCGCCGCCTGCAACCGCGGCTCCGGGTCCCGGCCGGGAACGCCTCCTGCTGGATTTCGGCTGGCGCTTCCACTTCGGGCACGCCGCCGACGTGGCGCAGGACTTCAATTTCAGGGGCAACTTCTCCAAGACCGGGAATTTCGGCCCGGTGAGCACGCTGCTCTTCGACGATAACGACTGGAAGGCCGTCGATCTGCCTCACGACTGGGCCATCGAATTGCCTTTCCAAAACGATCCCGCACTCTCCAGCAAGGGCTTCTATCCACTGGGGCGGACGTATCCCGCCACCAGCGTCGGTTGGTACCGCCGCATCTTCGAACTGCCGGCCGCCGACGCGGGTAAGCGCATCACGCTGGAGTTCGACGCCGCCTATCGCGAGGCCACGGTCATCCTCAACGGCTTCTACATCGGCAGGCATATCGGCGGTTATGACCCGTTCAGCTTCGACGTAACCGATTTCGCGTCCCCGGGCGGAAAGAACGTGTTGCTGGTCCGCGTGGACGCCACCCAGAGCGACGGCTGGTTCTACGAGGGCGCCGGCATTTACCGGCACGTCTGGCTGGTGAAGACGAATCCGGTGCACGTGAAGAAGTGGGGCACGTTCGCGCGCGCACAGGCGCGCCCTGGCGAAGCCACCGTGCAGATTCGCACGGAGGTGCAGAACCACGGGCAGAGCGCACAGCTTGTCCGGGTGAGGTCGACGATTCTCGATCCGGCTGGCAAGTTGGGTCGGGTGGCGACGACCGTGCCGCAGATAATCCCGGAGAGCGCAGAGCACAGCTTCGAGCAGGAGGTGGTGGTGGAATCGCCGGCGCTGTGGTCGCTGGAGCAGCGGGATCTGTACAGGCTGATAACCGACGTGGAAGTGGCGGGCGTGTTCGTAGACCGGTACGAAACCACGTTCGGCATCCGCACCTGCGCGTTTGATGCGGAGAAGGGCTTCTTCCTGAATGGCAAATCCGTCAAACTCAAGGGAACCTGCAATCACCAGGATCACGCAGGCGTAGGCGCGGCGCTGCCGGACGCGGTGCAGTACTTCCGCGTGCGGAAGCTCCAGGAAATGGGCTGCAACGCCCTGCGCACTTCGCACAACCCGCCCACTCCGGAACTGTTGAACGCCGCCGACGAGTTGGGCATGCTGGTGTTCGATGAAACCCGCATGATGTCCTCGAATCCCGAGGGCTTGAGCCAGTACGAGAACCTGGTGAGGCGCGACCGCAACCATCCCAGCGTCTTCATGTGGTCGATGGGCAATGAGGAAGGCACGGCCGGAACCGACAAGGGGTTGCTCATCCTGACGGCCATGAAAGCTATCTCGACGAAACACGACGGCACGCGGCCGGTCTCCATCGCGCCCAACGGCGGCAATAACATGGGCAAGTTCGGGTTCGCCGCGTGCGACGTGCAGGGCTATAACTACGCCGATCCAGCGGCCGACGCGTTTCATAAAGCCAATCCGGCGGCGCCTGTGATGGGCACCGAGCAGGTCAGCGCGGTGGCGACGCGCGGCATTTACGTGATGGACCCGCAACACGGCTACGTCGGCTCGTACGACCCTTACACCACCAGCGGCCGCGCCTCCTGCGAAGGTTGGTGGAGCTTCTGCAACGCCCGGCCGTGGCTCGCCGGAGGCTTCATCTGGACGGGCTTCGACTACCGCGGCGAGCCTTCGCCTTACCAGTGGCCCAACATCAGTTCGCAGTACGGCATTATCGATACCTGCGGCTTTCCCAAGGACAGCTTCTTCTACTTCCAGGCGTGGTGGACGTCGCAGCCGGTGCTGCACCTCTTCCCGCACTGGAACTGGCCGGGGTTTGAGGGCCGGGAGATCGCCGTCTGGGTGCACTCGAACCTGGAACGGGTGGAGCTGTTCCTCAACGGCCAGAGCCTGGGCGCCAAGGATATGAAGAAGGATTCGCACCTGGCGTGGAACGTCAAATACACTCCCGGCGCGATTGAGGCGCGGGGATACAAGGACGGCAAGCCGGTGATGACGGCCACGCGCGAGACCACGGGACCAGCGGCGAGACTCGTGCTCGCCGCGGACCGAAAAGAGATTTCGGCCGATGCCGAGGACCTGGCGATGTTCGCGGTCGAGGTGCAGGACGCGCAGGGCCGCTCCATACCGATAGCCGATAACCTGGTGAATTTCCGGGTTTCCGGCCAGGGCAAAGTGATCGGCGTCGGGAACGGCGACCCGACCAGCCACGAATCCGATCAGGGCAGCTCGCGTAAAGCCTTTTCCGGCCTTTGCATGGCCCTGGTGCAATCCACCAAGGCGGCGGGAGATATCACGGTGGAGGCAAGCTCGCCCGGATTGACCCCGGCCAGCGTCACGATCTCCTCAAAAGCCGTGAAGCTCCGGCCCCAAGTCGCGGTTTGGGAGCGCGAGGTCCCGGCGGGCGAGGGCATCACGGGCCTGTGGAGACCCGCTCCTGTAGCTGCTGCCGCGGGTCCCGGCGGCGGTGCTTTCGGCGGCGGAGCCGGCCAGGTCTTCACTTTCCGGCAGAGTGGGAATTCGCTCACTGGAACCGTTGAGGGCGGCGGTGGCGCCACGCCCATCGCATTCGAAGATGGAAAGGTGGATGGCGCCAACATCTCCTTCAGCGCCGCCAGCGTTGCCTACACCGGAACTCTGAAAGGTGGCGTGATCGAACTTCAGCGGACCGGTGCCGCCCTGGGTGGCCGCGGAGGACGCGGCGCCCCGGCCGAGCCCGCCGGACCGCGCCCCGCTATCGGCCCGCCGCCGGACGGTTCCGACCCGTCGAGAAGCGCGGCGGGAGGACGCGGGCCGCAAACGCCCGCGCCGATGGTCCTTCAGAGGGCCAAGCGGTAGGAGAAGGGACCGCGAAAATGAAGCACGTGGTTCACCGCGGCTGAACCCGGGTGTTCGGGTCCTGATAAACTGGCCTACCAGGCATGGAAGCTGAGTTCATCGCGGTGGACGGGCCCTTACTGGGCGAGCGCTTTGCGCTGGGGAGCGGCGAGGTGCATATCGGCCGCGCGCCATCGGCCCACATCCGGCTGGTGGAAGCGGATGCCGCATGGGAGCACTGCACCGTGCGGCAAGAGGACGGCCGTTTTCATCTTGTGGACCACCGCTCCGGCGTGGGGACCTATGTCAATGGAATGCGGATCACGCGGCACTGCCTGGAGCCCGGCGACCAGGTGAGCATCTGCGACACGGTGCTGGTCTACCGCGAGGACCCGGCGGTGTTGCCGGGCGGTTCCCAGCAGCACACGCTTTTGCGCGCCTGTTCGCTGTTGTTCCTGTTCCGCGCGCTGGCCATGTCGAGCGGCGGCCATCGGTCTGCGATTGCGGACCAGATCGTGCGGCTGATCGCCGACATGGTGCCGTGCCGCGAGGGCGCCATCCTGCTGGGCCGCGACGCCGATGAGTTGCGCGCGGCCGCGGGAGAGCTGGCCGCCGCGGGGCCGCTCGGCGAGCTGATCGGGCGCGTGTGGCGCGAAGGCGCCGTGGTGGAACCGGCCGCGCACGTGGTGGCGATGGCGTTGTACGTTCGCGGTGAAATCGCCGGGTTGCTGGCGGCCTGGTTCCCTGCCGAAGAGGCGGTGAATCTATGCGACCATCGGGACACTTTGAGCGCCATCGGAACGGTGGCCGCGGTGGCGCTCGAGAACGTGCGCGACGTCGAGCGTCTGCAAGTCGAGAATTCCTCGCTGCTGGACCGGCTGGGCGCGGGCGAGACCGGCATGGTGGGAGAGAGCCCGGCCATCCGCAAGGTGCTGCGGATGGTCGAGCGCGTGGCGCCGCAAGACACGCCGGTCCTGATACTCGGAGAAAGCGGCACCGGCAAGGAACTGGTGGCGCGCGCGCTACACCGGCATAGCGGGCGCTCGGCGAAGCCTTTCGTGGCGATCAACTGCGCGGCGCTCACCGAGACGCTGCTCGAGAGCGAGCTGTTCGGTCACGAAAAGGGCTCGTTCACCGGCGCCATCGCGCAGAAGAAAGGCAAACTCGAAATCGCGCAGGGCGGCACCGTGTTCCTGGACGAAATCGGCGAATTGCCCGTGACGCTGCAGGCCAAGCTGCTGCGCGTGCTACAGGAGCGCGAGTTCGAGCGGGTGGGAGGCACGCGCACGTTGAAGCTGGACATCCGGCTGCTCGCCGCCACCAATCGCGATCTCGCGGCCGAGGCGCGACGCGGCGCGTTTCGGGAAGATCTGTTCCACCGCCTCAACGTGGTGGCTCTGAGCGTACCGCCGCTGCGCGACCGGCGCGACGATATTCCCGCGCTGGCGCGCTACTTCCTGGATCTTTCCGCCGCGCGATGCCGCCGCCGCGTGGCTGGGATATCAGGGGACGCGGAGCGTTACCTGATGAATTACTCCTGGCCGGGGAACATACGAGAGCTGGAAAACGCGATTGAGCGCGCGGTGGTGCTGGGGCAGTCCGACACTCTGCTGGCGGAGGATTTGCCGGAGACGGTGCTGGAGGCGGCGGCCATCCCGGAAGTGCCGGGAGCGCTGCAATCGTCCATTACGGCGAGCAAGCGCCAGGCGATCATGACGGCCTGGCGCGAAGCGGGCGGCGTGCACGACCGCGCGGCAGAGCTTCTGAACCTCCATCCCAATTCGCTGCGGCGGTTGATCCGCACATTGAAGCTGCGGGATGTGCTGCGGTAGGGGGCGGAGCGGCGGCGAGAACCTTGACAACCAGAGTCCGCACGTGCTAAAAAACTAGCATGAAGCGAGAGTCTGGAGGTTCGATGGCGGTCTACACGGCGCTGATTATGCTGGCTGCGTGGGCGCTCGGGGCGCCGGCCCTTTGCGCGCAGGATCTCGAAGGGCGCGTGGTGGAGGATTCCTCCGGCAATCCCCTGGCATCGGCCGAGCTGAAGTTTCACAAGGCCGGGATGCGGGAACTGGCGGCGGACCTGGAGACGGATCGCGAAGGCCGGTTCCGCGCGCCGGGCTTGCCGGCGGGCGAATATACGGTGGATGCCGCCAAGGCCAATTACATGGCCACCAATTTCAAACTGAGGATTCCGGCGGCGCCTTTGCTGGTGCGCCTGGTGCGTTATGGCGTGATCGGCGGGCAGGTGCGTTATACCGAGGGAACGCCGGTGGAAGGGCGGGTAGTGGCGCCGGGCGGCCGAACTATCGGGAGCGCGCGCATTGCGGTGCTGGTGAAGCAGGCCGGCAGCGAGGAACTCCGGGCTGTCCGGCAAGTGGCGCTCGAGGAGGGCGGCCGATACCGTATCTTCGATCTCCCGCCGGGGCAGTACGCGCTGGGACTGTGGTATGCGGGCCTGAGCGTCGGCTCGGGCGTGCAGCTTCATCCCGACAATGTGCATCCGCGGTTCTTCACGGTCTCGGGCGGGGAAGACTACCGCGACATCGATTTCCTGGTGGCGCCGGGCGCGGCGTACTCGGTGAGCGGCAAGATCGATCTGCCCAAACCGAATACCTACTTTTCGCTGGCGTTGAGTTTGCCGGAGCAGCCGGCCATGCCCGTCGCGCAAGCGTTGACGGAACCCGACGGCAGCTTCCGCTTCGAAAAGATTCCGGCAGACACTTACGACCTGTTCGTGGCGGGGCCCCAGGGCGGTTACGGCGCTTTCGAGAATGCGCTGGCGCAGGGAAGCGATCCGCTCTTTGGGCGAACGCGGGTCCAGGTGGTGGGGCAGAACGTGGAGGGCCTCAGCGTTCCGCTGAGCGCCGGAAAGTCGCTCGACGTGACGCTGCGCGCGCAAGGTTCGGGGCCGGTTCCGGAGGGCTGTCCGCAAAGCGCCACGGTGACGCTACAACTTCTGGAACCGTGGGGCATACTGACCAGTTACATCGTACGCGCGGGCTTTGGCAAAGCACAGAGCTTACGGAACCTCCCGCCGGCGCGTTACAGCGTGACCGCCGGCGGACTGGGCGGCGGATGCTACCAGGTGAACCGGCCGGTGGCGGATTTGAGCGGCGACGCGGCCAATGCCGTGGCTGTGGAAGTGGCGCCGGCGGGCTCCATTCGCGGCGTGTTGCGGGCCGGCGCCGCGCCGGTCAAAGATTTCGCGGTGGTGTTGCTGGACGCCGAGGCTACCGATGGCACCCCGGCGCAACTGGCTTTTGCCGATGAACAAGGCCACTTCGGGTTCGATGGATTGCGCCCCGGGCGGTACCGGATCGCGGCTCAGCCGGCGGCGGAAGCGTCCCGGGCGCGGTGGGTCGCGGACGTGATGCACATGGTCGGGATCGATGTTCCGGGCGGTGTGCCCACCGACCTGGACCTGCCAGTTTCGGTGGTGAAGGGAGGCGGACGATGAGATCGAAGATGCTGGCGACTGGGCTGGTGGCAGTTGGGGCGCTGATGGCGCAAGGCACTGTGCCCACCAATTCCGCGGTGAGCGGCGTGGTGAAGGACCGGACAACCGGGCAGCCGCTGGCGAACTACACGGTCTCGACGTGGAGCGGCGCCACGTACATCGGCGACACCATGATCCAGACCCAAGCCACCAAGAACGTGCAAGCGACCACCGATTCTTCGGGGCGATACAAGCTGCTCGATCTGCCGCCAGGCGAGCACCGCATTGAGGCGCGCGACGCGCAGCGCTTCGGCCCCGGAGTTACCAGGCATATCACGACGGCCGGCGTGGATATCGAGGGCATCGACTTTCTGGTGAAGCTGGACGGCACCATCAAGGGAAAGGTGGTGGATGAAAACAAGGAGCCCGTGCCGGGGATGACGATCTCTCTGGTGTCCAGGGAATACTTCATGGGTAACGTGGGCTACTACATCAAGGGCCACGGGCGGACCAACGATCTGGGCGAGTACACGGTGGAGCGCGTGGAGGCGGGCCACCCCTACCTGATCCTCGCGGAGAAGCGTGGCCAGACGCTGCCGGCGTTTTCCGAAGTGCCGCTCGATCCGAAGTTGCGGAAGCGCGTGCCGATGCGCACCTATTATCCGAACTCGCCGGAGAAGGAGAGCGCCGAGGCGGTGGTGCTGCGGCCCGGCGAGCGCCGCGAAGGCATGGATATCGAAGTGAAGAAGTCGCAGTCGTACTGCATCGAGGGCAGCCTGACGGGGCCGAACGGTCCTGCCGGTCTGAGCTTCAGCATTGAGCCGCTGGCTCCTGGGAGCGGGATTTCGAGCGGCGGCGGGGTGTTCTCCCTGGCGCCGGGCGGGCCGGCCGGAGCGGGTGGAAGATTCCGGATCTGCGATCTCTATCCGGGGACGTACCGGTTCGTGGCCATGGAACGCGCGGCCAGCCTGAGCACGCAGGCGCCGAACTTCGCGGCCGTGCCCATCACCATCTCCGACGAGGATCAACGCAACCTGAAAATTCCGGTTTCCGGCGGCATCCCGTTGGAGGGTGACGTGGTGCTGGACGGCGCAGCGCCCGCGACGCCGCTGACCGCGAAGGTGATCGTTTCGATTACGCCGATGCTGCGCGCCCCGTACGCGAGTGAACTGGGCGGCGGACGTTCCGACATACCGGGCACGTTTTCGTTCCCCGCGAAGTTGATGGATGATTACCGGGTGTCCGCCTTACTCATGACTCCCGGTCTCTACGTGAAGGACATCACTTACGCGGACCGAAGCGTGATGTACGAACCGTTGCGGCTGGGCAGCGCGATGGCGGGCTCGGGACGCGTGCGCGTGATTGTCGGGCAGGATGGCGCGACGCTCAGCGTGCGCGTGGCGGATAAAGACGGGAATCCCGGAGCCGATATGCACGTGCTGTTGCTGCCCGCCGACGCGCGATCCGAGGGCATACTGGCGGCGCGGGTGGTTCAGGGCCAGACCGACCAGACGGGCCAATACACATCGACCACGCTGGCTCCCGGCAAATACTACGCGGTGGCGACCGAAGACTCCTACGATGCCACGGTGGAAAACATCAGCAAACTGTGGCGATCGCGCAACCGGTTCAAAGAGGTAGATGTTGCGCCGGGTGCGGGGGCGCTTGTGAATCTGGAGCCGGTGAAGATCGACTAGGACTAGGATCGGCTACCTGTTTTCACAGCGAGGGTCTGAAATCGGCGGGGCGGTAGCGGCAATTCGCGCGCGCCTTGCATTTTGGGTGCATTTTGCGTGCGGATTGGG
The DNA here is from genome assembly GCA_050014595.1 of Bryobacteraceae bacterium. Lineage (GTDB taxonomy): Bacteria > Acidobacteriota > Terriglobia > Bryobacterales > Bryobacteraceae > PALSA-129. The sequence continues at coordinate 25,634 of JBEKDA010000021.1, forward strand.
TATTTTAACCCACACCAAAAGACTTGCATTGGTCTGATGGCGTGTTTTACAACATATTGATAAGAAAAGATGTGGTAGTTCGCTACGTTCGGAGTCTGGTTTGGATGAGCAATTGCTCGGTAAGACCCGAGCGCAGCCGGGTAGTGGCTGGTAGTTGTCAGGATTCGGGAGAAACGTATGCGGATTCGAAGTTCGGCATTCGTGGCGGGCCGCAAGATTCCGGGTCTTCTGTTAGTCGCTGGTTCCTTGGTAATGGTCAGCGGGCAGAGGAGCGTCACCTTTTCACCGCGCGACCGGGCAGCGTCTGCGCCGGCGGCGTCAGTTCAATATGTTAACCCGGGGCTGTTTTTCAGCATCGTGTCGGCCAAGATCGCGCCGGACGGCACGATCTCGGTGGATTACAAGGTTTTTGACACCGGGGTCACGGGAATTCCGCTGGATATTGCGGGTGTGCTGACGCCGGGAGCGGTGTCGCCGCATTATGTCGCGGCCTATATCCCGAAGGGGCAAGAACAGTATGCGTCCTACATCACGACCACCGCAACGGCGGTGAGCGGTGGAGCGACGGCCACACAGGCGGCGGGCGATTCGGGCGGCACAACCACCACGGTGGCGACCGGAGAGTACATTTATACCTTTAAGAACAAGGCGCCGGCGGGCTTTGATCCGACCCTCACGAACCGCATCGCGGTATACGGTTCGCGGAGCCTGACCGCCTATGACCTGGGCACCTACTATGCGACAGCGCTGTACGATTTTGTTCCGGCGGGCGGGACTCCAGCGCCGCGTGATGTGGTACGGGATGCGGATTGCAATGCCTGCCATTCGTTGCTGTCGTTTCATGGCGGATCGCGCGTAGGCGTGGGACTCTGCATCATGTGCCACCAGCCGCAAACGTCGGATCCGAACACGGGCAATTCGTTGGATTTCAAAGTGTATATCCACAAGATCCACATGGGGGCGAGCCTGCCGAGCGTGAGCATCGGCAAGCAGCCGTACCAGATCTACGGATTCAACGGTTATAGCGATTGGTCGACGGTGGTATTTCCGTACAATCCGGGCGATCCGCGGAACTGCGCGGGGAGCTGCCACAATCCGAAGAACGGCGCGGCGCAGACCAGTGTCTGGCTTACCAAGCCGAGCCGGGCGGCCTGCGGTTCCTGCCATGACGATGTGAATTTCGCCACCGGCCAAATCAATTTCGCGGGCGACCCAACCCCTCCACATCTGCCGGAGATCGACGACACACAGTGCGCCGGCTGCCACATCCCGCAGGGCGAACTGCCGTTTGACGCTTCCATTATCGGGGCGCACACGACTGTGGATGAGGCACCGGAAATCACCGGCCTGAACTTTACGCTGACCAAGGTGACCAACGGCACACCGGGAAAGGCCCCGACGGTGACCTTCACGGTTCGCGACAACAAGGGCAACGGGATTCCGATGAGCAGTTTCACGAGCGGCGGCGTGCTCTCACTGACGATGGCCGGCCCGACGACGGATTACGGCTACACGAGCTTCGGTTCCAACGTGACGACGCCCGGATACGTGACGGAATCGGTGGCGGCCGCGACCACCTGCACGAGCGATGGAACCTGCAGCTACACCTTCACCCATACGATTCCGGCCACGGCCAAGGGCACGTATGCGATCGGCATCGAGGGCCGGCTTTCGATCACGCTGCTGCCGGGCACAACCCAAGCGGTGACCACCAACTACGGCGGGACCAACCAGGTGATCTACTTCCCGGTGGATGGCTCGACGGTGGCGCCGCGCCGCACGGTGGTGGCGATGGCAAACTGCAACAACTGCCACGGCTACCTGGAAGTGCACGGGGACCTGCGGAACAACGTGACGTATTGTGTGTTCTGCCACAATCCAAGCGACACAGATGCCGCCACGCGCGCCACGGCCACCAATCCGGCCGACAAGGCGGCGCCGGCGCAGGGCATCAACTTCGCGTTGATGGTCCACTCGATCCACAGCGAAGAAAAGCTGGCGGCAGCCGGCCTGAGCTTCGTGATCGTGGGATTCGGCGGAAGCCACAACGATTTCAGCGATATGCATTACCCCGCCATGCTGAACGGAACGGTCGGCGACACGGCCAACTGCGCGATGTGCCACGTCAACGGTTCCGAAGCGGTACTCCCGGTGGGGAAAAACAATGTGATTGATCCAGCGGGTCTCCTGAGCCCGGTTGGGGCAACCACCTCCGCTTGCACTGCTTGCCATTTCGACACTGCGAGCATGGTGCACGCGGTCATCAACACCAGTCCGCAGTTTGGCGAAAGCTGTACGGTTTGCCACGCTGCGGGAGCGGCGTTCGACGTGACTGCGGAGCATGCGGGAAAATAGGACAGCGGCGATTCGCAGCACCCCTGGGAGATTGGGAATAGAGGTGCTTCCGGGATTCGCAAAATCCTACAGGCACAAAAGAGAGTTTAGGGTATGTTTAGCGTCTTTTAACCCAAAATGGGCGCTGGGTGCTCACCCAATTGTGGTGAGGGGCGCGGCTTGAGAAAAGCAGGGGGCTTCTAAATAGAAGATACTGCAAGAGCATAAATGCTCGATAGCGGGTTTCGCCGATTTGGATAGGCGTGTGCTGGATCAATCTGCCTGGTAGTAACGTAGTCTCGGCTTGGTCGCCAGGGGTGTACGGGTGTTTCCCGCGGACCCCGCGCAGGCAGCTTGATCGTTAACTTCAGTTTTCATGGAGAAAAGTATGCGGATTCCTACTTCGGTTTTCGCGGCAGGGCGAAAGATTCTCGGTCTTCTGTTGGTCGCCGGTTCCATTGTGATGGTAAGCGGCCAGAAGAGATCCACTTTCTCGCCTCGGGACATGGCAGCCTTTGCCCCCCAGGCCGCAGTTCAGTATGTCAACCCAGGGTTGTTTTTCAGCATCGTGTCAGCCAAGATCGCGACGGACGGCACGATTTCGGTGGATTACAAGATTTTTGACACCGGGGCCACGGGGCTCCCGCTGGATCAGGCCGGAGTGCTCACCCCGGGTGCCGTGTCGCCGAGGTTCATCGCGGCATACATCCCGAAGGGGCAGGAGGAATATGTCTCCTACAACGTGAGCACGGTATCGGCCGTCTCCGGCGGAGCGACGGCCACGCAGGCCGGTGGCGATTCGGGTGGCACAACCACCACGGTGGCCACGGGCGAGTACATCTACACGTTTAAAACCAAGGCGCCGACGGGCTGGGATCCGACTGCCACGCACCGCATCGGGGTGTATGGTTCGCGCAACCTGACCGCTTATGATCTGGCTACCTACAATGCGACGGCGTTGTACGATTTTGTTCCGGCGGGCGGGACGCCGGCGCCGCGTGATGTAGTGCGGGACGCGGATTGCAATACCTGTCACGCCTCGATGGCGTTTCATGGCGGTTCGCGCGTAGGGGTGGGACTGTGCATCATGTGCCACACGGCGCAAACGGTGGATCCGAACACGGGTAACACGTTGGACATGAAGGTGTTTATCCACAAGCTCCACATGGGGGCGAGCCTACCGAGCGTAAGCATCGGCAAAAAGGCGTACCAGATCTACGGCCACGGCGGATATTCCGACTTTTCGAAGATCGTCTACCCGTCCAACCCGGGCGATCCGCGGAACTGCGCGGGAAGCTGCCACAACCCGAAGAACGGCGCGGCGCAGACCAGCGCCTGGATGAAGACGCCTACCCGCGCGGCCTGCGGTTCGTGCCACGACGATGTGAATTTCGCCACCGGCCAACTCAATTTTGCCGGCGACACAAACCCCACCCACCTGCCGCAGATCGACGACTCACAGTGCGCCGGCTGCCACATTCCGCAGGGCGAATTGCCGTTTGACGCTTCCATCGTGGGGGCGCACACGGTTGCCGATCAGGCGCCGGGAATCCCCGGCATCAACTTTACGCTGACCAAGGTAACCAACGGGACGCCGGGCAAGGCTCCGACGGTGACCTTCACGGTTCGCGACAACAAGGGCAACGGAATTCCGATGAGCACTCTCACCTCGAACAGCGGTTCGCTCTCACTGACCATGACGGGTCCGACCACGGATTACGGCAACGTCAGCTTCGGCTCCGACACGACGGCTACGCCCGGGTACGTGACGGAATCGGCGACCGGATCCTCCTGCACGAGCGATGGAACCTGCACCTACACCTTCACCCATGTGGTTCCAGCCACAGCCAAGGGCACGTATGCGATCGGCATTGAAGGCCGGCTCTCGACCACCCTGCTGCCGGGCACAACCCAGGCGGTGACCACCAGCTACGCCGGGACCAACCAGATGATTTACTTCTCGGTGGATGGCTCGGCGGTGACGCCGCGCCGCACGGTGGTGGCGATGGCGAATTGCAACAACTGCCACGGCTACCTGGAAGTCCACGGCAGCCTGCGCAACAACGTTACCTATTGCCCGGTCTGCCACAATCCAAGCAACACGGATTTCACTACGCGCCCCACGGCCACCGTCACGGCCGACAGGACATTGCCGAATCAGGGCATCAACTTCGCGCTGATGATTCACGCGATCCACACCGGCTCCAAGCTGGCGGCAGCCGGCCTGAGCTTCGTGATCGTCGGGCATGGCGGAAGCCACAATGATTTCAGTGACGTGCTCTACCCGGCCATGTACAACGGCTCGGTGGGCGACACTGCCAACTGCAACATGTGCCACACCGGCGGTTCCCAGGACGTGCTCCCGGTCGGGAAGCTCAACGTCGTTGATCCGGCCGGCCTCATTAGCCCGATGGGAGCTACCACCTCGGCTTGCACGGCTTGCCATTTCGACGTTCCGAGCATGGCACACGCCTACGTCAACACCGATCCGAAGTTTGGCGAAAGCTGTACTGTTTGCCACGGTCCGGGAGCGGCCTACGACGCTACTGCGGTACACGTCGGCCAATAGGCAATTACCATAAGGGGATGACCATGTTCTGGCCGCCGAGAAACTTGAGCATGGGTCTAGGGTCTCCACCAGCGCGCTTCCCACGGGCGGCGCGCTGGGTCTTCATCATGCTGGCGGCCATGCTATATTCCGCTGCTTACGGGGGCGCTCAAGAGAAAGCGAGCGCCCCCGCTCCACCCGCGCCCGACAACAAGCCGGCGCAATACGTCGGCTCCGATACCTGCCAGGCGTGCCACGAGGACATCTTCAACGCGTTCCAGAAAAATCCTCACCACGCCGTGGAGGCCGATAAGAAACGGGGCTTCGACGGCAAGGCGTGCGAATCCTGCCACGGCGAGAGCAGCAAGCACGCCGATTCGATGTCGGCAGCCGATATCCGCCAGCCCGGCAAGCTGCGGCCGGCGGAGGCCAATAAAATTTGCCTGGTCTGCCATCTGAACCAGCCTACCCACGTGGGACGCATCAATGCCAGCCACGCCAAGAACCAGGTGGCTTGCGTAGCCTGCCACTCGATTCACAAGAACGGTCCCAACGGGTTGGTGGCGCGCAAGGCGGCGGACATCAACCAGCTTTGCGCCAAGTGCCACATGGATGTGTGGGCCAGTTTCCAGCGTCCTTACAAGCACCGGTTGCCGGAAGGCGCGATGTCGTGCGTGGATTGCCACAATCCGCACGGGTCGGTGCTGCCGCGCTCCATCCAGACGGTGAGCGCCAATGAGCCGGGCTGTTTCAAATGCCACGGCGACAAGGCCGGGCCGTTTATTTACGAACACGCGCCGGTGCGGCTGGAAGGATGCCCGGCCTGCCACATGCCGCACGGGTCGTCGAATCCGAGAATGCTGACGCGGCAGAATGTGCTGCTGGTCTGCCTGGAGTGCCATTCAAACCTGCCAGGCACGCCGACCTTTGGAACTTTGGGGAGCGTGCCGCCCGCGGTTCACAACCTGAGCAGCCCGCGCTTCCAGAACTGCGCCAACTGCCACCAGAAAGTGCATGGCTCCAATGTGAGCCGGGACTTGTTCAAATGAGACTCCTGCTGGCACTTCTTCTGATGGTTCCGGCGTTGGCGCAGCAGCCGGACCCGCAAACCAAGACCGACGATCAGGCCGCGCAGGCTCCCGCCACGCCGACAGATAAGCCAGCGGACCAGCCGGCCGCTAAACCTTCGGACACGACCCAGTCGCCGGCGCCCACCGGGGAGCAGTGGTTCACCGGCAGCGTGGAGTTCGGGTACCGGTGGCTATCGGACGTCCGCGGAAGCTATCCGGAATACCGCAGTGTTCTGAATCTGGGAGCCGGTCCCAAGCTGACGGCGCTGGACTTCACGATCGCGGACCCCAAGCACCGGCTGTTCGACCGGCTGGATGCGAGCGCGTACGGCTGGGGCGGCGATCCTTACAACACGGCTCACCTCGACGCGCGCAAGCAGGGCGATTACGACTTCACTTTCGATTACCGCAACATCGCGTACTTCGACGCGGCGCCGAGTTACGCCAACCCGATTGCGCCCGGCGGATTCAACGAGCAATCCTTCGACACGCACCGGCGGTCGATGACGGTGGGGCTCGATCTGCGGCCAGGCAAGCGCATCGTTCCGTACCTGGTTTTCGACCGGAATTCCGGCTATGGAAACGGGGTGGACGAGTTTGTGCAGGACTCCAACGACGAGTTCCCCGTAGCCACCCTGCTGCGCGACAGCACCAATAATTATCGCGGCGGCGTGCGGTTCGAGTACAACCGTTTCCACATCACGCTGGAACAGGGCGGAACGACGTACAAGGACGACGACCAGGCGAACTTCAATGGAACCCAGTATGGCGACCGCACGAGTCTGCTGCTCGGCGAGACGCTGCTGCTCAACTCGCTGCATCAGGCGTACGGCATACGCGGCAACAGCATCTACAGCAAAGTGCTGGCAACGGCGCACCCGTTCTCGTGGATGGATCTCTACGGGCAATTCCTGTTCAGCGAGCCGAAGACCACGGTGCACTTCACGGAAGCGGCGACCGGCAATTTCGCGCTGATCAGCCAGTTGCTGTTCTACAGCAACGAGCAGACTCTAGGGACGGGAGCGGCTAATCAGCCACACACCACCGGCAATGTGGGATTCGAAATCCGGCCGCTGAAACGGATACGGATTATCGAATCGTGGATGACCGACCGGTATCATGATGCGGCGATGGGATTCGATTCGAGCGTTTCGCTTCCCACTAACATCCTTTCGGCGGCTGTCCCGCTGAGCCAGCTCGAGCGAGTCAACTACAACCAGCAGCAGGTGGACGTGTTGTACGACCTGGGATCTAAGATTTCGCTGCGCGGCGGCTACCGTTACATCTGGGGCGACGCCGAGGTTCCGGCATCGCCGTTCTTCGCGCCTGGGGGAGGCTCCGAGTCGGGGCAACTGAAGCGCAACGTGGCGCTCGCTGGCGCAAATTTCCGGCTGTCGCAGAAGCTCTCGTTCAACCTGGATTACGAAGGCGGGCCGAGCGACCACGTTTATTTCCGGACCAGCCTGAACAACTACCAGAAGGGGCGGGCGCGGGCGAAATACCAGTTGAGCGCGTCGCTGGCGGTGCAGGCCAAGTTCCAGGTGTTGAACAACCAGAACCCGGCGTCCACTATCCAGTTGGATTTCGAAAGCCGCGACAGTTCGCTGGCGGTCTACTGGGCGCCGGCGAAGAGCAAACGCATCAGCGTGATGGCTGAGTACGACCGCTCGACAGTGCGATCGAGCATCAATTACCTGGGCCTGTTTTTCACCCCGGAGGTTTCCGACTATCGGGACAACGCGCACACCGCCTCGGGGGCCGTGGATCTGACGATGCCGGGGCCGGTGGCGGCGAAGTTGACGCTGGGCGGCTCGTTGTTCCTGGCCAACGGCAGCCGGACCACGCGATACTATCAGCCGTTAGTGCGGTTCTCGTTGCCGCTGGGAAAACACGTGTTCTGGAACAGCGAGTGGCAGTATTATGGATTCCGGGAAGACTTCTATGTGTTCGAGGGCTTCCAGACCCACATATTCACGACCGGGTTGAAGCTGGTCCGCTAGAGGAGAGCACGCATGATCAAGATCGGAGTGATGGCGGTGGGTCTGGCGCTTGCCGGGAGCGCGCTCGGGGCCAGCATCGTGTCGGGCGACGCCAGGCGCGGCGAAGAGCTTTTCCAGACGCAACAGTGCATCCACTGCCACAGCTTCAACGGCAAGGGTGGAACGATCGCGTCCGATCTTTCAAGAAGAATCGACCGCGCCTATACGCCCGCGGTGATGGCCAGCCTGATGTGGAATCACGCGCCGAAGATGTGGTCGACCATGTCGAGGGAGGGGGTGGCCAGGCCCGCGTTGACGACGCAATCGGCCGCGGACCTGTTCGCTTATTTCATTTCGGAGCGATATTTCGAACGGCCCGGAGACGCGGCGCGCGGCAAACTGGCATTCAAGGCGCAGCACTGCGCCGATTGCCACGGCATAACCTCCTCGCCGGTGGCCGGGGCTCCGCCGGTTGCCAAGTGGGAATCGCTGTCGGACGCCCTGGTGCTGGCGCAGCAGATGTGGAACCACGGAGCGAAGATGCACGAGGCATTCGCCCAGCGGAAGCTGTCGTGGGGACGGCTGACCAGCCAGGAACTGACCGACATGCTGGTCTATCTGCAAAACCTGCCGGAGACCAAGGGCCGGGCGGCCCACTTCGAGATTCCGCCGGCGGACGAAGGCGAGAAGCTGTTCCAATCCAAAGGTTGCGTCAATTGCCACGCCGGCGCCACCGCCCTGGAGAAGCTGCTGAAGAACCAGACCATGACGGATATCGCGGTGGACATGTGGGACCACCAGCCCAACATGAAGCAGCCGTCGCCGGTGTTTACGGCCGACGAGATGCGGCAGATTGTCTCTTACGTCTGGGCACGCCAATACTTCACGGGCAGCGGCAACGCGGAGCGGGGGAAAAAGGTCTTCACCGAGAAGAAATGCACCACCTGCCACGATGACCCGGCGAGCGGCGCGCCGAAACTGGGGAAGGGCAAGGACGCTCACTCCGACATCACCATGGTGGCGGCGCTGTGGGGACACGGCCCGCACATGCTGGAGGTGATGGCCCAGAAGAAAATCGCCTGGCCGCAGTTCACCGCGCAGGAAATGTCGGACGTGATCGCCTATCTGAATTCGCTGTAAGGGCGGCGGGCTCTCTCGCTGATATACAATATAAATGTATATCTATGCAAGTGGCAAAGTGGGGAAACAGTCTGGCGGTGCGGCTTCCGGCCGCGGTAGTGGAAGCGCTGGATCTCAAAGAGGGCGACCAGATCGAAATCCGGGTGGCGGACAGCCGCCGGTTTGAAATCGCCCGCGATCGCAGCGTCGAGAAGGCCCTGGAGCGGATACGGAAGTTGCGGCGCCGGTTGCCTCCCGGCTTCCAGTTCAATCGACTGGACGCTAATGCGAGGCGATAAAGCGTTTTTCGATACCAACCTGATGGTCTACGCGTTCGCGAAGGACGATCCGCGCGCGGAAACCGCCGAGGCGCTTCTTGCCGCGGGCGGAGTGATCAGTGTGCAGATCTTGAATGAGTTCAGTACCACATTTACGACGCGCTGGTGATTGCATCGGCGCTTGAGGCATCTTGCACAACGCTTTATTCGGAAGATCTGTGGGACGGCCAGACGATCGGCGGCCTCACGATTCGCAATCCGTTTCAGAAGGGCTGAGGCCAACGCAAAACTCCGCAAGCGGCCGCGCTACCATACGGATTGGTCCCGAAAACAGAGGTGATCTCGCATATCCCGCTATTCGCCGGGCTGGGTGAGAACGAAATCGCGGCGCTGGCACAGAGGGCGGTGGAGCGCCGCTTCGCGGCCGGGGAAATGCTGTTTTGGGAAGGCGAACCGTGCGCCGGCATTTTCCTGATCGCCGAAGGAAGCGTCAAGATCTTCAAGACCTCTTCGGGCGGGCGGGAATTGATGCTGTCGCTTGAGACGGCGCCTTGCACGGTGGCGGAACTGCCGCTGTTCGACGGCGGCCCTTATCCGGCTTCGGTGCGCGCCGTGGACCGGGTGGCGGCGCTGTTCGTCAACAAGAGCGATTTCCGGCAGGTGTGCCGCCAGTATCCCGACGTGGCGCTGAAGATCCTGGCGGTGGTGGGGCGCCGCCTGCGCCACCTAGTGGGGCTGGTGGAAGCCATGACGTTCGGCAGCGTTACGCAGCGGCTGGCGCGGCTGCTGCTGGACGCTTCGCGGCAAGCCGGCGGGGATGCGTTCGACCTGCCGCACACGCACCAGGAACTGGCTTCACGGCTGGGCACGGTGCGCGAAGTGGTGTCGCGGAACCTGGCCCGCTTCCGCGCCGAAGGGATGGTGCGAATCGAGGGCCATCAATTACAGATTCTGGACCGCGCGGGGCTGGAGCGGGAATCGCAGGAGTAAACAAGGCCTGCGCCCCTGATATCCCTTCTGGATATGGGAGTCGGAAGTCGGGAGTCAGAAGACAGAATGCTTCGGCCCGCGGTTGGGGAGCAAAACTCCCGCCGTGGGCGCGGATAATGCAACTATGAACGCGCTGGTGTTTTCCGGAATTGTGTTCGCGGTCTCCGCGCTGGCGGGATTTCTGGGCTCGCTCACCGGGTTGGGCGGCGGGGTGGTGGTGACGCCGGTTTTGACGCTGGCGTTGGGCGTGGACATGCATTACGCCATGGGAGCTACGCTGGTTTCGGTGATCGCGACGTCCTCGGGCGCGGCCGCCGCGTACGTAAGAGAGGGATACTCCAACATCCGCGTGGGCATGTTTCTGGAAGTGGCCACCACGATAGGGGCGGTGGCGGGCGCGTTCCTGATGGCCGCGGTCCCGGTCCAGGCGCTGGCGGTGACGTTCGGCGCGGTGCTGCTCTACTCGGCGTGGCTCGCGTTGAAGGAACCAAAGCGGTCCGAGGCACGGGAGGCGGATCCGCTGGCGGCGCGGCTGAAACTGAACAGCAGCTATCCGGGACCGGACGGAGCCGTGACGTACCTGGTGACGCGGGTGAAGACGGGCTTCGGCTTGATGTTCGGCGCGGGAATGCTTTCGGGGCTGTTGGGTATCGGGTCGGGGGCGATGAAAGTGATTGCGATGGACCAGGTGATGCTGATCCCGTTCAAAGTGTCGACCACGACGAGCAATTTCATGATCGGGGTGACGGCGGCGGCGAGCGCCGGCATTTACCTGGGCAAGGGCTATATCACGCCGGGGTTGGCGATGCCGGTGATGCTGGGGGTGCTGGCCGGATCGCTGGCGGGCGCGCGGCACTTGATGGGCGCAAAGACGCGCGCGCTGCGCCGCATCTTCGCCGCGGTGATTGCGGTGCTGGCGATGGAGATGATCTACAACGGCGTGGCTGGAGGCCTAAAATGACGGACCGGCGGCTGGAGTTGATCATAGGGACGCTACTACGGGTGGGCGTGGCGCTGGCGGCCTCGGTGGTGCTGGGCGGAGGCATCTGGTACCTGGCGGCGCGCGGCATGACCCCGGTCGATTACCGCCATTTCCACACGACGCCGCGCGGCTTCGGGTCGCTGGGGAGCTTGAGCGGACCGGAAGCGGCGATCCAGCTCGGATTGCTGATCCTGATCGCGACGCCGGTGGCGCGGGTGATTTTTTCGCTGGTGGGATTCGCGCTGGAGCGCGACCGCGTATACATGGCGATCACGCTCGCGGTGCTGGCTGTTCTGGTCTACAGCATCGGCTCGGCGTGGTTGTGATGGGAGGGCAGGGTCGTTCACCTGAGGGAGCTGGGAGTCCAGGCGCTTCCTGGCCGGGTCAGCATGTATCAGGGAAGCTATAATATCGGCAGGGGGGTCGCAAGACCGATGGAAATGATCTCGCCAGAATCGATTCCCATCGCCCTCGGGCAGGAGGATGACGGCCGTTGGTGGGCCGACATTGAATCCATGCCCGGCGTAATGGCCTACGGTGCAACTCGCGAAGCGGCGATTTCAGCCGTCCGGGCGCTGGCTTTGCGTGTTGCCGCCGATTGCATTGACCACGGAGAGGAAGTCCCGCCACAGTTTGAGAAGGTATTTTCCATCGCATGAGCCGTTGGCCATCGGTGAAGGCGAAAAAACTCTTAGCGGCATTGGTCCGAATCGGATGGACAGTCGCTTGGCAGAGCGGGTCACATCGTCGACTCAAACGACCGGGCTGGCCCAATTATACGTTCGCATTCCATGACCACGAAGAAGTTGGTCCGGGGCTTCTCGCGCAGATCGCCAACAAAACGGGGCTCCGCCCGGAGGACCTGTAGCCGATTGTTGCGTCCTGCCAGGCGCCGGAATATGGGCCAAAGCGGCCAAAGCACGGGATGGCGACTACACGTCCAAGTGGCTTTTGATGGGGGACAGCCAGTTCCGGAAGGAGCGTTTTCCTGTCGGAAACCGTGCGGATTGACTAATCAAGATTCCTCCGGCGCTTCAACATCAATGTTCAATCCGGGCCTGAATAAGCGCCCAATCGCCGACGAGCGCCTCCTGCGCTTGCGAGTACGACTTCTGTCCATCTAGATGGCGGGATACCTCGAAAGTAGCTTTCTTGCCGTTCCACTGGTAGACGTTGTATTGGAAAGGGCTCGGACAATAATGGCAACGGGCTTCGACAGGAATTGTAGGAGGCCAGTTCTCATCTGCAACTACCGCGAATGTCCTCGAATCGGAGCTTAACCATTTGAAGCCGTGTCTGCCAGAGTGATAAACGGATGCGAGAGCAAGGTCTACGAAGGAGTTTCCCAGCTTGTCGTAGTAAAGGACGTGCTCAAGGGTTGTCGAGTCGGACGCCCCTATGGTTCCAGAATGGAACAGGACTTCAGGAACGCCAACTTGCCCAAAATCCTTGAGTTCCAGGTAGTCGTCAATGTAGAAGTGCGCTCCATTGCCTCCGGGTTGTTTCGTTCCTTCTTTCGCATAGTCATAGAGGATTGAGTCGCCGTACTGTATGAGGAGTTCGGCGTCGTTCAGCGACTGACCAGCTCCGCTAGTGCCGGTTGACTCCAAAGATTCCAATAGTAGAATCTGACAAGGGTCTGGCAGGGGATTGAAAGTGGCCTTTATTTGTCTAATGAGCTTCCACTGGCGCCGACCGTATCGAATGGTTGATCCAGGGCGCAGTGCCTCCGCTGTGATCCCGGCAGTTTTCTTACTTGGTGGACTTTTTCTGTCCTGTGCCCAGGCAAAGCCGCAGATCATTATGTAGAGTGCTAATCCCGCTCGCAATGCGCAAGGCATCTCTCGGCTCCTCATAGGCGTCAACACTAGCCTGTCGGCGCAGTTGCCATCACGGGTTCGGCGAGTGTCCGGCGTCACTTTACCGTATCACGCCTAAACCATAGAAGTGGCTGCCGACGCGGCCGGCTGCCGCCAAGTGGCCGGAAGCGGCGAACTTCGATACCAGCAACTGGCCGGCTACGTCACCGGATTCCGCAGCACGCCGATGCCTTCGATCTCCACTTCCACTACATCGCCGGGCGACATCTTACGGGTGGCGCCCGGCGTTCCCGTGTAGATGACGTCGCCGGGCATCAGGGTGACCCAGCGGCTGATATAGCTCACGATGGTGGGGCAATCGAAAATCAGATCGGAGGTGTACTGCTTCTGCACCACTTCGCCGTTGAGGCGCGTGCGGAGCAGCAGGGTGTCGTAATCCAGGCCGGTGACGATGGCGGGGCCGAGGGGCGCGAAGGTGTCGCAGCTTTTGGCGCGCCACCACTGCAAGTCCTTGCCGGGGCCGTGCTGCCAGTTGCGTTCGCTGACGTCGTTGCCGCAGGTGACGCCGAAGATGGCGTCGCGGGCTTTTTCGACCGAAACGTTTTTGACCTGGCGGCCGATGACAACGACGAGCTCGCCTTCGTAGTGCAGGTCGGTCGAGTCGCGCGGGGTGACGATGGGGCCTTCGGGGTCCTGCAGCGCGGTGACGGCCTTGTAAAAGATCTCAGGATGGTCGGGCTCAGGGCGGCTGCCCAGATGGCTCCGGTAATTCAAACCCACGCCGAGGATCTTGCCGGGCTGGCAGGGATGGAGCAGGGCGACATCGGAAAGATTCAGGGTGGCTACGGTTTCGGTGTAGCTGCCGAAGAGGTCGCCGCGGATCTCGCGGACGGTGTCGCCTTCCAGAATGCCGTAACAGGCGGAAGCGCCGGAACGATAGCGAACGAAGTGGGCCACGCCGGCTATTGTAACGCCGCCACAATGACCGGCGTGGAGGTGGGCGCGCTGACGCCGGCGGCCGCTTCGAGGGTCACGGCCAGGGCCGCGGCGGCGCTCACATCCAAAGCGCCGAGCTGAACGTGCATGGCGGTGCCGTCGCTGCGGGCCTGGAACATGCCGAAGGGCACGGGCGCCTTGCCGCCCCTGGGAATCAGCCACATCTCATAAGCCTGGCCTTCGGGCGCCGTGGCCAGGTTGGAAGCGATCAGCAGAACACCCTGCGAGGGGTTGACGAAAACCCGGCCTTTGGGTTTGGGCTGCTTCTCACCGAAGGAAGTGACGGTGGTATCGGCCCCGTAGAGGATGGCAAAGGCTTCGTCGAGCCGCGTGAGCTCGATGTTCTGCGAGCGGGCCTGCGCGAGCAGAGAGCGCGCTTCCTGGGAGAACTCGCGCTCCCTGCCGCTGAAGTAGACGGCCGCGCACAGCGACAGGGCGGCCACGGCGGCCAACGCCGGGGCCCAGCCGAAGCCGTACGATTGCGCGCCGGCAGCCGCCAGAATGCGGCGCCGCAATTTCGGCGAAGGCGCCAGCGGGGCGGCCGTGGAGGCCAATATCGCCGCCAGTTCCCGAGCCCGTTTTACTTCCGCCATGCAAACCTCGCATCCGCGCTCCAGGTGGGCGCGGATTTCGCTGCGCTCAGGCTCTTCGGCCAGGCCGAGCGAATACAACTCGAAGTGGTCGCGCAGTTCGGAGCAGTTCACGCGGACGCCTCCGCGGTGCTGATTTGGTGGCGGAGATTCCTCCACGCGGCCCGCACCCAGGCCTTGACGGCGCCGAGCGGCTGGCCCATGCGTTCGGCCATCTCGGTTTGGGTAAGACCTTCGAAGTAGGCCAGCTCAATGACCTGCCGCTGGCTGGCGGAAAGCTTTTCGACGGCGGCCTGCACGCGCCGCGCGCGGTCGGATGCCGGAATTCGCTGCTCCATGCCGGTGAATAGGGATGGATGGTCGGTCTCTTCGAACTCCACGCTGTTGCGTTCGCGGCCGTCGGCGGAGCGCAGATAATCGATGGCGCGATGGCGCGCGACGGCCAGCAGCCACGGGCCGATGGCGCCTTTCTGTGGGTCGAAGGCCCGCGAGCGGGTCCAGACGCGGAGAAAGGTTTCCTGCACCAGGTCTTCCGCGGCGCCCACGTCGCGGACCACGCGCAGGATCAGAGCGTAGGCGAGGCGGCCGTAGCGGTCGTACAGTTCGGCGAGCGCGCGGGGATCGCGGCGCTGCAGGCGCAAGACCAGATCGGCATTTCGCTCGGCGGCGCCAACAGCCAGGAGTATGGGAAGCAACCACATTCGATCGGCGTCCTATTGTATATACGGAACGAGAGAGCAATCAAGAATTGGCGCGGCGCGGCTTTTCTCTCCGAAGGTGACGGAGGGCGCAACCCGATAGACGCCGAAAGCGGGAGGCGAATTCATTTTTTTCTTGACTTTCAGCGCGAAGCACCTTATATATGAATCACATTGCGATTTTTGAATCGCAAAATTTGATGTTAGGGAGAATCAATCGATGAAGACCGCAACTAAGAAAGCCGCCCCCAAGAAAAAGGCTGCTCCGAAGAAAAAGAAGTAGTCAGGGCGCGCCCTGCATAAGGGCAAACAAAAAACAGGTTTCACTCCGAGGCCCCGGTTTTCGGGGCCTTTTTCATTGTTTCAGACCTTTCCCTCCGATTCATTCCACATCGCCCTTGGCCTGCAGCAGGACCCGGAAAGTCTCGCCCATGCCGAAGAGCAGCGTCTTGAGCTGGAGGCGGCGGCGCATGTCGCCGGGCGAGAGCGCGGCGGCAAACTGGTCGGGCTGGCCGGCGGTGAGCAGCATTTGCGCCAGCGTTTGAAAAGTTTTTTTTCGCAAGCCGCAGCGCTCGCCGCACTCTTCGAGAGCGGTGAAGTTGACGTGCGCGGTGATGTCCCGCTCACCGGGATCTTCGAGCACATTGTCGCGGGCGGTGTGGCGGCGGTAGCCCATCAGGGTGCCGGCGGGGAAGCGAACGGCCTCGTTGCGGGTGTAGCCGTAATCGATGGTCAGCAGGTAGCCGGCTCGGAGCGAGCGGCCGATGCGCTCGATCCAGCGAAGGGCATCGAGGTTCACTTCGTGCCAGCGGCCCTCCTCGGGAGCCGGAAACCAGCGGCGCAGGTAAACGGCGGCATCGGCATCCACTTCCGGACCTTCATGCCACGCGAAGCGCTCGCCCTCCAGGTTCACCAACTGCCGCCGGAAGGCGCCGCCACGGTAGACCACCGCTTCGACGGGCAGGGCGTCGAAGAACTCATTGGAGAAGACCACGCCGCGAAAGCTCGGCGGCAGCGCGCCGGAATCGATATCGATGGGCACATAGCGCCATTCGGAGAAGGCTTCGGCCATTTCACCGCGGCCGGCGCCGAGCTCGACGACGACGAAATCGTCCGGCTCGCCCATCGCGCGGAAAAGCTGCCGGATGCGAGCGGCCACCAGGATTCCGAAGACCGGCTGGACCTGCTCGGCGGTGAAGAAGTCGCCCTCCTTGCCGAACGGATCGCGAGGACGGCGGTAGTAGCCATGCTGGGGATGGTAGAGCGCCACTTCCATGAAGCGGCGGAAGGGCACGGGGCCTGCGGCGCGGATCTCGCGGGCCAGCAGTTCGCCGGCCGGAGTCATGGGCGCGGGTCCCGGCTCTGCGGCGTGTGAATGAACGTCTCCACCAGGTAATCGTGCATGCAGTCGTAGAGGTAGCGTTGGAAGGTCCAGGGGAACTGCGGGTGCTCGATGTCGCGGGCGTGGACGGGCGCGTAGTAGGTGTGGAGACCCAGACCGCGGTTCTTCAGTTCGATGACCAGCTCGACGCCGCCGTTGTGCTCGCGCGCCGAGAAATCGAGCAGCGCGTGGTCATAGCGCGCGGTTTCCGCGAGCACTTTTTCCAGAGGGGTCACGGACTTATGCTAGCGTGAAATCAAGCCATGGCGTTACCGCAAACCGTCCGGGTGAAGCTCAGTTCGGAAGAGGCTGGGGCCATTTCCCTCACACCGGTGGTGGTGCAGGAACTGCCGGTGCGCGACCTGGTGGAGCACCTGCTGGGCGTGACCGGCAAGGATGAACCGCGCATCCGCGACCTTCTGCGGCGGGGCACGCTGGTGAGCGGCGCTTCGCGGTTTCGATGGGCGGGGTGGGAAGCCGATTCGGAAAGCGTGAAGGATCTGCTGGCCGGCTTTCCGGACTCCGACCCGTCGCGTCCCTTTGCCGCCGAGCGGTGCGTGCGCGCGATTCTGCGCGGCGGCGGGCGGGTCTGCGAGATCACGCGGGAGGCGGGCTCGCGCAAGGGACTGTGGCAGCGCAGCAGCTTCTGGGACCTGCTGATGGAAGTGGCCTGCGCGGCCGATGCGGCGTACGCCGGGTATTCGTACAAGGACCGCGCGGACCGCTACCTGCGCGAGCTTTCGGCCTTGGAAGCCCAGCGCCTGCGCGCGGCGAGCGATGCGGTGAAGTACAGCACGCTGCGCGACCAGTTGCGGCAGGGGGCGTTCGCGCAGGCGGAACTGTACGTGGCGCGGTGAGTTGGCTTTACGGAAAGAGGCTTATTCAACGCGGAGGCGCTGAGGCGCGCAGAAAAGCAAAGCATAAGATCCGAGGAAGTGAAGAGGAGGATTACTCTTCGGTAATTCGCTGGGTCCTCGGAACGATCCTCGAATTTGGTCTGAGCGTAGAGGACGACCGGATTCGCGACGCCGATCTGAGGTGTATTCCTTGTCCTGCCTCCGCGTCTCAGCGCCTCTGCGGTGAGCAAAGAGTTTCCGCTTAACTCGGACCGACCAGGTAGAATTCGATTACTCTTCGGGCAGTTCGCCGGTATCCTCGGCGCGGTTTTCGAATTTGGTCTGGGCGTGCAGGAAGACCAGGTTCACGGTGCCCACCGGGCCATTGCGCTGCTTGGCGATGATGAGCTCGGCCAGGCCGCGCAGGTCTTCGCGCTCGCGATGATAGAGCTCTTCGCGGAAAATGAAACCGACGACGTCGGCATCCTGCTCGATGGAGCCGGATTCGCGGAGATCGCTCAACTGCGGCCGGTGGTCGCCCTGACGCGTCTCCACGGCGCGGCTCAACTGCGAGAGCACCATCATGGGGACGTTCATTTCCTTGGCGAGCATTTTCATGCCGCGCGAAAGGGCGCTGACTTCCTGATTGCGGTTTTCGAAGCGGCCGCGGGCGCCCATCAACTGCAGGTAGTCGACGATTACCAGCCCCAGCTTGCGCTCCGCCTGCAGGCGCCGCAGCTTGGCGTGGATGTCCATCATGTGGATGCCGGGAGTGTCGTCGATGTAGAGCGGCGCTTCCACCAGCTCATGAAGCGCGTGGTTGAGCTTGCGGCGTTCCTCCTGGGTGAGATACCCGGCGCGGAAGCGCTGGCTATCGACGCGCGCGGCCGAACAGAGCATGCGGGTGAGCAGCGATTCGCGCGACATCTCGAGCGAAAAAATGGCGACGGTCTGTTTAAGCTTGAGGGCCACGTGCTGGGCGATGTTGAGGGCCAGAGCGGTCTTGCCCATGGAGGGGCGCGCGGCCACGATGCAGAGATCGCCGCCGTGCAGGCCGCCGGTGAGCTCGTCGAACTTGGCAAAGCCAGAGCTGATTCCCTTGATGCGCTTGCTGGGGTCGAGGAAGGCGTTGATGCCGCCTTCATAGTCCTGCAGAATCTGGCCGGGACCGAGCAGGCCGCTCTTGACGCGGGCCTCGCCCAGCTTGAGGAGGGTCTCTTCGGCGCCGGAAAGAATTTCGTCGGGCTCCTCTTCGCCGAGCAGCGCGCGGTTCATCATGTGCTGGGAAGCGAAAATGATGCGGCGCAGGACGGCCTTGTCCTTGACGATGCGGATGTAGGCGTCGAGATTGGGGATCTGCGGGAGGCCGTCGTCGAGCGAAACCAGGTAGGTGATGCCGTCGCAGGCTTCCAGCTCGTTGAACTTCATGAGCTCGTTGGCGATGGTAATGCGGTCGATTGTTTCGCCGCGTTCCTGGAGCTCGCCCATACGACGGAAGATGCGGCGGTGTTTGTCGAGGCTGAAGTCGTCGGGTTCGAGCTCGCCGGCCGCCTGGATGTAGAGCGAGTCGTCGAGCATGATGGAGCCGAGCACGAAGCGCTCGGCGTCCACATTGGTGGGAAGACCCTTTTCCGTGGTATTTACCGCTGACATGGCGAATCACCTACCGTAGCGTCGGAAGTTGCGGGCGTCAACGTTTCTGTGGAATAAAACAGAAACGGGTGAGAAAACTTGTGGACGGCCCAAGTGGCGCGGAATGAGGCGATGCGCGGGGATTTCCACCACGATCCTCGGATATTCACAAGCTTTCAACCGGCCCTCCAAGACGTAGATCGCTATATTTGTTTTATCAAATTCCGGCAAATCCGGCATAATCGGCAAGGGAGGAAAAGAGCGATGCCCGAGTGGGTCCTTTCGAACGGCATGTGGAGCCAGATTTTCGCGGTAGGCGTTCCGGTGGCGGAGAAGATTCTGCGGCCGGTGATGGTGTACGCCTTCCTGGTCTTGATCCTGAGGGTCTTCGGCAAACGGGAGCTGGCGCAGCTCAATCCGTTCGACCTGGTGGTGCTGCTCTCGCTGTCCAATACGGTGCAGAACGCCATCATCGGAAACGACAACTCGCTCACGGGCGGGCTGATCGGCGCGTTCACGCTGCTGGGGGTCAACTATCTGGTGGTGCGATTTCTATTTCGCCACCGGCGGCTCGACCAGATCTTCGAAGGCAAGCCGGCGGTGCTGGTGGACGAGGGCAAGATCGTCAAGAAGGCGCTGTCGAAAGAGCTGCTGACGCGCGCAGAGCTGATGACCGTGCTGCACCGCCAGGGATTCGGCTCGATGCAGGAGGTGGCGCGGTGTGTGCTGGAACCGGGCGGCACGTTTTACGTTCAGGGGAAGACTCCGCCGAAGGGGGAAGTGGAACATGCCGAAGTGGTGCGCCGGCTGGACGATCTGAGCGGGAAGCTGGACCTGCTGCTGCAACAGAAGGGCAGCGCGTGAGCGGCGCCGGGGCCGCCAGGCGCGCCGCATATAATAGGTAGTGGAGGAATGGCCGAGCGGTCGAAGGCGGCGGTCTTGAAAACCGTTAGTGGGGTGACTCACTCGGGGGTTCGAATCCCTCTTCCTCCGCCAATCTGAAATGAACCTGTTTCGATGATCCGGCTGAAGCACTGCCGCCGATCGCCGAAGTTGCGGCTCGATGCCCGCGCTCGGCGTTTGACCCAGAGGGAGTGATAGCGTCCCCCTGCCGGGTACTGTACCGACGAATGCGACTAATAGCGGGGTGCTCTTCATGTCAAGGATCTCGTAAACATGCTGCACTCACCTTTGTATCGGGGCTGGGCTAGTTGCCTGACCGCGAGGAAACATTCGCGGAACGGGACACCGCTCCCTCACGGTCGCGGCTCGCATGGGGGCCACCAGCGTGAGCGACGGATTGCGCAAACGCACCAAACCAGCCGGTCAGAGAACTAGCCGGGCCGGTGACCACCCACGGACCTCGGGTCGCTGCCGGTCTTGCTCACGGCCAGGTTGCCGGTCTTTCTTGCTGCGGCCAGCAGTTTGGGCGGACGGCCCCGGCGGGGGCCCTCGGCCTGTAGACGCTCCAGACTCACGATGGCGGCGTCGAGGTTCTCCAACTCAGCGCGGAGTTGAGCGAGCACTTTGTCGAGGTCCATAGAACGTTCTAGAGGATAGAACGTTTCGGCGCGAATGCAAATTCAGACGATACTTAGAACGCGGTCGGAGAATGGACTAAGCCGGGCGCTGGAGCAGCACGTCGTCGGTAAGTTCGGCCGGGTCCGTATAGGTCTGCAGGGAATCGAGGGATTCGAGAACGCGCTCGAGCAGGCTATCGGTCTGGGACACGGTAGTCTTCAGAACTTCGATGGAATGCGCCTGGGTGGAGAGGCGGTCATCTAACGAAGACATGGTTTTGGCGAGCAACTGTTCCATGGCCGCCACGATTTGCGTGGTGGATGGGACATCCGCCAGTTTGCTGGCGTGTTCGTCCAGCCGGGCTTCGATCTCCGTAAACCGGTTGGCGCTGGCCGTTTCTTGCGCAGCCAGGCGGTTTTCCAGGCCGCTCAGGGAATCCTTAAGGCCTTTCAGGGCGGCGGGATCCATTCCGCCGCGTTCCCGGCGAGCGCCGGTCAAAGCTCCCGCGGCGACTCCCACGAGGAAAATCGCGACGCGCGGTAAAAGATCGATAGATCGTGACATTGGCAATCCACTTATAATACGTTTCCGCAGTGCGATGCAAGTACTTCGCTTAGTTATAAACGTACTAGGTACGTACCGAGATTGCAGGGCGGCACAGATGCTGGCATTCTGACTTTGGAAACATCCTCCACCATAGGAGACATCTGGTTGAAGCACGGCTCGGAATCCGGGTTCCGCGACGACGGAAGTGCGCACCCCGGGTCATCGCAGTTTGACCTGAGCGGCGCTGCACTGAGGATCGGCGACAAGCTACGTCTGGCGCTCAGCGATGAGGCTGGAGGTTTGCTCGCCCTGCAGAGCAGCCTGGTGATGCATTATTTCCGGTTGCGAGAGGCGGAACAGGGCCTCTCGATCCGGGCCGAGTCGCTGCAGCGTGGAACCGGTAGTGGGGCGATCCGCCAGATTGAGCTGGAGCGGCAGCGCCTGGGCCGCGAGCTGCACACCGGATTGGGGCAACTCTTGGCGGCTATTCGCTTGCAATTAGAGGTGGTTGCGTCGCAACTGCCGCATCCGCCGGAGCTGGTGGCGAAGGCCCTGGAGCGCATCGCCACGCTGGCCGCCGACGCCCTGGAACAGGTGCGCTCGATCTCGCACCGGCTACACCCGCCGGAGTGGCAGCGGCTGACGCTGGAAGCGGCTATTTCACAACTATGGGAGTACAGCGCCATTCCGGAGCGCCTGGAAGCCTCTCTGCGGATCGAGCCGCTGCCGCGCGAGCCGGAACAGGAAATCAAAGTGCTCATCTACCGGGGAGCACAGGAGGCGCTTGCCAATCTGACCCGTCACGCGCACGCGACCAAGATCGACATGGCACTGGAGGCGCGCGGGGACCGGATCATCCTCAGGATGGAGGACAATGGGATAGGATTTGACGTAGGCAAACTGCTGGCAGCGCCGGCCAGCGTGGCGTCCGGGATCGGTTTGCGGTCCATTCGCGAGCAGGCGGCGGCCTTGGGCGGCCGGCTCGAAATCGCGAGCGGCCCGGGAGGCACTAAACTGGAACTGAGCGCGCCGTTCGCGGCGGAGTCGTAAGAAGGAGAATCATGGAGGAACCGCAAGGGACTACGGTGGTGCTGGCCGACGATCATCACATCGTGCGCGAAGGTTTCGCCGCGTTGTGCGCGGCCAACGGGATGCGGGTGCTAGGCGAATGCTCTGAAGGTCCGGAGGCGCTCGAAATGATTCTGGAACTCCAGCCTGACTTCGCCATTCTGGACCTGCACATGCCCGTAATGACGGGGGTGGAAGTGATCCGCCGGCTGCGCGGCCGGGGCTGCACCGCCAAACTCCTGATCCTCTCCATCAGCCGCGAGGAGAAGACCGTGATCGAAGCCCTGCGCGCCGGCGCCGACGGCTACCTGTTGAAAGACGGCCCCGTACGCCACCTGCTGGATGCGATCAGCTTTGTGAAAGACGGCGGCCAGTACGTCTCGCCGCTGCTGCGCGGAGCGGGGTTGTTTACGAAGCCCGAACGCGGCGCGGCCGACAATCCGATGGCCTCGCTCAGCCGGCGCGAAATGGAAGTCTTCACCTACCTGGTGAAGGGGATGCGCGCCAAGGACATCGCGGAGTTGCTCCGCATCAGTCCCAAGACCGTGGACACCTACCGCGCCAGTCTGATGCGCAAGCTGAGCGTCCACGATATCGTGGGGCTGGTCAAATTCGCGATTGAGCGAAATCTGACGAGCACTTCCGAAGAGAACTAAAACTGATGCGGTGGGCCATGCGCTCTTCCCGCGACTTTTGATAGTCTTCGAGAGCGTGGATGAGGTTCTGCACGGCCTCGCGGCGTTGATACAGGCGATCAAGGGCGCGGCTGCGGATCAAGTCCATCGACAGGAGGCGGCTTCTCTCTTCGGTGGAGGCGTGGGGTAGGACTATCGTTCCGGGCGTCATCAGCTTTTCCCTATCTAAAGATATTAGGACATTAATGTGGTTAAGGCCTTTTCTATGCCAAGCCGCTAGAATAGAATGTTAGATGGCATATAGTCAAGATAAATCTTTAGCGTTCTAGGAATTTTCTGTAAACTGATTTGGGGCGATCCTGAGACTGTTTTCGAGCGCGATCTGGATCGGGCCGGGCGGGCATTTCGGAGTAAATGGATCGATTATATTATCATGACGGGCGGCACCTTCGGTTCGATGGTCGCGCGGCTTTTCCACTTGGCGGCAGCGCTGCGCTGACGCGCATACCGGCGCCGCCCATCATGCCGAAGAACACCCGGTGAGAAAACGATGGAGCCGCTTCCAAAGACCCTGCGCAGTATCGCGGAGGAGTCAAGGAAATGAAGTCATCGCGCGCATCACCTGGCGCCGGCCAATGCCAGCGGCTTCAAATCGGCGGACGGAAATGGGAAGCCTAAATACGCCGCCAGGGTCGGAGCAATGCTGCGCATGTCGATCTCGCCGAGTGTGAAACCAGCCCCCACTGCCGGCCCCGCCATGAAAAACGAGGCAAGCAGTTCCAGATGCGTCGGCGCATAGCCATGCGTGCCTCCTTTCGCCGCCATCACCAGCTCTCCCGCCCTGTTCACCACCGAGAAGTTGACTTGCATGTCCACCCAGTATGCAGCCTGCGGATTCCCACCCATGGCCGTGATGGCCTTCCGGTCCAGAATCTGGGCGATGCCATTCGCCGGATTGGCGGCAAGCCGCCGCAGCAGTTGCTCCACTTTGGCGCGCGTCGCCTCATCCTTTGGATCTTTCAGCAGAATGGCTGCCGAGCCGCCATCCACCTTCGGAAACGCCTTCCAATCGAGCACAATCGGCGCTCCCCGAAAACCGCTGCCCTGTCCCAGTGTGACCAGCGCCTCATCGGCGAAGGCCTTCATCAGATTAAGGCTATGGTCGATGCGCGAAAAGCCGTGATCGGAAACCACGCATACCGCGTAGTCGGGAGAAACGCTGCGCGCCGCGTCCTCCAATTGCCCGAGCATTTCGTCGATCTGCTCCAGCGCGCCGTTGGATTCGGGGCTGAACGGGCCGGTGACGTGTTGCAGGTGATCGAGCGCCGCCAGATGGACGGTCATAAACTGCGGTTTCCCGTGGCGCAGAATCCACACCGCATAGCGTGTGCGCGCCAGGTCGCCGGGGATGGCGTCGTCGATGTCGTTGTTATAGGGCCCCGCGTCTTTGGCGATCTCCGCTACCAGTCCCGGCGTGCTCACCGCGCGCACCACTTTCAGGTCATCGGCTCCTTGCGGTGCCCGCCAGTACTCGGGGACGTTGTAGCGGATTCCCTTCGCGCCGACGCTGACCGGCCAGGAAACGCTCCCCACGGTCAGCCCGGCCTTCGCCGCAGCCTCCCACAAAGTAGGCACGGCGATGTCTTCGCTGTACCAATACCAGCCTTCGAAGTTTTTCCCCAGAGGATCGAAGGTGATGTTGGTATAGATTCCATGCTTCGCCGGCCAGACACCCGTCACGATGGTCGTATGGCTCGGATAGGTAACGGTGGGCAACACACCGCGCGCGCCGGACGCATGCGCACCGTCCCGCAGGATGCGGCGCAAATGAGGAATCTTCAGGCCGTGTGCATCGGCCTGGAGAACGTAGTCGGGCCGGAGGCCGTCAATCGAAATGAGCAGAAGGGCGCTCGCGGAAGCCCATGGCGACGCCAGAATCAACGAGAGTATGAAAAAAATGCAGCGGTTCATGGCGCCATGGTAACTCCTGACGCGGCCGGAGGCTACGGCTGCCGGTGGTGCTTTCGGCGATGTCGGGGGAGAGGACCGCGAAGAAGCGGCAGTCACCGCCCGGGCGCGAATGTCGATCGCGGCAACGATTTCCGCCTGTGACTGTGCAGTATTGGACAGACGGCGAGTTCGCGATCTACTAACCTGACTTCTGCGTCCGGCCTACCCCGCGCTGTTGTCACACAGGCGAGATGGACTGGGGCTCGGGACTACACCGGGGAACGCGGCGAGATCGCCATAAGCGCGTGGCTTGGATACCACCGCGGATTTCCGGGAGCCCGCCCGTATTCAGAGGCGGATGGGATGTCCAGAGCCAGCCCTGGCGTGGGCCGGACGCGCTGGACTTCAAGCGTGGGGGTTCCCGGCAGAACGGGGCTGTTGCGTAATCCCTTACACCAGCCTTCGATATTTTCGGCCAAGCACCTGCGCGGCCTTGTCGCGGGCGCGCTTGCACTCCGGACACGGCGGCAGATCCTTGGTTAGCAGGTGGTACTCGTCGCGCGGTGCAACGATGGGTTCGCCGCAGAAGCTGAACACGTTCAGCGGGCGAACGCTGTGGCGAAAGCGGGTTCGTGAGTTTAAGGTCATATTCTCCTTATTTGCCCGTTACCCGATCCTAAGACTGTAACAAGCCTCGGAAGACATCCTAGACCTCCATCGTCTTGGCGGCTGTCCAAAAGTGCACACCCACAGCGAATTATTTTGGCGCAAGGCTTGAGATCCCTGCGGTTGATCCGCCGTCAGTCGTGGAGGACAACATTCAGCAACGAACTGTGAACATATAGTCCGCCGTTGTAGTCGATGAAGCCCAATTTGCGAAACCGGTTCATGAAAAAGTTGACTCTTGCGCGCGTCGTGCCAATGATCTCGGCCAACGTTTCCTGGCTGATCTTGGCAATCACCGGCTCCGGTTTGCCTTCCTTCCCGAAGTTCGCCAGCAGCAGAAGCACCCGCGCCAGCCGCTTTTCACTGGAGTTGAAGAGCTGGTCTACCAGGTCCTCCTGAATGCGAATGTTGCGGGAGAGCAGATAGTGCAGGAACAACTCAGAAAAGACCGGCTCATCGCGGAGCACCCGGATCATCTCCGATTTCTCCAGCCGCAGGGCCGCGCAGTCGGTCAGCGCGATGGCCGTGGCCATGCGCTTGACCTGCCCGGCCAGGCAACTCTCGCCGACGAAGTCGCCCGCCTCCAAAATGGCGATGACCGCCTCTTTGCCTTGCGTGGAAACGACGGTAATCTTGAGCTTGCCGTTCTGGATATAGAAGATGGCGTCCGCCGGGTCACCCTGCGAGAACACCACTTGGCCCTTCCGGTAGTCCATGATGTTCCTGCCCGCGCCGACCTTGGCCAGGAAGATCTTGGGATCGAAGGGCGGCTTTGGCCCCTCCTTCGGTTGGACACTCGCCAGGATTCCCATTTTGAATATCCTCCGGCGATATTCTCCCACTCTTCCGTTCCGGCCTCAAGGGTTATAGGAGTTTAATATCTGATAGACTTTTTTCTGTTGCATTCCTCGACACATAGTGCCATTCATGTCGAAGGAAGACCTGGGACTCTACCGTTGAAGTAGCTGTGGTTATCGTCACCGATTCTCAGCGCAAAGACGCGTCGATGTCAAAAGCGGCCTTGGTCCCAGGTCCTAACGGAAGAAGGCTACTGGTGAAAGGCCTCGATCAGGCCTGTGTTGAAGGCTTGGGCCAGGGATACTTCCCGCAAGTGCAATGCGTCCAACTCAACTACGGGCTTCCGCTCTGCCCATCCGTTGGGACGTGCCCGAAAGCGCACCCAGCCAATGTTCCGGGACCAGGCGATCCACTGATCGTCGTGGTCGATGTCACGGTACAGTTTTGCCTCTAGCTGATCCATCCTCATTTGTGGCCTGCTTGCGCCCCTGGATGAGGGTCTTGCACGCTCCATACTGGCACGGTTGGCGGGGCTGTGACTGTACAATATTGGCCACTGGCGGAGTTCTTGAACCCCAAATGCCTTCTTCCGGTCCTGCCGGCTCCAGGCGTCTTTCTTCTTTTGCAGCGACCAAAGATAGTCGGCGATGCGATGAATGTCTTCATCCGCCAGGACGCTTTTCCAGGGAGGCATGTATAACGGCGCGGCCGGCCTGGCCGCATTCTCGACGGGCGGCAATACTCGGCCCCCATAATGTGGACCCATGGCGGCGCCAACGCCCAACCCGGGCCGCGGAAGAATGTTCCGACGACGATCAGGACCACATTGACCACCACGAAGAGCGTGAGCGCCCGGATGGCCCACTTGTGATCGGCCGGCCGCCGGCTGGGATTGGAATCGATGTAAGGGAATGGCCGACAATTTCCGTGCACTACCGCAATACGCCTCCGGAACCGCGCGAGGTATGGCAAACTATACGGGGAGGAGATAACCGCTTGGACGGACGTGGCTCACTGGCACCCGTACCTTCGCATCGAGATCCCCTTCTTGGTGAGATTGTGCGTCGTCTTACCGAGGTTTATCGCCCAAAGCGGATTTATCTCTTCGGTTCGACAGCACGCGGCGATGCTGGACCCGATAGCGACTACGATCTGATGATCGTTTTACCCGACGACGCGCCAGTAGATAAGGAATGCTGCTCTATGCAGCCTGATCCGATCCGCGTCGAAGAAACCCTTGCCTGGGTGAAAAAGAGCCGCAAGGACTTGTGGCGTGCGGAGAGCCTGCTTACGCTTGACCCTCCCGACACGGAGGATTGCCTGTTCTACTCACCAGCAGGCGGTTGAGAAGTCGCTGAAGGCATTTCTGGTTTGGCGGGACCAATCGTTTCGGCGCACGCACGATTTGGTGGAACTCACCCGGCAGTGTGTGGATTTGGAACCAACCTTGGGTGATGTTATGAGCGGCTTGGGACCGTAGACGAGATTTGCGTGGGAGTTTCGCTATCCCCCGGCGAGTCCGCATTGCCAACCGTCTAGATGGCTCGCGGATGGACGGCCAGGGTCAGAGAGGTACTGGAAGCGGTAGAGCGAACCATTCCTCCGGTAGGCCCGCTGTAATAGTCGGCACGACCCCATTCCCCACCCTTGGGCAAGCGGTACTGGGTGCGCGACGTAAAAGTGGGACTCCGGCTGGTTTGTATCAGGGCACGGCCTTTAGCCGTGCCGCAAGTCGCCGCACCAGAGGCTTTAGCCACTGTGAATTTTCCGGGCACCACAGGGGTTTTATGTCGCACACCCAGCGGTACTCGTCGTCTGGCGCGGGCCGTGATGATATGCCTCCACCGGCACCTTAGCCTCGCTCCCCCCTACCAGGCGTCCTTCTTCTTTTGCAGCGACCAGAGATAGTCGGCGATGCGATGGATGTCTTCATCCGTCAGGACGGTTTTCCAGGGAGGCATGTATAGCGGCGCGGCCGGCCTGGCCGTACTCTCGACGGGCGGCACCTTGCCGTTTTGGATAATCTTGATCACCTCTTCCTTGGTGTAGTCGTCCGAGGCGTGGAGCAGGGAAGGGACCTCGCCGCCCTGGCTATTGGGATTGGGAACGCCGCCTTGCAGTTGCAGGCCGTGGCAGCCTACGCATCCGAATCGGGCGAAACTCTGCTTGCCGGCCTCGATGGCGGCGTCTTGCGGTGTCAGCGGCCTGGTCCGCTGCGAGAGGATGGACTGCGCATCTTCGGCGGTGGCGGAGGCCATGAAAGCGATAATCGCCTTTCTGGCGTTGGTCTCCAGATCGTAGGCCGGCATGATGCTCCCCGGATAGATGAGCTGGGGGTTCACCAGTTGCTCGTCCAGCCAGCCGGGAGAGTGCTGCTTGGCGACTTGCGCCAGATCGGGCCCGTTCTTGGCCCCCACTCCGCCGATGCTGTGGCACGCGATGCAGTTCTTTTCGACGAACAACTCTCGTCCATAGCCGGCGCTGGGGATCAGCCGCACGCTCGAGTAGTAGGTTCCCATCTGTTCGCTGGTCAGCGACAGCATGTAGAAGGTCAGAGCCCGCGCCTGCTCTTTCGTGAAATGGAAATTGGGCATGGGCGAGTTGCGCGATACGGCATTGGGGTCCAGGAAATGCCGCTCGAGCCACTCCGGAAACCGGCGGATGGCGCCTTCTTCGGTCAGGTCCGGACCGATGGTCCCACCCACGCCGTTTAACTTATGACATCCGCGGCACCCCTGCGTTTCGAACAGGCGGCGGCCGTCCGCCAGCTCCGGCACGCCGGGAACCTCACCTTCTTTATGGCACCGCCCGCAGGAAGCGCGGATGTATTCCTTGGGCAGCAGCGGCTCCTGCCAGAACGGCACCATTCCGTGCGCGTTCTGCTTGTCGGTGGCAAGCCCCTGCCCGCCGTGGCAGACGGTGCAGCCGAACTTGGCGGGGACGTGCGGAGCCAGGTTGGCGTGAAAGGCGAACGGCTGCGGAGCATTCTTCATGGTCGGGTCTTCCACGCCCAGGTGGCAGGTGGTGCAGCGGTCGACGCGCTGCAACCCGGGCAGCAAATCCTGCCGGATGACCAGGGCTGCGTTCACCACGTCGCTCTTGGCCGCGGCGTTCGGTTCGCCCACCGCTTCCAGCCGGTGGAACTCCTGCTGGTAGGTTTTCCACGTGGGGGAGGCGGCTTGCCAGATGGCCCCCAGCATCAGAGCCAGCACGATCATGCTCAACGCGAAGAAGAACTGCGGCAGTCTCCGTTCCATTTACTCGGCCCCCGTAATGTGGACCCATGGCGGCACCAACGCCCAACCCGGGCCGCGGAAGAATGTTCCGACGACGATCAGGACCACATTGACCACCACGAAGAGCGTGAACGCCCGGATGGCCCACTTGCGATCGGCCGGCCGCCGGCTGGGATTCGAGTCGATGTAGGGAATGGCAATCAGCGCCAGCACCGCCAGCGTAGGCACGATCACGCCGCCCAGCAGCGCCGAGTGGCTGACCAGTTCCTGGAGACCAAGAAAATACCATGGAGCCTTCGCCGGGTTAGGTGTTTTCGCCGGGTTGGCTAACTCCTCCAGCGGCGCTTTCCAGAAGAGCGAAACCGCCATCACGGTGGCAACCGTCACCAGCAAAGCGATGCCCTCGCGGAAAAAGGCATACGGATAGGAAAAAACCGTGTCTTCCTCCTCCTCCATGCTCACGGTTTCGAAAATGGGTTTGCCGGTCACCACCTCCATCAGGCCATAAGTCTTGTCCTGGGAAGCCGGAACCGCCGCCAGTGCGGCACTGGTGTCGGGCGCTCCTATAGTGACCAACTGCGCGGACTTTTCCTCCTGCAACTTCCACACCGGCCGCGAGAGCCCTCCATCCTTGCGGACCCGCCAGAAGTGCACCATGGTCAGCAGCGTCATGAGCGCCGGCAGCACCGCCACATGCAGCACGTAGAAGCGCAGCAACGCCGACTCGCCCACCGCGTGGCCTCCCAGCAGCAGCTCGCGAATTTTTGCGCCCATCAGCGGAGCGTAACTGCCGATGTTGGTCCCCACCGTGATGGCCCAGAAGGCGAGCTGGTCCCACGGCAGTAGATAGCCCGTGAACGACAGCCCCAGGGTGAGCAGGAACAGCACCACCCCAATCACCCAGTTGAACTGTCGCGGCCGCTTGTACGACCCCGTGTAAAACACGCGGCACATGTGCAGGAAGACGCAAATCACCATGCCGTGGGCCGACCACCGGTGCATGTTGCGCAGAAAGGTCCCCAGGTAAACCACAAACTGGAGGTCCTTCATGTCCTGGTATGCCTGCGGCGACTGGGGACGGTAGTAGATCATCAGCGCCACCCCGGTGGTGACCAGGATCAGAAAGAGGAAGAACGTGATGAACCCCAGGTAGAACGTGTGCTTCACCTTGAGATTCTCTTTCTTCACTTTGGCGGGGTGAATGTGCAGCCACACGTTGAGGAAGATCAGTTCGGACTTCCCCTTGTCCGTGGACAGCGGGTCCCGCCGAACGACGGACTGCCAGGCCTCTCGTAACGGATTCATGATGCCACCATAAGGCGATAGTTGGCGGGGACGGCGCGGTCCTTATCCACCATTAGTTGCCCGTCGCGGGCCAAAGTCACTTCGAACCACTCGAGCGGCCTGGGCGCGGGGCCGTGTTGCACCGTGCCATCGGCGTTGAACACGCTGCCGTGGCACGGACAATGGAAGCGCTCATCGCTCTGGAAATACCCCACCGTGCAGCCGAGGTGGGTGCAGACGGCGCTGGCCACCGCGAAACCTTTTTCAGGGTCGCGGAACACGAAGATTTTTTCTTCCGCCAGGAACGTGGGAGGGCCGTAAGAGAAATCCGCGGGGTTGCCGATCTTGAAGGTCTGCGGCGGCTCGTAAAACACGCTCGGCGTCAGGAACCGCACCACCGCTCCCAGGCTCACGCCGATGGCGGAGCACACGGCGACCAGCCCGGCCGTGCCCCAACTCACAAAGGATCGTCGCTTCACTCGAATACCTCCCGCTCCTGCTGCTCCAGGGCCTCCATGGTGATGGCATGGGTAGGGCACCGCTGGGCGCAGAGCGCGCAGCGAATACACTTCTCTTCGTTCTTGATGATGGCGCCCGCCTGGCCCGCGGGAAGTTCCGCGGCGGACACACCGTAGCGGCTTCGAATCAGGGCGTCGTACCGCTCATCGCCTTGCACTTGGGTCAGATCCACCAGTCGCAGGCAGTTTTCCGGGCAGACATCCACGCATCCGGCACACAGGATGCATTTCGAGCCGTCGAAAATCGTGTTGACCTGGCATTTCAGGCAGCGCAGCCCTTCCGCCCGTCCCTGCGCCTCATCGAATCCCAGGTCCACCTCGGCGATCCCGATGCGGCGGTTGGCCGGCAGCACCGGCATGGTCTGCCGCGGAATACCCAGGAAGCCGCGCGGCATCTCCCAGTTGTTGAATATGCGGAAGCGGCTCAGCACGGTCTTCGTGCTCGTCCCGTGGAAATGGACGTGTATCGACCGGGCCGCGCGATGCCCGTTGGCCACGGCTTCCACCAGCACGCGCGGTCCAAACGCCACGTCGCCGCCCGCGAAAACACCCGGAACGGTCGTCATCAGATTTTCGTCGATTTTGAGAATTCCGCGCGGCGTCACCTGGACCTCTTTGTCGCCGCCCAGGAAGGACAGGTCCGCCTGCTGTCCGATGGCGAGGACCACGGTGTCGCACGGGATCACCTTCTCTTCGTCGCTGAAGGCCGGGTTGAAGCGCCCGTTTTCGTCGAAGACCGAGACGCAGGCGCGCACCTTGAGCCCCGTCACCACGCCGTCCGCGCCGACGATCTCCTTCGGCCCCCACCCGTTGTCCACCGCGATGCCTTCGTGTTCGGCTTCGTGGACTTCGCTTTGCCAGGCGGGCATCTGCTGTCGCGATTCCAGGCTCACCAGGCATACCTGCTCGGCGCCCGACCGCAGCGCCATGCGAGCCGCGTCCAAGGCCGGCTGCAAGCTCTCCGCGCCGGATTCGGCCGCGCCCGATTGCCACGTCTCCTGCACCAACCGCACCGCCGCGCGCGCCACGTCGATGGCCACGTTGCCGCCGCCCACCACCACCACCCGCTTTCCCAGTTCGATTTCGTAACCCAGGTTGACGTTGATCAGGAAATCGATGCCGTTGTAAACTCCCGCCAGGTGCGCGCCCGGAATATTCAGTTCGCGGCCCTTGTTGAGGCCTGTCGCCAGCAGCACCGCGTCGAACCGGGAGCGCAGTTCGGAAAACGAAATGTCACGCCCCACCGTCACCCGCGTGTGCAGGGTCACCCCCATGGCCAGGATGTTATCGACTTCCATCTTGATGATTTCCCGGGGAAGCCGGAAGTGGGGAATGCCCAGGTAGAGCATCCCCCCCGGGACCGGCGCTGACTCGAAGACTTCTACCGAGTACCCCAACAGCGCCAGGTCGTGAGCGCAGGTGAGACCACACACACCCGCCCCCACAATGGCAACGCTCATTCCACGCTTCGGCGCGGGCGTCAAGCGCTTGCGCGCCGGGTCGTGTCCGGCGCCCAGGTTGTGCCGCTCGGTGGCGTACCGCTTGAGCGCGCAGATGGCCAGGGGCTCGTCGATCTTGCCGCGCCGGCAGGCATCTTCGCAAGGGTGCGCACAGATCCGTCCCAGCACGTAGGCGAACGGATTCGGGGCGCGGGCCAGAAGATAGGCCTCTTCATCCTGGGATATCCCGATGGCTTGCACGTACCGCCCGCATTCCGTGTGGATGGGGCAGGCGGTACGGCACGGAATGTTCCGGTTGAAGTACTCCTGGTCCGGGACCGTTACGCTATAGCGCATGGCGGCTTCCCGTTACTGCTTCTTCAGCTTCTCGATTTCTTCATCGCTCAAGGCCGGGAAGAAGGCTTTGGGGTTCTTGTCCTTTCGCTCGGTCTGGTCGAAAACCAGGAACTCGAAGATTTGTTTTCCCTGGGCGTCGCTGATGCCGGAGTTGGGCTTGTGCATCATGCGTTTGACGTAGCGCTCCCATTCGTCGCGCTTCATCATGGTGTTGATGGGCCGCGCGATGGTGTGGCACTTCGAGCATTTGGTGCTAAACACCTTATAGGCCGCCTGCTGGGGAGCCGGATAGGCGCCTACATCGATCTTGTCCGGCCCCTTATCCTGTGGAAGCACCACGTTGCTGGTCTGCGCCGCCAGTGCCAGGGGCGCCAGCATCATCATTCTCTGGATTAGTTTTTTCACGTTCATAACTCCTTTACCACATCAACCGCAAATCGATTTTGAAGAGCTTGTCCGTAGTCACCAGGCCCGAAGTCGGGTCCTGATCGCGCTCGTGCCCGTAGGTGGCGCGCAACACCACGTTGCCGAGTTCCGTGAGCGCTCGCTCGCTGCCGAAGTTCCAGGCCTCCGTATGGTTCGCCGGCCCGCCGGCGATCGTCTGCTTCATGCGGTCGTACCGGGCCATCACGGCGAAACCGCGCTGGATGTAGTAATCCACTTCGGCGCGATACCCATTCGAAATGAAGTGCGTGAGCGGATTGCCTGGCTCGTCCTGCCAGTCGTCGTCGTCCCGCAGATAGCCGCCCAAGACGTCCAGCTTGTCGAAGAACAGGTAGTTGCCGAAAACGCCATAGCGCCGAATCGTGGGGCGGTACGTGAACTCGTCCGGAGCTCCCTGGTTCTGCACCTGGTCTTTTGTGCCGCGGTAGGTCATGAATGTGACGCCGCCATCGGGGCCGAACCAGTAATCGGCGTCGAACCAGTAATCCTTGGAGTTCTTGGTGGAGTTGAAAAGGATCTCGCTACCGTCGGCGTTCAGCCCGTTGGTGACCTTGGCCGAGACTGCGAACACCTGCTTGAAGTAGTTCGAGGCCCACGTGTATCCCACGTTGATCCCCACCGGATGCTGGTCCAGCGAAAAGTTGGTCGGGCTGGTGTTCTCCAGCAGGGGAGCGGGATCGGGGAACAGGTTGTAGAACATGGCTGCCCGCGTGCCTTCTCCCTCCTGCATGTGCATTTCGCCAACCTTGAAGAAATAGCTGCTGTTGGCGCGGCCCCCGGTATAGGTCATCACGGCCTGTTCCAGGTTGGTGCTGCCGCCCTGATACAGTTCGAAGTGCGTGATGTAGGAGAATCCGGTGTCCGGCACCGCCCCGGCCGAAAACAGCGCGGCTTCATCCAGATTGAAGCTGGAACTGGAGGCGGGAGTGGCGCCGCTGCCCGCCGTCTTATCCACCGTGAAGCTGCCCTGGCCGATCACCGCCAGCGTATTGGTTATGTTGAATTTGATGTCCTTGTCCAATGCGGAAACTTTGGGCGCCGCCTTGGTGCCATCCATTTCGTCGGGAGGAAGCCGATACCCCAGCCGCTTGAACATATAGCCGGTCTTATTCAGGGCTGGCGGAATGGTGTGGCAGGTGTAGCACTTCACACCGAACTTTCGGGCAAAGGCCGGAATGGCCCGTCCCGGCTGTGGAGCCAAAACGAGTGCCGCCAAAATCGGCACGACGGCCGGGAGCCAGAACTTTCTACGCGGTAGAGCCATGCCGCCGGAAGGGCACGCCGATGGCCAAGTGAGGACTCCTTTTATCTCAATTGCTTAGAGATGTTCCAAACCCAATATGGGGAGCCGATTCCCCGGTTTTGCCGGGGAGCTGTGGAATCGATTCCCCAGCCTGTGGGACGGCCTTTCAGGCTGCGGATCCGCGTTCCAGCGGGTAACGTACTACTTGATTTGTAGCGCCGGCGGTCTTTGCCGCCGGTTCCTCTTGGAATATGTACTGGTATAGAAGACTGCCCCATGGGGTTCCTGAGAACTCCCACGTCTTCGCTCGGCTCAGTGATCGCATACGTTGAGCGAAATCCGGTCAGAAGCGGCTTTGCAGCGCGCCTCGAAGAGTGGCGATGGTCAAGCGCTGGCAAGACACCGGCGGTAGAACCCCGAGTTCATTCCCCAGCCTGCGGTTCTTTCTCCCGTTTCAATAACGCGTAAAACGTTTTGCGATCCACGCCGGCCTCGCGCGCCGCGGCGCTGATGTTGCCGTCGCAACGAGCCAACAGCGTTTGGGCGTAAGAGAGCTCGAAGCTCGCCAGGTACTGTTCCCGCGCCTCTTTCCACGGAAGGCTGGAAAGATGGCAAGCCGCGCCGGTTGGTTGCAGGTCGTCGG
Source organism: Bryobacteraceae bacterium (assembly GCA_050014595.1). Classification (GTDB taxonomy): domain Bacteria; phylum Acidobacteriota; class Terriglobia; order Bryobacterales; family Bryobacteraceae; genus PALSA-129. The sequence continues at coordinate 61,235 of JBEKDA010000021.1, forward strand.
CGACGTCTTCCGGCTCCAGAACACCGCCGGGGTGTAGTGCCGTGAGCTTCTCCATGAGGTTCTTGAGCTGCCGCACATTGCCCGGCCAGGGCTGGCTGAGAAGCGTTTCATAGAATCGAGGCGACGCGGACAGGCTCTTGCCATAACGCCGGGAAAATCGCTCCAGGAAGAAACGGGCCAGGTGAGGAATGTCTTCCGGCCTTTCGCGCAACGCGGGCAACTTCACCGTGACCACACCTAGCCGGTAGTACAACTCTTCGCGAAATGTGCCGGCCTTGATCTTCGCCGCCAGGTCCTGGTTCGTCGCGCACAGAATCCGGCAATCTACGCGCACCGGCTCGAGGCCTCCCAGACGCCGCAGTTGGCGTTCTTCGACGAAGCGAAACAGGCGCGTTTGCAGTTCCACGCTCAGATCGCCGATCTCGTCCAGGAACAGCGTGCCGCCATCGGCCGATTCGATCAACCCTTTCTTGGTGCGCTCCGCGCCGGTGAAGGCTCCGCGCTCGTAACCGAACAACTCGCTCTCGATGAGCGAGCCCGGCAGGGCACTGCACTCCACCGGCACGAACGGCCTGTTCTTACGCGGGCTCTGGCTTTGAATGTAGCGGGCCATGACTTCCTTGCCCGTGCCGCTCTCCCCCAGAATCATGACGGTGGCATCGGTCGAGGCCGCGCGCCGCGCCTTTTCGGTCAATTCCAGCATGACGGCGCTGCGGCTCTGGGGATGGTCGCTTTCGCCGAGCGCCTCCAGCCTTCCTTTCAGCCTGTCGACCTCCTGCTCCAACTCCGCGTGAGACAGCGCCCGCTTCACCACCAGCAGAAGATCCTCCCGCTTGAACGGCTTCTGCAGGTAATCGAATGCGCCGTTGCGCATGGCCAGCACCGCACCCTCCACCGATCCGAACGCCGTGAGAAAAACGATCGGCAGGCCGGGATGTGCCTCGTGCAGCCGCGCGAAAACCTCCTCGCCCGACATCCCGGGCATCCGCATGTCCAGCAACACCAGGTCGGGCGGCTTTGCCAGCGCATCCGCCAGGCCCTTGACCGGATCCGCGTAGGCCGTCACGGTGGTCTCCGGAAACTTCAGCATGCGCTGAATGTTCTCGCCCATCGCCGGCTCGTCGTCAATTACGAAGATGCGATTCACGACGGATTGCCTCCGACAAACCAATGGTAGGGCTGCCCCCGCGTAAAACGCGCCGGGGGTATCTCGACGACGAAACTGGCTCCGCCGCCGCTTCTGTCTTCATACCACATGCGGCCGTCGTACATATCGAGGAGGCTGGCGCCGAGGAACAGCCCGAGCCCGAGACGCTCCCGCCCCGGACTTTGGGAAATGAACGGCTCGAACAGGTGCTCCCGGATACTTTCGGGAACACCTGGTCCATTGTCTTCGATTCTGAGGAGCACCTTGGCCCCCGCCGTGCGGTACGGTTCCAGCCGGATCCAGATGGTGGCGCCCTCACGCCCTTTGAGCGCGTCTAGGGCGTTGCTCAGCAGACCGCGGACGACTTCGCTGACCACATGCCCGGGCAGGTTGACGCGGGGGACATCCGCAATTTCCTGCACCACTCGAACCCCCTGCTCATGCGCTGAAGGCAGGAGCGCCGTTAGCGCTTCTTCCAAGGCCTCGGACGGAGCCGAGGGAGCGAAGACCTCGCCGCCCCGCTCGCGCCGCAACGCCTGCAGCAGTGTGCGCGCGATGTTTCCCATGTAGCGCATTTCCTTGAGCATCTGCTGGAGATCGCTGCAGAGGGCTGCGTCCGCCTTCCGTTCTTCCAGCAGCACCTCGATGCGGCTGGTCACGATCGCCAGCGGATTGTTAAATTCGTGCATGAAGCCGGCCGTGAATTGGCCCAGCAGCGTGAGTTGATGCGACAACCGGGCCTGCTGGTCGGCGGCCGACAGTTCTTCACGCATTCGTGCCGTTCGGTAGCGCAAGGTCTCCAACTGCAGCTTGAGTTGTTCGGCCTCTTCGCGGGCGTTCCGGGCCTCGCGGAGCGCGTGATTACGCCGGCGGCGGAAAAGCAGGAGGGCCGGAAGAGGCGCCAGGGAACACGCGACGACCAGGACCAGGCTGGGGGCCAGAGCCGAGGGAGGAAAACTCCATCGCAGGATCCAGCAAAGCGGCAAAACCCAGATGCCGCTCAGCCAGATCAGATGCCGCGACCAGCCATTCGGCTGGCCGGGCGCATTGTTTCCGCGCTGATCTTCGGGCATATAGGCAGGTTGCTGCCGGCAGCTTATGCGGCTTCGGACTGGCGCGGCTGAATCTCTTTGAGAATGGTGGCTTCAAACTCATCCCGCGCGACTTCCATTTCATAATGCGCCTGCATATTCATCCACATTTGGACCGACGTTCCGAAGTAACGCGCCAGGCGCATGGCAGTCTCGGCGGTAATGCCGCGCGTGCCGTGGACGATCGCGGTGATGCGGTTGGGGGAGACGTGCAGCGCCCTCGCCAACTGATTCATGGTGAGGCCAAAGTCGTCCATGAATTCTTTCAGATGTTCTCCGGGATGAATGGGCGGCAGTCTTTTGGGCATGGGTCCTCCTTAGTGGTAATCCACGATTTCGACGTCGTAGGCGTTTCCTTCGTGCCAACGAAAGCAGAGGCGGTACCGATCGTTGATCCTAATGCTGTGTTGTCCGATCCGGTCCCTTTTCAGGGCTTCGAGCCGGTTGCTCGGCCGGACCAGAAGATCGCGCAACGTTGCCGCGACGTGCAGAGCGTCCAGGCGACGGCGCGCAGCGGATTCGATGTTTACGAAACGGGCAACCCGCTCTCGCCGGAACAGCCGTTCGGTGTCCGGGCAGCGGAACGACTCGATCACCACCTGAGTATAACCGTTTTACGGAAAGAGTAAATACTGATGGCCCTTTCGCCTCGTCTTCAGCCAGTACAAGACCAATCCCGAGGACCTCATGCGAAAGGCCGCCCGCCTCATCAACGGGCAAACCCGCGCCGCGCCGGGCGCCAGGCTGATTCCCTACCCTTTCCCGCGACTTTTTAACGATAAGTGGGTTGTATTATCGTGAATCTTCTAGACGTAGAGCTCTTGAGCAGCCTCGCCGCGGCTCCCATCGCAAAACGTAGCATCAGCAATCTGAGGGTCCTGAACGAGGCTTTCGACTATCCCAAGCCCAGTTCGTTTTCGCGCGGATTGCGCATCGACCTCAATGGGCTGGCTATCCTGCTCATCTCCGGGACCGCCAGCATCGACGAATCCGGCCAGAGCATCCATATCGGCGATTTCCGGGCGCAGACGCGGCGCACGTTCGCGAACATCACCGGGCTGCTCGCGTCCGAAGGGGCCACCTGGAAAGATATCGTCCGGACCACCTGCTACCTGCGGGATATCGAGCGGGATTACGCCGCGTTTAACGAGGAGCGCACGGCCTTTTACGCGCGCCAGGAGCTCGATCCGCTGCCGGCTTCGACGGGAATCCAGGCGATCCTCTGCCGGCCGGAATTGCTGATCGAAATTGAAGCCATCGCCATGTTTCGGACCGAGCCCGCGCCATGAAACCTCTCTTCGCATTTCTGATCGCGACCGCGGCGTGCGCCGGGGACAGGCCCTTCCTGGTTCCATTTGAAACGGCCGGCGAAGCGGTGTCGCACGGCAGAATCGATCAACTGGTGTTCGACGACTGGAAGCGGATGAGCATCCAGCCGGCTAATCCCGCCTCCGACGAGGTCTTTCTCCGGCGAGCCTACGTGGACGCGATCGGCACGCTGCCGGCTCCCGAGGAGGCGGCGAAATTCCTGGCGGACCGCGACCCCAACAAGCGCAGCATCCTGATCGACCGCCTGCTCGATCGCCCCGAGTTCGGCGACTACTGGGCCATGAAGTGGTGCGATCTGCTGCGCGTCAAATCCGAGTTTCCGATTAACCTTTGGCCCAACGCGGTACAGGCCTATTACCATTGGATCCGGTCGGCGATCCGCGACAACGTTCCCTACGACCGCTTCGTGCGCGAGCTGCTGGCTTCGAACGGCAGCAATTTCCGCGTGCCGGAGGTCAACTTCTACCGGGCCGTCGAGAGCCGGGATCCGCAGGCCATCGCGCAAGCCGTGGCGCTGACGTTCATGGGAACGCGGGCGGCCGCATGGCCCAAAGCGCGGCTGGATGGCATGGCGGCGTTTTTTTCGCAGATCGAGTACAAATCGACGACGGAATGGAAAGAGGAGATCGTTTTCTTCGATCCCGCCCAGAGCCGCCCCGCGGCCGTTTTCCCCGACGGCAAACCGGCCCGCCTGCTTCCCGGTCAGGACCCGCGCGCCGCATTCGCCGACTGGCTGCTGGCCGCGGACAATCCGTGGTTCGCGCGCAATGCCGTCAACCGCGTGTGGTCCTGGTTGATGGGCCGCGGGATCATCCACGAACCGGACGACATCCGGCCCGACAACCGGCCCGCCAATCCAGAGCTGTTGGCGTTCCTCGAACGCGAGCTGGTGTCGGCGCATTACGATTTAAAGCACATTTACCGGCTGGTCCTCAACTCGCAGGTTTATCAGCTTTCCTCCATTCCGCGGACCGGCAGCCCGGACGCCGCGGCGCATTTCGCGGCTTATCCGCTGCGCCGGCTGGATGCGGAAGTGCTGATCGACGCCATCTGCCGGATCACCGGGACGACCGAGGACTACTCCAGCCCGATCCCCGAGCCGTTCACGTTTCTGCCCGACGACCAGCGGTCGATCGCGCTGCCGGACGGGAGCATCAGCAGCTCCTTTCTGGAGATGTTCGGACGCCCGCCGCGCGACACTGGCCTCGAATCGGAGCGCAACAATCTCCCCACCAACGGACAACGGCTGCACCTGCTGAATTCCAGCCATATCCAGCTCAAGATTCAGCAGAGCACCGCGTTGCGTTCGCTGGTTCAAGTTCAGCCCGGCGGCAAGCCGCGCGACCCCATTGACCACCTGTACCTGGCGATTCTCTCGCGCTACCCGACGGATGACGAATTGAAGACCGTGAGCGCGTATTTTCAATCGGTCCAAGGCAATAAATGGCCCGCGGCAGTGGACCTGGCGTGGGCCTTGATCAACAGTGCGGAGTTTCTATGTCGTCATTGAGCAGCCTCCCACCCCTGCGATTCTCCCGGCGGGATGCCTTGCGGTGCATTCTCGGCGGCGGGCTGCTAGCGGCCGCCGCCGATCGTCCGCTTCGTGCCGGCGCGCTGCCGGCCAAAGCCAAGTCGGTCATTCAGATCTGGATGTGGGGCGGGCCCTCGCACCTGGACACCCTCGATCCCAAGCCGGCGGCCGGCTACGACTACTGCGGTCCGTTCGATAAACCTATCCCCACCAGGACGGATGGCGCGCTGATCAACGAACTGCTCCCGCTGATGGCGCAACAATCCGACAAGTATTCCCTCATCCGCAGCATGACGCACGGCATCTACGCCCATGAAACGGCCTCCTATGCTGTGCAGACCGGCAGGAAACCGGGCGAGCGGCTGGTGTACCCATGCGCCGGCGCGGTGGTCTCGCTGTTTAAAGGCGAGACCGCATCGGGCCTGATCCCTCCGTATATCGTGCTCACCCAGCCGCAGGGGCGCTTTTCCGAAAACGGTTTCCTGGGCGAGCGCTATCGGCCGTTCGCCACGGGCGGCGACCCGGCGCAGGCCCGCTTCGCGGTGGAAGGCGTGGTGGCCCAGGGCATCTCCGATAAGCGCCAGCGCGACCGCCGCGAGCTGCTCCACCAGCTCAACACCATCGGGAAGGCCATGCAGGACGACGGTCTCATCAAGACTTTGGATCAGACCGAGCAGCAGGCGTACGAGCTGATCCTCGGCGACGCGGGGAAGGTGTTCGACCTGGCGCAGGAAAAAGACGAGGTGCGCGACCGCTATGGCCGCAACACGTTCGGCCAGTCCTGCCTGGCGGCGCGCCGCCTGGTGGAGCGCGGGGTTCCGTACATCACGATCAACTACCAGGGATGGGACACGCACCGCCAGAATTTCCAGGTGATGCGCCAGAAATTGCCGCAGATGGATCGCGGCATGGCGACGCTGTTCCAGGAGCTCTCCGAGCGCGGCCTGCTGGACAGCACGATTGTCTGGTGGAGCGGCGAATTCGGCCGAACGCCCAAAGTCATGTGGGAAGCGCCCTGGAACGGCGGGCGCAATCATTGGGGCGACTGTTTCTGCGCCCTGGTCGCCGGCGGCGGTTTCAAAGGAGGCCGTGTGGTGGGCGCGTCGGATGCCAGGGGCGAACAGGTGAAGGACCGGCCGGTCTACCCCGCCGATCTGCTGGGCAGCATCTATCAGCAGCTTGGCATCGACCCCGACGGCAAAATGCCCAACAGCCTGGGGCTGGACGTCGCCGTTACCACCGGCGGAGCCGGCCGCCTCAAGGAGCTCCTGTGATGCGCATTTCTCACACCTGGCCCGAGGAGGTGGCGCGCGCACTCGTGCGTGCCGTGGCGAGACTCTTCTCGACACCCTGGTGGGGGACGGACAGTCGGTCGGGACGGGGCGTCGGCATGAGTGCCGACGCGGCACGCACGAGTGCGTGCGCCACCTCGACACCGCCGAACTGCTGTGAGAAATGCGGGGTAATGTGGCGCGCCGCGTTGCTTCTGGCGGTGCCCGCCGCTTTCGCCCAAAACATTCCGCATATTGCCTATGTCCTTCCCGCCGGCGGCCGGCAGGGGACCACGGTCCAGGTTCAAATGGGCGGCCAGTTCCTGCCCAACGTGTCCGCCGCGTACGTCTCCGGCCGCGGGGTGGAAGTCACCGTGGGCGAGTTCGCGAGGCCCATGAACGGCATGCAGGCGACCGACTTGCGCGACCGGATGCAGGAGTTGCAGAAGCAGCCGGCGAGCGAAGCGGTCCAGAACGAGATGGTGGACATCCGGGCCAAGCTCCTGCTGTTTAATCACAACCGGCTCATCAGCCCCGTGTTGGCCGAGACGCGCACGCTGCGCATCGCGATTTCCCCGGATGCCGAACCCGGCCGGCGCGAGCTCCGGGTCTCTTCACCGCAAGGCCTCTCCAACCCGATCGTCTTCTGTGTCGGCCAGCTCCCGGAGGTCCAGGAGAAGGAGATTACCGAGATCGTCCGTCCGGCCGCTAACCAGCCGGTCAACCAGGTGCGTATTACCCAGCCGCCCACCAATATGGAGATCACGCTACCGGTGATTGTCAATGGCCGGATCAAGCCGCGCATCGGCACGTTGCAGCAGCAGGCGCGCCAGGGCCAGCCGTTCACGCCGGGCGAAGCCGATCGCTACCGGTTCCAGGCGCACGCGGGCCAGAGCCTGGTGATCGCAGCCGGCGCGCGCGAATTGATCCCCTACCTGGCGGATGCGGTCCCGGGATGGTTTCAAGCGGTCCTGACGCTGTATGACGCTGACGGGAAAGAAGTGGCCTATGACGATGACTACCGATTCCATCCGGATCCGGTGATCCATTATATGGTTCCCCGGGACGGGGAATACACGGTTGAGATCAAGGACGCCATCTACCGGGGCCGCGAAGATTTCGTCTATCGCCTGACCATCGGCGAGCTGCCGTTTGTGACCGACGTCTTTCCGCTGGGCGGCCGCGCCGGCGCCAAAACCAGCGTTACGTTGGCCGGCTGGAATCTGCCGGCGGCGCGCGCCACGATGGACCTCAGGGGCAAAGGGCCCGGCATGTATGCGGCAGCCGGCGCGCGTCCATTCCAGGCCGACACTTTGCCCGAGATCCTGGAAAAAGAGCCCAACGACACCGCCGCTCACGCCCAGCGGGTGAAGCTTCCGATCATCGTGAACGGGCGCGTCGGGCGGCCGGACGACCAGGACGTATTCCGCTTCGACGGGCGGGCCGGGGAAGCTATCGTGGCGGAAGTCTATGCGCGACGCCTCGATTCGCCGCTCGATTCGGTGCTCAAACTGACCGACGCCGCGGGCCGCCAATTGGCGTTCAACGACGATGAGGAAGACGCGAGCGCGGGCCTGGAAACGCACCACGCGGATTCCAGAATCATGTTCACGCTGCCGGTGAACGGCGCGTATTATCTCTACCTGAACGACGCCCAGCATCGCGGCGGCCCGGAGTATGCCTACCGGCTGCGCATCAGCGCGCCGCGGCCGGATTTCGATCTGCGCGTCACGCCCTCGGCAATCAATACGGCCGGCGGGATGACGGTCCCGATCACCGTGCATGCCATTCGCAGGGACGGGTTTTCGGGCGAGATTCGGCTGGCGCTCAAGAACGCTCCCAAGGGCATGACGCTTTCGGGCGCGGTGTTGCCGGCCGGCCACGACCAGGTGCGGCTGACGCTTTCGGTTCCGCCGCAGCCGCAGCTCCAGCGGGAGCCGCTGAGCTTGCAGGTGGAGGGCCGGGCAACCATCCGCGGAACCGAGGTGGCGCGGCTGGCGCTTCCGGCGGAGAACATGATGCAGGCTTTCTATTATTGGCACCTGGTTCCGGCGCAGGATTTGAAGGTGGCCATCCGGCGCGGCAATACCTTCCGCGCGCCGCTCCAGGTGATGGCCCAACTGCCTTTGAAAATTCCCGCGGGTGGCACGGTCCGGTTCCCGGTCGAAGCAGTCCTCCCCGCCAATAATCTCATCGACAAGCTGGTGTACGAGCTGAGCGACCCACCGCCGGGAGTCGAGTTGCGCGAAACCACGCCTGGTCCCAACGGCGCTGAACTCGTGCTCGCCTGCGACCCGGTCAAAGCCAAAGCTGGCGAGAATGGAAACCTGATCATCACCATCTCCGGGGAGCGGAAGCCCGCGGCGGCCGGCAGTGCGCCGGCCAACCGGCAGCGGATTCCGCTGGGCTCGCTGCCGGCCGTGCCGTTCGAGATCGTGGCGCGCTAACGAAATCGCCGTGGCGGTCTGCTATAAGATACATGAGTCTCAAATAGGAGCACTGCGCTTATGATGTTCGGTCCGATCATCACCTGTCTGGTAGCCGGCTTGGACGCGCGCCGGCACGGCGTCGGTCCCATGGACTTCAAGGTCGTTCTAGGCTATGCCTTGGCTGTGGCAGGCTCAGCCCTGACACAGACCGCGCTGGCGGTAAACCGTTTCTACGCGCCCGTCGTGCGGATCCAGACGGAACGAGGTCATCAGGTGGTCGACTCCGGGCCCTACAAGCTGGTGCGCCATCCGGGGAATATGGGCAACGTCATTTTGAACGTCGCCGCCCCATTCATGCTGGCATCGGACTGGGCGTGGATTCCGGCCGGGGTCTGCATTGTGTTGACCATTGTTCGCACCATGCTGGAGGATCGCACGCTGTGCCTGGAGCTGCCCGGCTATACGGCATTTGCCGAGCGTACTCGCAATCGGCTCATCCCTGGGGTGTGGTAATCGCTTGCGAGGGGGCGACGGCTCCAGGGCCGGCGCAGCAGGTTCATTTACCGCATCGATCCGGCAGGCTGCGAAGGTAGCCGGCAGCTTGCGTTTGCTATCATTGGTAGACAGCCGTTATGGCGCCTGCGTCCCCCAAACCCCAGATCCCTTGGATCGCTCTATCGTGGTTCGGCCTGCTGATCGCAGTGTGCAACGCGCCTGCCTTGTATTCGCTCGCATCCATTTGGGCCACGGACGCGGATATGGGGCATGGCTTCTTCGTGCCGTTGATCGCGGCTTTCATCGCCTGGCGGAGGCGCGACGAACTGCTGGCTATCGAACCCAAACCGGACCTGTGGGGACTGGTGGTCGTGCTTGTGGGGGGTGCGCAACTGGTCGCCGGCACCCTGGGGGTGGAACTATTCCTCACCCACACGGCCGTCATCATCACTTTGATCGGTGCGATCTGGTTGCTGCGAGGAACCGAGACCCTCAAAATGCTGGCCTTCCCATTGTTCCTGCTGTTTTTCATGGTTCCGATCCCCACTATCGTCTACAACAAAATCACCCTGCCGCTGCAATTCATCGCCAGCGGCATGGCGGCCAGCGCACTGGAGATGCTAGGTATTCCTGTGCTGCGGGACGGCAACATCCTGGAACTGCCGCACCAGACGCTTTCCGTGGTGGAGGCCTGCAGCGGGATCCGGTCGTTGCTTGCGTTGACTTTTCTTTCGTTGGTATACGGATACTTTTTTGAGAAACGGATATGGCTCCGGGTGGTCCTGTTTGCCGCGACCATTCCCATCGCCATCGTGGCCAACGGGAGCCGCGTTGCGTTTACCGGAATCATGACTCAGATTAAGCCCGAGCTTGCCGAAGGTTTTTTCCACGAGTCCACCGGCTGGGTGATTTTCATCGTGGCGTTGATCATTCTGGTCCTGTTCCATCAACTGATCGTACGCACCCTGAATTTCGTGGCTGCGAAGAGGGCTCACGCATGAGCTTCCTGAAAGGCAAGTACGCCTTGCCGCTGACAGTAGTGTTGCTGCTGCAGGCGTTGTTCTATTACACGGCGGCGTCGCGCCGCGAGATTATTCCCAACGTCGCTCCGCTGGCTACGTTTCCTTCTGCGATTGGCGACTGGCACGTGATCGCGGAGTATCCGCTGACTGACGACACGCAGCGCGTCCTGCGAGCCGACGACACGCTCAATCGCGATTACGTCGACGTCTCCCAGGCCAGGAGAGCCTCGCTGTGGATTGCCTACTACAAGACGCAGCGCTACGGCCAGACGCCACACTCTCCCAAGGCCTGCCTGCCCGGCGCCGGATGGGAGCCGATCGAGAACACCGCCATCCCCATCGTCGTTCCCGTCTGGCGGGAGCCGATTGTGGCGAATAAGTATGTGGTGGCAAACGGCGATGCCTCCAAAGAGGTGGCCGTTTACTGGTTCCAGAGCCACAACCGCGTGGTCGCCAGCGAGTATGCGGCCCGCTTCTGGCTGGTGCTGGACTCCATACGGTACCACCGCAGCGACACATCTCTGGTCAGAGTGATGGTGCCGGTGGAACACGACGACATAGATACGGCCACCCGGACGGCCGTGAGCTTCATCCAGGCGTTTTTCCCGGCTCTCTTGCGGCAATTGCCGGTTTAGTCGCGCCCGCTTCGAGGCGCTCAACCCAGGTAGTTGAACAGGCTCGAGTGTGGCATCTGCCCTTGCATCTCGAAAGCCGCCTGTAGCTGCGTGTTGCCTTCGGTCAGTTCCGTCGCGGCGCTTGTGATGTCGGCGTCTTCCGTCTGGCTGATCTGCGTTTGCAACTGAACGTTGTAGTTGTTGGCGAAATCAGTGGCATTCTGTATGCGGTCCTCGACGTTGCCATAGAAAGCCTCCATGGAATTCAGTTGGGCGGAGGCCGACTTGAGCAGCGGAATGGCATTATTGATTCCGGGCGTGTCGTTGTTCTGCAAAGCCTGATACAGGGTGTTCAGGGCGTTAAAGACATTGTCCTGGTTGGGGTCGCCGCTGACGGGATCGCGGTCGTCGAAGATTTCCTGAGCGGTCTTGGACGCCGGAAACGATCCACCCCCCGGGTCCTCAATCACGCGCGTGGAGATCGGATCGGAGTTCTGCACCGCGGGATTCGCGGCGCTCGAATCCCAACTGTAGACCGGGAGGTTATCCTGATCTCCGCTGAAAATGAAACGGCCCTGCACGGTGGTCTGGCTATAAGAGACCATTTGCTGCTGAATGCCCTGGATTTGTTGCGCGATGCTGAGACGGCCCGAAGCGTCCGTGGTGGCGGTGGCCCCCTGGCTGGCCAGGCTCAGCGCGCTCTCCATCAGTTGGATCGCGGAGCTGAGAGCACTGTCGGCGGCGTTGGCGTCGGTGGTCGCGAGCGTGAGGTTGGACTGCACCTGGGTGTTGTGCTGCAGGTTGGCCCGCAGTTGCAGCAGCGTGTCGATCTGGTCGGGCGCGTCCGATGCGACGTTGATCTTCCTGCCGGAGGAGACCTGGCTGTTGGCGTCGGCGATGCTCTGCTGGATGCGATTCACGTTGGCGATAAACAGCGCGGATTCGGGATTGAGGTTGGTGATCATGGCGGTCCTCAGGAGGTGATGGCGAGCATGTTGATGGTGTCTGCCGACAACTGGTCCAGGATGGTGATCAGTTTCGAGTTGGCTTCGTAGGCCTGCTGGAACTGAAGCAGAACCGCGGCCTCCTCATCGAGCGACACTCCGGACACCTGCTGCCGCAGATTCTGCGCCTGGGCCAGCGCCGATTGCTGCACTTGCAGGCTGTTGTTGGCTCCGTTCAGGTCGTTGCCGATGGTCGCCGCCATGTTGCCGTAGAATTCGGTAAAGCTGGCACCGTTGATTTCGTCGTCACTGGACTGCGGATCGGCCAGCGCGGAGAGCGCCAGCGGAACTCCATTGGAAACTTCCGGCGGCCCGGTGGAAATGGCGGCTAACTGGTCCGCGGTGACGGTCGGGTCGACGGCCAGGGTCTGCGCCACATTGGTGGCGTTGGTGGTGTCGTAGGTGAACAGCGGTACGCCGGCCACCGGCGGCGGCCCGTCGGAAATGTTGCCCTGAGTCAAAAGCTGGTTGACGCAGTCGGCGAACTGCTTCGCCATGGTGTTCAGGTCGCCGGCGTTATTGCCATCGCCCAGGTACTGGGGAAACACGTTATTGGCAAGGTTCACCAGCGCTCCGAGCTGGCCGCTGGTCACCTGCGAGGTGATGTCGGCGCCGTCCGACGCCAGAATGCTCATGGTGGGCGGCGCGCCGGGATTCGGCGCTGTGGGATCTGGCGTCACAGGCTCGTCTTGGAGCGCATAGGTCTTGTCGCCGATCACGAGCGGGACCTGCCCGTTGACCAACACCGTGACTGAGCCATCCGACTGCTGGCTGGCGGTGAAGTTGACGTACTGCGACAGTTGCTCCAGCGTGGAATTGATTTGCGCATCCAGGCCGGCGTCGGGGGTCGCGTCACGCATGGCCTGCGAGTTGTAAGCGGCCAGTTGCCCCGCCAGATTATTGATCTGGACCACTGTTTGATCGATTTGGCTGCGGTTGTTCTGCGCCGCCTGGGTCATGCCGGTGGCGGTTTGCCGGAACGCGTTGGCCAAGTCGGTCGCGCTGTCGATCACGTCCTGGCGCGCGTCCGTGCTGGTGGGCGTCTGCCCCCACGCCGAAAAGCTTGTAAACAGGTTGTTGAGCGCGTAGGGTATCCCGGAATTACCGGAGATGTCGAACAGGGATTGAAGCGACGTGAAACTCGTGACGTTCTGCTGCGCCTGCCCCAGCAAAACGTTCTGCTGGCGGACAGCCTGTTCGGCGTACTGGTCTCGCGAGTTGACCACCTCCGCCGCGCGCACTCCACCGGTCGACCCGTTGGTCGGGTCGAACGGCATGGCGGTCAGGAGTTGAGTCTGTTTCGCATAACCGGGCGTTTGGGCGTTGGCGACGTTATTCTGCGTGACATCGAGCGCCTGGGTGAAGGCGTCCAGCGCGCCGGCTGCCGAGATGAGCGAGGACAGGATGTTGGCCATGGCAGCCTATCCCTGGCAATAGAGCTTTCCGGTGCGCGCCACCGGTGCAGGCTCGCCGCCCGCCGTGTACCCGCCGCTCATCGCTCCCAAGATCCGCTCCCAACCCCGATAGAAATCCGCCGCGCTTTCGAGCAACCGGCCGGCATGCCGCAACTCCGCCCGCAACTGGCGGACCCGGGCTCTGACATCGGCGTTTGTCACGCCCGGCCGTATCCCGCGCCGGCAGTCGTTGAGGCCGGAGATCGCCCGCTCCAGGGCGCTTGAGCTGGCCTCCAGCGATGCCGGGTTGGGGGCCTCCAGAAGGTCGCAAGCCCGCTTCACTTCCAAGCGGGCCGACGAAAGATGCTCCGCTGTGTCCGCGGCCGGCATCTTACTTCGTTCCGCTGCCTAGGGCTTCCGCGATCATGCCCTGGCTCGTCTTCACGGAATCCGGCCGGTAGTTGCCGCTCTGGTATTGCCCGGCCAGCGCTTGCACTTTGCTGGACCGGTCCGCGCTATAAGAGGATACCGCGCGCGAGATGCGCGCCAAGGTGCCCGACAGTTCCACTCGGTCACTCGAGGAAGTCCCCGTGGACGGCCGGGAATTGCTTTCCCGATCCGCCTTCTGGGTTTCTTGTGGCCGCCCGGATTCGCTCGCCGAGGGGCCCGTCAGATTCACGTCATAGACTTTCATACCTGCATGCCATTCCTGCCGCTGTACTACATATCGGCATCCCCCTCCCTGCGCTTTAGGCGGAGTTCACGAAAAAAAGATACTCTCTCCTAAAGTTTTCGCGGCCGCCGCCGATAGCTGCTTGTAACCGCCATGGAGGCCCAAAAACTTCTTTGGATTGCCACCGAGCCACCCCGCTTCGGGGAGGAGTGCTCCAAGCTTTCAACAACTTACGGCATCGAGTGGCTGCCTCCCGAAACAGCCTTCGGGGTCCTCCGCCAGAAGGACTTCAGCGCCATTATCCTGAGCTTCCCGGCGACCGGCTGGACTCCCTGCGAACTCCTGGAAGAAGTGCAGAGGCTCGCTCCGTCGATCCCGGTGTTGGTTCGCGACCCTCACGCTTCGGTCTTCGATGCGGTCCGCCTGGCCCGGTTGGGAGTGTATCAATTCCTCGCCGCTGGCGAAGAGGCCGCCGCGCAGATCGAGCAGGCCATCGAGGAACGCCGCACGCGCGACCTGTCCCGCCTGGCCGAACAGGTGGAGCCCGAGGAGTGGGAGCGGCTGTTGATTGGCGATAGCCGCGAAATGCGCCGGATCGGCCATATTATACGGCTGGTCGGCGGCCGGCGCTCGACCGTCCTGATCACCGGCGAAACCGGAACCGGCAAGGAACTCGCCGCCCGCGCCCTGCACCTGGTTGGCGCCCGGCGCCGGGCGCCGTGGGTGGCTGTCAACTGCAGCGCGCTGCCGGAATATCTCCTGGAAGCCGAATTGTTCGGGCATGTGCGCGGCGCATTTACGGGCGCGGTCCAGAACCGGGTCGGCCGGTTCGAAGAGGCTCAGGGAGGAACCCTGTTTCTGGACGAAATCGGGGATTTACCTTTGGATCTGCAAGCGAAACTGCTGCGCGTGCTGCAGGAACGGGAATTCCAGAGACTCGGCAGCTCCGAGACCATTCGTCTGGACGTGCGTGTCGTGGCCGCCACCAATTGCGATCTGAACGGGCGCATCGAATCCGGCAAATTCCGCGAAGACCTGTACTACCGGCTGAACGTAGTCCCCATTCACATGCCGCCGCTGCGCGAACGGCGTCAGGATATCGCGGTCATCGCGCCTTTCCTGGTCGAGAAGATCTGTAAATCGGAAGGCATTGCGCCAAAGTCCCTTTCCCCGGAAGCCGTGGAGCGGCTGTCCGGCTACTCATGGCCCGGCAACGTGCGCCAACTCGAGAATTTCATTGCCATGGCGGTGGCCCTGAGTGGCGACCGCCATACGCTGGCGCCCGCCGACTTTGCGCTTCCCGCCCCCTCCCGCTCCCGGATGGGGACTGTCGACCCTCCGGTCATCTCGGTACCCGATCAGGGAATGGACTACGAGCGGACCCTGGCGCAAATCGAGCGCAGTATCCTGGAGCAGGCCTTGCGTAAGACCGGTGGCAACAAGAAGGCCGCGGCCGAGATGTTGTGCCTCAAGCGCACCACTCTCTCCGCCAAAGTGCGCAGCCTGGAATCGGCCGTGACGTGACGGTAGTGCCGCGAGTTTATCCGCGGGCAAAATGCTGCTAATATTGCGGCGAATGCCAGCGAAGGTCTTTTCAGCCGGAATTGGTGTGCTGTTATTCCTCTGTGGCTCTTGCGCGACAGCCGCGGAATCGCTGGGAGAGAGGCTTCGCGTTTCGAACGTACCAGTGCAGAGATTTGCCGAGCCCGAGCTTCGCCGTCAGATTACAAGCTACGCAATCTCCGAGGGCGACCCGTTCCTCTTGGCGTATTACGTTGATGATGGTTCGGGCGGACTTCATCCTCCGCTCCACGTGATTCGATTTGCACGTAAGACGGAGGATCTTCAGCGCGCCGACCTTCCGGAGATTGGTGCGCTCTTTCAGGGCGACCACCGAATGGACTGCCTTGGGTCGGCACTCAGAATACGCCAACGGGACGACACAATCTATATCGAAACGCATGTCGGCCCTTCGGCAGGCTGCGTCATCATCCTCTCTTCGCTCCTCTCCTTCAAAGCCGCCACCTCAGGGTGGCTGCTCGGACTGTTGGGATCGGACTATGCCATCATCCGTCGCAGTGAAATCCATTTCATGTCTGTCCAGCCGCTGCACATCGACGTCTTTGACATCGCCCATAATCGTTCGGTCGAGGTCTATCCTCCGAAAGAGGACGTACTACGCCAGCAGTATTCTCACTTGATTCAGGCGAGGATCTCTGAGAGGTGGTGTATGGAAAACAACGCCCAGTGCGATCCCGACAACTTCGATACGGACATCAATGGCGGCATCGTCGTGAACGAAGCAGCAAGGGCGTTTGGTTTCGAGGCGATATTCGATGCAGGAGGCTTTGGGGAAGCCGCACAGAAACAGGTGCCTTCGCAGCGTGTCCTTTATATCTTTCGCGAGCGCGGCGGCGCATGGCAGCACCACGAGTTTGATCCGGCCGAACTGCAAGGCCGCTTTGGAGCCTTGAGCATGCAGGAACTGGTCACCCGAAATCCCGACGCCGCCTTCGAGCCAGTTACGCGCAAATAGATGCCTGCTAGCCCGGGCTAACCGCCCTCACCACAAATACTCCTTGGCAATCTCGCGCTTCTCGTACCCGTCGAGCACGTGCACCACCCGGATCTTCTTGAGCGACACCGGCGAAAGTTGCCCGATCGGAATATAAATGACCGCGCGTCCCACCCGCGAGGCGATGGTCTTGAAGATCGAGCGCGGCGGTTTGGCCGCCACGTAGACCACATAGTGGTGAATGGAATAATCGAGCGCCGCCAGCAGCAACCGCTCGGATTTCGATTCCGCGAACTCGTAGTCGGCATCCTGCCACACGTCGTACATGCGGCGCGGCGGAAGGCTCATCAGGAAGCCGCCGTATTCGGCGCGTCCGATGCCCGGGCCCACCAGGTGATCGAACGGCAACGTGGAGTAAAACGCCATGTCCGATTCGTTTTGATTCTCGCCGAGCCACGTCGTGGTATAGGGGTAACGGTCGTCGCGGTCGTCGTCGAAGATCACCACGATCGATCCCACTTCGCCGTGGATCTTTTGAAACTGCCGCACCCAGATGCGCCCTTCGTACCATTTGCGGATGGTCTCGCGCATGTCGATTCCGTCGAGGATTGAGGTCGTGAAGGGCTCGACCCGCACCCGCTCTTCGGAAAGGATGCTCTTGCCTTTCTTCTTCAGGAAGCGGCCGTAGTCCTCGACCACCAGGTCCTCGGGCGGATAGGAGCAGATGCTCGTGCCGTGCAACTGGCTGGCCCACTCGCCGGGAATCTTTTCCTTTTTGCGGGCCTTCAATCCGATGGGCCGCAAGCGCCGCTTGGTGCTGGGCAGACGGCGGCGCAGGCGGATGCGGCGCGTGTCCATCCAGACTTCGTCGCCGGCGATGCGCACCGTCATCAGGTCGCAGGCGGTCTGTTGCGGCGGGTAGCGGCTGGCCGCTTCCCACACCTCCCAGGCGTAGTTGTCGTCGGCCACGCCGCGGGCCGCCACGGCCAGGTCGAACAGGCCCGGGCTCAAATCGTTGCCCACCAGCGCCAGGTTGCGGGAATAGCGCGCCAGCAACCGCCGCTGCCAATGCGCCATGCGCTCGCCGGTGTTGGCTTCGTAATCCTTTTCCGCCTCGCGCAGCACGGCCAGTTGCGCGTGGCGCCGGTCGATCAGGTTGTCATCGCGGAGCAGGGGCCGGTAGCTTTCGTATCGCCACTGGAGTTGCGGATACTCCGCGCAGACTTCGCCCAGCGATTCGGGGTGGGCATTGAGCAGCTCGATTCCGTCGCGATGCGTCCGCGCCAGGGGCAGTGCCTGCGGCTCCTCCATGGCGTCCAGCACCGGATCGAGGAGGTTGAGCGAAATCACCACCAGGACGCGCGCCGAAGGGTCGGTGCCCTGCAGTTTCCACGCGATCCCGGCGGCGTGGCGCCCCAGTTCCGCGGAGCGCGGCTGCGGGTAGACGCGGTACGCTTCGACGTAACGATCGAGGCCGATATGGCGGATCGCGTAGGAATCCGGATAGGAGTCTTTGAGATGGGGCCGCTCGCCGGCGTCGGGATCGGCGAAAACGATCTCCGCTCCCGTTTCGAGGCCTGTGCGGATGGCCTCGGTGAAGGGGTCTGCCGGCTCGATCGGGACGTACACGGCGCGGTCTCCGCCGGCCGATTCGTCCGGATAAAAGATCAGTGAGATTTCCGGCAGCCGCTCGACCGCCCGCAGCCACGCCGGCTCGAGAGTGACCGGCAATTCCACCGCGATCACTTGGGGGCGGTCGCGCAAAATGGCGCGCCGCACTTCGATCGCGAACTCCAGCCGGCCCGGCGCCACCGGGAAGTACTGGAAGCGTCCCCGCTGGAGACTTCCCGCGTCAGGAAGCCGAAGGTCGCTCTCTTGGGACATAGCGCAACGCTTCCTCTCCCAGCACCTGCACCACCGCGATTTCGAGCGCCGCCGCCTCGTGCGTCCGTTCGGTAGCCAGGCTCTTGAGCTTGATGGCGAACCGCGCCACGTTGATGCCGTCGCGCGCAGTAAAGCGCTCATCGGAGGCGTGGGCCGTCTGCAGGAAATCCGTCACGTAGTCCAGGATGCGCTCTTCGGCGAATGGCAGGTTTTCCTTCAGAATCTGGTACTCCTCGTCGCGTTCCGGAAAATCGATGAAGATCTGCGGCTGCAGCCGGGAATGGATGTATTCGGGCAGCTCGAAGGTGGAGGCGTCGTCGTTCATGGTCGCCACCAGGCGGAAGTGCGGGTGAGCCTTGATCTTGATGCCGGCCACGATGGATTCCACGTAGCGCCGGTTGTCGAGCAGCGGCGCCAGGCTGGCCCAACTCTTCTCGCTCATGCGGTTGCCTTCGTCGATGATGGCGATTCCGCCGCGCAGCATGGCGGTCACCAGCGGCGACGCCACATAGCGCAAACTCCCCGCGCCCTCGATCACCGGCGTCACCAGCAGGTCCTCCGGGCGCGTATCCATGGTGGCCTGCAGGATGTAGACCTCGCGCCCCATGCGCCGGGCGGCGGCGTACGCCAGCGTGGTCTTGCCCACGCCGGGCTTGCCCAACAGGCGCGGATTCATGGGCAGGTCCTGATCGTTCACCACCATCCAGGCGGCCAGCAACTGCCGCATCAGCTCGCCCTGCCCCACCCATTTTGCGGACAGTTCATCCGGATGAGCCAGGTGCAGCGTGACGCCTTCGATCTCGACGGTCATAGGCTCCCTTTATTATCCGGCATGTGACGCAGCCATGCCCGTCAAGCATACCGCGAATGAGGGAACCGCCGGGGCCGAGTCAAAGATTACGAAGCACGATGCGCTGGACCTTGAGGAGGAGGTCCACTTCCTGCAGCGGAACCTCGAGCGCGACCGCGATCTGCTCCGGGGCGTCGCCCCTCCGGTGCATGCGCAGCACCTGGCTGCGCTTGTTCATATTCAAGCCGGATTTGGGCGGAGACGAAGTTGCGGCCGGAAGGCCCTGCTGCGGCAGGTCGCGCACCTGCGCGGAGAGGCTGTCGAGGATCTCCCGCCAGTTGCGCAGGGTGGCTTCGACGCTTCGACCGGCGGCCTTCATGCGGTTCTCCGCGGCATGAACCATGGCCCGCGTCCGCCACACCGCAAACAGGCTGGTCGCCAGGGCCGCCACGGCGAACACCGCCGAGACACCCGCAACCAGGGGAACGGCCCCCATGGAAGCTGCGATTCCGTTCATCGCAAGCTCCGCAGGCGGTCCTGCCGGCTGGCGATTTCCTGAATCCGCACGCCGTAGTTGCCCTCCACCACCACCACTTCTCCGCGCGCGATCAGGCAGTGGTTCACCAGCACTTCGACCATCTCGTTGATACTGCGGTCCAGTTCCACGATCGATCCGGTAGTCAGTTTGAGCACATCTTTCATCGGAACCTTGGCTTTGCCGAATGAAATGCTGACCGGTAGATCGACGTCCAGCAGGAGCTCCATGGTCCGCGAGACGGGAGCCGATCTGTCGGCGGGGCCGGCTTCAGCCTCCTGCGCAATGGCCATCTGACCGCCGGCTTCCGCGTCGGCGGGCGGCGGGGCGGTGACCAGGGTGACCAGTTGGGGGCTGAGCCCCATCAGCAAGGGTGGCTCACTGGGCGCGGCGCCTTCGAACGTGCCGGCGAAGGTGATCGTGACCGCCGCCCATTCTCCGGGCGGCGGATCCGGACCCCGCTCCGTGCCGGCTTCCGTGGTCACCTCGCGTCCCAGCAGCGAGCCGATCGAGCGCGCCATCACGGCGAGCGATTGTCCCAGGATTTCCACCCACGTGTTCTTCGCTTCGGTGGTCTCGACCGTCTCCAGGCCGGCTGCCTTGAGCGTGAGAGCCCCGGCCTGTTCCCAGGTGGCGCGCGGCGCAGCCACCCACGCGGTGACGACTTGCGGCGCCGCCTGGAAGGGCTGCTCCCACCACAGATACTCCTGGCCGCGCCCCAACTCGGATGCGGTTCCCCTGGCGGCCTGCCACTTTACTTCCGGCCGCTGATCGGTCATGGATTCGATTACCTGCGCCAGGCTCTCGGTCCACCGGTCCAGGAGCTGTTTGACGTTGTCCGCGCTGAAGACGTCGTCCTGGTTCATGCCGTCACCACGCCTCGCGAGGCCGGCCACTGTTTCGCCATGTGACTCCGCAACCGCAGAATCGCCTGCGATTTCAACTGCGAGATGCGGGATTCGTGCAGCTTGACCACTTGAGCGATCTCCCGCAAGGTCAGCTCTTCCTGGTAATAGAGACCGAGGACCGTACGTTCCATCGTGGGAATGCCGTCAATTCCCTCCGCCAGGAGCCGTTCCAGCTCCGATTTTTCCAGCATTTTGGAAGGAAGGTTGTCGTCGGCGTCGGGCAGGTAGTGCAGCAGGTCTTTACCGTGCTCGCCGGTGGTGTACTCGAGGCTCGCGATGTTCAAGCCGCGAATCTCCACCAGCCACTCGTGGTATTCCTCCAGCGAGATCTCCAATTCTTCGGCGATCTCCAGTTCGTCGGGAGCCCGCTTCAGGCGCTGCTCGGCGGTCGAAATCGCCGCTTCGATCCGCTTGGCCTGGCGGCGCTTCTGCCGCGGCGCCCAATCCAGACCGCGCAGGCTGTCAAGGATCGCTCCGCGGATTTTGTACTCGGCGTAGGTCTTCAACTTGACGTTGTGGCTCGGATCGAAGTTATCGATCGCCGCAATCAAACCGATCACGCCGGTCGAAATGAGATCTTCCAGACTGATGTTCTCGGGCAGCCGCTCCTGGATCCGTCGCGCAATCAACCGCACCTGTGGCAGGTGCTGCAATATGAGCCGTTCCCGCTCGTCGTCACTGATCGCCTCAGACACCGCATACGACTGCATACGCCTTCGCCTTGGCTTCGCTCCTAAGCCGCCGACTGTGCCCGGCTGCCTTGCCCGCCCAGAATCAACTCCGCGAGCCGGCTGCGGCGGGCAGCCTCCAGATCTTCCGGCACGCGCTGCCCCGTCGCAAAGAAGGACAGCGGCTTGCCGGTTCGCACCGACTCGTTGAAAATCGGGCCGAACGAGCCGGTCTCGTCCAGCCTGGTGAATATCAGACGCTGGGGCCGGAACGCTTCGAACGAATCCACCACACGAGATAGATCGGCGGATTTCATCGAGGACGATAGGACCATTTGCGTATCGATATCGCTGCGCGTGGAGAGAAACTGCGCCAGCCCGCCGAAATCGGCCACGTCGCCGGTTGCCAACCCCGGGGTATCGATGAAGATCAGCTCTTTGCCACGGTTCTCTTCGATCGCCTGGGCCAGCGCGGCGACTGTTTCCACTACCTGAAAACCGACGCCCAGGATGGTGGCGAAGCTCCGCAACTGTTCGGCCGCCGCCACGCGGTAGGTATCCGCCGAGAGGAGCAACACCGGCCGCCGGCTGGCCAGGCCGTAATTCACCGCCAGCTTGACCAGCGTGGTGGTCTTTCCCCCTCCGGGCGGACCGACCAGCGCCACGATGCGCGGCCGGGCTTCGCTCCGCCCGAGCAACGGCTCGACGCGGATGCGCGACTCCAGCTCTTCGGCCAGCGCGCGCTGGAACCGGGCGCCGTCGATTCGTTCGGGCACTCGCGCCTTCGCCGCGAGCGGCGGCGCCAGCCTGGCTTCGGCGGCGCTTACGATCTCGCGCGCCAGGTCCGGCGCCAGCTCGCTCGCCGCAAGGGAAGCATACGCGTCGGAAACGTCCGGCGCAGCCCGCCACTCGGCGGGAGCAAAGGCCGTGCGCGTCAGCGCCCTCCGCATTCCTTCCAGTTCCTTCTTCAGGTGCGCGACTTCGACCGACAGCCGGTCGCCCGCCGCCACTCGGCTGGCCGGCCCGCCCGAGACGGGCATCGCGCCTGGCGGCGAGGCCATCTCCGCCGCGGCCGCCAGATCAGTCACGATGACCACTTCGTAATCGCCCAGGTGACGTGTTTCCGGCGACGTCCGGCGGCTGTTGACCAGCATGGCGTCCGGCCCCAGTTCCGCCCGCGCCATCGCCATGCCGTCTTCCACCGAGTTGGCGTAATAGCTCTTGATTCTCATCCCTACGGGTTCCTCGTGCTTGCGGCGAAGCGCGTCCGGCCCTGTCCGGCCTCGTTTGATCTATCGTCGGGCGCGCCCCATTCCTGTAGATCCCGGCTCACGAGAGATTCCCCAAAGATTGCACCCGCAGGCCCGGTGGCACTTCGTTATGGGCGATGAAGTAGAGGTTGGGAATGCTCGCTTCGGTGATCTGGCGCAGGAAGGCACGGGCGCCCGCGGAAGTGATTGCCACCACCGGAGTCTCCGGCGACCCCACCCGCGACGCCACGCGGTTGAGTATGTCGCGGATGGCCTGCGGCGCGAGCGACAGATGGCTGCTCTGCTCGCCGTGCTCGACGGCGGCCTCCACCGTCTGCTCGATCGAGGGATCCACGAACCACGCCGCCAGTTCCCCGGTCCGGCCGAGATACGGCTTCACCACCGCGCGCCGTAGTGTCTGCCGCACGTATTCGCTAAGCAGCATCGGGTTGCGTGTCGCGCCGGCCGCTTCGCCGAGCGCCTCCAGAATCGAAACCGCGTCGCGAATGGAGACCCGCTCCCGCAACAGGTTCTGTAATACTCTCTGCACCGTCGCCAGCGGCAGCAGCTTGGGAACCAGGTCTTCCACCACCTTGGGATGTTCCACGGCCACCCGGTCGAGCAGCCGTTTGGCGTCCTGGCGCGAGAATAACTCGTGCGCGTGGCGGCGGATGGCTTCGGAAAGATGCGTGCCCAGCACGCTCACCGGATCCACCACCGTGTAACCCGAATTGCGCGCCCGCTCCGCCCGTTCGGCGGGAATCCATAGCGCGCTCATCCCGAAGGCCGGTTCCCGCGTGGCCTGTCCTTCGAGCGCCGTCTGTCCGTGCCCGGTGGGAATGGCCAGCTCGCAACCCTGCGGCAGCTCGTACCGCGAGATCTCCACGCCCTTCAGGGAGATCACATACTCGCGGCTGCGCAGGGACAGATTGTCGGTCACCCGCACCGGCGGAAGCAGGTATCCGAGTTCGCTCGCCAGTTGCCGCCGGATGGTCGAAATCCGCCGCAACAGCGCCGAATCCTGCGCGCCCTCCACCAGCCCCACCAGTCCCAGCCCCACTTCGATGGCCAGCGGTTCCACGCGCAGCAGCGTCTCCAGGTTGTCTTTGGCCGAGGCCGGCTTCTGCTCCGGCGGCGCGGTCTTCTCCCTAACCTCTTTCCGCCGCATCCGCCAGCCGACCGCGCTCGCGCCCGTTCCCAGCAGCAGGAACGGCAGCTTCGGCATCCCCGGCAGCAAGGTCAGCGCCACCAGCACACCCCCCGCCAGCATCAGCGGCCGCGAGTTGTTGAAGATCTGTTTTTGGAATTCGGCGCCCAGGCGCGCGTCGGAACTCGCGCGCGTGACAATCAAGCCTCCCGAAATGGAAATCATCAGCGCCGGAATCACCGTCACCAGGCCGTCGCCGATCGTCAACACGGTGTAGGTTTCGAGCGCCTTGCTGAAATCCATGCCGTGCTGCAGCACCCCAATCAGGAGCCCCGCCACGATGTTGATGCCGGTGATCAGGATGCTGGCCACCGCGTCGCGCTGCGTGAAGCGCGAAGCTCCGTCCATGGCGCCGTAAAACTCGGCTTCGGTCGCCAGTTGCTTGCGCCGCCGCTTGGCTTCGGTTTCGTCGATCAGCCCGCCGTTCAGGTCCGAGTCGATGGACATCTGCTTGCCCGGTAACGCGTCCAGGGTGAAGCGCGCCGTAACCTCCGAAATGCGTACCGCGCCGTGATTGATCACCACGTACTGGATCGCGATCAGGACCAGGAAAATCACCGCCCCGATGATGTAATTGCCGCCCACCACGAAGCTGCCGAATGCGCCGATCACCTGGCCTGCGGCCGTAGTCCCCGTGTTTCCGTTCAGCAGGATCAACCGCGAAGACGAGATGTTCAGCGCCAGCCGGAACAACGTCAGCAACAGCAGCGTGGTCGGGAACGAAGTGAATTCGACCGGCCGCACCAGGTACAGCGAGACCATCATGACGGTGATCGACATCAGCAGATCGCTGACGATCAGCAGGTCCAGCACGAAGCCGGGCATCGGTATGATCAGCGCAATCACGATTCCCAGCACCGCCAGCGGCACCGCCAACTGACGGAACTCTTCGAACGCCAGCCCGCGCACCCAGCCGGGAGATCCCCCTGCTGCCGTCAACCCGGCCGGCGCCGCCATGGTTTTCGCGGGTGTCATGAGTCTAGCCGGGGAGCCTCCCGTTCATGAGTTTGAAAATGTACGCCAGAATCTCCGCCACCGCGCGGTACAGATGCGGCGGGATCTCCTGCCCCACTTCCACCGACTGGTATAGCGCCTGCGCCAGAGGCGGATTCTCGATGATCGGCACCTGGTGCTCCACGGCCTTCTGGCGGATGCGCAGCGCCAGATAATTCTTGCCCTTGGCCACCACCACCGGCGCCGCCATGCTCTCCACCTGGTAGCGGATGGCCACTGCAAAATGCGTGGGATTCACCACCACCGCCGTGGCTTTGGGAACCTCCTTCATCATCTGGCGCCGCAACCGCTCGCGCTGCAGCCGGCGAATCCGCGCCCTCATCTGCGGATTGCCTTCCAGGTCCTTCATCTCTTCCTTGATGTCCTGCTTGCTCATGCGCAGGTCTTGCTTGTAGCGGTGCATCTGCCGGACCAGGTCCACCGCGCCAAAGACCAGGAACAGGCCGGCGGCTTTCCAGAACAGTTCGATCAGAGAGCCGCCGATAAACCGCGAGCCGTTCTCCACGCTCGCGAGCGGCAACGCGAGGATCTCCTCCAGCTTGTGGCCCGCCATGGCGTACACCGCCCACAGGAAGAGCGGCAGCAGAATCACCGCCTGGAACAACATCGGCAGGTTCTGCCGCGGCAGCTCGCGCAACTTGGAAAGCGGATACAGCCGCGCCGGGTCCGGCGCCAGCTTCTTGAGGCTGAACCCGAAACGCGTGGTGATCAGCCGGAACGCGAGCGTCGCCAATGCCACCGCCATGCCGCCCAGCGCCAGCGGCAGAAAGTGCTGCCAGAAGAGCCGCCAGGCGATGTGCGTCAGGTCGGCCGTCCCCCACCCGCCGGCGAAGGCGCGCGCCAACAGCCAGCGCGTGGTCTCGCGGAATTGCGCCCACCAGTGTCCTCCCCCCAAGCCCAGCAGCCCCAGGAACACCATGAACTGCAGCGCTCCGACGAATTCTCGCGCGGAGGGAAACTGGCCTTCTTCCCGCGCCTTCTCCAGGCGCCGCTCGGTCGGTTGCTCGGTCTTCGAGGATCGGTCCGCCATCCCGCCTCATATCCCCAACATCCGCCGCGCCGCCGACCAGGCCTGGCCGCTCGACTGCATCAGAATGCGCGGGAACAGTACCATCACCCAGCTCAACACCACCAGAGCCGTCAGCATTTTCGCCGGAAATGCCAGCGCCAGCAGTTGCATTTGCTGGTTCAGCCGGCCGAGCAGGGCCAAGGCGAAATCCACCAGCACCAGCAGCGCCACCACCGGCAGCGCCAGGCGCACCCCGACGGAAAACATGCCGGAGGCCAGCCTAATCACAGCCTCCCCCGCCGGCACGCCCAAAACGTAGGTCCCGGCCGGAATCCGGTCCAGGCTCTGCGCGAACAGCCGCAGGATCTCGCGGTCGAGCCCCAGCGCGAAAAACAACATGCTCGCCGCCAGTTGTGCGAACACCAGCAGCACGCCGGAATCGGCCTCCGTGTTCGGATCGATGGTCTGGGCGTATGCGTAACCGGCCTGCAGCCCCAGCACCTGCGCCGCCAGCGTGAAGGCCTCGAGCACAATCGCCACCGTCACGCCGATCGAGATCCCCACCACGGCCTCCGACGCCACCCATGCGGTCATCTGCATGGCGGTCACCCGGCCGGCTTCGACCACCGGCCAGCGCGCCGAAAGCGCCAGCGTGAATCCCAATGCCAGCGCCGCGCGCACCGGTTCAGGCGCGCCCTTCACCCCCGGCAGCGGCACGAAGGTGAGCGCTCCCCCCACCCGCGCCAGCACTAGCAGGAAGCCGTACAGCGTGCCCGCCGAAAGCACGAGCTCAGTGGGCATACCGGCCCAGATCCCCCAGCAGCGCCGCGGTGTAGGCGCAGATCTTTTGCAGCATCCACGGCATCATAAGCAGCAGTCCCAGCAGAAACGCAATCAGCCGCGGGATCGTGCTGAAGGCGCTGTCCTGCATCGACGTGGCGATCTGCACCAGGCTGATTGCGATGCCGGCGAAGAATCCAATCGCCAGCAGCGGCGCCGCCAGCCAGAACGTCGTCATGAGACATTCGCGGATGATCTGGACAGCCGCTTCCGGGGTCATGAGTAGAAACTCTTCATCAGCGAGCCGACTACCAGATTCCACCCGTCCACCAGGACAAACAGCATAATCTTGAAGGGCGCCGAGATCATCACCGGAGGCAGTTGCACCATGCCCACCGAAAGCGTCACCGATGCCACCACCAGGTCGATCACCAGAAACGGCAGGAACAGCACCGCCCCGATCTGGAAGCCGATCTTCAATTCGGAAAGAATGTAGGCCGGGATCAGGACTTTGAGATCGAGATCCGCCGGCGCGTGCGGCGCCGGTTGACGGGCGATTTCGAGGAACAACCGAATGTCCTTCTCCCGCGCGAACCGCACCAGAAACGTGCGCAACGGCTGGGAAGCCGCGTCCATGGCCTGCTGCGGAGTCATTTTGCCGGCTTCCAGCGGCTCCCAGCCCTGGTGATACATGTCGGCCGCCACCGGCTGCATGATCACGATCGTCAGAAACAGGGCCAGGCCGAGCAGCACCTGATTGGAGGGCGTGGACTGCGTTCCCAGCGCTTGCCGCAGGAAGTGCAGCACCACGGTGATGCGCAGGAACGGCGTCATGGCCATCACCGCGGCGGGCAAGAGCGTGAGCAGCGTCAGCAGAATCACCACCTGCATGGGCACGCTCAATCCCGAAGAGTCTTTTCCGGCCGATATGCCGAGCAGGGAGAAGGGTTCGGCCGCTCCGCTCGCCAACGGCACTGCCGCCGCCACCGCCATCACGCGAAGCAGTCTCACCGCCCCGCCTCTCGCGCGCCGTCAATCTCCCGGCTCGAGAAACTCTCGACCAGCGCACACCCGGCAGGCGACGCCGCCACCAGCATCGTCCGGTCGCCCAAGCGCACCAGATGCAGCGTGTGTTGTGGCCCCAGCGCCAACCGCTCGAGACACTCCATCCTTCGTCCCGCCGCTCTTCTCGCCGGCAAAATCCCGGCGATGCCGCGCCGCCGCAACCACCATAGCGTGGCGGCCAGCAGCGCCAGCACCAACCCCACCGCTCCCATCTGTCCGATCCATTCCATACAGATCCGTCCTCAGTTTTCCCGGAAGTCGGTGATCCGCACCCCCAGCCTGTTTTCGATCACCACCACCTCGCCTGAGCCGCACAGCACGCCGCCGATGTAGATGTCTATGTTTTCGCTGGCCGAGCGCGCGGTCACGATCACGCTGCCCTCTTCCAGGCGCAGCACCTCGCTTGTGCTCATCACCCGCCGGTCGAGTTCGACTTCGATCTCCACCGGGACATCCCCCAATGGCGCTATTTCTTCCTGGGGATTCATCGGCGGATCAGCGGATTAAGTTGATAGTGTCCTGGCTCAACTGATCGGCCGTGGTGACCACCTTGCCGTTGGCTTCATACGCCCGCTGGTAGACAATCAGGTTCGTGAATTCCGAGGCGATGTCCACCGTGGACGCTTCCACCGAGCCGCCCTCGATGGTTCCGCGGCCTCCCGTTCCCGGCGTGCCGATGGATGGCGTGGCGGTCAACTCGCTGAGCTGGAAGTTGTTGTTGCCCGCGGCAATCAGCGTATTGGGGTTGCGGATGGAAGCCAGCGCCACCTGGCCCACGGTGACCTGTTCGCCGTCCGAATACTGCGCCACGATCGCCCCGCCGTCCGCCAGGCCCACGTTCACCAGTTCCGCCGCCGCCGCCCCGTTCTGCGAACTCGCCGACGAGGCCGACGGTTGCCCAAACTGCGTGATCCTGCCCGATTGGTCGCTGTTGTACGGATTCCAGGTGATGGTTTGGCCCGAAGCCGCGCCATCGGCCAGGTCCGGCAGAGTAATGGTGATCGGGCTGCCGTATGCGGGTCCGGTCAACTGCCCGGTGGCGTCGAAGGTCATCGGCTGGTTCGAGATGATCGTCGACGCGGTCGGGTCCACCAGATCCGACCCCGGAATCGACACCGAGTAATTCCACGCATTGGACCCCGTCTTTTCAAAGCTGAGCGTCAGCACGTGGGAGGTCCCCAAGCTGTCGTAGACCGTCATCGGCACCGAAAAATCCGACGTTGCGTCCGCCGTCGCCGCCGAGTTCAGGTTCATGTCGACCGTGAACGACGACGTCGGTGTCGGGGCTTTCAGCGAACCCACCGGCACCACGATATTGCCGATCGGGCCGTTGGTATCCACCTGCCCCGTAGTCGGATCGATGGTGGTCCAGCCCTGCACCATATCGCCTGTGTCGGTCAGCAGGTTGCCGCTCTTATCCGTCTCGAAGTTGCCGGCGCGCGTATAGTACTGGTTGCCGGAGGAGTCGTGGACGACGAAGAACCCGTCTCCCTGGACTGCCGCATCCAGCACTCCGGCGCTCGACTGAATCGCCCCCTGCGTGAATTCCCGGACCGTGAACGGCGTCCCGGTCCCGAATCCCACCTGCGTGTCGCCCAAGCCGGCGCCCAGCGACTGCGTCACCAGATCGCGGAAACAGACCTCGCTGGTCTTGAATCCGGGCGTGTCCATGTTCGCCAGGTTGTTGCCCACCACGTCGATGGCGGTGGAAGTCGCGTCGAGAGCCGATAGCGCGGTTGAAAACGATGTAAACATGAGATTCTCCGTTAAGTTGGTGAAGCCTTAGCTGCTGGTCTGGCGGGCCACCAGTTGATCCAGATCCTGGCGGATGGCCGAAATGTCCTCGCCGGAGGCGGCGGATTGCTGCAGTTGCTGAAACTGCGCCAACTGCGTCACGAACGTGGTGCTGTCCATCGGGGCGGTCGGGTCTTGATTCTGGAGCTGCGCCACCAGAAGCTGCAGAAACATATCCTGGTCTTGACTCGCGGCCGTCGAGCTCGGGCTGCCCGTGGAACTGGAACTCTGGCCGCTGGATGCATCGTTGCGTGACACTGCCAGCGGTAGGATCGTAGTCATACTGATGTGCCTCCTGGCGCCGCGGTCGCGGCGCAGTCTATGGAATGGATGAGAAGAGCCATGCGAAGTCCTTTCCTGCGTCAGGCGATGGGGTATCGTTCTCCTGAACCTTGGGTTTGGGTTGCGGCTGCGGGTCGCGCTGCCGCTGCCCGCCGTTCTGTCCCGGCTGGCGCTCGGAATTCTGCGACGCCGCCCCGGGCGCCGCTTCCGCGGTCCGCTGGCGTTCGGCCGTGCCCGCCGGATGCCAGGTCTCGGCGCGGAATCCGGTCTGTTCCAGCTTGCTGGCGAGCGCCGGCAGATCTTCGCGCAGTTCCCCGGCCAGCCCGCTGTTGGGAGTGCGCACCTCGACGTGCATGTCGCCCGCGCGCTCCGAAACCCGCACTTCCACCCGCCGGTCTCCCTGGCCCGCCAATTCCAACTTGATATCGTGCGCGGCCGCTGGCTTGGGTGCTGCGGGAGCGGCCGCCGGCTCGGTGGCCGCAGCCGGCGGCGGGGAATCCGGAGTGCTTTCGCGCGGCCTCGCGTCGTTTGCCGCCGGCGGCTGCGGGGCGGTTGCCGGACGCGCCGTCACCGCCGGCTCAGGCGCCCCTGCAGCGGAGACTTCCGGTTTGCGAACCGGTTCCCGTGAGACATCCGGCTGCCCGGTCGAAGCGGCCGGGGTATCGTGCAAATTCTCTCGCCTGCCGTGTCCCGTCTCGCCGGTCGCCGCCGGCGCCGCCACAGCCTTCGCGGTTTCGACCGGCTCGGCCCCTGAATTCGCGGCTTCGCCACCTGGCGCTTCCGGCGCCGCCGCCACTGGGCGGAGCCGCGCGGTGAAAGCCACCACCATCGGTCGCGCCTCGCTCGTTTCCATCGCGTCGTCTTGCGGTTCCAAGGCCGCCGGCGCGGAGCTGGTGGCCGGTTGCCCGCCAGCAGCCGCCGTTTCCGAAGCCCCTCCGCTGTGAACCGTAATCGAATCCGCTTGGCTAGCTGCGGTAGTCTGCTGCGCCACTGTCGGCGCCGCGAGCGGTTGGCCGCTCACGGTCCCTGCGTTGGTCTCCCCGTTCTTCCCGGTCGCGCTTTGGGAGGGCGATCGCCCTTCACGCCGCGGACGGGGCGGCCTATCTGGTTCTAGCACGGGTCCTGCCGCCGGCCGCTCGGCGGCCGGCAACCCGGCGGCGGGGAGTTGTGTCTGCGCCGGAACTATTCTCGCGGTGGACGAAACCTGCAAACCATCGGAGCGGCCTCGAACCGCTTGCTGTTCTGGCGCGACCGCTGGCCGATTCTCCGTGCCCCCCGTCCGCGCCTGCGGAGCGCTCGGGCCGGCTTTGGCCACGGAGCGAGCACTGGCTGTCTGCGGGGGTGGCGCCGCCGGCAACTGGAGGCGCTCGATGCCGGCTTTGGCCACGGATCGAGCGCTGGCTGTCTGCGGGAGCTTTACCTCCGTGTCCCCCGTCCGCGCCTGCGGACCGCTCGGGCCGGCTTTGGCCACGGAGCGAGCGCTGGCTGTCTGCGGGAGCTTTACCTCCGTACCCGCCTGCGCCACGTCTGGCACCCGCTGAGACTTCGCCGCAGCCCCGCCAGGTCTCTGACCGCATGGCTTGGTGTCCTCGCACAACCCCTCTCTCACGGGACGCCCACTGGGCCCGGCTCCGATAGGAGCGCCGGGCGTCAGCGAGCGGGGGTCGTCTGGCGCATTTCCTCTTGGGGTCGGTGAGCCAGTCGTCTCCTGCTCTGCCGCAGCCTCGTTGCGATCCTGCCTGCCGCCCCCTGCCCGTCGATCGCCGGCCGTCTGCCGGAACTCTGCCTCCGCGCCCGCCTGAGCCGCGTTTCGGAACCGCTGAGACTCCGCGGCAGCCCCGCCCGCCGTCTCCCGGTCTGACGCGGCCGTTCCCGCCGCAAGCTTCGAATCCGGCGCACGGTTTTCCATCGCCGGCGCGGCGGCCGGAGGCAACTCCGCGCGATCCTCCGGCGCGTCCGGCCAGTCGCTCATCGGCGTCGAGATCTCGACCGGCGGCGGAGCGCCCGGTTGCGGAGCCATCTTCACCAGGGCCGCCGCATCGCCAGACGTCTCCGGCGACGCCGCTCGTTCGGCAGCCAGGCTATTGTTAGTGCGGACCCCATCCTCGGTCTCCGCGGCGCCCTCAGCCGGCTTTGCCGGATGGCTCACCTGCGGAGTGGCTGTCTCGACCGCCATCCAGAAGGCCGCCTGCGGCCCGTCTTCTTTCTTGACGGCCGGGGCGTTGCCGGCTTCGCCCGCGCTCACCAGGCTCTCCAGCAGCGTGGTGAACCGCGCCTGCGGTCTTGCGGCCGGCGTTGCGGCCTGTCCCGGCGGTCCGGCCGCTGTCGCGCCGCCCGCTTCCTTGCGCCACGGGCCGGAAGACCCGTCGAGCGCGTTGCCCGCGAGAGCCGGCGCCGGCGCCTGGCCGACGGTCGGGAATGCTTGTGGAGCGAGGGGCTGCACGCCGTCTCCATTGCAGATCGGCGTCCAAACGGCGCGCGCACATTCTTCAACCGGTTACCGCGCCCGAGTGTGGCAAGAGATTGCCACGCAGCCTGTCCGCGACAAGAAACTGTCGCGCCTCCACGCCTCCCCGTCATCGCTCATCGGCCACTGTTCGTGTAGTTTGAGAGATTTACACCTCTTACTCTCCCTTGGCCCCCGGCTTGCACTCTCCTCCCCGCTATGGATCCCTTGACCGCTATCGCGGCCAGCGGCCTTCGTGCCCGCATGGAATCGCTCGACCTCATGGCCAACAATGCCGCCAACTCCTCCACCAGCGGATACAAGGCCGATCGCGAGTTCTACAGCCTCTACGTCGCTCCGGAAGCTCAGGATGCCGGTTCCTCCTCCACCATGCCGCTCATCGAGAGCCCCTGGACCGACCTTACCCAGGGCACCCTCCGCCCCACCGGAAACTCGCTCGACCTGGCCCTCTCCGGCAAAGGCTTCTTCAGCGTCGATGGCCCCACCGGGGCGCTCTATACGCGCAATGGAAACTTTCGCCTGGACCCCAGCGGCAGACTGGTCACCGCCGATGGCTACCGCGTGCGGGGCGCCGCCGGCGCCGTGACCCTGCAAGCTTCGCTCCCCATTGATATTTCAAGCGACGGCTCCATCCAGCAAGGCGGCCAGACCGTGGGGCAACTCTCCATCGCCGATTTTCCCGGCGCGATCGGACTCCTCAAGCAAGGCTCCAATTATTTCCGCGCCGCCGATCCGAACTTGACGCCCGCGGCGGCCACCGGCGCGTCCGTCGAGCAGGGTAAGCTCGAAGATTCCAATGCCGGCTCCGCCCAGGCGGCCATTAGTGTCGTCGGGATCATGCGCCAGTTCGAAATGCTGCAAAAAGCCGCCCAAATCGGCAACGACATGGGCAAACAGGCGATCGAGCAGGTCGCCCGAGTAGGTTCCTGACAGGAGATCCGATGACCAGAGCACTCTACAGCGCCGCCAGCGGCATGAAAGCGCAGGAAACCAACATCGATAACATCGCCAACAATCTGGCCAATGCCAACACCGTGGGCTACAAGATGCGCCGCGCCCAATTCCAGGACTTGATGTACCAGAGCGTGTTGCAGCCCGGCACGGCGTCCGGCCAGCAGACCGTCGTGCCGGCCGGACTGCAACTCGGCCTCGGCACGCGCGCCACTTCGAACGAGATCATCTTCAGCCAGGGAGCCTTCACCCAAACCAGCAATCCGCTGGACCTGGTGATTCAGGGCAACGGCTTTTTCCAGGTGCAACAGCCCACCGGCAACCTTGCTTATACCCGCGCCGGCGAATTCCAGCTCGATAAGAACGGCAACATCGTCGACGCCAACGGCAACCCCATCCAGCCGCAAATCACCATCCCGCCGGAGGCCCAGGCCATCACCATCGCCTCCGACGGCACCATCTCCTACACTCTCCCCAACCAGATCGCCGCCCAGCAGGCCGGGCAGATCCAGCTCGCCACCTTCCAGAATCCGGCCGGGCTCAACAGCCTCGGCAACGGCCTGTACCTGCCCACCGATGCCTCGGGCGATCCTACCGTCGGTGTGCCCGGCAGCGCCGAAGGCATGGGCTCCCTGTTGCAGGGATATACCGAGCAGTCCAACGTTTCCATCGTCGACGAGTTCATTAACCTGATCCAGGCGCAGCGCAGCTACGAAGCTAATTCCAAAGTGGTTTCCGCCGCCAACGACATGTATCAGCAGGTCAACAATCTCCAGCGATGATCCCGCTCGCTCCATTCGCCGTCTCCGCCTGCCTGGCCGTCAGTCCCGGCTCGGATCGCATCCTGATCCGCGATCTGGCCGGCGCCTTTCCGGGCCTGGAACCGGCCGCATCCGATCTCGCCGTTGCGCTCGCTCCGGCGCCCGGCACCGAGCGCGTGTTCCGGCTGCCGGAGCTGCGCCGTCTGGCCGCGCGCTTCAACCTGCCTGTCGCACCCGCCTTGGAAGTCTGTGTCGCCCGCCCAGTCTCGCCGCCCGATCCCGCCCTGTTTCTGGCCGCCATGCGGAAGGAATTGCCGCGAGCCGCCATCGAAATTGAGGACTACAGCCGCCAGCCGGTGCCCGCGGGCGAGTTGGCCTTTCCCGCATCCTCTTTGCGCCGCGCCCCTCGGGAGACTCTCTGGATCGGCTACGTCCGCTACGCCGGCAACCGGCGCTTCACCGTCTGGGCCCGCGTCAAGCTCTCCATCCCGGTCGAGCGCGTGGTCGCCGCCGCCGATCTCGCCCCCAACCGGCCCATCGACGCGGCCCAACTGCGCCTCGAAACGCGGCAAGAGTCTTTTTCCGACGGCGCGTTCCCGAAGTCCATCGGCGAGGTCGCCGGCAAGTGGCCGCGCGTCGCCATTCGCGCCGGCTCTTCCATCCGCGCCGTCGAACTCCAGGTTCCTCCCGACGTGGTCC
Organism: Bryobacteraceae bacterium; assembly: GCA_050014595.1. Classification (GTDB taxonomy): domain Bacteria; phylum Acidobacteriota; class Terriglobia; order Bryobacterales; family Bryobacteraceae; genus PALSA-129. The sequence goes on from JBEKDA010000021.1 coordinate 95,814, forward strand.
GCGGAGAGACCGTTCACGTCACAGTCCGCGACGGCGGCGCGCTGGTTTCACTCGAAGCTCGCGCCGAAGCTTCCGGCTCGCGCGGCGATACGATCCCGGTTTCCAATCCGGCTTCCCACCGGCGGTTCCGGGCGCGCATCGAAGGCCAGGGCCGCGTCTCGGTCGACAGTTCGCTTCCAAAGGTGAATCCATGAAACGGCTTGGTATTCTGGCAGTCTCGCTTTCACTGGCCGTCTGCGTCCACACCGCGCTCGCGGCCGCCAAGAAGAAGGGCACGGCCGCTCCCACTGCGCCCACGCCGCTCGACCGCTACGTGGCCGAGGCCGAAGCCCGCCGCTCCGCCGCATCGGCCTCGACCACCCCCGGCTCCATCTGGCTGGCCGGCTCGCGCCTGGCCGACGCCGCCCGCGACGTGCGCGCCAGCCAAGTGGATGACGTGCTCACCGTGGTGGTCGCCGAGCAGGCCTCCGCCGTTACCACCGGCAATCTCAAGACGGCGCGCACTTCCAGCACCAAGAACGGCATCGCCGCCCTGGCGGGCATCACCAAAGCCACCGGCGTGCTGGCCAATCTCGCGAACGTCTCCGGCGACACCGAACTCTCCGGCCAGGGAACCACCAGCCGCACCACCACCCTGTCCACCACCCTCACCGCCCGCGTCACTCACGTGCTGCCTAACGGCGGTCTCGAGGTGGAGGCCACCAAGGATATCCAGATCAATTCCGAAAGGCAGGTCATCACCGTGCGTGGGGTGGTCCGCCCCGCCGACATCGACCCCACCAACAGCGTCCAGTCCAACCGGCTCGGCGAACTGGAAGTCCGCGTCAACGGCAAGGGCGTGGTGAATGACGCCATCAAACGTCCCTTCTTCCTCTACCGGCTGTTGCTCGGGCTGCTGCCTTTCTGAAGATGAAACCATCCTTCCTGGCTCTCTCCATGGCCGCCTCGCTTCTGGCCTCCTCGCTCGCGGCGGCGCGTTTGAAGGATCTCGTCGATATCGAGGGCGTCCGCGAAAACCAGTTGGTCGGTTACGGCCTGGTGGTCGGTCTGGCCGGCAAAGGGGATACCCAGCAGACCGTCTTCTCCAATCAGAGCCTCACCAACCTCCTGGAACGTATGGGCGTTGCGGTTTCTCCGACGGCCATCCGCGTGAAGAACACCGCCGCTGTCATGGTCACCGCCACGCTTCCGGCCTTTGCCCAGCCCGGGCAGCGCATCGACACCACCGTGGCCGCCATTGGAGACGCCGCCACCCTGCAGGGCGGCATTCTGATTCTGACCTCCCTGCGCGGCGCCGATGGCCAGGTCTACGCCGTAGCGCAGGGTCCGGTGGTGACCGGCGGATTCGTTGCCGGCCGCGGCGGCGCAAGCCAGACCGTCAACCATCCCACCGTGGGACGCGCGCCCAACGGCGCCACCGTCGAGCGGCCCGCTCCTTCGGTCGCCCCCAAATCCACCGTGCATCTGCAATTGCGCCAGGCCGACTTCACCACTTCGAGCCGCATCGTCGCGGCCATCAACCAGAAGTTCGCGGCCCAGGACGCTCCCGCCGCGCGCGCCGAAAATTCCGGCCTGGTGAGCGTGTCGATTCCGGCCCCCTTCGCGTCCCGCACCACCGAATTCCTGTCCGAACTCGAGAATCTCACCGTGGAGGCCGACCGCCCCGCCCGCGTGATCGTCAACGAGCGCACCGGCACCATCGTCCTTGGCAAGGACGTGCGCGTCGCGCCGGTCGCCATTCTGCATGGCAATCTCAACGTGGAAATCCAGACCAGCCTGGAGGTGTCGCAGCCCGCCCCGCTCTCGCAGGGCTCTACCGAGGTGGTGCCGCAAACCACCGTCGGCGCCAAAGAGGAAAAAGCGCGCAGCGTCGTGCTGAAGCAAGGCGCCACCGTCGAAGAACTCTGCCGCGCGCTGGCCGCCATCGGTTCCACCCCGCGCGACATTATCGCCATCCTGCAGAGCTTGCACTCCGCCGGCGCGCTCGAAGCCGAAATTGAGGTGATCTAATGAGCCCCTCCAACCCCGCGAATTCGGTGGGCCAGATGGCAGCCTCGCTGGCGCTCACCCGCACACCGCCGGCCCAGACCGACACCCCCGCCAAAATCAAGGATGCCGCCCAGCAATTCGAAGCTCTCCTGCTGGCGCAGATTCTCCACTCCGCGCACGAAAGCGGCGGCGGCTGGCTCGGTTCGGGCGGCGATTCCTCAAGCGATAGCCTCGGCGATTACGCCGAACAGCAGTTAGCCGCCGTCATGGCCAAAAACGGTGGCTTGGGCCTCGCTAAGATGATCGCCCAAGGCCTCGAACGCAAGGGCAATCCCTCCCAACCGCCGCCGTCCCCATAGAGAGGCTGCTGAAAAACCCCATTTCAGCCGCTGATGAACCTAGCGCCCCGAAGCCGCAATCAAACGACCGAAGAACTCATCGGCGGCCAAGCCTTTTTCATCAACCTCTAGAGCCGGTCCAGGCATTCGCGCGAACCTGCGGCCGCCTCTCTCACCGCCCCGCTAGAAGCTCCAGGCCGACGGCCCGTATGCCGCGGCCGACTCCGCCGGCGGCCTCTGTGCCCAGGGATTCTCTGGCGGCGCCGTCGGCTGCGCTTCCCGCTCTACCCCCTGCCACGCCTCCGCCAGCGTGGCCAACAACCCCAGCACTTCGGCCAGCGGCCCGTCGGCTTGTTGGAAATTCGCTTCCAGCAGCCTCCGCTGCATGTAATCGTATAGTTGCGCCAGCCGCGCGCTGATCTCGCCGCCGCGATCATGATCGAGCGCCGCCACCAGTTCCTGCAGAATGCCGAATGCCTTGGTGATCGAACGCGACCGCGCCGCGATCTCTCCCGCCGCCAGATGCCGCCGCGCCTCCCGCACCGCCTCTATCGCGGCCTCGTACAGCAGATGTACCAGTTCCAGCGGATCCGCCGAGAGTACCCGGCTTTCCAGATATGCGTCGCGCGCGTTCTGCCACATTCTCGTTCTCCCCACTCCCTCTCATCGGCAGATCTGGCGGCTTCCTTACGCCTCAGCCCTTGCCCGTCTTCAGATTCGCCGCCAGTTGCAATACGTATTCCGGCGGAATCTGCGCAACCACATCCTTGGTCTTACGATCGACCACTTTGATTACCATGCGCTTCGTCTGCGGATCCTTCTGAAACACCAGGTCGTTCTCCTGCCCGAACATTTCCGTGCTATTCAGCGCCTTGACGGCTTGAACCACTTCCCGGTTCTCCGCCGCTTTTTCCACTGGAACGGGTGTCGCTGCCGATGGCAAATCCTGCGAAATTCGATTCAGAGCGGTAATATCCATAACAGCTCCTCGGGAGAAAGCTCGGACCCGGCTCGGTGTCTCCTTTGCCGCACCCGCCTTCTCCGCACCTTCCTTATCGGCCCACCACCCGAAAACTGTAAGTCACGAATCCCCCATCCCCGCCGAAAAGTTAAGCAAAAGGATTCTATGCCCAAACCGGTCGCGGTCATCGGAATCGACCCCCGCGAGCTTCGCTGGCTCCGTATGCTCCTCGCCCTGCTCCGCCATCCCGATTCCAGCGTCGCCGAACTCGCCCGCCAGGCCCTCCTTTATCTCAATGAGGCCGCCCAGCGACGCGCCGTCCCCCGCGCCGAGCCCATCGACCACGCCGGGTAGCGCTAGCGCGCATTTCTCACCCCCTGGCCCGAGGAGGTGGCGCACGCACTCGCGCGTGCGCCACCTCGCGGCCCCATTCGTGATCGGGCTATATTCAAATTAGTGCGCTATTTTCTCACCGGCTATCAGCCTCCCGCCACGGCCATCCTGCTGGTGGAAAGCGGCTCTCGCGGCATCCTCGAGCGCGTCATCCCCGGTCTGCGGCAATCCTGGGGTAAGGAGGCCGCCGTCGATCTGGTCACCTGCTACGCCACCCTGCCCGCGGGCTTCCCGCCCGCAACTCGCCTCTTTCGCGTCGCCGATTATCGCGGCTCCCAAGGCCGCGGCAGGCTCTATCGCGAACTGGCCCGCAACCGATACTCGCATGTCGGCATCGTCTGTTCGGCCGAACCGCTCATGACCAAGTGGAAATGGATGCTGGCCGCGCGCATCCCCGCCAAGGTTTTTCTCATCAACGAAAACGCCGATTATTTCTGGCTCGACCGCATGCACTTCGCGCCCGCCTGGGGCTTTGTGATGTTACGCACCGGTCTTGCCGGCGCGGGCGCCGTGCGCATCCTGGCGCGCGTCTTTTCCTTTCCCTTCACATTGCTGTACCTGCTGCTCTACGCCGCCGCGGTCCACACCCGGCGAGCCCTTCGAGGTTGATCTATGAAACGTATCCAGGTAAGTGAAACCGGCGGTCCCGAAAAAATGCAATTGGTCGATGTGCCCACGCCTGTCCCGGGTCCCGGGCAGGCGTTGGTGCGCATCGCCTCGACCGGCGTCAACTTCATCGACATCTATTTCCGCACCGGCCTCTACAAAGCCGATCTCCCGGTCGCGCTTGGCAGTGAAGCCGCCGGCACGGTCGAAGCCGCCGGCTCCGGCGTCACCGAAGTCGCTCCCGGCGATCGCGTGGCCTACGCCATGGCGCGCGGCTCCTATGCCGAGTATGCCGTCGTCCCCGCCGCGCAGCTCGTCAAGCTGCCCGCCCATCTCGATTTCTCCACCGCCGCCGCCGCCATGTTGCAGGGCATGACCGCGCACTACCTCACGCACTCCACCTTCGCTCTCCAGAGCGGCGACACCTGCCTGGTCCACGCCGCTGCCGGCGGCGCCGGCGGCCTCATCGTGCAGATGGCCAAAATGCTCGGTGCGCGCGTCTTCGGCACCGTCTCCACCGAAGCCAAAGCGGATATCGCGCGCTCCCACGGCGCCGACGAAGTCATCCTCTATACCGAGCAGGATTTCGAAACCGAAGTGAAGCGCCTCACCGCCGGCCGCGGCGTCGACGTGGTCTACGATTCCGTCGGCCAGACCACCTTCGACAAGAGCCTCAACTGCCTGCGCCCGCGCGGTCTCATGGCGCTCTTCGGTCAATCCAGCGGCCCCGTTCCGCCCTTCGACCCAGGCATCCTCAACGCCCGCGGCTCGCTCTTCCTCACTCGCCCCAGCCTGGGCCACCACCTGCTCACGCGCGAAGAATTGCTGTGGCGCGCCGGCGACGTGCTCGGCTGGCTGGATTCCGGCAAGCTCAAGCTCCGCATCCACCGCACCTATCCCCTGGCCGATGCCGCCTCCGCCCATCGCGACCTCGAAAGCCGCAAGACCGCCGGCAAGCTCCTGCTCACCGTTCCGTAAACCTTCATGACCCTCCAGGCCAAGCTGACGCTCGGTACGGTGTTGCTGGTCACCATCGTCGTGGCGCTCATTTCCGCCGTCGATCTGGCCGACATCACGCAGAATGAGTTCGAGCACACCTTGCAGCGCGCCAACGTGGTTCAGTTGGTCGCCACCGACGACGTCAAACGGGCCCTCAACCGCCCGCAGGCGCTGCCCTTCCCCGGCGCGCTCCAGACCCCTGAACTCTTTGACCGCCTGGGCAGCGTGATGGCCTCCTCGCCCGAGATTGTCGAAGTTGCCGTCGTCGGCAAAGACGGTAAAATTCTCGCCGACAGTTTCGCCGACCGCCAGGGGGAAACCTGCCCGCGCTATCCCGATCTCGCTCCCCTGGTCAACCAATCCGGTTGGTTCGACAAGCTGCGCGTGCTGCTGGGCCGCGACGCCAGCAACCTCCAGGTCGAGAAGGAACTGGGGCCCCCGCCGCTCTTTGTGCGCGTCATCGTGGCCCCCGCCTTGATTCGCGATGCCATCAAGCCGAATCTGAATCAGAGCGCCGACATCGCGCTCACTTCCGTCATCGGCGCCATCTGCGTCACCTTCCTGTTTTCCGCCTTCGCCTTCCGCCCGCTGGGCCGCCTGCGCCGCCAGCTCGACCTCCTCGCATCCGGCGACTACGCGCCGCCCGAACCGGCCACCGGCTCGCCCTCGAACGACGAAGTCTCCATCATGGCCTCCAAGGTCAGCCTCCTGGGCGAACGCCTGCGCGGCGCGCAATTCGAAGTCTCCGACCTCCGCGGCAACATGGACCGCCTGCTGCGCGATCTCGAAGACGCCTTCCTTATCTTCAACCGCGAACGCCGCCTGGTCTTTGCTTCCGGCTCGGTCGACAAGTTCCTTGGCCGCGACCGCTCCACTCTCTCCGGCCAATCCATCGCTGAAATCTTCCCGCCTTCCACCAACCTCGGCCTCCTCATCGACGAAGCCGCCTCGACCGGCATCCACATCCGCAACCGCCGTATCCCGCTCACCGCCGCGCCCGAGAGCGCTTGCGTGCTTCTCTCCGTCGACCTGCTCGAAGCTCAGCCCGGCGCCACCAACCCCCGTGCCGGCCTCATCGTCCGCCTGCGCGATCCCGAAGCGCAGCGCCAGATCGGCCGCCAGCTCCAGACCGCCGACCGCCTCGCCGCCATCAGCCGCGTCTCCGGCGGCGTCGCCCACGAAGTCAAGAATCCGCTGAATGCCATCCTCCTCCATGTCGAAGTCGCCCGCAGCAAGCTCTCGCGCGGCGATTCCGCCGTCGAGCCCCAAATGGAGATCATCTCCCGCGAAATCCTGCGCCTCGACCGCGTGGTGAAGACCTTCCTCGATTTCACCCGCCCCGTCGAACTCAAACTGCGCCCGGTTCCTCTGCAACAAATCCTCGGCGAGATCGCCGACCTTGCACGCCCCCAGGCCGCCGCCGCCAACATCCGGGTCGTCGCCGCGCGGGAAGCCTCGGCCGCCGATGGTGTCGAAGTCAGCGTCGATCGCGACCTCTTCAAACAGGCCGTCCTCAACGTCGTCGTCAACGCCATCCAGGCCATGCCCGAAGGCGGCGAGCTGCGCTTCGAAGCCTCCGCCTTCCCAGACACTGCCGAGATCCGCATCTCCGATACCGGCCCTGGCATTCCGCCCGACCTGAAGGAAAAAATCTTCCGCCTCTACTTCACCACCAAGACCGGCGGAAGCGGCATCGGCCTCGCCATGACTTTCCGGATCGTGCAATTACACGATGGTACAATCGACTTCAGCAGCGAACCGGGCAAAGGCACCACCTTTGTGATCCGTCTGCCGCTTGCGGTGTGACCGAGCGATTCCGAATGAAACCAGTGGTAGCAATCCTGGCCGCCGCCCTGCTGTTTGGTCTGGCCGGTTGCGCCGCGCGCGCCAAGTCATCCGTCCCGGCCGCTGCGCCGGCGGCTCCCGCGCCTCCGCCTCAGCCGCTTTCCATTCCCCAAACTCAAGTCGAGTTGCCGCGGCCGCAACCGCTCGATCCCGACTCGCTCTCGACCGCGCCTCCCGCCGCCGCCACTCCTGCCGCCGCGCCGCCGGCCGCCAGCAAGCCGCCGCAGGCTCCGCGACGTCCGGCCGCGCCGCCGCCCAAACCCGAAACGCCGCCGCCCGCCGAAGCGGCCCGGCCTCCCATTCAAGAAATCATTCCCGCCAACCAGCAACAGCACTTGCGGCAGTCCGCGCGGGATCACCGGCGCCAGGCCCAACAACTGGTCGCGCAGGCCCAGGGCCGCAGCCTCACCCCCGCCGAACAGGCGCTCGTCATCCGCATCAATCAGTTCGTCAAGAGCTCCGGCGACGCCGAAAAGAACGGCGACCTGCGCTCCGCGGACGACCTCGCCAGCCGCGCCCACATCCTCGCCAAGGAACTTCAGAGTGGCAAATAACCAGACAGCATTCCAGCATTCCTTGCCTTCGTGGCGCACGCACTCGTGCGTGCCGCGTCGACACTCGTGTCGACGCTTGGCGGCATCTCACATTGGTTGCCCTCATGTCCAGTAAGGGGCTTCAGCCCGGTTGCTCAGTGGGGCAGGCGCTTTCGCCTGCCAACCAATTCGACGAGCGCCGGCACGCCGTTGCCGCCTCCCTCGCCGGCCGCAAGCTCGATGCCTTGCTCGTCTCCTTCGGTCCCAACCTGCGCTACCTCTCCGGCTTCACCGGCAGCAACGCCCTGCTGCTCGTCCTGCCCGCCCAGTCCATTCTGTTTACCGATCCGCGCTACCGGATCCAGGCTGCGCAGGAGGTCTCCTGCACCGTCACCATCGCCCAGGGCCCGCTGGAGGCCGATCTGGTTGCCGCCATCGCCCGCCACCGCGTCAAACGCATCGGTTACGAGCCGGCGCTGATAAGCTGCCAAGCCTTCCGCTCGCTTGAATCGCACTTGCCCGCCAAAGCCTCGCTCGTCGCGGCCGGCGGCTCAGTCGAACGGATGCGCATGGTCAAGTCGCCCTCCGAAATCGACCGCATCCGCCGCTCCGTGCTTACCAACTCCCGCGCCTTCGAAGACACTGTGAAAGGCATCCGTCCCGGCATCACCGAACGCGACCTCGCCGCCGAACTCGAATACCGCATGCGCCGCCTGGGCGCCGAGAAGCCGTCGTTTGAAACCATCGTCGCCGGCGGCGTCCGTTCCGCGCTGCCGCACGCCCAGCCCACCGCCGCCCGCCTCCAACCCGGCCAACTGGTGGTGGTCGACATGGGTGCCCTCGAAGACGGCTATTGCAGCGACATGACCCGCATGTTGTACGTGGGAACTCCCACCGCAAAAGTGAAGCGCACCTACCGTGCCGTGCTCGAAGCGCAGTTGGCTGGTATCGACGCCGTCCGCGCTGGAGCCCGCACCGCCTACGTGGACGCCGCCGCGCGCAACGTTCTCAAAGGCTACGGCCTCGATGGCGCCTTCATTCACTCCACCGGCCATGGACTGGGCCTCGAAATCCACGAGCCGCCGCGTCTCGGCAAGAGCGACAAGGGCCGCCTGCAAGCCGGCATGGCCATCACCATCGAACCCGGCGTGTACCTCGCAGACTTCGGCGGCATCCGCATCGAGGACACCGTTGTGGTCACCGACAAAGGCTGCGAGATCCTCACCCCCACCAGCAAAGAGCTGCGGGTGATTTAGTTTGGCCCCAATAGCGAACTCTGGCCCGCCCGCTAGCCACGTGTCCGATAAACCTGTTTCTGCCAAATAGCCCTGTTTCCAAGCGCGCCGTAGCCCGACCGAATTGAATCGCGAAGGACAATGGGCGCGATGCCAGTCGGCACGGCGAGAACCGGAAAACATCCAAGCTGGTTCCGGGTGAGCTTCTTCTGCATGTGGTCGATGACGATCACCTCTACGGCTCCTTTCCCGGGTTCAAGTTTTAGGCCAAGCTGCGATTGCAGGGCGGTGCATGGATCGACTTGGTTACCGCTGCCCCAGATCCGCGGCCCCACTCCTCTGTATCAACGCTATGACTGGCGGCTGCGTCTAACTGTTTTGGGTGAGTCATGAGAAAACTACTGTCCGCACTGGCTTTGGCCTGGGCCGGCTTTTCACAAACACCGACCATTCCTCCTCCCATCATCCAGATCATCTGTAAACCCGGCACAGCGAGCGGCCCGACGAGGCCGTACGCCGGCGCCAAGGCCGCCGTGGACGTGGTGGGCCTGACCGCCGTCACCGGCCTGCCGCAGACGTGGATGATCGAGCTTCATGCCAACTTCGCCAGCATCGAGGATCTCGACAAAGCCGTGAGTTCCCTGGCCCCGATCAGGCAGCCCAGCGATTCCTTCGGACAGCCGCAGGAGGACCTGCTGGTGCCGCCGCGGACCATGATCGCCTTGTTCGAGCACGATTGGAGCTACCGGCCCGACGAGGCTATCCGGCTACTCCCCAAGGCCCGCTACGTGCGCGTGACGATTCACCGCATTCGGGTCGGGTTGGAAGCCGATTTCGAGGAGCTGGTGCATCTGCGCAAACTGACCAACGACAGCATCAATCTCGACCGGCCCGAGTTGGCCTACCGCGTCATTTCCGGCGCGCCTTCGGGCACCTACGTCATCCTCTCTCCCATCAGCACGCTGCGCGTCCTGGACGAAGGTGAGGCCGACGTGCCCACTTTCGCCGCACCCGTCGCCGACGCGCGCGCCAAAGCGGCGCCCAAAGCCGCCGACATCGAAATCAGCCGCGAGCACCTGCTTTTCCGCGTAGAACCGCGCCTCAGCTATGTGACCGACGAATTCGCCGCCGGCGACCAGCAGTTCTGGCGGGGCAAGCCTGCCGGACAATAGCAACCTGACCTCCGCGACGCGCAAGTCGTGCCAGGAAAGTTTCCCTTCCATTGGGCTTTCCATTGCGGACGCAGCCGGTCCAAGTTTCCAGAAAGCCCGTTCAGACTCATCCGAATCAACGTGACGGAACTGCCACGGATCCTTGGTGTCTAATGTCGTATGCGACGATATCTGGGCGTAGTTGTGCTGGCTCTGGTGAGCGTTGTCTCAGCCTTCGGCCAGAAGCCGGATTTCACCGGAATTTGGAAACAAATCGATCACTCGGGCGTGGTGAGGATCGACAAGATCGAGCACAAAGACGCTTACCTCAAGGTGGTCACGGACACCAGGAGCGCGCCGGGAAGTACCGCTCGCTTGAGCTTCGTATCGACGGGCACGTACGAATACAACGTCGATGGCGAAGAGAAAGCGGATAACGGCGCCAACGGCCGGCAACGCTGGACAACCATTGGGTGGCAAGGATCGGCCTTGGTCTTCCTCAAAATCGTGAAGGACGGGTATCACGTCACGGTCACTCGGGAAACCTGGACGCTTTCCGATGACGGAAACACTTTGACGAGAACCACGCGCGTCATCAATATGGACGGCGTGACGGAAAGCACGCTCACGTTCGAGAGGCAGTAGGCCATCGGGCACCGCGCCGGTCCAGTTAAGCGAACAGTATTGCCTTCACTCCGCCACCCTCACCAGCACCTTCCCCATCGGTCCTTCCGCCAGCCGTCCGAACGCCGCGATGGTATCCGCGAACTCAAACACGCCGTCCGTCACCGGCCGCTTGCCCGTGGAATCCAACTGCTTCACGATCTGCCGCCATGCCGCTTGCGCCGAAGCGGCGGTGTAATCGCCCACGGCCACCCCGCCAATCCGATTCCTGCGGAAAAACAGCGTCCCGGTGTTGAACTCCGGCACCGCGCCGCCGCTGCGGCCCACCACGCTGATCCGCCCGCCATATCCCAGCACCGTCACCACCTGGTTGAACAACGCGCCACCCACGGTATCCACCACCAGGTCCACCTTGCGCGGCGCAATCGCCGCCGTCAGCTTCTTGCGCCAGTCCCCGTCCTGCGGGTCGAAGACGAAATCCGCGCCGAGTTCCCGCAGCTTCGCGCCCTTGCCGGCGTTGCGCGCGAGCCCCGCTACCGTCAGGTTCATGGATTTCCCCAACAGCACCGAAGCCACGCCCACGCCTCCGGAAGCTCCCGTCACCAGCAGCACCGCCCCCGCGGCTGGCGCCGCCGGCGGCTCGCTCCATTGAGTCAGCGCCTGCCAGGCCGTCAGACACACCAGCGGTGCGCCGGCCATTTCTTCCGTCTTCCAACCCGCCGGGATCGGTGCCAGGCAATCTGCCGGCGCCGCCACCTTCTCGGCCAGTGTTCCCCACACGCTCACGCCCACGTCGCACCGCAGAATGCCCACGGTTTCTCCCACCCGCACCTGTTCCACGCCAGGTCCGACGGATACGACGTCACCCACCGCATCGCGCCCCAGGATGTGCGGCAGCGCCGGTTTGGCCGGGTACATCGCCCGCGCCAGGAAAGCATCCGCCGGGTTGAGCGCGGCGAACCTGACTCGCAGAACCACCTGCCCCGGCCCCGGATCGGGGTCGGCGACCTCACCCAGCCGGAGCTTCTCAACGCCATCGTAGGAATCCATCAGCCATGCGCGCATAGCACTATTGTCGCGCCTTTAAGCCCGGTCGGACTGCGCCAGCCCCCCTGGCGCCAGTCCCCCGGAGTCGAGACCATCCGTTCATCTGTCGAGACCAGCTTGACTTCTTGCCCTCTCAGGTGCATAGTGGAATCGAAGCGGTGAAAGGCCGCTTCCAGACCTCTTTCTCGGAAAGAGGCAAATCGCGATCCCCTTTCACGGGGGAGTCATAGTGAAGGAGGAAGTTACATAGAACCAGTCCACAACATGGGCGGCTTCCGGCTTCCTCGGCTGACCGGCCGCAAGTCCTGACGCGCCGTTGTAGTGCTTAATTTGGCGCCGCGGTTTTTGAACCGCTGTCTCTACGGCTTTGCGGGCACATTCATTGACAGCAGGGGCTGGCGGCCGCCCTTTCTAAGTTTGTCTTCCCGTGTGATCGTTGCGGTCCCCACACCCCCGATCCTCGCCCCATAGCTCGCAGTGCCCATCCGCCCCTGGCTCTCTTGACCGATTGTGTCTGCGCCGCAATCAGCGCACACTCTAAGTGCAAGATAGGGGAGATGATATGCGAGCGGCTGGTTTCTTTCTGGCTTGGGCATTTGTCGCAAATGCCCAGATCCCTCCAGCGGTTTACCTGGACCTGTACTCCCAACTTCAGCACGAATTGACGGTGTTTGATGCCGCCCTCGCCTCGAAATGGAATGGCTCGAAGCCCCCTGTGGATTTCTGCGCCGAACTCAGAGCCCCCGGCGCCTATAGCGTCTTGGCATCGCTGGGCGAGAATACGCCGGCCGTCGTGCAAGCGGAGATTCAGAGTCTCCAGGCGCTGGGTGTTACCACGGTGAGCGTGGACATCAGCTTTCCCGTCCTCTACCAGCCGTTCTTCACATACAACGGCGACCCGGGTGATTACCAGAAGTACCTGACGTTTTACGAACAGGTCGCCGCCGACATCCGCGCAGCCGGCCTGCGCCTGGTGGTGCAAACCGGGCCCCTGTACACCGGCGTCCTCACCCAAAATTCGGGGTTTAATGTGGCCGCTTACTACCAGACCCTCACCAGCAGCCAATACATCACCGCCCGCACGCACCAGATCATCACCATTGCCCAACAAATCCAGCCCGATTACCTGGTGGTCGCCGGGGAGCCGGATAACGAGGCCTCTATGACCGGCCAGCCGACTCTGGCAACTAGCGCGGGTTTCACTGCCATGGTGGATACCTTCCTGACCCAGCTCGACGACGCCGGTCTTACCGGTACGTATGTCGGAGCCGGTATCGGCACCTGGCTGGCCGGCGGCTCCGCCTTTATCAAAGCTCTGGTGGCCAACCCCCGTCTCAACTTCATCGACCTGCATGTTTACCCCATCAACGCCGGCTTGCTCGACACAACCGTCACCCTCATCGATCAGGCCGCGGCCGCGGGCAAGCCGGTCGCCATCACCTCCGCGTGGCTCGAAAAGCGCCGCGATTCCGAATACCCCGCACCGAACATAGCTGCCGACCCAAACATCTTCGGTCGCGACCCGTTCAGCTTCTGGGCGCCGCTCGACCAGCAGTTCCTCACCGAACTGGCCAAAATCGCCTGGTGGAAACAACTGGCGCTGGTGTCTGCTTACTGGAGCGACTACTTTCACGCCTACCTTCCCTACAACGCCGCCTACGCCGCTCTGTCGTATAACCCGCTTCGCGACGACGAGATACAGGCCTTTTCCACCGCCATCCAGAACAACCAGTACACCAGCACCGGCGTGGCCTGGCAAAATCTCATCGCGACCCCGGTTGGCATGCCGGCCCTGGTTTCCGCGGCGAACGCCCAGGCCGGACCCGTAGCTCCCGATTCCATCGTCAGCCTTTTCGGAAGCAACCTGGCAACCTCCACCGCAAGCGCACCGGCGATGGCCCCGCCCACCGTGCTCGCGGGGACCAGTCTTACCTTTTCCGAGGGTTCCGGTTCCGTCCTGCCCGCGTCCCTTTACTTCGTTTCCCCCGGCCAGGTGAATGCCGTGGTACCCGCCCAACTGGCCGCCGGGCCCGTCACCTTCCAGATCGGCAATTCCAGCGGCACGGCCACCCTCGCGGCCGTGGCTCCCAGCCTGTTCAGCGCCAACAGCAACGGAAGAGGCCCAGCCGCCGCCTTCGTCTTCCGCCTCCACGCCGATGGCGCCACCTCCCTCGAGTCCACCGTCACCTGCACGGCCGGCGCCTGCTCCAACGCCCCCATCGATCTCTCTTCCGCCACCGACCAGGTGTATCTCGAGTTGTTCGGCACCGGGATCCGCGCCCGCGGCTCGCTCTCCGATGTGCGCGTCTCGGTGGGTGGAGTCCTTGTGACCCCCACCTATGCCGGTCCGCAGCCGCAATACCCCGGCATGGACCAGGTCAACATCCCGCTCCCCAACGCGCTCGCCGGCCGCGGAGAGCTGAATCTCGATTTGTCCGTCGCCGGCCATCCCGCGAACGTCGTCACCATCAACGCGCAATGATGTGGGGCGGCCAATTCCGGCCGCAGCCGCCTTCTGGGCGGCTCTCGCGCTTCTGTATAACCGCCCGTTTACTTCTTGGACGCTGCATTGGCCCGCCCTTCTCACAGACATTCTGCGGTGACGATGTGGCGCACGCACTCATGCGTGCCACCATTGCCTGCCCCACGAATGGCAATACTGTTCTATGACCCGCCCTAAGGCAAACTTCGCGCGCGTTCCTGCTCGTCCATGAGTTGCAGGAAAGACTCGGCTTCGGCGTAGCCCGGGCGGAGCTTCAGCGCCTGGTTGAAATCGGCTCGCGCCCGCGCCGGATCCCTCTTGTAGAGCAAATGATAAAGGCCCGCGAACAAATGCGCCCTGGGGTCGAGCGGCCTCATGCCGGCGATGCGCTCGGCGATTTCGGTGGCTTCATCGAACATTTCGAGCTGGTGATATTCCGCGGCCAGAAAATCGAGCCGCGAGTCGTCGCTCGGATCGGCGGCGATCTCTTCCTTCAGAATCTCGATATACCAGTGGTTCCTGCGGCGCCGCGCTTCCCGGTCCGAAGAGAACGTGTGATCGATGCGGATGCCGGTTTGATGCAGCCGCCCGCCTCCGGCCAGAATCGAGGCGTCGATGGTTTCATGGACGCGGCCGCGGTACCGATGGTTCGGCCGGTTGGGAAAGAGCCGGACGACGTGATCCGTGAAGGGGCTTTCTGAGTCCGACGAGTGATTGTGCCGCTCCAGGAAATATCCGGCGTTTTCGTCGAGAGCGATGAGCTTTTCGATAGTGGGCACGCTGGCCGCGTCCAGGGTCTCATCCGCGTCGAGCATCAGGATCCACCGGCCACTCGCGTGCGCGATGGCGTGATTGCGCGCGGCCGCAAAATCGACAATCGTGAAATCGAACGGGATCACTTCCGCCCCATAGCGGGCCGCCACGCGCGGCGTCGCATCCGTGGAACCGGTATCGACGACAATCAACTCGCCGGCCAGCCCTCGCACTGAATCGAGACACCGTGCAAGGTTGTGCTCTTCGTTCTTGACGATCATGCAGAAACTGAGCGCATGGGGCATACGCGGCATTGCTTGTTCCGATCATAAGACTTTTCCCCGGGCGACGCGGGCGCGCGAGCGACTGGCGAAAGCTCGGCCGTCTGCTACTTGGGAGAATACGCCCTGCGCTCTGGTTGCGCTCCCAAAAAGCGGTGATCATATCCGTCGAGATCTTTAATGGGAGCGATGCGACCGGCAAGCAAACATCCGAAAAGGAGGCGACGTGCGTGGTCGCCTCCCCGCTCGATCAGTTACTTCAGAAGCGCCCGTAAGATCGGGTGTTTTCGTGACACGGGATGCAGAGAGCTTCGCAGTTCTCTACTCCCTCTGAACCACCAGCAAGCTGCGAGGTTATGTGGTGAGCATGCCAGTCACCTGCAAGCGATGAATTGCACCGCCCTCTGTGTCCGTGGCTGGTACGTGTGCACTCGCATTTGCCGCCCGCTCTTCGGTATGCCCTGTCTTTTACGTCTTGTGAAAGGGTTGATCTATAAGGCATCACCTCCTTTGCTGCTCAGCGCACCTGCCGTAGAAGCAGGTGCGCTGTACCACGTGCAACGTCTCCGAAACTCCGCTGAGTCTCGAATATGGGAGATGGCGTTGCGGTCCCTTTCAGTCAGCTCCCACAAGCCATCTGTTCTCTGCGTCACCTCGTCTTTGCCCTTCATCGTGCTGCTCAGGACGGCGCTGATGTTGTTGGTGAAGTTGGTCGCCTTCGTCACAACTCCGGCATCTCTGAGGGCCTCCGCAATGTCAGCCGTAGCCATGGGGATTCCAGCGGTGCTCAGCAAATCCAGAATCGCCCACTCGTCCCATGCAATTTGTCTATTGACTCATGAATCGTTTTGCAGCATAATGAATCAGAATGATTGAAGGCACCATCATGCTCCCTGCCAAGAAAGAAGCCCCTGGGCGTCTGAGTGTTGCACTCACCCCCGGGATCTACAGCGAAATAAGTGCGAGGGCTGAGCAAAACGACATCAGTCTGAATCGTGCAGTCCTCCAGCTTCTGCGTGCTGGCATTGAGGCCGAACATCAGAAGAAGCAACGCCTCGAAGAGATGCTTCGCCAATACCGCGAATGCGCCGATCCCCGAGAAGCAGAGCGCCTGAGTGATGAGCTGGGTGCTATGATCTTTGGGCAGTGAAGCTGAATTGCTGGAGGGACTTCCCGACAGGCATAAAACGCCATCTCGGCGAACGCCTCCTGGATCGCAAGATCACGCCCGATGATCTGAATAAACTACGGATATGGGTTGAATCCGGTCCGGATCTGCCTCCAGGCCGTTGGTTTAGGGATTTTGGATCTTTCAAGATTGTGGGTGAAGGACCAAATCCGCTCAGCTTCCTGGATTCTAAGCAGATTCCGTTCGGCGAAGAAATACCGCCAGAGGACGAAGCAGCCTCAACAACTAACGATTAGGGGTTTTTACTACCCATTCCCGAGTTACCACGCCGGGCTGTAATCTGGTCTTATGGTGGGATGCCAATGATGGCCGGCTGGTCGCCCAGGGTGATTCTCCTGCCGGGCCTTCTGATGGCGCTGGCCGCGGGCGCGTCCGATGGTGTCGAAGCCCGCCAGGGCCCCGCTCCCAGCCCGCCGCAGCCCCGCCCGGCTGCCGCGATCACCATTGATTATCCGGAGGACGGGTCGGTTTTTCCGCCCGAGATAACGCCCCCGACGTTCCTTTGGCGCGATGGCGGGAAAGGCGTCGCCTTCTGGCGGATCGACGTCTCGTTCGGCGATGGCCCGGCGGCCATTCACGCGACCTCCAAAGGCGAGCGCATGCGCATCGGCAGGATCGATCCCGATTGCGTCGCCGACACCAACCAGCCGCCCACTCTCACGCCCCAACTGGCCGCGGCGCATTCCTGGACGCCGGACCTTGTCACGTGGCAGGCCATCAAGCGGCATTCGGTCGAAAGCGCGGCCACGGTGACCATCGCCGGCTTTCGTGGTGACGCCCCGGACCAGGCCGTCTCCCGCGGAAAGGTCTCCATTCGCACGTCAAAGGACGCGGTGGGCGCACCCGTCTTCTATCGCGACGTGCCGCTGATGCCCTCGGAGCTGGAAAAAGGCGTCATCAAACCCCTGGCCGCGGAGGCCGTGCCGCTGGTCGCCTGGAGAGTTCGCAACGTGGGCGAAGCCCGCAGCCGGGTGGTGATGGACAACCTGCCGGTGTGCGCCAACTGCCATTCTTTCTCCTCCGACGGCAAGACCATGGGGATGGATCTGGATGGCCTGCATGGCAACCGGGGGATGTACATCCTGGCGCCGGTTGCGGCCGAGATGGCGATTCGCAAGCAAGACGTCGTTCAGTGGAGCTCGCTCGAAGGCAAGCTGAAGGGGAATGTCCGGGTCGGCTTCATGTCGCAGGTCTCCCCGGATGGGCAGTACGTGGTAACCACGGTCAACCCGGCCTCCATGACTGCCGCCTCCGAAGAGCCCCCCAGCAACTATTACGTGGCCAATTTCAAGGACTACCGGTTCCTCCAGGTGTTCTATCCGACGCGCGGGATTCTGAGCTGGTACAGCCGCCAAACGGGGGTGCTCGAGCCGCTGCCCGGCGCCAGTGACCCGCGGTTTGTGCAGATGGGCGCCGTGTGGAGCCCCGACGGCCAGTACCTGGTATTTGCCCACGCCCCAGCCACGGACCCCAATCCCCTTGGTGTGCCGCTCGCAAAATTCGCCAACGACCCGAACGAGCTGCAACTCAAGTATGACCTCTACCGGGTTCCGTTCCACAACGGCCAGGGAGGCGTGCCGGAGCCGATCGCCGGCGCGTCGCGGAACGGCGTGAGCAATACGTTTCCCAAGGTGTCGCCCGATGGACGATGGATCGTGTTCGTGGAATGCCGCAACGGGGAGCTCATGCGTCCCGACAGCCAGTTGTACATCGTTCCCGCGGCCGGCGGCGAGGCGCGGCGCATGCGGTGCAACACGCCCCGCATGAATTCCTGGCACAGCTTTTCGCCCAACGGCCGCTGGCTGGTGTTTTCGTCGAAGGGCAGGTCGCCCTACACGCAGATGTACCTCACGCACATCGACACGGACGGCCAGGACAGCCCGCCCATTCTGATCGAGAACGCGACCGCGGCGAACCGCGCGGTGAACATTCCAGAGTTTGTGAACATCCCGCCGGACGGCTTGCGGCAAATCGGCGGCCCGGTCATCGACTACTACCGTCTGGTCAACAGCGCGACTTATCTGCAGAGGACCGGACGCTACGAGGCGTCCGCCGCGCAGTGGAGGAAAGTTCTGGAACTGAGCCCCGATGACGAAGCCGCCCACCGCAGCCTGGGAACCGTGCTGCTCATGACGGGCCACCGGGAAGAATCCGGGGCTCATTTACAGAAAGCGTCCGAGATCAAGCTCCGCGCTGCGCTGGAGGCCGATCCAACGTCCGCGCCGGGTTTCAACTCGCTCGGCGTGCTGCTGCTCCAGACGGGGCGAGTGGAGGAAGCCGTGGCGCAATTCCGGAAAGCGGCCGAACTGAAGCCCGATTTCGCCGCGGCGCGCGCCAATTTGGGCACCGCGCTGGCGAAGCTGGGGCGGCTGGACGAAGCGCTTGTTCAACTGCGCCAAGCGCTGGAGTCGGACGCCGCGTATGCGCCCGCGCATTACAACTTGGGGCTGGTTTTGAGCCGGCGTGGGGATGCCGAGGGAGCCATCCGGGAATGGCGGAGCGCGCTCGAACTCGACCCGAAATGTGCGGAGGCCCACGCCAGCCTGGGCGACGCGCTTTCCGTGCAAGGGCGGACGGCGGAGGCCCTGGAACACTGGCGCGACGCTATCCAACTGCAACCGAACGACGCACCCACGCTGCGGCGGGCGGCTTGGGTGCTGGCGACCTCGCCCGATGCGGCCATCCGCAACGGCGACCAGGCGCTCGCGTTCGCGGTACGCGCGGTTGAGATCTCCGGCGGAAAGGACGCGCGGATGCTGGATACGCTCGCGGCCGCGTACGCCGAGAAGGGACAGTTCGCCGACGCGGCACTGACCGCGCGCCGGGCTCTGGAGCGGGCCGCGCAGGAGAACCAGCCGGCGCTCGAGGACGACATCCGGATGAGGATCCCGTTGTACGAGGCGGAGAAACCGTTTCGTGCCGCGGACCGGCCATGAGAGTTACAATCGCGCGGCGCGAAGCGCTTTCCTATTCGTGAAATGCGCCCGGCCTGACACTGACCGCCGGTGCAACTGCGACGGATCGCCATCCCGACTTTGCATCCCAACGGCGAACCGGAGTCGGACGCAAGAGTTGGGGGCAGTCGGCCAAATCATGTTTTAGAAGCCGTTGGTCTTCGAAGCGGCGATGCCAAACCGCATAGTCGTCGCCGAAGGCCACATCTACGGGTTCAATATCTTTGGAGAATGTGTAAATCGCGTTAACCCCGTTTGGAACCTCATCGGTCTCAACCGTCAGCAAACCGCCGGACATCCCGACGAAGTTTATCTCGTTATACGGTCTGCCATACGCCACATTGAGTTCCGAGGGAGGAAAAAGAAAGTAGCGATCTGGCAGGCCCTTCGGACCGTCAATGCACTCAAAACGGGTACCGGATGTTTGGGGTGAACAGGACGGCTGACCATCAACGCGCAGGACCGCCAGCGCCGCTTCATTGTATTCATTATTTATCCCACCCGCCAGAACGTAATGGCCCGAGGCGTTGTTTACAGAGCCTAGCGCGTAAACGTTCCCCGCGCTGACAAAACGCACCACGGGAGCGCCATTACCGCCGATAGTCAAAACCGCACCCGGGCGCCAATTCCAATGGGCAAGCGAAACCCACACGGAATTCTTCCCGGCGGCGTCGGGAGCAACCATCATGTCGGTGACCGTCCATGGGCCGCTGAAGCGAGTGTCCCCAAAGGGAAGAGCAAGGTCGGGCCGGTAACGCCACTGAAACTTGCCGCCCGACGAAAAGCACTGAAGTTCCTCTGAGGCCGGCCATGAACCGTCAGGCTGCTTGAATGCCGTTGCGACGACGATCTGCTTGTGGCCGTCACCGCGATAGTCAACAATCTGGACCTGCCGTTCCGGCCGCTTCAATATGTGACGATTGTCATGTACCTGGTTCAGGACACCGGGAAACGTGTACTTCCAGGCGAGACGACCCACCTCATCCCAGGCGCAGAGACTGTTCCCCTCTATGCTTGCCCTCGCCACCTGGAGCTTTCGCGAGCGAAGGAGCACCGCCGTTCCGACCGCCGCCGCGGCAGTTCCGGCAAGACCCAGTAGCGCGCGGCGGGTAGGAAACTTCCTGCCGACAGAGCCGTTTGTCGGAGCGCTGCTGTTCCGCGCCTTCCATTCGTCCAATTCCGCTCGATATGCCCAGACTCGCGACTTCCGGCCCGGCAGGCGGTGAACCGGCATCTGGTCGTTCTTCTCCCGGTACTGAGCTTCCCGGACACTGACACTGAGATATGCGGCGATCTCCTGCCAAGTCTCAAGTTCCCCGTCTTGCATTGCCATCTGCGGATCCCTTGCGAAAACGCAGCACCCATTCTAACGGACTTTGCGTATGTTTGCGCACCTTTGCGCTATGCGGCCTGGGCGCATCAGCATACTATCGGGTCTGGATTACCGATGAATACCCGACCCCGTTCCGTCCGGTGCGGGGTGCATTTCATCGCTGTACACTCGTGCGGCCGCTTCGTGTCCAGTTCGCGGCGCCCTTGAATCCCCTCCGTGTTGGGGGGAAGGGACACAGGGAGAGGAAACGTGCAAGAGCAGCATCGACGTCTTAGAGGTTCATACGAGACTTTCGCCCGCCCGGCCGCACCCATGGCTGCAGTGCTCTTGATTCTCGCGTCAGGTGCCGCCGGGCAAATCATAAAGTTCAACCCGTTCGGCCAGAAGCCGAAAGTGCCGGTGACAATCAAACACCCCGCGACGCTGGGAATGAACCTCACGGGCAAGAAGGTGGCCTTCGGCCCGGTACATGGCGCCTGCCCCCAACAAAAAGTGTTTGCTGTGGCGAATACCCAGCAAAGGAGACAAGTCCAATGAAGAAAGTCTCAATTCTGCCCCTCATTTTGGCGATACCGCTAGCGGGCTGCGCCCAAACAAAGAACTTCTTCCCTGAAAACAAAGTGGGAACAACACAGGAGTATTCGATAGAAGTCCAATCTCCGTTCTCCGGAAATCAAACGGGGAAGGTCACCACTCGCGTCGTCGGTGAGGAAACCATCAACAATAAGAAGTATTACCGAATCGTGACCGCCTTTTCAGGAATGCCCGGCCTCGACCAACAGGTCGGATACGAGCGGTGGGCGGCCGATGGGGTTTATGCTATTGATGGTCAACATAAAGCGACACCAGAGTACCTTGACTTTCCACAGCCAGTCGGTATTGGCAAGAAGTGGATCTCAAACGACCCGGATGGCAAGAAGGAGGAGGAAGCCGTCAGCCTCGAAACAGTGCTCATCGGAGACAAGACATACGACGGCTGCCTTAAGGTATCGTATAAACAACAGACACCTAACGGCATCATGGAAGGCACGGAGTATTACGCCCCAGGAGTTGGGCTAGTGAAGTCTGTAGCTCATGGAGGCGGGACGAACATAACCATGACGCTTCAAAAAGCACGATGACCCTATCGGTCGTCACCCCTCGATCCAATGGATCTTCGGAAGTTCGAGGCCCTGGTTTGCCAGCCCTTGAATGAGATACACACAGCCATCGTTCAGGTCGTCGTGCGATTCCACGTTCAGACGACCTGCTCATGAAGATGATTGGGCGCGGGCCCGTCAAGTTCTCTCTGCTGCCCAGGGATATCCAAGCACTCAAACAGGCAGGCGTATCCGACAAGGTAATAGGCGCGATGCTAGACAGGAAATAGGGAGGAACCGTGAAACCAATCTTCGTATCGGGATGCACGAGGAGGCAATGATGTTCTGTTCGAGTTGTGGGACCACTATGCAAAGCGAATTCTGCCCAAGCTGCGGAACGAGAGCCAGCGCCGTCATCGCTCCTGGTGCATTTTGCGAGTCCGGTTACCGATGTGGGCCTGCGTGCCGCTGGCTATCTCATCGACTTAATCCCGGCGATCGTGGTAGGGCTCGCTATAGGCTGGATACCGATCATAGGCGCCGTGATACTCGGCTTCGTCCTATTTACCTACTGGCTGCTGCGTGATATTACCGGCTCCAGCATCGGGAAGCTCATCCTCGGGCTGCAGGTCGTCAAGAAGGACGGTTTCCCCTCGGGAATCAAGGAGCGCATTGTCCGTAATCTCCCCATTGCTATCGGGCCTGCCATGCTGATCATTCCTTTGGCTGGCTATGTGATCGCACCACCGATCGCGGGAATACTTTTCCTCATCGAAGTCGTGCTCTTGTTGGCAAAGAAGGAGCGATTAGGTGACATGCTGGCCGGCAGCACAGTCGTCAAGAAGGCGGCTGCGAAGAGTTTCGCCTCGGCCTGAAGATGATCTACGAAATCTCGGACGCAGGAAGGCGCAGGGTTGGAGTGGTCGTACGCGGTCCTGTTCCGGGCGGCTGGGAATTCCCGGCACCGGTCGGTCTTTCACGCGCCAAACGTTAAGGAGTTGTCAATGTCCAGGTTTTTTTTCTATCCGGTTCTGGATGCCCTCAATGACGGTAAAGTCATTCGCAACTCGTTGTCAGTTGCGCTCAAGGTGATGGGAGTGCTGTCCCTTCTCGCCGGGGCCTATCTTCTAATCGAGATACTGAAAATGGTCTTCCAGTTGCCGACGGATGGAACGATAGGCGGCCTGCTGTTTGCGGTTATCTTTGTCGCGACCGTGCTCGCCATCGCGCAGATTTTCTGGTACCGTGCGGGCTCGGTAGCGGCTCTCGGGGATTCTCCCTTTACGGTCATCCCGATCGTGTCGATTCTTCTCAGGCTGGCGGGAGAGGTCTATGCGACCCTTGGGGTTTCGGTCGGCGTCGGGAGTTGTTTGTTCATCTGGTTCGCCACTAACAATCCGCTCGGCTTGGTGCCGGGCCTTGGCGGATTTCTTCCGTCAACTTCACCAGGGACGGGCTTTCTGGGTGGACTTTCGTTCCTCATCTACCTCAGTGTCGCTTCTCTCATGGCGCTGGTTTTCTTCTATTTCCTGGCGGAAGCGAGCTACGTGATGATCGACGTCGCCCGTCACGTTCGCCTGCTTGTAAAACAAGGCGCTCCGAGTGGGAAGGCGCCTGTGGTCCCCGAAACTTCCTCGGTGCTGTGAATGGAGCCGCAACCGCAAAGCTCCGGCCTGCTGACCGCGCTGCTTGCCGGAGCCCTCATGGCGTTGCTTGTGGCAGTCATCTTTTTGTTCGTGCAGTTTGAGCACCTGAAAACGGACCTGGCCGCGGTGCAGGACAAGATGGTGATCGAGATGGTGAGCCAGAAGCACGCGTCCTCGGAGTGGTTGTCATCCCAGCAGAAACGCATAGAGGAGTTGGAGGAAGGTTTGGAAACCACGCGCACCCAGAGCACGGCGCAGGCCAGGAACCTGTCGGAGCGGGCGCAGAAGGAAGCTATTGCGTACGAGGACGCGCTCGCAAAGCAGATTGCGGAAGAAGAAGCCAAAATGATGGCGCAGGTGGCGGCCCAGCAAACCGAGATCGGCGACCTGAAGCGCGGCCTGGTAGCCACCAATGCCACTCAGTTGGCCGCGCTGAAACTGAAGGGCGCGCGCAACTACCTGGACGTCAAGCTCACCAGAGAGGACGGGAAGAAGCGGTTCGCCGACATCGTTCTGTTGCTGAAGAGCGTCGACCCCAAGAAGAACACGTACTCGGTGGATGTGATGGCCGACGACAAGCTCATCGAAAAGAAAGATAAGAGCGTCAATGAGCCGGTGCAGTTCTACACCGCCAAGGGCGGCCGCACACCGTATGAGCTGGTGATCAACCAAGTGGGGAAGGACGAAATCGTGGGATACCTCTCGACCCCTAAAGAGGCGGCCTCCCGGTAGGCGGTTTCGTGTTGAAGCGCCGTCAACCCGGCGGTGCTCAAGGCCGGCGCCCCCTGACTGCGCCAAGATAGGAAATGGACACTCCCCGATCATGGTCGCCTTAACTGCCCGCCCAGCTCCGGCGGATCGCCCGCCTGACTCATGTACGCAATCAATGCGCACAAAGTTGCCGTCGGTTTGTTTTAATGTACTATTTGAATGTGTACATGACGAAGGAGGCATCGCTGCCATGCCGAGAATAGCGGTTGAAGACAACAGCCGGATGTCCTTGCGGATACGGGCCGAGGACAAATCGCTGCTCTTGCGTGCGGTGGCGCTGAGCCGCACCGACCTGACGGGTTTTGTCCTTCGCCACGCCTTGCTTGCCGCCAAGGCCGTCATCGAGGAGGCGGATCATGTGCATCTCTCCGAGAGGGATAGTTTGCGGGTTCTCGATCTGCTGGAGAATCCGCCTGCGCCGAACGCAAAACTGCGGGCAGCCGCGCGGGCGTTGCCAAAGCGGTCATAACGGTGACGGCATGGCACGAAGAGCCGATCACCAAGATACACGACAAGAAGCATGATCGGGAAGCGTTCGACTGCGGCGAAGAAGCGCTGAATGAATTCTTGCGCCGTTACGCCCGCAAGAGCCACGAGCTGGGCGGTGCGAAAACCTTCCTTGCCATTGACGATGCCGGCAACAAAACCATTCTCGGCTTCTATAGTCTGAGCCCCGCCTCGGTTGACTATGCCCGGACGCCGGAGATCATACGGCGCGGGCTGGCACGCCATGATGTGCCGGGCTTCCGCTTGGCGCGCCTGGCTGTGGATCGCAGGTGGCAAGGGCAGGGAATTGGCGGACAACTTCTGCTCGCGGCGGGCAGACGCTGCCTGTGGGCCTCAGCGGAGGTTGGCGGCGTCGCGCTTGTCATCGATGCCAAGAATGAAAGAGTCGCAGGATGGTATGCCAGCTATGGCGCTGTGCCGCTGCTGGACGCTCCGTTATCTCTGCTGCTGCCGCTTGCGACAATCGAGGCCGCGCTTAAGAAAGCCGGGAAATACTGACATTACATGCCCTGCTGTCCAGGCGCGTTCAGGCTTCGCGTCCGGGGCCAATGGACGAACACCGCTTGCTTACGCGCGCGGCTCGGATCGGAATGCCAAGATAGGAAATGGACACTGCCGCATCATGGACGCCTTAACGGTTCACCGCCTGCACTTTGCCTTCACCATCACTTTTCACTACCTCTTTCCGCAATTGACCATGGGCCTCGCGCTCCTGATCCTGATCCTCAAGACCATGGCGCTGCGCACCGGCAATCAGCACTACCATCGCGCGGCCCGTTTCTGGGCGAAAATCTTTGCCATCAACTTCGCCATGGGAGTCGTTACCGGCATCCCCATGGAGTTTCAGTTCGGCACCAACTGGTCCCGCTTTTCCAAGGCCGCCGGCGGAGTCATCGGGCAGACTCTCGCCATGGAAGGCGTGTTTTCCTTCTTCCTCGAATCCAGCTTCCTGGGCGTCCTGCTCTACGGCGAAAAGCGGCTGGGGCCGAAGGCTCACTGGTGGGCCGCCTTCCTGGTTTTCGCCGGATCGTGGCTCTCCGGCTTCTTCATCATCGCGACGGACGCCTGGATGCAGCATCCCGTGGGATATCATTTGGGGGCGAACGGCGAGATTGTGCTGACGAGTATCTCCGGGCTGTTGCTCAACTCGTGGCTGTTCTGGCAATACCTGCACAACATGATTGGGGCGGTGGTCACCGGCAGTTTTGTGATGGCCTCGGTGGGCGCGTTCTACCTGCTCACCAGGCGGAATGAGGATTATGGCCGCACCTTCGTGCGCCTCGGGGTGATCGCCGGGACGATCTCCACACTTCTGATGGCGTTCCCCACGGGCGACGGCCAAGGCAAGAACATCGCCTTCAATCAGCCCCCCACGCTGGCCGCTATGGAAGGCTTGTTTGAAACCGAGCAGGGAGCCCCGCTCGCTCTCATCGGCCAACCGGACCTCGAAAAGCAGCGCCTGGATAATCCGCTCACCCTTCCCGATGCGCTCAGCTTCCTGACCTATCAGCGCTGGGGAGCCGAAGTGAAGGGCCTCGACGCGTTTCCGCCGGACCGCTGGCCGGACAATATTCCGCTCTTGTATTACAGCTATCACATCATGGTCGGGCTCGGAACCATGCTCATCGGCGTCATGGCGCTGGCCTCGCTGGGCCTGTGGCGCGGCGCCCTGTACCGCTCCACCGCCCGGCTTTGGCTCCTGCTGCTGATGCTGCCGTTTCCCTATATCGCGACCACCGCCGGATGGATCACCGCCGAAGTGGGCCGTCAGCCGTGGCTGATATATGGCATCATGCGCACCCCGGCCGGCGTCTCCCCGCACGTCTCCACCGGCAACGCCCTCTTCACGCTGATCGGTTTCATGGGAATCTACACCATCCTCGCGATTCTCTTCCTGTTCCTGGTCTATCGCGAAATCGATGAAGGCCCGGAGCGCGTTCCGGAAATGCGCGCTGCAACGGTTTGAGGCTCTGACATGCAAACCACCTGGTTCTCTCTGGTCGCCGTCATGATCGCCGTGTATGTGGTCCTGGACGGCTTTGATCTGGGCGCCGGCATCGTTCACCTTTTCGTCGCGCGCACCGACGCGGAGCGCCGCATCGTCCTGGGCTCGATTGGTCCCGTGTGGGACGGCAACGAAGTATGGCTGCTGGCTGCCGGCGGCACTCTCTACTTCGCTTTCCCGGCGCTCTATGCGTCGAGCTTCAGCGGCTTCTACCTGCCGTTGATGATCGTGCTCTGGCTGCTGATCCTGAGGGGCACGGCGATCGAATTCCGCAACCATATCCAAAGCCTCGTCTGGCAGCCGCTCTGGGACGCGGTCTTCGCGGGATCGAGCGCGCTGCTCGCGATCTTCTTCGGCGCCGCGCTCGGCAACGTGGTGCGGGGCGTGCCGCTCGACGCTTCCGGCGAGTTTTTCCTGCCGCTGTGGACGGACTTCAGCGCCGGCCAGGAGACCGGCATTCTCGATTGGTACACCCTGCTGATTGCGGTCGCCGCCTTGTTGACGCTGACCCTGCACGGCTCGCTCTGGGTAGCGCTCAAGACCGAAGGAGAGCTGGAGCGCCGCGCGTGCCGCGTGGCCCGGGGTGTCTGGTGGCTTCTGGCGGCCTGGGTCATTCTGATCATAGTCTCCAGTTTCCGCATTCAGCCGCATTTGCAGGAGAGCTTCCGCGCGCGCCCGTGGGGTTACGTTTCGCCGCTTGGCGCGCTGGCTGGCCTGATCGGCATCCGGGTTCTCACCGGCAAGCGGAACGGGCTCGCGGCCTTTCTCTGCTCATGCCTGTTTATCCTTGGGATGCTGACCAGCGCCGCTTTCGGGCTCTATCCCTACGTATTGCCGTCGAACGGCGACCAGGCTTTCTCGCTGACCGTTCACAACGCCGCGGCGGCTCCGTACGGCCTCGGCATCGGCCTCGTGTGGTTCATCCCCGGCATGCTGCTGACCGCCGGCTATTTCACATACACCTACCGAAACTTTTCCGGCAAAGTGAAAGCGCCATGATGTTGTGGCTTCACGGGACACCACTCCCTCACGGGTCGTGGCTCGGATGTGGGGCAGGATGGTATCCCAATGCCAAGTAGTTTTCCCATTTCAGTATTCTGCATTGAGAAAACTAAGTGGCATTGGCGACATCTCGCTCTATTCTACCCGGCGGAGATGAAAGACAAACCTCAGATCTCAGCGTTTAAAACGGAACGTCGTCACCGAGACCATTGTGGCTGGTTCGATTGGCTGCCCAGCGGAAGTAGAAATTGGTCCGTCCGTCCTTCGTGCGCTTTTCAAGGCCAACGGGACGATCCACCAATTCTCCTAGCCGGGCGGGCAACTCGGAGAGGCGCGATACCTGCAACCGGCACTTCTCCAGATCTTCTCTGAGGTACCCCAGAGTGTTCTCGGTGATCACCCGGCTCTTCGTCACAACGCGGTTCACCGCCTGCGGCCCTTGGATTCGTAGTTTCCAAATGACTACCGGGCGCCCGGTTGAGGTAGTCTCCGTTACGCGTGCATCTTCGATGACGGCATCGTAGCTCCCATCCGGAATGTCGCTGTACATTTCGTCCGCCGAAACCGGGGTCTTCGCCCATTCATTATCAAACCGGGCTAGATCGGCCGCCGGCGCGTCGCTGTCGATAGGTAAGGCCATGCAATAACCTCCAGTAAGCGATGTAGTGTGCGGGCCGCCGCGGAGTTCTCACCATTATTAATTAAGAGACCGGCATCTGAAACGACAAGGCCGTACGCTAGAACGGCACGTCGTCGTCGGACATGGCGGCGTCGAACGATGCCGGAGAGCGGACACAGTCCTTATTGCACGCCTCGGCGATCTCGTAGTCTTGGGACGGATCCGCTTCGCCGGTGATGCATGTGAAACAGGCGTGCCCGGCTTCCGCCGAGCCGATAACCCAGATTGGCGATCCACAACGGCAGCGGGCTCCGGCCTTGTACGCCTTGAGCGCCGACTGGAGCCGCGCGGTTACCGCTTTGGCGGTCTCAGCACGATTACTCTTCAGGAATCCGCGAACATAGTCGTGGAGTTCGATCGGCACAAAGCCCATAGTCTTGGCGTGGCTCCCCGTCCTAGAACGGCACGTCGTCGTCGGTGATGCCCTGGTTGAACTCGTCGGCCGCGGGGGCCGCGGGCGACGCCGCCGGGGCCGGGGCCGGACGCTGCGAACGCGGCATCGAGACGGGGCGCTCAAAATCGCCGGAGCTCTCCGAGGGAGCGTCGCCGCGACCACCGCCGCTACCCAGCAAGACCAGGTTTTGAGCCTCGCAGATCACTTCGGTGAAATACTTCTTCTGCCCTTCCTTGTCGTCATAGCTGCGAGTTTCGAGCCGGCCTTCCACGTAGATTCGCGTACCTTTGATCAGGTAAGTGGCGACATTCTCCGTACGCCAGATGACGATATTGTGCCAGTCCGTGATGTCTTTCCATTCGCCGGATTGCTGGTCTTTGGTGCGGCGATTGGTCGCCAGGGAAAACTTCGAGACCGAGATGCCACTCGGCGTGAACTTGGTCTCGGCGTCTTTGCCGAGATGGCCAAGCAGAATGACTTTGTTGACGCTTCGGGATGCCATCTTACCCTGCACTGTAACACAACCGGCCGCCAGGGTCTTGGCCTCGTCTTTGGGGAAAAAGGGCGAGACGGCGGCGAGCGATCGCTCCAGGTGTTCCCGCGAGGCGGCGCAGAAACCGGCGGCCACGGCGGAGAGATGACGCCAGGCGGAGGCATCCGGCCGCAGGGCTTCCGGAATGTCCAGGTTGAGGGCGCTCGAAAACTCGTCTTCGGCGCGGATGAAGTCCTTGCGGCGGTAGAGCAGGATGCCGCGATACAGGTGGGCTTCGCCGGACGATAATTCCTGGGCGCTGGCGAAGGCCGCGCGGCCGGCCAGGTTGTAATCGGCCAGCGAGGCTTCGGTCTGGCCGGCCAATTCGCGGGCGCGCGCCCGGTAGTAAAACGCGCGCGCATCGGGACCGGCTTCGAGCGCGGTATCGAGCGTTGAGACGGCCGCGGCCGGATCGCCCGAGAGAAGTTGCGCGCCGCCCAGTTCGGTGAGCGCCTGGGGAAGATCGGCGGGCGGCGCGAGGCGCGCCATCAGGGCCGGCGTTGGATCGCGCCGGGCGCGCGTCCAGGCGTCCACGGCCTGGGTATAATCGGCGGCGGCCTCGCGGTAACGGGCCTCGCGAAAAGCCTGTAGGCCGGCCGCCCAGGCGGGCCATCCGGTTTCCTCCTGGCCGGCGAAGCGGCGGGCGGCCTGATCGAGATCGCCGCTCCGCCAGGCGATCCAGCCGAGCCAGAGGCGCTCGGTTCGCGGGAAACCGGCCTTCTCATCGCTCCACTGTGGGACCGGCGCGGCCGGATTCACTTGCAGGCGCGCCAGCCAGGCCAGCATCTTGGCGTTGCCTTGATCCAACTCCGCGGCGGCGTCGGTGAAGCCGGCGGCATTGCGCGTGATGGCGGCGATGGCGAGCTGGCAAAAACCTTTGTGGAAATGGAGCAGCTCCAGCTCGGCCGGCAGGGCCACCGGCATCATGGCGGCCTGCGACTGCACGCAGGCGGAGGCGTCGGAGAGTTGCGCGGAGGCGGCCTTTGCCACGCGGTCGAAAGAGTCCTCGGCCTGTCTGAGGAGCGCGCGGCGCTGGTCGTCTTTCCCGAACCATGGGGCCGCGAACAACGCGGCGGCGAGCAGCGCGTGTGAGGCCAGACGAATCACTTCGTAAAGATGGTGACGTCCACGTTCATGCCCGGCCGCAGGATCAGGCCGTTGGTTTGGTCCACCAGGATCTTTACCGGGATGCGTTGCACCACCTTCACGAAATTGCCGGTGGCGTTTTCGGGCGGCAGCAGGCTGAGGCGCGAGCCGGTGGCGCCGGCGATGGAATCGACGTGGCCGGTGACGCTCTGGCCGTACATGTCGACGTGGATTTCGGCCTTCTGGCCGGGCCGCACGCCGGCCAGTTGGGTCTCCTTGAAGTTGGCGGTGACCCAGGTGTCCTGGAGCGGGATCACGGTCATGAGGCCCTGGCCGGGCTGCACGATTTGTCCCACCTCGACGCTCTTGCGCGTCACCACGCCATCGATGGGCGAACGAATGGTGGTGTAGCTAAGCGTCAATTCGGCGGCTTCGAGCGAGGCGCGGTAAGATTCCACCGAAGCGGCGGCGGTGCCGGCATCGGCCTGGCGGACGTCCACCTGTTGGCGGTTGGCGAGGGAGTTTTCGACCTGGGCCTGCGCCTGGTTGACTTTGGTTTGGGCGGCGTCGAGCGCGGCCTTGCGGATGGTGGCGTCCTGCTGCGCGGAGGCCAGCTTCTGCTGGGCGGCCTGCAACTCGCTCGCCGCCACGCGCGCCGCGGCGGTGTAGGCATCGAATTGCAGGCGCGAGATTTCGGCCTTATCGACCAGCGGTTGCATGCGCGCCAAATCGGCCTGGGCGCGCTCATTGCCGGCCTGGCGGGTGGTCACGTTGGCCTGGGCGAAGGCCAGGTCGGAACTGGTGGACTGTTCCCAGGCGGCGCGGGCGCGCACCACTTCGGCTTGGGCGTCGGCCAGTTGCGCGGTGGCGCCGGTATTGACGGACAGGGTGGTTGCGTCGACCATGGGGACGGTGACCCGGGCGGAGCGCAACTTGCTTTCGGCCTCAAGCAGCGCGGCCTTGGCCTGGTCGACGCGCGCCTGGTAATCGCGCGGATCGATGCGCACCAGCACATCCCCGGTCTTCACCGCCTGGTTGTCGAGCACCGCTACCTCCACCACGTTGCCGGATATTTTGGGCGCGATGGCGGTGATGTGGCCGTCGACGTTGGCGTCGTCCGAAGAGACGCGGTACTGGTAGTGCAGATAAACCGCAATGGCCCCGGCCACGAGCAGCACGAACAGCACGACCAGCGCGACGATGCGGACGCGCGAACCGCCCGCCGGCGCGGCCGGCACGGTCGGCGTTGTCTCAATGGTGTTTTGCGAGGTAGCCACCTTATCTCCTAGTTTCTCCGATTCCATAGTCTGTGTCATTCCACCACCACCGGGCCCTTGACGGGCCCCGAGTTTTTCATCATGAACATCAAGGGGACGATCAGGAGGAACAGCACTCCCATCACCCAGAACGCGTCCGAAAACGCCAGCATACCGGCCTGGCGCTGCATATTGCCATAGATCAAGCCTTGGGCCTGCGCGGCGGCGTCCGGCAGCGAGGACCCGCGCCCGTGCAACATGGCGGCGGCCGACGCCACGGCGTCGCGGTAGTTCGCGTCGTAGGGCGTCAGGTGCGAAACCAGCACCGACTGGTGATACTGCGCGCGCCGGGCCAGCAGGGTAGTAGCGGTGGCGATGCCCGAGCTGCCGCCGATGTTGCGCGCCAGGTTGAACAGGCCGGTGGCGTAGCCGGTGCGCTCCTTGGGGATGTAGGCGAAGGCCGCCGCGCTGATGGGCACGAACAAGAAGGCCATCCCCAGGCTCTGCAGCATGCGGCTATAGACGGCCGTCTGGTAATCGATTCCGAGGCTGAATTTCGCCATCTGGAACAGGCCGGCGGAAGAGACCAGCACGCCGAAAATGACCAGCCAGCGGGCCTGGATGCGCCGCATCAAAGTCCCCACGATGGGCAGACAGATTACCACCACGATGCCGCCCGGGGAAAGCACCAGGCCGCTGAGCATGGCGGTGTATCCAAGCAGCGATTGCAGCAGCATGGGCATCAGAGCGGTGCTGGCATAGAGCACGAAGCCCAGCACCAGCATGGACAGGGTGGCGAGCGCGTAGTTGCGGTCTTTGAGGATATGGAAATCGATGATGGGGGTCTTCTGGCGCAACTCCCAGAAGACCACCGCCACCAGGCAGACCGCCATGATGACGGCGAAGGTGACGATGAAGTGCGAGCCGAACCAATCTTCCTTCTGGCCTTCGTCGAGCACCACTTCGAGCGCGCCCAGGCCGAGCGCCAGCAAGCCGAAGCCCGCGTAGTCGATCTTGAGGCCGTCTTTGAAGCCGCGGCGCACGAGGTAGGGCGGATCGAAAATCAGGAAGGAGGTAAGGGCCAGGGCCAGGACGCCGATGGGGATATTGATATAGAAGATCCAGCGCCAGCTATAGTTGTCGGTGAGCCAGCCGCCCAAGGTGGGGCCGATCACCGGGGCGACCACCACGCCCATGCCGAAGATGGCCATGGCCATGCCTTGTTTTTCGCGCGGGAAGCTTTCCACCAGGATGGCCTGCGAGACCGGCTGCAAGGCGCCGCCGCCCAAGCCTTGCAGCACGCGGAAGAAAATCAGCGCGCCGAGCGAGGGGGCCAGGCCGCACAAAAACGAACTGGTGGTGAAGAGCGCCACGCAGATCATGTAAAAGCGCTTGCGGCCGAACAGCATGGAGAACCAGCCACCCATGGGCAGGATGATGGCGTTGGCCACCAGATAGGAGGTGAGCACCCAGGTGGATTCGTCCAGGCTGGCCGAGAGGTTGCCGGCGATATGCGGCAGCGCCACGTTGGCCACGCTGGTATCGAGCACCTCCATGAAGGTAGCCAGCATGACGGTCAGGGCGATGATCCAGGGGTTGACCCCGCGGTGCCAATCGATCATGGGTGAGGCTGCGGCCGGCGGCTTCTCCCGGATGGCCGTGTCAGCGGGCGTAGAGCGCCTCCATCTGACCGACGGCGTGGGCGAGATCGGCGCGCGACTGGTTGTAGCGGTACAGCGCGGCGATCTGGTTATCGTTGGCGCGGGCCAGTTCGTCCTGCGCGGTGACGACTTCAATATTGTTGGCGACGCCGGCCTGGAAACGGTCGCGCGCCTGTTCGACTTCCTGTTTGGCGAGCGAGACTCCGAGGTTGGCAACGTCCACCTGGCTGCGCGCCGATTCGAGTTGCGCGGCGGCGGTCTTCACTTCGAGCGCGATGCGGTTGCGGAGTTCCTGCTCCTCCTGTTTGAGCTGGCGGATGGCGAGATCGGCCTTGTCGCGGGCGGCCTGGATGCGGCCGCCGGTAAAGAGCGGGAAATTCACGTCGGCCTCGTAGGTATAGACGGGGATCACGCTGGCGGGGGTCAGGCCCTGTTCGAGCCAGAAGCCGCTCAAAGAGACTTTGGGCAGGCGCTCTTGGGAGACGGTCTTGGCTTCGAGCCCGGCGCGCTGCTCTTCGTTGAGCACCTGGCGCAGTTCGGGCCGCGCGGCGTAGGCGCGCTCGAGGGTTTGGTCGATGGAGACTTGCGGGGTGTCGAAGAAATTGACCTGATCGGCCAGCTCGATTTTGCGTTGGGGATCGATGTTCAGCAGACGGGCGAGACCGAAGAGCGAGGTATCGAGCGAAGTGCGCGCGACGATTACGCGCTGCTTTTCGTTCTGCAATTGGACATTGGCGCGGAGGGTATCGATGCCGGTGCCGGCGCCGTTCTTCTGCAGGTCGGCGGCCTGATCGTAGAGGGCCTGCGCCAGATCGACGCGCGATTGGGCGGCATCCACTTCCGCCGCGGCGCGCTGGCTGCCGAGGTATTGAGAGACCACCAGCAGGACGCTTTCCTCGCGTACGGTGAGTTCTTGGGAGCGGCGGGATTCCTGTGCCATCTTGGATGAGCGGTAGCGGTTCCACAACGTGAGGTCAAAGACCGGCGCGCTGAAGCCGAGGCCGGCCTGAAAGACCCAGAAGGGGCCGGCGTGCTCCGGCAGGCCGGGGAAGCCCTGGCCGAAGGCGGTCTGGATGTTGAAGCGGTGGGCGCTTTCGCCGACGGTCCCGTTCACCTGGGGCAGCATGGCGGAGTGGGCGATGCGGGTATCCTCCCGGCTTTGGGAAATATCCAGGTTGGCCAGAATCACTTGCGGATTCTGCCGCAGCGCCAGGGCGACGGCGTCCTTGAGGCTGAGCTTGAGGGGCGCGGACTCCTGCGCCAGCGCGGCCGGCGCCAGCGCCAAAACGATCAGAGCGAAGCCATTCATCCGAGTCTTGAGCATGATCCGTTCTCACCTCCAGGATTGCATGTTCCGGGCCAAACACTGGGTTGATTCCATTGGGGCGGGGACGGACAGTAGGCCGGAGAAGTGCCCAAATATTGGCACGACTGTCAGAAGTGGAGAGGCGGAAGACCAGCGAGTCAGGAGTCGGGGAAGTCGAGGAATTCAGCATGGCAGGCGGCGCCGCCTGCCCCACCGAAAGCCGAAGACACTTGTGGCGTGAGATCGGGGTGGAAAGAAGGCCATCGCTCTCGACGCGGGGATGGCGTAATAGAATGGCCGTGTGAGAATGATTCTGCGTGTGGTCGAAATCACCTTGCTGGCGTTGGCCGGATTGTATATCGGCGACTACCTCTCGGCGCGGTACCGCATTCCCGGCAACCGGCAGACCCTGGGGAGTGTGCAGGTGCGAACGCTCTGGGCGGTGCGCATGAAGAACGGGCGGTTCGAATACTCGCTGGGCGATACGGAGACCCAGACCTGCGTGCGGTCGCTGTTCCCGCAACTGGGGTATACACCCTGCTGGTACCTGAGCCGCCATGCGACCAGGCGCATCGAGGTCAGCCGGGCAACTATTGAGACGCTCATCATGCGATCCGGCTAGCCGGCCTGCCGAGCTGTCTTGCTATTGCTGGCGGTTGGGCACGAGGGGCAGGCGGTCGATGTCGATCACCTGGAGGGAATTGGAGCCGAAGTTGGTGAGGAAGAGCGTGTGGCCGTCGGCGGAAAGAGCCATTTCGCGCGGGAAGGCTCCGGCGGCGATGGCGCCCAGCGTAGCGTCCGTTCCCGCTTCCATCTTCGCGGCATCCAGAACCACCAGACTTTGCGGGGCGGTGGAACCGGCGAACCGGTTGGAGTTGCCGGCGACCACTTTTCGGCCGGCATCCACTACCGCGATGGGCACAGGAGCAGTGCCTACGGGCGCTT
The DNA here is from genome assembly GCA_050014595.1 of Bryobacteraceae bacterium. Classification (GTDB taxonomy): domain Bacteria; phylum Acidobacteriota; class Terriglobia; order Bryobacterales; family Bryobacteraceae; genus PALSA-129. The sequence goes on from JBEKDA010000021.1 coordinate 131,396, forward strand.
CGGCGACGCGCGCGTGGCCGGCGTCGGACAGCAGTTTGGCGGTATCGAAAGCCAGCACGGCATTGCTGTTGCGCGCGGTGACGTAGATGCGGCCGCCGTCCGGGGTGATGGCCATGCGCACCGGGCTGCAGCCGGCCGGGACACGCGCCACGACGGCTTGCGCGGGGTCGGCCGAGGCGCGGGCGACATCCACTACAATGACGGCGCCCTCCGGGTTGGTGATCTCGGCCGTGGCGGGATCGCGGCCTTCCGGTTTGCAGGCCTTGGGCCAGCGCCAATCCGGCAGGGCCACCTGGCTGGTGGTATAGAGCCATTTGCCGTCGGGAGAGAAGCTGAGCGCGATGGGAGCGTTGGCGACCGGAATCTTTCCGATGATGGCGCCGGCTTTGTAGCCGTTCGAGCGGGCACGCTCGAGGTCGATGACGGTGATGGAGCGGGCGCGCTCTTCGCTGACGAACAGCAGCTTGTCGCCGGGCGAGACGTTGGCGTAAATGCTCTGGGAATTCGGGCCGTCACTGAACGATCCCAGGACGGGGTTGGAGGCGCCCGAGGCCATGCGGTCGACGTCGAGAAAAACCGGGCCGCCGGCGGCGGTGGCAATGAGCAGCTTGCCGTCGTGCGTCAAGGCCAAGCCGGTGGGCGGCGATTTCAGCGGGACGACGCGGAGGAGCTCGGTGCGTCCGCTGCCGCGCTGCAGGAGCGCAATGCCGGGGTCCTTGCCGGAGTTGTCGCCCATCAGTGAGACGAACACCCGGCAGCCGTCGGCCGATGGCCTGACCGCAAAGGGCCGCGAGGGAAGCGCGATGGTGACCGATGGCGAAGCGGCGGGGGCGTTGCAGCCGGACGGCTGGGCCGGCGCAGCGAGCGCGGAGAGCGTGGCAAGCGCCAGTTCGAGGCAGAGGCGTTTGGCGAGATACCAGTGATGGCAGACGGGGGCTGGTCTCCTGAGCATGTGGAATCCATCATAACGCTTTGGGAGGCGAGGCTGACGGGGCAGCGGGCGCGGCCATCCCCGAAATGATGGCAAACATGCGCTACGGTTGGTGGGTCGAGCCCCGGACGCTGGCGAGGGTCTTCTTGGCCGCCGAGAGGGTGCGATAGGAGAAACGCCGGATGAAGGCGGGCAGGCAGGCGTATAGAAAATAGAGATACGCGAGCGCCAGGCCGAGCCAATAACAGCGGTACTCGCGGCGATGCTTGCGGAGGATGCGGAGGGAAGCGCGGGCGTTGGCCTTCTGATACATAAAGGAGCTGCCGCTTTCCCACAGAGTGTAGTACTGCAGGTAGGCGATGAAGTTGTAGAGCTTGCCGCGAGCACCCATGGTGAGCCAGAAGTCCCAGTCGGCGAACTGGCGCAGGGCCGGGTCGTAAAGAGAGAGCTGGCCGTTCACGATACGGCGGAACATGGCGGTGGAGTTGGCCATGGGATTGGCAAGGAGCGCCCAGGCGCGGATGGCGGCATCGGTCTCGGGCTTGAAGAATTTTCCCTGGACGCGATCGTCCTGATCGATCATGATATAGCCGCCGCCGCAACCGGCGTAGTCGGGATGGCGGTCGAGGAATTCGACCTGGCGCGCCAGTTTGTCGGCGAGGCCCCAATAATCGTCGTCGTCGAGGATGGCGATGTATTCGCCGCGGGCCTGTTCGATGCCGAAGTTGGATTCTAAGGCGATGGAGCCGACGGCCTCGCGGTGGAAGTGGCGGATGCGGGGCTCCTTGGCGAGCCACTCGGCGAGGAGGCGGTGCGTTTCGGGATTGTTGCCGTTCTCAACGATGATGAGTTCCCAATCGTCGAAGGTCTGGGCGCAGACGCTGGTGATGGCGCGGCCGATTTTCTGCGGCCGGTTGTAGGTCAGCATGACAACGCTGACTTTGGGAGGGGATATCGGAGATTGTGCCATATTCGACATGTAAAGACCCCGCCGCCGTGGCACTTCTGACTCCTGACTTCTGACTCCTGGCTTCCAAATCCCGGAGGGATTTCAAGGGCGAAGCCCTTGCTTAGGTCTTTTTGAAAAGTTTGTCGAAGGCGTTGCGGGCGTCGTCGGCGTTGCGCGGAGCGGGCGGGCCTGAATTGATGGTGGGGGCCGGGGGCGCGTTGGCAGTGCCTTCGCGGGCGACGGTGACGCGCGCGGAGAACATGGCGCAGTCGTTGGCCTTGTCCTTGAGGACGATGCGGACGGGGATGGGCTTCAGGCACTGGAAGCGGGTAGAGGGTTCGAAGTGCGAGCACTGCTTGCAGCAATGCAGGTCGGCGTTGCACTTGGGGCAGGTGCCGGAAAAACTCACATCGGGAGGAAGGGCGGTGGCGCAGTTGTAACAACGGGAGGCGGCCACATGTTGTACCAGGCGCGGCAGGCGGGGACCGGTGATATCGATGGGGGGGCGGGGGCCTTGGGGCCTGGGACCATCGGACCGGGGACCCCGGGCGTCGCGGTCCGAGTCCATGTACCCATTTTGTCTATACTTGCGATCGCTGTCCATGGGGAAGGTTGCTCCGTAAATTGCAGGCAGAAGACGACTTAGTGAAAACCCGATTACGAACTTCGAGAGCCGGGGTGCATCCAGCTCATATACGGCTTCCACGCCAGCCCGGCGGATTTTCAGAACACCGGCCGTTCGCGTGGGATAACCAGAGGGGGACCGCGGGATTCCCCGAGCGCATGGCGCCTACGTGGCTTGGAACCCGCCAAAGCGTCAAACCAATATGTACCACGGATCGAGTCCGTTTGCACGCACCATCTTTTGGCCCCTGGGGACTTTTCATGCCGATGCGGGCGAACTCCACTTCAACAGGCCGCCGGAGGGGCGGGTCAAGGGATCGTCAAAATGGTTGGGGCTGACGCGCAAAGCGTAACCGAGCCGGCCGGTGCGCTCGGGGACGATATCGCGGCCGAAGAGCGCGACGCCGTCGCGCTGCTCGACGGGAGGCAGAACGACCACCTCGGCATCTTCGAGAAAGCCGCTGGAATCGACGCGGCCCAGGACCATTTCGACGCGTATATCGTCCGGGTTGAGGCCAGCCAGATCGATGGCGGCGCGCACCGGCACGGCCGAGCCGCTGGTCAGACCGACGGCGGGGAACTGGTTGCCGGCTTCCACGAAACGGACACGGTCCCAGACCTCGCGGATGCGCGCAGCCCAGCGGGCTTTTGCCCGCACGCGCTGATAGTGGCCTTCGCGCAAGTGGATGTGCTGCTGGTGGGCCGGGTCGTATAGTTCCGACATGTACTCGCGCACCATGCGGCGGCAATCGAAGGCCGGGGTGACATGGATGAGCGACTGCTTCATGCGGCGCATCCATTCGCGCGGCGTGGTTTCGCGGCGTTCATAGAACATCGGCACGATTTCGTTTTCGAGCAGGTAATAAATGGCGCTGGCGTGAAGGGCGTCCTGATCGGGCGAATAGGGTTCGCGCTCGCCAATGGCCCAGCCGCCCGAGATCTCATAGGCTTCGTCGAACCAGCCGTCCAGGATGCTGAGGTTGAGCACGCCATTGAGAGCGGCCTTCATGCCGCTGGTGCCGCAGGCCTCTTCGCCGCGGCGGGGATTGTTCAGCCAGAGATCGACGCTCTGCACCATTTCGCGGCCGACCTTCATGTCGTAGTCTTCGACGAACACCACGTGTTTCCACAGGTCGGGGTCGCGCGAGAGTTGGACCACGTCGCGGATGTAGCCTTTGGCGGGCTGGTCCTTGGGATGGGCCTTGCCCGCGATGACCACCTGGACGGGCATATCCTTATTCAATAAGATGCGCTTGAGACGCTCGACGTCGTGGAAGAGCAGGGTGGCGCGTTTATAGGTGGCGAAACGGCGCGCGAAGCCGATGGTGAAAGCGTTGGGGTCGAGGACTTCGCCGCTGCGGCGGATTTCGCCGGCGGAGGCCTGGCGGCGCAGAGCGGCGGAGTGCTGGCGTTCGCGAACGAAGTTCACCAGGCGGCGTTTGCGGCGGCGGTGGGCTTCCAGCAACTCTTCGTCGGGAATCTCCTTGACGTGCTCCCAGAGGGAGGGGTCGTTGAAGCGGTCGCGCCAGTCGGGCTCCAGGTATTGGTCGTAGAGCACGGCCAGTTCGGCGTTGAGCCAACTGGGAAGGTGCACGCCGTTGGTGATCGAAGTGATGGGGACCTCCCACTGGGGCAGTTGGGGCCAGAGGTCCTGGAACATTTCCTGCGAGACGGCGCGGTGCAGGCGGCTGACGGCGTTGCGGTAGGCCGAAGTATTGAGGGCCAGCACGGCCATGGAGAAGGGCTCGTCGCGGTTGACGGGATTGCGGCGGCCGATGGCCATCAACTGCTGGAAATCGACCGCCACTTCCCGGCAGTATTCGGAGAAGTAGTGGTACATGACGCCGGCGTCGAACAGGTCGATGCCGGCGGGCACGGGGGTGTGGGTGGTGAAGACGTTGCTGGCGCGGGCGGCCTCCAGAGCTTCGTCAAAGGCCAGCTTTTCATCGCGCATGTAGAGGCGGATCTGCTCGAGCGCGAGAAAAGCCGAGTGGCCTTCGTTCATGTGAAAGACCGTGGGCTTGAGGCCCATGGCATCCAGGGCCCGCATGCCACCGATGCCCAGGACGATTTCCTGGCGGATGCGCGTATCGTTATCGCCGCCGTAGAGGGAATCGGTGATGTCGCGGTCCTGCGGCAGGAGGTTTTCCGGAATGTTGGTATCGAGCAGGTAGAGCTGGATGCGGCCCACGTGGAGCTGCCAGACCAGGATGGAGATCTCGCCGGTGGGGAACTTCACTTTCACTTTGAGGTCCCCTCCGCCCGAATCCTTGACGGGACTGACCGGCAGGGTATAGAAATCGTTGACCGGGTAGCGTTCCTGCTGCCAGCCATCGGGATTGAGGAGCTGGCGGAAATAACCTTTTTGATAGAGCAGGCCCAAGCCGATGAGGGGGTAGTCCTGATCGCTGGAGGATTTCAGGTGGTCGCCGGAGAGGATGCCGAGGCCGCCGGAATAGACCGGCAGACATTCGGTGAGGCCGTATTCGGCGGAGAAATAAGCGATCAACTTGCCGTCGGCCGGGGGAGCGGACTTGCTGCGGGTGCGGGCGTCGAAGACCTCGCAGGCGCTGCGATACACGGCCAGGTAGCGCTGATCGGCGCCGGCCTTTTCGAGAATGCTTTGCGAGACGCGGCCCAGCATGAGGACGGGGTTGTATCCGCAGTCCTTCCACAGAACCGGGTCCAGCCGGCGAAACACGGAGCGGACCAGTGGCGACCAGCTCCAAAGAAGGTTATGGGCCAGCTCCTCCATGCGGGAAAGCGATTCGGGCAACGCCGGACGCACCAGAAATTCCCGCAGCGGCTGAATGTGAAAGGGCATACCGTGAGGCTACATTCAAAGATAGCAGACCGCCCGGGTTTCGAAACGCCCATTTTGTTTCGGCTTTGGCTCCGCTGTAGTGCACTTGCTCATTCTCTTCGATCGCTGCGAAGATTTCGTTGCTCCCGTGGCGCACGCACTCGTGCGTGCCGCGTCGACACTCGTGTCGACGCCTGGCGTTATCTCACCATCGGTTGCGGCTCCGCCGCTCTATGGGCCAGCCCCTTCAGGCCGCCGCCGGCTTTTTAGCCAGCCGTGCCGCCGGGCGCCAGCGGCTCCGCTCTCAATCGTTCGGGCAAGTTTCCCCCAACGCCGTTCCCGGAGAGATTCAGGCCAGCGGCACACCTACGCGAAGCCGGCGTTACGGCGCGCGCAGGCTAGCTGACTTGACGCGCTGAGAGCACATCCCGCGCAGTCGTCCAACGAATACCGGGATAGCGATCGTTGTCGAGCGGCTCTAGCTTTGCCCGGCCGTCGAACATGTTACGCATGTACTGCATGCCCTGCCATGCCGGGTACAGTTCCTTCTCTCCGGGAGCGACCGCGCGCGCGACCTTGATCAGCGTGCCGAGCATTCCCAGACCTCCGGGGTGGAACAGGCGGAACTCCTTTCCGGTCACCTCGCTTACCACCGCCGTCAGTTCCCGGGCGCTGAGTTGATCGCCGGCAATTCGTAGAAAGCGAGGGGTGGACGGATCCAGAGCCGCGCTCGCCGTGAATGCCGCCGTGTCGTCCATCGTCGTGAAGTCCATGCGCTGGTCCGCGTCGCCCCAATAGAGGACTCGCTTCAGTTTGAAGAGAATGAGCGGCATCTGACCGGTCAGCATATCGGCAAACGCGCCGTT
>JBEKDA010000022.1:0-83128 GCA_050014595.1 Bryobacteraceae bacterium
GCCGCTAGTCGCCGTGCCGGTGGTGGGCTTGGCGCCGGTGATCCCGCCGCTAGTCGCCGTGCCGGTGGTGGGCTTGGCGCCGGTGATCCCGCCGCTAGTCGCCGTGCCGGTGGTGGGCTTGGTGCCGGTGATCCCGCCGCTCGTCGCCGTGCCGGTGGTGGGCTTGGTGCCGGTGATCCCGCCGCTGGTCGCCGTGCCGGTGGTGGGCTTGGTGCCGGTGATCCCGCCGCTAGTCGCCGTGCCGGTGGTGCTGGTGGGCTTGGTGCCGGTGATCCCGCCGCTGGTCGCCGTGCCGGTGGTGGGCTTGGTGCCGGTGATCGTGCCGCTGGTCGCCGTGCCGGTGGTGCTGGTGGGCTTGGTGCCGGTGATCGCGCCGCTGGTCGCCGTGCCGGTGGTGGCCTTGGTGCCGGTGATCCCGCCGCTAGTCGCCGTGCCGGTGGTGGGCTTGCTCCCGGTGATCCCGCCGCTGGTCGCCGTGCCGGTGGTGCTGGTGGGCTTGGTGCCGGTGATCGTGCCGCTGGTCGCCGTGCCGGTGGTGGGCTTGGTGCCGGTGATCGCGCCGCTAGTCGCCGTGCCGGTGGTGGGCTTGGTGCCGGTGGTCCCACCGCTACCCGCAGTGACGGTGCTGGTGGGCTTGGTGCCGGTGATCGCGCCGCTCGTCGCCGTGCCGGTGGTGGGCTTGGTGCCGGTGGTCCCGCCGCTACCCGCAGTGACGGTGCTGGTGGGCTTCGCGCCGGTGATCGCGCCGCCGCCCGCGGTGACGGTGCTGGTGGGCTTCGTGCCGGTGGTCCCGCCGCCGCCCGCGGTGACGGTGCTGGTGGGCTTCGTACCGGTGGTCCCGCCGCCACCCGCAGTGACGGTGCTGGTGGGCTTCGTACCGGTGGTCCCGCCGCTACCCGCGGTGACGGTGCTGGGGGGCCGATTGCCAAGCCCGCCATTTCTGGGAGTGGCAGTATTGCTATGAGGTTGCGCAGTGCTCGGTTGAGGCTGTGCGGCCCTTACCGGTGCTTGCTGAGCCGGTCGAGCAGGCGCACGAGCAGGTGCAGCACTCTGACGGTTGTTGTTGGTTGCCGGCTTTGGCGCCGGCTTAGACTTGTTATTCTGGCCTCCGGCAAACGCCGGAACCAGGATTAGTGCCAACAGGCACGTGAACAGGGTCCGCATGATCCTCTTCGTCAAACCGCGCGAATTCATTGCCAACTCCTCATCCAATCGTGTGAAGCATCTTCGGGTTTTCACGATAAGAACGTAAATCAAATACTGATTCCATGGGGATCTCACCAAACCTTGATCGCCCCATTGCTTCGGTTGTCCAGATTCGCCAGCAAGCCTCTGGTACGTCTAGGCCGAGCCAAGCCGCAGCTCATACCCAGGATTTCCGTTTTGGCCGCCTGCCTGAGCGAAGGCAAGACCACATGCGGCAATATTTCACGCGCAGGTCCTGGTATGAGGAGTCCATTGTGACCCGGCCTAGACCGCCGGGGGGTGCGACATAATGCGACAAAAGTGCGACTTTGACGACTTGTCCGGCTTAGAAGGGTCAGAACCACGACAACTCAGGGCTGTTGCCATCGGGCGCGGCATTGAAAGCCGCCACTTTTCCCAGAAGGGCGGTCTCGGCGGCGCTCAAGGGATGGTCCAGCAAGTGCTGCCGATAGTATCGCTCATGCACCGCGGCGCAGTTGTCGGAGATGTGGAATTCCACGACGTTGAGGTTGAAGTCGAGATGATAGACGATCGCGCTGGACTCGGGTGCGGCAGTCTCCACCAGGATGCGGTTGTGCGGGTCCACGGCCAGGCTGTTGAAGGCAGACGTTTGGTGCTTCTCCCGCCGAAGGGTGGTGGCACTGCTACCGCATGAGATGACCGACAATGGATTCAAGGAGCGCACCATGCCTGGAACATACAAGGTCACCGAGGTCGTCGGCACCTCGCCCGTCAGTTTTGCCGAAGCCGTAAGAGCTGCGGTCGCCGAGGCGGCACATACCGTCCGTCACATGCTTTGGTTCGAGGTCGTCGAACAGCGCGGCAGCATCGCGGAAGACAAGGTGCAGGAATTCCAAGTCACCGTGAAAATCGGCTTTAAGATCGAGCGATAGAAGACCTCTACCCGCTCGCCGAGATCTGCGCTTTGGGGCCACGTACGCATTCGAGAGGCCGGAGTGCCGCCGCTGTGTCTCCACCACGGTGGGCATAACGCGCCGTCACGCGCGGCTCGGCGTGGCCGAGCAGCTCCTGGACGGCGCGCGTATTCCCTTCGGCCTGCCCAAAAACAGCCTGATCTTCTCTGTTGTGACCACGGGCCGGAGGTGTGTTCCTACACGACCTTTGCCGGTTCGGGGGCCTTTGCCGTCTTCTTCTTCGCCGGCTTCCCTGCCGCGGTCTTCGCCGCTTCAGCCCTTTTCAGAGCCCATCGTTTCTTCGTGGCTGCAATGATCGCCCTCCTGCCGGCCGCCGAGAGCCTCCGTTTGGGCTTGGGAACCGCTTCCCGGGTTGAGGGTTGAGACGTCTGTCTGGACGCAGCCCATCTTTTGCGTTGTGCTTCAGCGATGCGGGCACGAGCGGCGGCGCTCATCTTTCGCCGTTTGCGCTTGGGAGCTTCCGACGTGGAGGCGCCCTCCGTGCTGCGACCGGGCAACATCGCCCGGAGTTCTCTGATCTGTGAATCGATGTGTCGCTTCTGTTCCTCAAATCCAAGGATGGCGGCGGCGATGACTTCGGGAGTGAGTCTTGTTTGCATGTCAGCCTTTCGTGACCATCCAGGTTAACGCATTCCGCGAGTCAGCGAGTGGCTGTTTCCGTTTGTTTCCGTTTGCCATGCCTCTCGTCAAGGGTTAGGCAAGTACTCCGGACAGGAATCCCATTCAGAATCCTGCCGGCTCCGCAATCAGCGCCGTGCGGCGGCATCCGGCAGAACGGCTTTGACGAACGAAATTAACGCGCCGTCGGGATCGGCTACGGTCAGCAACGTAGGATTATCTGCGGGGGTGGCCTTGGCGGCCAAGCTCAGGCTGGTCAGGATCTCGGCGGTGTGTTTGACGTCGGCGACGCCGAACCGGATGCCCGATTCAACCTCCGGGCCGGCGGCCGCGATATCCACTTCCTGTCCGGAATCGCCGGGCATGCGCAGGCGCGCGGGAATGCCGTGGCCGATTTCGGTGAAGCCCAGCTTGTCCACGTAGAAGGTCCGGATGGCTGCGGCATCGCGCGCCGGCGATGTGGCGCCCACCATCAGTTGCGCCACGCGTTGGGCGCCCAGGTGCTTGCCGCGGTCCTCGAAGTGCCGCGACCCGGGCAAGTATTGCGTGTACTCGATGGTCTGGCCTTCGGGATCTTTCATGGTCATCAGCAGGTTGCCGGCTCCGGCCTTGCGCACTTCCGAAACCGTGAGCCCGCGCTTGACGTACTCCGCGTGCAGTGCCTCGAGGTCGCTCGATTCGTAGCAGACGTGCATCAGCCCGAGGGGCTGCGACGGTTCGGTTCGCGGGTACAGTTCGATGAACTGATGGTCGTTGACCTTGAGGAAGGCTTCGGTGGTCCGCTCCCCCTGCTTCATCTCAAAGAACTGCTCGAACCCCAGCCTGTTGTAGAAGGCGCGCGAGGCTTCGAGTGAGGCGACGCGGAAGGCGACGTGAGCGATCCCGCTCTGGTTCGCCGGCTGCGCCCAGCAGAGCGCAGCGCAGACAAGGCCAATGCATAACGATGTCGATCTCATAGCGGATCGGTTTCATATTAACGCCGTTAGCCGCGGCAAGCTACCGATTTCAGCCGCTAACGGGCGACACCCGAGGAGGGAACACTCGGCGCCTGCATCCGTACCTTCCAGCGCCGTTTACCAAGATGCATCCCGCCGGCGGCTCCGCGGGGCTACGCGAGCACTGCTTCCGCTTCTCGTTGGTGGGCCTTCGCGCGCGCTATCCCGAACTTCTCGCGGAAGATCTCCCACAGCGTGGGCGTGCCGATCTCCTGCATCTCGTACCGCACGCGCTGGCTCGGTTGGGCGATGCGCACCACGCGCCGCAGGTCGATAGGCGTGGCGATCAGCACCAGGTCGCACGGCGTTTGCGCGATGGTCTCTTCCAATTCCCGCACCTGGCGGTCGCCATATCCCATGGCCGGCAGCACCGGCCCGGTAGTGCGGTACTTTTCATAGGTTTTGGCGATGCTTCCCACCGCATAGGGCCGCGGGTCCACAATCTCCCCGCCATACCGCCTGGCGGCCACGTAACCAGCGCCGTATGCCATCTCGCCGTGCGTCAGTGTGGGCCCGTCTTCCACGACCAGGACGCGCCTGCCACGAATGGCGCCGCTGTCTTCCACCAGGATGGGCGCCGCGGCTTCGATGACTACCGCCTTCGGGTTGACCTCGTAGGCGTGGTTTCGAATCTGCTGCACCGCCTCCGGCGCGGCCGTGTCCACCTTGTTGATCACAATCACGTCCGCCGACCGGAAATTGGTCTCGCCCGGATGATAGAGAAGCTCGTGGCCCGGCCGGTGCGGATCGGCCACCACGATCACCAGGTCGGAGCGGTAAAAAGAGAAATCGTTGTTGCCGCCGTCCCACAAAATGATGTCGGCCTCTTTCTCCGCCTCGCGCAGAATGCGTTCGTAGTCCACTCCGGCGTAAATGACCACCCCGCGCGTCACATGCGGTTCGTACTCCTCACACTCTTCGATGGTGCAGTGATGGCGCTCCAGGTCCGCCACGCTGGCGAATCGCTGAACCGCCTGCGCGGCGAGGTCGCCGTACGGCATGGGGTGCCGGATGGCCACCACCTTGTATCCCAGCTTCTGCAAGGCATCGGTCGCCCGCCGGCTGGTAGGGCTCTTGCCCGCACCGGTCCGCACCGCGTTGATCGATATCAGAGGCTTTACGGAACGAACCTGGGTGTGGTTGGGTCCCAGCAGACGGAAATCCGCGCCCGCCGCCAGCACCGCGGACGCTTTGTGCATCAACTCCACGTGCGGCACATCGCTATACGAGAACACCACTTCATCCACATGGTGCCGGTCGATCAGGTGCGCCAGTTCGGCTTCCGGGTAGATGGGAATCCCGTCCGGATACAAGCTTCCGGCCAGCACCGCGGGGTACGCGCGGCCGTCGATGTTGGGAATCTGCGTCGCCGTGAAGGCGACTACTTCATGCGTGGGGTCGTCGCGATAGTAAGTATTGAAGTTATGAAAGTCGCGTCCGGCGGCCCCCATAATAACGACTTTCTGTGACGCCATATTATTCTCCCAAATGGATAGTTAGTCAGTCCCGGCTCAGAATAAGTACATCTTCATGCAGAAGACGCTTCCGCCGGATTTCATGAACTCCGAGGTGTCAACCTCGATGACCTGGAATCCGAGTTCCCGCAGTCTCCGGTTGACTTTGACGGATCCACGTTGGATCACCACATTCTTGCCGGGGAAAGCCGCTGCGTTGCACGCCATCAATTCTTCCGCTTCGTGGCGGTCCGCTTCGATAACGTGCGGAAACACGCGCCGCACCATCTCCATGCCATCGCCCGTGAGCGCCGGCGGGTACACCAGAACAGTCTCCTCGTCCAGCGGGCAAAAACACGTGTCCAGGTGATAGAACAACTCCGTTTTCAACTCCAGGGGCAACACCGGGGTGTCGAAAACCCCGGAGATAATGTCGTAGACACCTTTGGCCGTGCGGTGGCCCCAGCCGCCCCAGATCAGGCGCCGTCCGGGATGCCATAGCGCGTCGCCGCTACCCTCGAACAGGCCGTCGCGGGGCAGTTCCACTACGCGATAGCCATTCTCCCGATACCATTTAGCGTGCGCCGCAACCTCGGGCTGGCGCGAGGGGTAGAGCATGCGGCTCAGGGCGCACACCCGGCGGCCCATGCTGTCCAATCCGGAGAAGGCCGGGTTGGCGCAGAACACCATGTCTTCGCAGCCCGTCACCGCCGGCAGTTCCCGAACGTCGATGCCGCAGCGTCCGAACGCGCGCGTCACCTCCAGCCACTGCTCCCTGGCCAACCGGGTATTCACTTTTCCCCGCTGTCCCACCATGAACGGGTTCTTAACGTCCACCACGTCGAAGGAATCCGGGGGACAGACCAACACTCCGCGTGGCAGCGGCATGCTTCTAAGTTCCGCCGGAGAAATCTCCCCGGCCACGTCAAGATGTTCCGCAATCATAGAGACTGACCCTTCAGCCTCAGCATTACATCCCACCCGCGAGTAATCAATACGAATGATTATTCGAGTAAGTACCTGAATTATTCATACATAGCGGTGCACCAGTTGCCTGACCGTTGGATGGCCGACGAACCCCCCCAACAGAAATCGACGCTGACTACTGAATCAGGTACTGCTCCAACTTCCCGCCTGGCACTGTGAGCGTGCTCAGGCGCAGTGATTTGTCCTTGAACTTGATCTCGAAATGGCGGTAGGTCATGCCGCCGCGTAGCTCCACGGAGGTCTGCTTCAAGGTTTCCGGCGGTCCCAGCGCCTTCAGGCTGGCCGAGGCGTCCTCTAAAACCTGACGGGTGAAGTAGGCCTCGGCATTGGGGGTCAGCAGGCCCCGATCGATCTGGCCTTCTGCCAATCCGTCGAAGATCTGCCTGGCTTGTTGCAACGCCGGCTCCGCCTGCGGATCTTCCGCCTCCGTAAACAGAAGCGGCGCGATCTGACCCGTGATGGATTCGGGCGCACTGGAGCCGTCCGCATTGGCGAGCACCACGACGGCCGTGCCTTGATCCGGCCAGACCGTGTTCAAGCTCACGAATCCGGATACCGCGCCGCCATGAGCCAGCTTGGGATGCCCGTTGGCATCCGATACCACCACTCCCAGAGCATAGTTGGTGGGCGTGCCATTACGCAGGCGCACTGGAGTCGTCATAAGTTCGAGCGACGTGGGCTTCAGGAGCCTATGCTCCATCAGGGAGATGTCCCACAGAGCCAAATCATGCGCCGTCATGGCCAGTTCCCCAGCCGCATACAGCCAGCCGCGGCCCTCCGCCGGTGCCGGGCGCGGAGGCCCCAGCGCAAACCGCGTGTAACCCGCGGCGTCCGAAGGCCCCAGCGTCTGCTCGGCCAGGTCGATAGCGCTGGTCATCCCCAATGGCTGCAGGATGCGTTTCGCCAGAAAGGCGAAGAACGGGCCGCCGGTGACCCGCTCCACAATCCGGCCTGCCACCACGTAGTTCGTGTTGCTGTATTGCCAGCGCGTGCCCGGCTCGAAGTCCAGCGGCTTTCTGGCCCACTGATCGAGTATGCTCTCCGCCGTCACCGGCTTCTCCATGAACGGCGCCACGTAGTCCTGCGGATAATAGTCCTGGTATCCGGACGTGTGCGAGAGCAGTTGGCGGAGGGTGACCTCTCCCGCCCGCGTCAGGTTGGGAAGGTAGCGCGAAACGCGCTCGTCAAGTGACAACTTGCCATCCTGGACCAGCAACAGAACGGCGCCCGCCAAGAGCTGTTTGCTGACCGACCCGATGCAGTAACGCATCCCCGTCTTGGCGTCCGTCGCGGGATCCAGCCGCGCCTTGCCGTACGCCTTCTCGTACGCAACCTTGCCGCCCTGCACAATCGCAATCGTAACGCTGGGTGCGCCGCTATCGGCGAGCGCTCTGGCGGCGATCTCATCGATCTTGCCCGTCGTTGCGGATGGTAGCTGCGCCGCAAGCCCGCTCGCGGCCTCAAACAGGACCACTGCGGAAAGGCTCAGAAATAAACAGGATGGACGCATGGCAATTGGCTCCGGCCAAGTATAACCATAACGCGATAGCCGTCTTACGTTAACGGGCCGCAACCGACGCCTGGATGCTGGCATCTATCCATTGCCGCATACGGCGGAAGTGTCCGCCTTTCCAGTAAGCGCGGCCGCAATCCGGGCAGCGCAGAAACTCGTCGTGCAGCAGGGCAATCCGGGCAGGCAGTTGATGACGCACCTGGTCTTTGTCTGCCCGCGCCAGCGGCGTGTTGCATCGCAGACACCGCGAGAAGGGCTTTGCCAGGCGCCCCAAATCAAAACGCCTGACCACTTCCGCGAGTTGCTGCCGCGGTTGGGTTGCCCGCAGGTAATATCCGTGCGTCACGGAGCCGCGTTTGAGCAGACCCACGTCGCGGGTCAACAGAATCCGATGTTCCTGGCGCGAGACCTCCGCCAGGCGCTGGTCGGCGCAACGGTTCTGATACAGAGTGTCAAATCCCAACATCCGCAGGTATGCGGCCAGGCGGCCGAGGTGCACATCCAGCACGAACCGTGCATCACGAAGCGGTTCCGGCCGCAGCCGGGCCAGTCCGGCGATGTCGAACGCCTCGAAGACCGGGTAAACACTGATCCGGTCGCCATCCTGAACCCGGTAGGCGAAATCCACCGATTGTCCGTTGACCAGGATGAGATCGACCTCCGTGTGAGGCACGCCCAATGACTCGATGCGGTCCTTGACGGTGGCGACGTCCAGGAAGCCATACGCGAATTCCGTGAAACGGCGCTCCGGCAGCAGGAAGTCGTTGAGTTCTGCGTAGAAGCGGAAGTTCGCGACAGGCATGACATTGGCCAAGGCCGTATTGGGCATACCGGCCAGAACCGAGTGTACACCCAGCGGCTCCCGGCCGCGGAATGCCTGGCAGCGCGATAATCTGGCATAGGGCTCCTGTTATGTCTTTTCAACTTTTGTCCAAATCATTTGCGGAAGGCGGATGGATTCCGGAGTTGCACTCGTGCCAAGGCGCCGACCTCTCACCGTCGCTGGAATGGAGCGGTGAACCGGGGGACCTGCGCAGTTTAGCGCTGGTAGTCGAAGATCCGGACGCGCCTTCCGGCACGTTCTGTCACTGGCTTGTATATGATATCCCGCCGGACGTGCACAATTTGGCGCAGGGTCTCAAGCCCGGCTCGGTGGGAGTGAGCGGCGCCAACGATTTCGGCCGGCCCGGTTATGGCGGCCCATGTCCGCCCAAGGGACCGGCCCACCGGTACTATTTCCGGCTGTATGCGCTGGACATCAACACTCTCGGTCTGCGTCCGGGAGTGAGACGCGGAGAATTCTTAAAGGCCATGAAGGGGCACATCCTGGCGGAAACGCAGTGCATGGGCCGATTTCAACGGCGCTAGGACTTGCGTCCCTCCCCGAGCGGTATCGGACTCTTCGCTGCGGAACCAGATGCCCGCCGCGAAGTCGAGGAGTACAGGGAGGGCCGTAGATTTGCTATATTCCCCGAATGGCTATTCGAAAGCTGGCAAGTCTCAGCCTGATCTTCTCGGGCGCGGTCCTACTCGCCCAACCTCCCGCAGTCCCCCCACCTCTCACAGAGGACCAGCGAGCAGAGCTGGCCTACACTCTGGCGCACTACACCAAGTACGAATACAGGATTCCGATGCGCGATGGCGTTCGATTGTTCGCTTCGGTCTACGTTCCGAAGGACCTGTCACAACCGTATCCGATCATCATGCAACGGACGCCCTACAACGTCGGGCCATACGGCGCGGACAACTATAAGCCGCAGGTCGGTCCGTCCTTGGCGGCGGAAAAAGAGGGCTTCATTTTCGTCTACGAGGATGTGCGTGGCCGTTACATGTCGGAGGGCTCGTTTGTCGACGTGCGGCCACACAAGACGCATTACGACGGCCCGACAGATACGGATGAAAGCACCGACACCTATGACACTGTCGATTGGCTGGTGAAACACCTTCCGAACAACAACGGAAAGGTGGGTCTGTGGGGCATCTCCTATCCGGGCTTTTTTGCGGCGCACGGCCTGATCGATTCGCATCCGGCGCTGAAAGCCGTTTCCCCACAGGCCCCTATGGGCGATGTCGGGAATGGCGATGACGGGTACCACAACGGCGCGTTTCACCTGGCCGCGAACTTCCGTTTCTACTCCAGCTTCCTGCCGCGGAAACCGGATCCGGAGCGGCCGCAGCCTGCTGTTCGTTTCGATCCGGGAACCATGGACGCCTATGATTTCTTCCTGCGCATGGGTCCGGTGTCGAGTGCCGACGAGAAGTATCTCAAACACCAGAATCAATATTGGGACGACACCATCAAGCACACTTCCTACGACGAGTATTGGCAGGCGCGGGCGCAAGCGCCGCACATGAAGAATGTGACACCCGCGGTAATGTGGGTGGGCGGCTGGTTCGATGCCGAGGATCTCGCCGGACCGTTGAAGCTGTTCAATTCCCTGGAGCAGAATGGCGCAACCGCCCCGGATACTCTGGTGATGGGCCCATGGCGCCACGGCGGGTGGGCTCGCGATCGCGGAGATACATTGGGAAATTTGAACTTCCACTCCAATACGGCCGAGTATTTCCAGGAAAACATCGAACTCCCGTTCTTTATTCAAAACCTGAAGGGCAGGGGCAACGGACTGAAAGCCGCCGCCGATGGCGGCGTTCCCAAGGCGTTCCTGTTCGAGACCGGGCGCAACGAGTGGCATCGTTTCGACGCGTGGCCGCCGAAGAACGCCGTCGCCCGCTCGTTGTATTTCGATGCGGACGGGAAACTCTCCTGGAGCGCGGCAACAGACACAGGTTTTGACGAGTATCTGAGCGACCCCAACAAACCGGTGCCCTCGACTGGCGAACTCGCTCCAGGCCTGGGAATGCCCGTGGATTACATGACTTTCGACCAACGCTTCGCCGCCACCCGGCCCGACGTGCTGACCTACGAAACCGAGCCGCTCGATCGTGACGTGACCATCGCCGGACCCATCACGCCGGTGCTGCGCGTATCGACATCGGGCACGGATTCGGACTTTGTCGTCAAGCTGATCGATGTGTACCCAAACGATTATCCCGACCCGAATCCGAACGTCAAAGGCGTGTATATGGGCGGTTATCAGCAACTGGTACGTGGCGAGCCTTTCCGCGGCAAGTTCCGCAACAGCCTGTCCAAGCCGGAGCCGTTCACGCCGGGCAAGCCGGAGAAGATCGAGTTCTGGATGCCGGATGTATTGCACACGTTCCGCTCCGGCCACCGCATCATGGTGCAAATCCAGAGCTCCTGGTTCCCGCTGGTGGATCGGAATCCGCAGCAATTCCTGGATATTCCGAACGCCCGGCCGGCGGACTTCAAGAAGGCGATGGAGCGTGTGTTTCGCGGCGGAGCGGACGGCTCACAGTTGCATGTCCTCGTGATGGGCGAGATGCCCCGTTAATTAACGTCCGTCGCGCATCCGTGGAGTCGCCTTCCCTGCGCCGCAGCCTGGTATTTCTGCTTCGCCAGTTTGTCGACCGTCCTTAGGCGCCCTCCGGCTGCAGATCGTCCACAGCGTAGGAACCAGGAGCGAAGGGGCGGGTGCCATGCTGGTAGCAGTGGTTGATTACGCCTTCCACCTGGCTGCGTTCTTCCGGGGTCAGATCGGTAGCGAAGGCAAAGCCGCAACTTCGTTCCGGGATCGCGACGCGGCAGCCCTTCGGGAAAAACTTCGATAGGGCTCCGCGAAAGAGCAGGCGCGAGGGGCCCAGGCCGTCCTCATAGAGGAAAGCCACCGCGAAGACTTCTCCGTTGACGCGGCGAAGCATGCGCGGGCCTGGCTGGTGCTCGGTGTGGCGCGCGAGGTTGCTCATGGCCAGGGCTTTCCAGTCGAGGCCATGCTCTTCCCAATGGGACTGGATGGCTCGATCGACGTAGCGCAGGCTTCCACCGGGCCCGAGCACGGCCCATGTCAGGCCGATTTCGGCGGCGCGCAGGCGCGTGAAGGGGCCGCACCATTTACCGGTCGCGAAGAGCGAAGCGGGAAGCAATACGGGCAGCAGTTCCCGCGTGTCCAACTCCGCCGGGGATACGTCCATGCCGTCGACCATCTCCGGTAGTTGGGTTTGAATGTCTACGTCCATGGATCAGAGATATCATGTGCGGCGCGCGGCGATATAGCTATCGACCGGCCAAAAAACGGATACTACTGGCTGCCTAACAGGTTCTGTATGAATTCGCGGGCAATCGGCCAAACGCCAGCCACGTGAGCGCCTTCCGCGTGGAAGGCGCCGGCAGCCAGGACGCCGCTCGGGTCGGCGGGGTTGGGCCTGAGGTTTTCCCGCGCGAGCCAGCTCCTTAACAACTGTGTCGCTTCGGTGAGTTGCGCGGCGGCCGCGGCGGCCTCACGGTCGTTGTTCGATCGCACGTCGAGGCGGGCCTCCAGCCGGCCGCCCTGCGGCGCGAATGAAATCGTCACACTCAGCGCGCTTTCCATGCTGCGCGCGAAGGGGCGGGCGCCATCGGGCAGATTCTTATTGGACTTCAGCAAGGAGCCGGGGAAGGCAAGCCACACAGGTGCATTGGGAACGGGCGGATCCGGCCCCGGGCGCGCGGTGGACAGCCGTTGAGCGGCCCACCCATCGGGGCTGGCAGCCATCGCCATCAGGTCGCGGTGAACCGGAAAAAAAGAAATGCGGCGGTCGGGTCCGCTCCCGTTCACGCGGCAGAGCGCGTTCAGACAAGTGCCCCCCACCTGGTCCACGTAATTCCGGAGGCTCTTCCAGTCGAACCTGCCCTTCACCAGGAAAAAATTTCCCGCCGGGGCGAAGGCCACCATGGCGGAATCCAGGTCGTGCATGTAGTCGAACCGGGTCTGGCGGACAAAGGTCTGGTATTCGGGATCTTGTCCGGCTTTGGCGCCGTCGAGTAGCTGCAGAAGGCCGTCGCGGCGGAGCGCCGCGAAATCGATCCACAGCACCAGCGTATCCTCCATGGGCATGCGCCGCAGGCTGGCGGCGGGAGTCAGCGCGCGCGAGCGGTACCACACCATTCCTCCCACCGCGGCGCCGCATAGCAGGGCGATCAGCAGGACGAGTTGCCAGGGCCGTGGTTTGTAGTCCACACCCGCAGTATCACACAGCCACGGCGGACGGGGCGACTTCCGCGTCCCGCGATTCCTTCCACAAGCGAAGGTAAGGCGCGAGAGACCGCATCATCTCGGCGAAAGACTCCAGCGTCAAGGACTGCGCGCCGTCGCTGGCCGCTTTCTCCGGGCAGGGATGCACTTCCACCACCAGGCCGTCGGCGCCTATCGCCACTGCCGCCCGCGCCAGCGCCGGCACCAGGCTGCGTCTGCCGGTGGCATGGCTCGGGTCGAGCATCACCGGCAGATGTGTGAGTTCGTTCAGAACCGGCACGGCCGCGATATCGCAGGTGTTGCGCGTGGCGGTTTCAAACGTGCGGATGCCGCGCTCGCACAAAATCACATTGGGATTGCCGTGCGCCACCACGTATTCGGCGGACATCAGCAGTTCCTTGATCGTGGAGCTCATGCCGCGCTTGAGCAGCACGGGCCGCCCGCAGCCGCCCAGCGATTTCAGCAGCGCGAAGTTCTGCATGTTGCGCGCGCCCACCTGCATGACGTCGGTGTACTCCGCCACCATTTCCACGTCGCGGTCGCTCATGATTTCGGTGACGATTCCGAGGCCCGTGGCTTGCTTGGCTTTGCGCAGCAGCTTGAGGCCCTCCAGTTCCAGCCCCTGGAAATCGTAGGGCGAAGTGCGCGGCTTGAATGCGCCGCCGCGGAGCATCCGCGCGCCCGCCGCAGCCACGCCTTCGGCCGTCTCGAGAATCTGCTTCTCGCTCTCCACGGAGCAGGGCCCGGCGATCACGATGAATTCGCCGCCGCCGATCTCCAGTCCGTTGGCCTGGATGGCTGAGCGTTCCTTCTTGAACTCTTTGCTGACAAACTTGTAGGGCGCTGAAATCCGCATGGCGCGCTCGACCCCGGGCGTGGCTTCGAGCGACTCCAGGCAGGCCGTAACGTCGCCCACTCCCACTACCCCGATCACCACCCGCTCTTCGCCCTCGATGGAGTGCACCTTATAGCCGAATTCGCCGATCCGCTCGCAGACGTGGTCGATTTCCTGCCGGGTGGCGTGAGGCCGCATCGAAATGATCATGCTCCTTATTTATACACTAATGCGCTTCAGGATTTCAAATTAACAGCCTTTAATTGTGTTAATTGAATGTGCCACTATTCAAACGTGGCTTCAACCGCCGCGGAGTGCGCGCTCTCATTCGGCGGGGTGGAGCGGTCGAACGAGGTGATGGCGTAGTGGTAGGTCTTGCCGTGCTCGACGGCGCGGTCGGAGTAGTTGGGAATCTCGTTCGATTCGGCGAGCTTTTCAAAAGGGCCGTCGCCGGTGGAGCGGTAGATGCGGTAGCCGGCCAGATCCGGTTCGGTGTTGCGGTCCCAGACCAACTCGATGGAAGCCGGCGCCGCGTCGGCGCGCAAGCCCGTGGGAACGGCGGGCGGAAAGACATCGACGGGAGTAATGTCGCTGGGAGCCGAGAGATCGCTTTCCGCGAACTTGTGGTCTCCCACATCCACCAGGCTCTGCACTTCGTAGAAGTATGGCTTGCCGAATTCGGTGCTGGTGTCGGTCCACTCATGGCTGTCCAGGGTGGCCACCACGGCCCAGGCATCGCCCGAGTTGCTGCGGCGGATCACGCGAAACTGATCGCCGCTCCCGGACCAGCTCATGTGCACGCCCTCCGCGCGGTTGTCGAGTTTCAAGTTGACGGGCACTTGGGGCCCGGGCACGACGCGGATGGACTGATAGTTCGACCAGCCGGCGTCCTTTCCATTGGCGCCCACCACGCGCACGCCGAGGATGGCTTCCTTGCCGGTCCATTCCGCGATGGGAATTTCAAGCGTGGCCATTCCCTGGTCGATGCGAATGCCGCTGAGTGGTTTGGCGTGGTCCAGCCACTGCGCCGGGTTGAAAGGTTCGGGTGTCGAGCCGATGCGCAGATCCAGCTTCACGGGCTTATCGATCGGCCGTGCCTCGGTGGTCTGTTGCGGGACCGGGAAATGGACGATGATGATGGAGCCGCGTTGGACCGCGGCCAGGTCGGTGACCCTGGCGGGAACATTCGCCAGCGGCTTCAAAGGGCTGCCCACGTATCCGCAACCCGCGGAGAGCAGAAGAATCGCCGCGGCGAGCGCGGCAGGAATTCGGCGCATCAAAGGACTAGCGTAGCAGGGAGGGGCGTGGAGCGGCGGGGTTGGGGTGCGAAACGTACCAGGCTACGAATGCGGCCGGACTGCGCCCGGCTGCACCGATTAGTTATAGCAGAGATATATGGCAGGATGGGGCAGCGGGGGGCGGGTGAAGGCAGGGCGGCGGCAAACGGCGTCGAATCAAGGGGACGCGGGGACTGAATCGGCCAGAATCGGCGGGCGAGGTTGGCGGAGCTATTTGGCAATTCGGGCGCGGCGGGCGGTGGGGGCGAACGGGGAATCAAGCAGATGGGCGGGTGTCCAAGCGACAGGCGGAACGGCGCCCGACCGCGACGAGACTGGAAAACGGCCGGTGCGGGAATTGGAAGAGTTTAATCTGTCCGCTGTGGATCTGGCAGCGCGCGAACACGCCGGCGACCATTTTGTTGAGGCCGACGAAATGGTCCGGGACGAGGGAAACGCGCCCCCGCAAAATTGGAAGAGTTTAATCTGTCTGCGGCGGCGGGCCTTCGGCCTGGCGGCGGGTTAGAAGCCTGACGAATCTCCGAACGTGGAAAGCGGCCGAGAGCGGCCGGCCGCGGCACACGGGCTGCCTGGCGATCGGCTTGCGGCGTTCGGGACGCATTTTCATGGCTGGGCAAATTGGAAGAACTTAATCTGACTCCTCAGAAAAAATCGTGGGTTGATTCCGGCTCCGGCAGTCTGCCGCGGATGGAGTCAGCCACCGAACGGCCCCATCGGTCCAATTTCGAGACGAGCACGGTATCGAAGCGCCGAAGTCGTGCTGATGCCATAAGCCGGTCGCCCAGCAGGCCGAAACGCGGCTAATGGACAAGCTCTTTTGAAAACATAGTGGCAAGGGTACACTCAAAATGTATGCAAGACCTCGACACAAGAATACGCGCGCTTTCCCATCTTGATCGGATTCCCATGATTCAGGGGTTGATCCGGCTTGATGCCCAAGCAAAGGCTCGGGCCAAGGCCGGTGCACGGGCCAAGCGCGGCACCACGGCCAGAAATCGCGCTGACGAAGCGCGGGCGGAAACGGAGCGCCTGGGCCGGATCGTTTACTTTCTGCGGTCCCGCAGTCCGGCGTCAAACGCGACCCCGCAGGATATGGTCCTTTGCGATGCGCTCGCCGGCAAGCTTCAAGCCAAGGGCCAGTGGGCGGGCGAGTATTATACTTGAACCTGGGTTTTTGACCTACGCGCCGTGCCCAGGATGAAAGGCAGAGCGGCTGTTTGAGATTCGGGGCCATGACGATAACAGAATGCCCAAAATGCGGCACGGGCTACTTTCACGGTGAGATCGTATGCGGACGGTGTGGTACACCGACAGTTCCATCCGAGGATAGCCGTGATTACGAGACGGAAGGCCAGTGCGCAAGCATTAGCGGCCAACTTGCGGAAGCGCGCAAACTCATCGAGGTAGCCATACACGAGGCCTCGGACAAAAGCGAGCCACCATTACATTATGTCTTGCTCGTTCTCGGCATTGCAATACGCGTTCAGCTTGAGAGGCTCGAAGCTTCGTTGGGCGCAGAGTGGAAACATGATTTAATAGCGTGGGCCTGTCGCAACCTTCTGGAACTCGATCTGTGGACCCAATATATCCTTTCGGGTCCCGACAATGCCACAAAGCTTTTCGACGAGTGCCTCATCGATGAAACTACCTTTTTTGAGGCATGGATAGCGTATCTGGAAGTCGACACCGATTTCTCGGACTGGCCAGAACCGGATAAGCAGACCTTCCAATCGTGGCTCTGTTCTTCTTTGGAGGACGCAAGGGCCGAATCTCAGGCCCGCAATCTATCGGATAGGTGGTTGTCGATGCGCGGTATTGCAAAACAGCTCGGGCGTACGGTGGAGTTCGACGGCGCCAATAGAATGTACTCGAAACTCGTCCATCAGACCGCCTTTTCGCTGTTGTACCAATACGACGTGCGCCTGAGGCTGATACTCGGTGCGCACGGCCGAAGACACGCCTACAGCATCGCGACCCATCTGAGGAAGTATTTGGATCTGCTTTTGAAACCACAGTAAGACTCCGCGAAAACCCAGGAGGAACCGACTCCAGCCGCTTCTTCCCCTAACGCCTCCCCCTGCACCCTCATGGCGGCCCTTGCTCAGCGCGAAACACCCGCCTCTCATTATTGGAGGGAGATCACCACGCCGGACTGCGTCTGAACGCCGCCGACAATCGCCACGAGCGCTTGATCGCCGGTCCCGAGGCCCGCCGGGATCGTCACGTTGAGTTGATAGAGCCCAGCCGAAACCAGTCCGGCGAAAGACGGGATCACGCTTGTGACACCGATCACAAGTCGCACCCCGTTCGTCGTGGCGGCCGCACCAGAGAATGGCTGTCCCGCCTGCACTGGCGGACTGGTTGGCCCGAAACCGACGCCGAAAAGCTCAACCACATCGCCCTGTTTCGCCGCGACGGTTTGATAGCCAAGAGACGTTCCGGTGGGCCCGAGGATATCGTAGGTTCCTCCACCATAAGCTCCCGAGCCGTTCGACCTGAGAATGATTCCCGCCACATGGCTTGTGTCAAGCAGGCTGAATGATGGCCCAAACTGGCCCAGAGTTACGGTCGAGGTTGCGCTGCCGCCGGCAGTGGTAACCACTACAAGTACCGTGCCGGTTGCCGTATCGTCCGGCGCTTGCAAATTGATCTGACCGGCGCTGACAAACCAGAGATACGCTGCTTTGCCATTGATCTCCACGCTTGTGCCGCCCAGTGAGATAGGAAAATTGCCGTTCCAGATGGTGGTTCCGCTGGCCAAATTGTTCCCCCAAATCGATACCCATTCGCCTGGCTGAATAGTGCTTGCCGTGCTGTCAAGGGGAACGACGCCCCCGGGCGAAATGTACGGGGCTTGCGGGCTGGTGGGGCTAATCTTCGTCACGGTGTCGTCTTCGAAATTCGCCACCCAGATATTGCCGCCGTCGAAAGCGGCCGCATAGGGCTCTGATCCGACGGGGTAGGTGCCCACTGTGGCTCCGGTGGAGGCCAGCAGCTCCGTCACGGTGTTGTCGTTGACATTCGCCACCCAGATATTGGCACCGTCGAAGGCAACGGCATAGGGCCCTGATCCCGCGGGCTAGGTGCCCACTGCGGCTCCGGTGGAGGCCAGCAGCTTCGTCACGTTCTTGCTGCCGTAATTCGCCACCCAGATATTGGCACCATCAAAGGCGACGGCATGCGGGTCTGATCCCACGGGGTAGGTGCCCAGTAAGGCTCCGGTGGAGGCCAGCAGCTTCATCACGTTGTTGCTGCCGTAATTCGCCACCCAGATATTGGCGCCGTCGAAGGCGACACCGACGGGTCCTGACCCCACGGTGTATGTACCTACTGCGGCTCCGGTGGAGGCCAGCAGCTTCGTCAAGTTGTTGCCGTAGCCATTCGCCACCCAGATACTCGTGCCATCGAAGGCGACGGCACGTGGGCTTGAGCCCACGGGGTAGGTGCCCAGTAAGGCTCCGGTGGAGGCCAGCAGCTTCGTCATGCTGTTGCTGCCAGCATTCGCCACCCAGATATTGGCGCCGTCGAAGGCGACGCCGAGGGGGTTTGTTCCCACAGGGTAGGTACCTACTGCGGCTCCGGTGGAGGCCAGCAGCTTCGTCACGTTATTACCGTAGTAATTTGTCACCCAGATATTGGCGCCATCGAAGGCGATGCCGGCGGGGCTGTTTCCTACGGGGTAGGTGACGCTGGCTTTCAAGCGCGGAGCCACAAGCACCGCAAGCACCAATGCCAGAAGGGCTACGCCTCGGGCCGGGCAGCTTCGTGAGAAAACCAGTGCGCATCTGTGCGACATATCCTTTGCCCTGTAAGTCCTTTGGAGTTTGCGGAGTGAGTGGGGCGGGGGTTCGCCGGTGGCTGGGCAAACACCAAGGTCGAGTTTAGTGTCTCACTCTTCTTGTCCCCTCGCAAGGTTGGAGAACCGATCCGCGCCTTCTGCTCAAAATGGCTATTTTGGGCAGTTGCGAGTATGAAACGAAAGAACCGCATACACCGCTTGGACAAGACTTGAAAAACCAACCACCGCGGCCCACACCACCAGCCGGCGCTCCACCCGCTGTTCACGGATGCGGTGTTCACCTTCCTCCGTAAGTATTTGCTTTCGCAAGGGAAACTTTGGTTGCTTTTCCCAGAAGTTATTCGGGACATAAATGTACCATCGTCGGGCGGACGACACTAAGCGCTTGTGCAAGAGTACCTTCAGCCTAAGTTCAAGTTCTCCCATTCGGTCGTAGAGAGGCTGCAATTCCTGCACTGCTACATCTTCCTGGGCTGCCGTGGGTTCCGCATGGCTCAAATAAAACGCAGCAATCTCCTTATCAAGTTCTTCCCTGGTTTTTTTCAGTTCCCGTTTCTTCTTGAGGACGGCGAACACGCTACCTCCGTTTCCCCAACGCCGGCAGCCCGCCTTGGTATTCTTGAAGTTGGCCGCGCACTAGGCTAATTGTACGACCACGTTCGCAGCGAATTCAAGGAAGATGGGCAGCAGCTAAGAGAAGGCTTCGTGCGAAACGTACCAGGCACGAATGCGGCCGGGTTGCGCCCGGCTGCACCGATTGACAATCGGTGCGCAGGATACCATCCTGCCCCACCAGGGCGCACCGGATTTGATTGGCTACCAGTCGGCGTAGGGGCGGCCGTCCAGGCTGGTCTTTTCCGAATTGCTGTGCACGTCCCAGATGCCGGGCTCCTGCTGGTTGACGCTTTGGCTGGCGTCCTCCATCACGATCCTCCAGTCGGTGGAATTGGTCATGGGGTCGGTGGGCACGGCCCGCAGGTAGCCTTCGGTCACCAGGTCCTGCAGGCTCTGGGGCGCCTTGGCCTTGTCGTAAGAGTAATTGTCGATGACGGTGCGGAGCGTGAACAGGTTGTTGTGCAGCACGCTCTCTTTGGAGCGGATGATGGCGCGGTTGTAGATGGGGATGGCCATCGAGATGAGGATGACGATGATCGTGACGACCACCATCATCTCGACGAATGTGAAACCCCTCCGTCGCTGGCGGCTGGCTGCCCGACCGCGAGGAAACATTCGCCGGGCGGGCACCGCTCCCTCACGGTCGTGCGACAAGTCGCGGCTCGCATGGCGGCTACCACTCCGAATAGGGCGTTCCATCGGGTGCCTTCTCCTCGCTCTTGGTGAAAACTTCGAATACCGCCTGGCCGCCCCAGCTCTTGGATTTGGGGTCGTCCTGGGTGCTGCGCTTTCCCCATTCAAACTTGTTGGTGAAAGGATCGCGGGGGATGCGGCGCAGGAATTTCAGCTTGGTGCCGTTGGGGTCCTGCGCGAGCTTCATGCCTTCCACCAGGATTTCCAGCGATTCCGGGTAGCAGTTCGAACCGATTTTAGGCGGGCCGAAGAAACCCTGGTCGCAGATGTCCTTGTACTTGTCGATGGCCGTGCGCATCTGGATGAGGGCGTACCGCAGGTCGCGCTGGCGCTCGGTGCGGATCTTCAGGCTGGCGAGCGGCAGCGCCAACGTGGAGAGCACCGCCAGGATCGCGAAGGCCACGATCAACTCTACCAGCGACAGTCCTTTTTGGTTGCGGCGCTTCATCTGCATTACCACTCCGAATACGGCTTTCCGTCCTTGTCCCGATCGCGGGTCTTGGAGTACACGTTGAAGACGTTCTCTTTGCCCCAGGTTTCGGCCTTTGAGTCGTCCTGCATGCTGCGCAGACCCCATTCGGTGCCGTTGGTGAAGGGATCGCGCGGAATGCTGCGCAGGAATTTCAATTTTTTCCCGTCGGCGCTTTGCGTCTTGACGCCTTCCACCAGGATGTCCAGCGATTCCGGGTAGCAGAAGGTGCCTTGCTTGGTGGCTCCAAAGACTCCCTGGTCGCAAGCATCTTTGTACTTGTCGATGGCGGTATACATTTCCCGCAGGGCGTATTTCAGATCCACCTCGCGCTGCGTGCGGATTTTGACGCTCGCCAGCGGGATGGCCATCACCGAGAGAATCAGCATGATGGTGAAGGTGACCACCAGCTCCACCAGCGTCAAGCCCCTTTGGTTCTTGCGTTTCATGACCGCGTCACTTCACGTTGACGGTTACCTGCGCGTTGCCCGAGGCCGGCGGGCCATTGAAACTTTGCAGCGTCACGCTGCTGGCGCGGATGATGGTTGCGCCGCGCGCCAGGGTTTTGAAAGTCAAATTGATCAGCGGGCCGCTGCCGGTAATGCCGGCGGAGCCTTCCTTGCGCAGCACCCGGATGGCGGCTGTGCCGCTATCGTTGAGCACGTTCTTGGTGAGCATGGGCTCCTGGCCTTCGCCTCCCCAGAAACTGCCGCGGGTGACATCGGTCAAGCTGACCGATTGGGGATCGTACTGGATCTGGATGGGAGCGCCGATGACATCCTTGGCGCCATCCACCTGCAACGATATGGTGAAGCTGTCGGACAGGCTCTTTTCGAGCTGGGTGGCATCGAACCGCACCGTAGGCGCTTCCGGGGGAGCAGTGGCGGGTGGGCCGAATCCGCCCGGAGCCGTGGCCGGTGGGCCTGAGGGCATGGCGGTGGCAGGCGCCGCTTCGGCGGGAGCGGGCGGCGCTTCCTTCGGCGCGGGCGCTTCCTTCGGGGCCGGAGTCTCGTCCACCGGCTTGGGTCCGTAGGAAACGTGGATCACTGTCTGGTTGCCCGATGCGACGCTGCGCAGGTTTTCTTCGGTGATCTCGGGGCGGCGCACCACGTGCGGGATCAGCGCGATCATCAGCTCGTCGCGTTCGTTGTCGACGCTGTCCCCGCTGAAGAGGCGGCCCAGAATCGGAATATTGGCCAGCCCGGGAATGCCCGTCTTGGTCTTGGTGTTCGACTGGTTGAGCAGGCCGCCCAGCAGGCTGACCTCGCCTTCCCGCAGGCGGATGTCGTGCTCCATCTTGCGCTGGCCGATGATGGGTTGATTGATGCCGCCCAGATTCACCTGGCCCGTGACGTTGGAGATGTCCAGGCTCACGTGCAGGGAAACCTCCCCGTTGTCGTGCACGTGGGGCGTGATTTCCACATTCACGCCCACGTCGATGTACTGGAATTGGGTGTTAACCAGCGGGCTGATGCCGGCCCCCGCCACGGCGCCCAACCCGGAGCCGAAGCTGCCGCTGGCGGTGGGCTCGCGTTCGCCGATCTTCATCATGGCTTTCTGGCCATCCACCGAACGGATTTGCGGAGATTGCAGAACCTTGGTGCGGGTGTCGCTCAAAGTGGCGTTCAAAAGCGCGCTGGGCAGAATGGTCGAGAAATCCGCACTGGCCAGGTGGCCGAGGCTGGAAAGCGGGATCGACGCGCCGGTGGTGCTGCTGGCGCCGGTGGTGGTTGTTCCGCTGGTGGTCGTGGTGGTGCCGGTGGTCGTGGTGCCGGTGGTCGTGCCGCTGGTGCTCGAGCTGGTGTTGCTGCCTTGCACCTGGATGCTGGTGCGCGGCGTGAAGTTGAACGGCACGTTGAGTCCGGTGCCGGCGATCGCGGCGGACAGGGCGCGGGTAAATACGGAACTGGCTTCGATTACGAAGATATCCACCACGACTTCGGCTCTGGGCTTGTCCAGATCGTGAACGATCTTGTCCGCCAGCGCCATCTTGTCGGCGGTGCACTTGGCGACGATGGCGTTCTGCGACTGGGACGAAAACAGGCGCGTGCAATCGGCCACCGTGCGGACGGCGGTCAGGACATCGTTCATGTCCTGTTGCGAGGTGACGTTGGTGAGGTAGAAAACCTTGGTGACTTCTTCCTCGTAGTCGCGGCGCTTATTCTGGGTGTCGATGGTGATGAAGATGGTGTTGGGCGAAAGCGGTTTCCAGTAGGATTTGGTGATCACCGCCAGGTAATCCAGCGCCTGCTCGATGGTGGTGTTGTCGAAGTCGACGTTGAGACGGTCTTTGCCGCTGGGCAGCGGCGACGCGTACTCCGGATCCCATAGGACGTTCAACCCGGCGTACTTGGCCACCGTTTCGAACAGCACCTTGGGAGTCTGGTTGTTTATCTTGAAATCGATCAGCGTGGGCCTGATCGGCTTGAGCTCGGGAACACCCAGCATGCGGTCGATTTTTTCACCGTTCTCTTTCTTCGACAGCTCGCTGGCGGTGAGGCCACGCACTTCGGGCGCGGCTTCCTTGCCGGTGGTCTCGACTCTCTTGCGCTCGCGCATGATCATCTGCTGGGTGCGTAGGACTTCCTGCTCGGCGATCATGGAACTGGGGTTCAGCGCGTAGGCTTTCTGGAATTCGAGCAAGGCGTCGCCCAACTGTCCCTGGGAGCGGACTTTGGTGGCGTTGGTCACGTGGGTGGCGGAGGCCTCGAAGCGGGCTTTCTGAGCGGCAATCTGGTAGACCAGCTCGCTGGGGTCTTCGGACAGGGCCTTTTCATAGGAGTCGAGGGCGGCGTCCCATTCCTTTTTCTGCTCGTGGGCGCGGCCTTCAGCCAGGAACTTGTCGCCTTTGCGGGTCTTGGCCTCGAGGTCGAGCGGCGCCCCGAGAAGCGCGCAAGACAGCAAGACTACCGATAAACGTTTGAAAAACAGCATGTTAGTGGTTTCCCGCGCTCCGGACTGCCGGTGCCTCTATGCTAAACTGAGATCGAAATGGGCCCTCTCGGGTCATCTAAAGTCATTGACGACGTTAGGCTTCCGGGCGTGGAAGCGAAAATCGCGGGACAGCGCCGTGGCGGAACGAGATACTGCCTTTAAGATACTGAGCGATAACCGGCAAGCCGGCCACAACTACTTCCTGATGGAGCGGTTCGAGGCAGGCCTCGTGCTGACCGGGACCGAGGTCAAGGCCGCCAAGGACAGCAAGATCCAGCTCAAAGACGCCTACGGGGCCGTCATGGGTAACGAGGCATGGCTGGTGAATGCGCACATCAGCCAGTACTCGCACGGCAACCGCGAAAACCACCCGCCGGTACGCAACCGCAAGTTGTTGCTGCATCGCCGCGAGATCGACAAGCTGTTGGGGTATACGCGCGAGAAGGGCCTGTCGCTGATTCCGACGAAGATTTATCTGAAGAAGGGGCGGATCAAGTGCGAGCTGGCGCTGGCGAAAGGCAAGAAGCTGCACGATAAGCGGGAAGCGGAGAGGAAGCGCACGGCGGAGGATGAGGCGCGGACGGAGATGCGAAGACGGGCTTGAATGAGCAGGAGCGCGACCCGGGGGCGCCCGGACCAGGGGGTCTGCCCCGCTTTTGGGTGTTGACATAGTTGATGGCACCGGAAAACGCATATGAAGACTTTTCATGATGAGGCGGAATTCTTGAGAGAATCCAGCAGCTCCACCAATATCAAGACGACCCTTCTGAAAGCCCTGAAGGTGTTAAAACTCTTCAACATTGCCCACTATGTTTGTGGTGGGTTCGCTGTTCAGGAGCACGGCTATCCACGCTTCACGGTGGACGTAGACATCATCGTGCCGGATGTTCGATTCACCAGAGAAAAGCTGGCGATGAATGGCTTCAAGGCAAACCCCGGTTCCAAGATGACCGTGACTGACCGAGAGACGAAGGTTGAAATTGATCTGCTCCCCGGTGGCGGCAAGGTGGGTCCGGGTCCAGTCAGTTTCCCAATGCCCACCAAGGTGTCTGAAAAGCCGCAAGTCCTCGCGTTGCACGATTTGATCTCCCTCAAGCTGTCGAGCTATATGGGAAGCCCTATTGATCGTGCTCAAGACTACGCCGATGCAATCAAGCTGATTCAAGTTAATCGCCCTTCCAGTGAGTTGGGTGTTGACGCAAAGGTGCGGGAGTTGTATCGCACGCTTTGGGATCAGATTCACGCGAAGAAGGGTTAGACCAGGAGAACAGAAGGCCACTCAGCGAGCTTTCGCGCGCGCGCGCAACACGGTCGAGCCTGGCGTCCTGCCGGTATCGTTGAAAGCGTCCACGGTGAAACTGTAATCCACATCCGCGTTGAGCCCGTGCAGCGCGATCTCCGTCTGGCCGCGCACCTCGTAGTTCTGGTAGAGCTTGCCGGGCGCAATGCCGTAGCGCACGATGTATGCGTCGGCGTCCGGCGCCGGCTGCCAGCGGACGACGGCGGTGCGCGGGTCGGCGGGGTCGCGGCGGACTTCGAAACGCGGAGCGGCGGCCGGCGGCTTTCCGCCAGCGTCGCCGAAAATGCGGAGGTCGCGGATGGAAAATGGCCCGCCGCCGGGCATGGCCCCGTTGGTGATGCGAATGTACCGCGCCTTCACCGGCGATGACAGCTCCACGTAATCGTGCGGGGCGTCTTGGCGCGCCGCGCGGCGGTCGGCCAACATGGACCAGCGGCGGCCGTCGGTGGAGGCCTCCAGCCGGTAGCGGCTGAACTGGTCCGGCTGGCGTCCAATGGCCGTGGAGTCCTGCTCGGCGTAGTTCACCTGCACGGCGTGGACGAGGCAAGGCCTTCCCAGATCGACGCTCAGCCACTCGCCGCGATGGGCGGTGCGCGCGCTCCACCAGGTGCGGACGTCTTCGTCGAAGGCCTTGCCGGGCGGGAAGCCGTCCAGGCTGGAAGAGGCCTGCGCCCGCTTGCCGAAGGAAAGCAGCATCCAGCCGGCAAAGTTGTCGGCGCCCGCGCCGGAGCGTACGGCGGGCAGCATCTGCGGATAGTCGCCGAACAGGGTGTTCGCGTGCAGCACGCCATCGGCGTCGAAATCGGCCGGGAAGAGCCCGAGCCGCCGCTCGAACTGGTGCTTCACCGAGATCGTCATGGTCGCGACGTGCCAGTAGCGGCCCTGCTTGTCCTGGAAAGTGGCGCTGTGGCCGGCGCCGCCGATGAAGCCGGTGGGCTTGTGCGAAAACGGGCTCGAGGGCGCGTAGGTGAACGGGCCGCGTGGCGATCGGGCGGTGTAGACACCGTCGGCGTAGGTTTTGTACTCCGTGCCCGGCGCGGCGTATTGCAGGTAGTAGACGCCCTTGTGTTTGGTCATCCACGATCCTTCGATCCACGGGCCGTCGCCCAGGTTGTCTTCGCCGCGGCGTTCCCATCCGTGGAGCGCGGGCGAGGCGCGGAAGCACTCGAACGGCTGGCCGAGCGGGCGGAAGCCGTTCTTGGGGTCGAGCTCCATGCCGGAAATGGCGCCGTTGTGCGAGAGGCCGTAATAGAGGTAGACGCGGCCATCGTCGTCGGCGAAGAGATCGGGGTCGCCCACTTTGAAGGCTTCGTTGATGAGCTCCCATTGGCCGGCTTTAGGGTTGGTGGTGCGGTAGAGGCCGATGTCGCAGGCGGTGTAGTAGAGGGCGCCCGAGTAGGCCATGACGGCCGGGGCGTAGGCTTCGATGGGCAGGCCGTAGGGGGTGACGAAGGTCCACTCGGCCATGTCGTTGGAATACCAGTAGCCGCCGGATTTGGAGGCGAACAAGAAATAGTCGCCGCCGAAGAGGACCACGGCCGGGTCGGCGGCTTCGCGGCGGCTGGGCGGGGAGATCATGAAGCGATAGTCGATGTTGAGAGGGTTGGCGAAGGTTCGCGGCTGGGGAACAGCGGAGCCGCGGAGCGCGATGGTGGAGGCCAGCAGCAGGATGGCCGCGGCGGCGATAAAGGCCTTGCCGCGCGGCGAAGTCAGGGTTCGGGACACGAACGAATTATTTTAGCGGACTGAGGCGTTTGGGAGAACGGCGGGCAGGCGACCGCCGCCTGCCCCACCATGGCAAACGCCGTAATCAGTTATATCAATTATAGGTTGTGTTGACTGATTGGGAGGTGCCTCCAAAGAGGGTACCATTGTCGAGACCCGAAGCCTTAAAAGTTTGGTAGTTGGTGTAATTCGACACTGAGGTAGTACCCGAGCCGGCCGGCAGGGTGGCCAAGACATACGATGGCACCGTAAATGAGCCGGCACTTTGCGGGGCGATGCATGTGTAGCTACCGCTCACGGACTGCCCGGAGACAGTCGCCGACGAACTCCCACTAATGAGCACGTAGGTGCCCGAAGACCCGCCGGTCCAGGATACCCCTAGTCCAGACGACCGGGTGACGGTTGCTGCGTTGTTGGAATTGGTCCAGGTCAAAATAGGGTTGGGGAAAGTCAGCGATGCCGTGAACGCGCCGATGAATGGCGAGACGGAGCCCCCGGAGCCCTTGAACGTAAAGGTTCCACCTGAAGTCGGGATGGCCCCGGACGCCAGTTGCGCGAAGTAGAGCCCGAGGCCGGAAAGCGTCGACTCCGTAAGCGTGACCGTTCCTCCAACGGGTCCCGTCACGGTAATCGTTCCTGCGTCTATGGGTGTGGTTGTGGTGGTGGTAGTGGTTCCGCTAGCACCGGTCTCCGTGACGATGCATCCTCCCAGGGAAACCGAGCCACTGGCCGAGCCTACACTAGACCCGGTCACCCTGTCAAAGATGCCCTCGGCGAGGTCGGTGGTTTGAGAGGCGGTGCCGGTGGAGTTTACCGGCGACGTGACTTGGAAAACGAACAGGGCCCCATTGTTCACGTTGGTCTGCCCGCTGAGGGTCGATAGCTCGGTGCCAGTGGTACCGAAAGCCGGATCGGAGCAGACGCCGTTGCCGATGGGGAGGGTGACGAAATTGGTGGGCACGCCAGCGGCGCTCACGCCCACCAGCGATACGTTGCAACCCGTCGCAACCCCGGCGGGAATGGTGACATCCACCTGGTTCAAGCCGGGGTAGCCGGACGGCCCTTGGTAGACGATGGGAGCGTCCAGGCCGCCGATGTAGATGTGCGAAAGACCTGCGATTTGGTTGATACTCGCGGTGCTGTAGGTGGTATCTCTGGTGGGATCGGCGCCCAGACCCGAGCCCCAGAGCACCACGGTGGTGCCGGGCGGGATGGAGCTGGTGTAATTGAACAGGGCCCCGGTGGCGTTATTGGTGGCCACTCCCAGCCCGCTGCCGGTGCCGTAGTAGGCGTCGAAGCCCATGGCGCTCTGGACAACCTGGATGCTAAAGGGTGCGCTGGTCTGGTTGTTGTACGTAACCGTAACCTGGGCAGTGCCTACGGGGGTGTTGGAGGGCATTACCAGGGCCAGTTGCGCGGCGATGGCGTAGTAGAATACCGGAACGGTGGTGGTGCTGCCCACCGTGACTTTCACGCTCGCGCCGTTCAAAGTGGTCTGCAGGCCGGGAGAGGCGCTGGATTGCAGAACGGCTTGCGCGTTGGGATCGGCCAGGCCGGAGCCCTTGATGATGAAGAGAGATCCCTGCGCGATTCCGGAGTTGGTAAAGCCCGCCGGAACCAGACCGTAATTGTTCAGGATTTGGGTGATGGTGGGCACTGCAGGTCCGGAGGAAGCTCCGAATGTATCGAACTGCAAGCTGATCGAAGTTCCGATGGCGGTCACGAGGAGTTTGGCGTAGTTGCCGCCGTTGGTTTTCACGGCGAAGACATCGCCGACCGCGAGCGAACTGGCGGGGATCGCTGACTTCGAGTAAAGCGAACCCAGTGCAGAGAGGACCTGCTGCGTATAAAGGCTGTAGGTCGAGGGGCCACCCGGGCCAATGTTATAGGCCGTTGCGTTGCCTTGCGGAGTCAGGCTGGTTCCGCTCCAGAGGAGGTCTCCTCCGGAACTGCTGGTGGCGCCGGTGTCGAGGCTCAAAGCGGTGTTGGCCGCCAGGGTTGGGGTCCCAGTTACATCGGCCAGGGCGGCGATGGGCAACGCCATGGCCAGTGCGATAACAGTGGTCGCGATCGTCGGAATTCGGTTGAGTTTCATTGCTCCTCCTGCAAAGACTTTCCAGACTGCCAGAGAGTATACCCGAAAAGCCGTCTTTTATCTACGCAGCAAAGCGGTCTGAAATGGCTCATCCGTTTCACAGTGCAGAAGCGAAAGAAAATAAGCCAGTTAGTGTAAATCGGCTTGGTTTGGCACGGGTGGGCGGCGGTGCGGTCATTCACAGTCTTCTCGGATCGTGCCGATAAGGGGGGATGTAGCCCAAACAGCCCATGCTTGCCGTGATCGGTATTGGCGTCGTATTTCTCGCCGTTTTCGGCGGCTTCCTGATGGAACAGGGCAACCCCTGGGTCCTGATGCAACCGGCCGAACTGCTGATTGTCGGTGGGGCGGCGGCGGGAATCATCCTGGTGGCCAATCCGCCGTCGCTGATCCGCAAAATGGTTCGCGGCGCGCGCGACGCCTTCCGCGAAGCGGCATACGGCCGGCAAGTCTTCCTGCTGCATTTACGGATGCTCTATGAGGTGTTCGGCTATGTGCAGCGGGCCGGCATTGTAGCGCTGGAAGCGGATGTGGAGAATCCGGCGCGAAGCCCCATCTTTTCGCGCTATCCAGGCTTCCTGCGCGACCTGGAAACGCGAGACCTGGTATGCGATTCGTTGCGCATGATGGTGATCGGCGCCACCACGCCGCAGGAACTGGATCAACTGATGGACCTCGACATCGATGTGCAGAGGCGCGGCCGTCATGAACCGGTGAGTGCGCTGAGCACGGTGGCGGATGCGCTGCCGGGGCTGGGCATCGTGGCCGCGGTCCTCGGGGTGGTCATCACCATGCAAGCCATCGGCGGGGCGCCCGAAACCGTGGGTCAGAAAGTGGCGGCGGCGCTGGTGGGGACCTTCCTCGGAATCCTGCTGTGCTACGGATTGGTGGGCCCGGTGGCGGCGCGCCTGGAAACCATCGGCGAGGCGCAGGCGCAATTCCTGCAAGTGCTGCGCATCGCTCTGGTGGCATTTTTCCGCGGCGCGTCTCCCATCCTGGCGGTGGAATACGCGCGGCGTTCCATTCCGGTCGAACTGAGGCCCTCGTTCGTGGCCCTGGAGACCGCGATCCGGCGCGACGCCAGGATTCCACCCATCCCGAAACCGGGCGATGGGACACAGTCAGTGACTCAACCAGGAGATATCTCAGGCGATGGTCTTCCCGCTGAACCAGCCCAAACCGCCTAAGCCGGAGCAAAGCCCGGGGCTCCTGGTGCTGCCCCGCACGCGGCGCATGTTTCAGAAGAAGCACGGCGGCGCTTGGAAAGTGGCGTACGCCGATTTCGTCACCGCGCTGATGGCGCTGTTCATCGTGCTGTGGATGATGAACTCGACGGAGCGCGTCAAGGCTTCGGTGAGCGGATACTTCCGGGATCCGCGCGGCTACACGCGGAAATTGGGGGCCGGCCCGGCGGCGGCGGGCGAAGGGTTGGCGGTCGATCGGGGAAATGTCGGTGATGTGGAGAAGCAGATCCAGGCCGCTCTGCACCGCATGCCGGAATTTTCGCGCATTCGCGACAACGTGAAACTCAGCATGACGGGCGAGGGACTGCGCATCGACCTGCTGGAGACCGAGCAGGGGCTGTTCTTTGTCACCGGAAGCGCCTCGCCGACCTCCGCCGGCGAGCGCCTGCTGGAATCGCTGGCGGTCGAGATCGGGAAAATGCCTAATTCCATGGTGATCGAAGGCCACACCGATGCGCGGCCGTTCCGCAACACGGGGGCTGCGGGAGTTTATGGGAATTGGGAGCTTTCCACGGATCGGGCGAATGCGGCGCGGCGGCTGCTGCAGAGCTACGGGCTGAATGCCAGGCAGGTGGTGGAAGTGAGGGGATATGCGGATCAGAAGCTGCTTGATGCGGAGAAGCCGGAAAGCCCCAAGAATCGAAGGATTTCGCTGGTGGTGAAGTTTGGGTCGGAGTAGGCGGATTCACCGCTGAGACGCAGAGACGCCGAGAAAACCGGGATTCGGAGAGTTATTCGCAGATGCACAAGCGCGGCGGCCGATCTACCATTCAGATCCTCATTTCCCTCTCGTTTTCTCCGCGTCTTCGCGCCTCTGCGGTGAAGTCTTTCTCCGGCCTCTACAGCTTGAACAATTCGCGGAGGCGGCGGGTCTGCACGCGGCTCACGGGAATTTCGGTGTGCTTCTTGTCGTCCATGCGGAGCTGGTAGCTCGACTTGAACCACGGCACCACTTCTTTGATCCGGTTGATGTTCACCAGGTAGGAACGATGCACGCGCCAGAATTGATCGCGGTCGAGGTTGGCTTGCAGGTCCTCGATGGTGCGGTAGTTGGAGTGGCCTTCGAGCTGGGTGGTCGCGAGCGTGATGAGGCCGTTGTCGATGGTGGCGTAAATCACGTCGTTGGCGTCCACGATGAAGTGCCGGTTGTTGGATCGCACGGCCAGCTTGGTGCGCGGCGCGGGGGGCGGCGCGGGCGCGCCGGGTGTGGCATCGGGGTTTCTTTTTTCCTGGACGAAGCGCGTGGCGCGCCCCACGCTTTCGGCCAGCCGGACCTTGTCCACGGGCTTCAGCAGGTAGTCCAGGGCTTCCAGCCGGAAAGCTTCCACGGCGTGCTGGTCGTAGGCCGTGACGAAGATGAAATGCGGTAGAACGGCGCCGTTTTCCCGCAGCCGGCGCACCACGCCCATGCCATCCAGGCCGGGCATGTTGACGTCCAGAAATACCAGCTCGGGCTCGAGTTGCTGGATGATTTCGACGGCTTCGAGGCCATTGGAACCAGTGGCGATAATTTCGATTTCGGGGAAGTCTTTCAACAGGAAAGAGAGCTCGTCGCAGGCTAATTGTTCGTCATCCACGACAATGGTCGAAAGTGTGGCCGTCGCACGGTCCCGCATGGAGTTGGTATTATAGCATTTCGACTAAAAGGAGACCGTATATTGCCCAATCCAGACAACGTCCAAATTGCGCCCGCGGAGGGCAAGCTGGGAGTGCTCATACCCGGCATGGGCGCGGTGACGACGACGTTCATCGCGGGCCTCGAAGCCATCAAGCGGTCGCTCGGCAAGCCCATCGGGTCGCTGACCCAGTTGGGAACCGTTCGCCTGGGGAAACGCACTGAGGGGCGCAGCCCGGCCATCAAGGATTTTGTGCCCTTGGCCGGTATTGAAGACATCGAGGTGGGCTGCTGGGACATTTTTAACGATAACGCGTATGAAGCGGCGGTCAAGGCCGGAGTGCTGGAAATCACGCTGCTCGAGAAACTCAAAGAGCCGCTTTCGGCCATCCGGCCGATGCGGGCGGTGTTCGACCAGAAATTCGTGAAGCGGCTGAACGGGCCGAACGTGATGAGCGGCGGTTCCAAGATGGATTACGCCGAACGTGTGATGGACGACATCCGCCAGTTCAAGCAGCGCACCGGAGTTTCGCGCCTGACCATGATCTGGTGCGGATCGACGGAAGTCTATCACGAGCCGGCCGCGGTGCACGCCACCTTGAAAGATTTCGAGTGCGGCCTCGAGAAAGACGATCCCGAGATTTCGCCGAGCCAGATTTACGCGTATGCCGCGCTGAAATCGGGCGTGGGATACGCCAACGGCGCGCCGCACCTGACTACCGATATGCCGGCGCTGCTGGAACTGGCGCGCAATATGAACCTGCCGGTGGCGGGAAAGGATTACAAGAGCGGCCAGACGTTCATGAAGACGCTGATCGCGCCGGGGCTGAAATCGCGCCTGCTGGGACTGCATGGCTGGTTTTCGACCAACATCCTGGGCAACCGGGATGGCGAAGTGCTGGACGAGCCGGGATCGTTCCGATCGAAGGAAGTCAGCAAGAGCTCGGCGCTCGAGTACATCCTGCAGGGCCAACTCTACCCGGACCTGTACCGCGACTTCTACCACAAGGTGCGCATCGAATACTATCCGCCGCGCGGCGACGCCAAGGAAGGTTGGGACAACATCGACATTTTCGGGTGGCTGGGCTACCCGATGCAGATCAAGATCAACTTCCTGTGCCGCGATTCCATTTTGGCCGCGCCGCTGGTTCTGGACCTGGTTCTGTTCATGGACCTGGCGCAACGGGCCGGCATGCGCGGCATCCAGGAATGGCTGTCGTTTTATTTCAAGGCGCCCATGCACGCTCCCGAACTGTATCCGGAGCACGATGTTTTCATCCAGCTCATGAAACTCAAGAACACCTTGCGCTGGATGCGGGGCGAAGACCTGATTACGCACCTGGGCCTGGAATACTACGACTAGTGCTAGACATCCGCGCCGCCGCGTCTTATTGTCTTAGAAGCATATGAAGGTATTGGTTATCGGAGGAACCCTCTTCATCGGGCGGGCGCTGGTGGAAGAGCTGGTGAAGGGCGAACACGAAGTTGCGGTGCTGCACCGCAAGCCGAAGCATGATTTCGGCCGGCGGGTGGACAACATCATGGCCGACCGCAACGATGCGGATGCCATGCGCGAAGTCCTTTCTACTCGCCGCTTCGACGTGGTCTTCGACAACGTTTACGACTGGGAGCGCGGCACCACCGCGGAGCAGGTGGAGGCTACCGTGCGGCCTCTGGGAGACCGCCTGATACGGTATATTTTCATTTCCAGCGTGAGCGCTTATGGCGACGGATTGAACCACAAGGAAAGCGATCCGCTGGCGCCCGATTACCACCCCATCCCCTATATCCGCCACAAGGCCACCACCGAGCGCCTGCTGTTCCGCATGCACGCCCAGACGGGCCTGCCACTGGTGACTTTTCGGCCGCCCTTTGTGTATGGGCCGGGAAATCCGTTCTATCGCGAGCAATTCTTCTGGGACCGGCTGCGCGCGGGGCGGACCATCGTCATTCCCGGCGATGGCCATCGCCTGATGCAGTTCGTTTATGTGAACGACCTGGTGGCGGCGATGCTGCGGGCCATGGAGGAACCACGGGCCGTGGGGGAAGCCTTCAACATTGGCGACTCCAAGCCCCTCACGCAAGTCGAGCTGGTGGAGAAACTGGCGCGGGCGGCGAACGTGGAGCCGGCTTTGGCGCGCGTGCCGCGGGAAAGCATCCAGCAGGCGGGCGGGAATGCCATGGAGGAGCCGTTCTATTTCGGCGAATACTTCGACGTGCCGCCGATCACGGAGAACATCGGCAAGGTGGCGCGCATGCTGAAGGTGCAAATGACGCCGTTTGAGGCCGGCCTGAAGGAAACCTACCGCTGGTACACGCGCAACCACAAGCCGCGCACCGCCGGTTTCGAGTTCGACGACAAGCTGCTGGCGCTGGCTAAGACGGGATCGCCTGCGAGCGTGTAGGGGTCAGCAGGGGTTGTTGGTTTAGTTAGTGGGTGCGTGGCGGCTGGCGGGTTTCCAGGTCGAGCAGGCGTTGCTCGATGGCGGCAAGTCGCTCCGTGGTAGCGGCATCGGCGTGTTCGAGGCGGACCATGCGGGCGAAGTTTCCGCGCGCGAAAGCTTCGATGCCCCGCAGGATTTCACTTTGCATGTCGCGCATGGCCTCGATGGTGCGGGCATCGCCCGTGCTGATCTCCTCGCGTATGGCTTGGGTGGCGCGGTCTAGCGCCTCCTGCGTGTTGCGAGTGATTCGCTGCTCGGCGGCGTCCACTACGGCGGTGATCTGTGTGAGGTCTTCAGGCGTCATGGCGTCGCTCCGCATGAATGGCCGCGACAGAGCGCTCAGTCTCGTTCAGCGTGGCCTCTTCAGACAGTTTACCCCATTCGCAAGATTCGCAAGCTACCCTCGCAACCGGCGCAACCGGCCGAGCCAGCCTTCTCTTGAACGAACCGACCTCACTGCTGGCGTTCCCTGTAGCTGCAAGCCAAGATTGACTAGGGCTTGCGCTGTCCCATTTTGTTGTCCCATCAATTGATGGACCCCCTCGGCCGACCCGATCACAACGATTTTGACCAATAACTCCTTTCCCCCCAATTCCAGGCACCGCTGAATTTCAGACTCCCTCTCCTCCTCGTGCTATTGCTGAAGGCGGAAGGATACCCTCGTGCATCATCCCCAAAGACTCCCTCGAAAATCTCCCTCACGCGTCAGCCTCCAGGGTTACCTTGAATTTTTGGGCCTCCGGTTTGCGCGCCAAGGCAAGCTGGGGGTTCGTGTGGATACCTGTAAGCCTGCTAAGGCAAACCCGAAAAGTGTTGCATCCAAGACAGTTAAGGCGACGCGAATTTCCAAAAACCCACCGTGCGAAACGAACCCAATCCCAAAAACGGACAGTGCGGATGCTCCCGGCTGTTTTCGGAAGATCCCATTATCACTGGCCGGCGGGACGCCCTTCCCGGCGCACCTTACAGCTTTAGCCCCATGGTCCACGCCCCTTCGAGTTCCAGCAGGCGTTTCTTCAACGGCAGGCCTCCACCGTATCCCGTCAATCTCCCGCCGGAGCCGATCACGCGGTGGCACGGGACCACGATGGCAACCGGGTTCGAGCCGTTGGCCGCTCCCACCGCCCGCACGGCTGTGGGAGTCCCAATGGCCGCCGCGACCTGGGAATAGCTCCGGGTTTCTCCGTAGGGGATCTTCTCCAGCTCGCGCCAGACACTCTTTTGGAATTCGGTGCCTGGCATATCCAGCGGGATCTCAAATCGCCGCAAATCCCTTGCAAAGTAAGCGTGCAACTGGGATGCCGCTTCCCGCAGAAGTGGGTTGGCATCCTGCCTGTGGCCGTCTACCGGTTTTGCCGGAATGAATTCGATGGCGCGGATCCCGGAATCGCTTGCAACCAACCGGAGCCTCAGACCGTCTACAAACAGTACCTCGGTCCACTCGAGCATGGGAACAGTTTGCCACAAACCGCGCGTGGTGGTGCGCTCGCATCCGCCGGATTCTCGTTTGCAACATTTCCGCATTCCACCGTGCGAACCCGGTAACTCTGCTGTTATAATCAGCACTATTCGTTCTTTATGCCTCTAAAGCCTTTCGCACCGAATCACGGCGCGGACAAGAAGATATTCTTGCTCAAGCCGCGAGGTTTCTGCGCCGGTGTCGTGAGAGCCATCGATGTGGTCAAAATCGCGCTGGATCTGTATGGCCCGCCGGTTTATGTCCGGAAAGAAATTGTACACAACAAGCACGTTGTGGACGAGTTGCGGGATGCGGGGGCGATCTTCGTGGAAGAGCTGGATGAAGTGCCGGTGGGGGCGCGCGCCATTTTCAGCGCCCACGGTGTGGCGCCTGCGGTGCGGCGCGAGGCCAGGGAACGCAACCTGGATGTGATCGATGCCACCTGCCCGCTGGTGACCAAGGTGCACCTGGAAGCCGTGCGGTTTGCGCGCGACGGGTACAGCATCGTGCTGATCGGGCACAAGGATCATGACGAAGTGATCGGCACGCTAGGCGAAGTGCCGGACCGCAGCTACCTGGTGGAAACGGTGGAAGATGTGGACCGGCTGGAACTGCCCGATCCGCGGCGCGTCCGCTATTTGACCCAGACCACTCTCAGCCTGGACGAGACGCGCGAGATCATGGGCCGCCTGAAAGAGCGGTTCCCCTTTATCCAGGGGCCGCCGGCGCAGGATATCTGCTACGCCACCGAGAACCGGCAGATGGCCGTGAAGGCCGTTTCGCAGGTTGTCGAGCTGCTGCTGGTGGTGGGCTCGCAGAACAGCTCGAATTCCAAACGGCTGGTGGAAGTGGGCGACAATTTTGGAGTCCGCTCCCACCTGGTGAACGATCGCACCGACATCGATCCGGTCTGGCTGGACGGCGTCAGGAACGTGGCGGTGACCGCCGGCGCTTCGGCGCCCGAGCACCTGGTGCTGGAACTGATCGAGTTTCTGAAAGCGGGCGGCTATAACCAACTGGAGGAGATCGAGCTGGTGGATGAAGATGTCCGCTTCTCGCTGCCTTCGGAGCTGACGATAACGATTCAATGAGCGCGCCGGTACAAGTCGGGAATACGCTGGAGTTTGCCGCCGAGCACGCGATGCGCCGCGCGGCCCAATACCTGGGCGCCTTGCAGCAGCGCGACGGCCACTGGTGCGCGGAACTGACCGCCGATACCACCCTCGAATCCGACTATATCCTGTTCCAACTTTGGCTCTATCCGCCGCAGGACGGCCAGTGGGAGCCTCCCACCCGGCCGCTGATCGACAAGGCGGTGCGCGCCATCCTCGACCGCCAACTGCCGGATGGCGGCTTCAATATCTATAGCAAGGGCCCGTCGGAGGTCAGCGCGTCCGTCAAGGCCTACTTCGCGCTCAAATTGGCGGGAATGGCGGTAGACGACGCGCGCATCGAACGGCTGCGCGATCGCATTCTGGCTCTGGGTGGCATTCAGGCGTCGAACAGTTACGTCAAGGTCAACCTGAGCCTGTTCGACCTCTATCCGCGGCAGTTCTGCCCCAGCATTCCACCCGAAGTGGTGCTGCTGCCGTTCGACTTTCTGTACCAGATGTCCGCCTGGACGCGGGCCATCGTGGTCACGCTCTCGATCGTCGACGCCGCCAACCCGTGCCGGCCGGTTCCGGAGGGGATGAACCTGGACGAGATCTGGCTGCCGGGAGCCAGCCCGGCGTGGTCGTTCCAAAAAGACCGGCGCTGGCTGACGTGGCACAATATCTTCCTCACGGCCGACTGGATTCTGAAGTGGTGGGAACGCCGCGGGTCGAAGAGCATCCGGCAGAGAGCCATCGAGAAAGCCAAGGAGTGGATGATCGAACGGTTGCGCCACTCCGACGGGTTGGGCGCGATCTATCCTCCGATGATGTACTCGGTGATGGCCTTGGATGTTTTGGGCTACGCCCCCGACGATCCGTTGCGCGTGGAAGCACTGCGCCAGTTCAACAACCTGATGGTGGACGATGGCGAGCGGTTCTTCTTCCAGCCGTGCTTCTCGCCGGTTTGGGATACCGGAATTGGCGCGTACGCGCTGGGACAGACCGATTCCCGGCACCCGG
This sequence comes from Bryobacteraceae bacterium, assembly GCA_050014595.1. Lineage (GTDB taxonomy): Bacteria > Acidobacteriota > Terriglobia > Bryobacterales > Bryobacteraceae > PALSA-129. The sequence continues at coordinate 37,438 of JBEKDA010000022.1, forward strand.
CCTTGCGGCGGGCGGCCGATTGGCTGCTGGCCAAAGAGGTTCGCCGCAAGGGCGACTGGGCCGTCAAGCGTCCCAATACCGAGCCTTCGGGCTGGGCATTTGAATACAGCAACGAATTCTATCCCGATATCGACGACACCGCCATGGTGACGCTGGCGCTGAGCGAGGCGCAAGCATCGGACGCGGCCGCGCAGGCGGCCTGCCAAAAACGGGCGCTGGATTGGCTCCTGGCGATGCAATCGAGCGACGGCGGCTGGGCGGCCTTCGATGCCGACAATAATTGGGAATTCCTGAACAAGGTTCCCTTCGCCGATCACAACGCCATGCTCGATCCCACTTGCCCGGACATTACGGGGCGGGTGCTGGAAGCGCTGGCAGCCCATCACATCGACCGCAATCACCGCGCGGTGCGCCGCGGCGTGGAGTGGCTGGTCCGCCATCAGCGGCCCGACGGAAGCTGGTACGGGCGCTGGGGCGTGGCGTACATTTACGGCACCTGCTTTGCCTTGCGCGGCCTGGCGGCATCCGGCGAGAGCGATCGCGAAGCCCACGTTCTGCGGGCCGGCGAGTGGCTGCGTTCGGTGCAGAATGCCGACGGCGGCTGGGGCGAAAGCTGCGCCAGTTACGATAGCGGCCTGTTCGTTCCGGCCGAAAGCACTGCTTCGCAGACCGCCTGGGCGCTGCTGGGACTGATCGCCGGGGGCGACGAGAACAGCTTAAGCGTGCAGCATGGCATCGAGTACCTGCTGGAAACCCAGCGCGCCGACGGAAGCTGGGACGAGGAACTGGCCACCGGCACCGGTTTCCCAAAAGTCTTCTATCTCGACTATCATCTGTACAAAGATTATTTTCCACTCCTCGCGCTGACTTCGTTCGTGAAGGCAAGAGATCGTTCGAATGGCTGAACTATGAAATTCCCGATTGCGATGGTGGCCGGCATGGCCGGGTACATCTTCAAGAACAAGAGGCGGCCGCGGCCGGAGTGGCAGAAGAACGCCGCTCCCGTGGCGGATTCATCCAATCCTTTCCGCATCCTGCCGGCCAAGACCGGCGAGAGGCGCCAGCCGCACCCCATGATCGGCCGGCGCTTTCCTATCGTGATGATGCTGGAGCCTCTGCACGCCTGCAATCTGACGTGCACGGGCTGCGGGCGCATTCGGGAATACGAATCGACCATCAGCGAGCGGGTCCCCCTGGAAGAATGTCTGGCGGCGGTGGACGAGTGCGGAGCGCCCATGGTGTCAATTTGCGGCGGCGAGCCCATGATGTACCCGCAAATCGGCCAACTGGTGACGGGAATCCTGGAGCGGAACAAGCACATCATTCTCTGCACCAATGGCATGTTCATCCGGAAGCGTCTGCACGAGTTCGCTCCCGACAAGCGCTTCTACTTCAACGTCCACCTGGACGGGATGGAAAAGAACCACGACATCGCCGTGGAGCGCGCGGGCGTATTTCGCGACGCCATGGAAGGCATCAAGGCCGCCAAGGCTGCCGGGTTCCTGGTTTGCACCAACACCACCGTCTATAAAGAGACGGATATGGCGGAGATCGAAGAGCTTTTCGACTACCTGAAGCAGTTCGACGTGGATGGCCACCAGATTTCGCCGGCTTATGGATATTCGGCCGTGGACGACCGCGAAATCTTCATGACGCGCGACGACGTGCACGAAAAATTCCGCGATTTCGATCGCATCGCCAGGAAATACAATGTGCGGCAAACGCCCGTCTACATGGAGTTTCTGAAAGGCGAGCGCGAACTGCCGTGCACCGCGTGGGGCAATCCCACCTACAACATCAAGGGCTGGAAGGGGCCCTGCTATCTGATCACCGACGGCCACTACAAAACCTTCGAGGATCTGATGACGCAGACGCCGTGGGAAAGCTACGGCCCCGGAAACGATCCACGCTGCGAGCACTGCATGATGCATTGCGGCTTCGAACCTTCGGCGGCGTTCGGAATCAACGCCAAGTTCACCGACAACTTCAAGATGTTGTCATGGATGCTGCGCTAGAGCGCGTCTCTCACTCACGGTCCGGAAATGTGGCGCACGCACTCATGCGTGCCGTGTCGAGACTGATCTCGACACCGTCTTGGCGTGCGCGGGAACCGGGCGTCATGGACGCTGCGCCAGCTTCCCTCGTGCTGCCTGCAAGTCGGCGGCGGGCAGGATTGCCCGCCTCACGGAGCAGCGGAGCCCCGATCCAAAAGGGTGTTCCCGAAGCCCGGAAGGCGAAAGAGAATAGCCCAGGGCGCCAGCCCCGGGTCCGCATAGCAAATTGGCGAGCCCCGGAACGGGGCGAAGGCTTTTCCCAGCGCTCACGCACTGGGCTATTATGTGACGCCCCTGCGGGGCTGCTGGGGCATGCTTTAGCTTGCCCGGATTCCCAGAGCGGGCTACCCTCATGAAACCCGCCCTGGTCACCGGCGCTTCCGGCTTCCTCGGATGGCACGTGGCCCGCGTGCTGCTTGAGCGTGGCTACCCGGTTCGGGCGCTGGTGCGCCCGGGCAGCCGCGTGGATGCGCTGGATGTCGAATCCGTGACCGGCGATCTGCGCGACCCCGCCTCGCTCGCTCGCGCGGTTTCGGGCTGCGGCCTGGTCTTCCACGTGGCCGCCGACTACCGGCTGTGGGCCAAAGAGCCGGCCGAACTTTACCAATCGAACGTGGATGGCACCCGCAATCTGCTGGAGGCTTCCCGGCAAGCCGGAGTCGAGCGGGTGGTCTACACCAGCACGGTTGGCTGCATCGGCGTCCCCGACGGCGGCATCGGCAATGAGGACTTGCCGGTGTCTCTCGCAGAGATGGCGGGCGATTATAAGCGCTCCAAGTTTCTGGCCGAACAGGTGGCGCTGGAATTCGCGCGCGGCGGGTTGCCGGTGGTGATCGTCAATCCCACGGCGCCGGTGGGCGATCACGACGTCAAACCCACGCCCACCGGCAAGATCGTGGTGGACTTCCTGAACGGCGACATGCCGGCCTTCATCGATACCGGGCTCAACGTGGTGGATGTGCGGGACGTTGCCGAGGGTCACTGGCTGGCGTGCGAACACGGCCGCCCGGGCGAGCGCTATATCCTGGGTTCGGAGAACCTGACGCTGGCGCAAATTCTGCAACAACTGGCTCAAATTACGGGCCGCCGGGCGCCCACCACGCGGCTGCCGTACGCGCTGGCCTGGTGCGCCGGGGCGTGCAGCACGGCCTGGGCCGGGGTCACCGGGACGCCGCCGCGCATTCCCATGGAAGCGGTACGCATGGCCAAGAAGAAAATGTGGGTGACGCACGAAAAGGCCCGCCGCGAACTGGGCTTCGCGCCCGGGCCCGCCCGGCAGGCGCTCCACCGCGCGGTCGAGTGGTTCCAAGGGGCAGGGAAGCGGCCTGTCCAAACGCCAGCGGCATGAAGCTTCTCCTGATCGCCTCCGATCGAATGGAATTCCAAGGCCTGCTGCGGCGCTGCGAGCAGGCGCGGCGAGCCGCTTTGTCCGTCGATTGGTCGCGCCTGGCGCGCCTGGGAGCCCATGACGTGCTGCTGGCCGCCAACGGAGTGGGCGCCCGGCGAGCCGGCGCCGCGGTGGATGCGGCTTTGGCCATTTTTTCCGCCGACTCCGTCGTCAGCCTGGGCTTCTGCGGCGCCCTGGCGCCGGAACTGGCAGTGGCCGATATCGTAGTGGCGACTGGCATTGCAGCCGCGGACGGCCGCTTCGCCGCGCAACCGCCGGCCGCGGCTCCGGCGCATCGCGCCGGAACGGTCTGCTCGCTCGATCATGTGGCCCGTACCGCCGAAGAAAAGCGCGGTCTGCGCGCTACGGGCTCGATCGCGGTCGAAATGGAAGCCGCCGGAGTTGCCGCGCGGGCCGCAACGCTCGGCCGCCCATTTTACTGCATAAAGGCCGTCACCGATCTGGCGGGCGAAAGCATGGCCAACGACTTCAATTCCACACTGCGTCCCGACGGTCACTTCGATACAATGGAGATTCTAAGATCATCATTGCGCCATCCGTGGGTCCGGCTCCCGGAGCTGTTCCGGTTGCGCAAGCGTTGTCTGCGGGCTTCTAAAGTTCTGGGAGATTTTGTTGCCGATTGCCGATTCTGACGTAAGCGCCATACCGGAAACCATGCACGCGGCAGTGTATCGAGGCCAGAGTGCGGTTCAGGTGGAGGAAGTTCCGACGCCGCGGATCGGCGCGGGCGAAATCCTCATTTGCGTGGAAGCTTGCGGCATCTGTCATACCGACCTGAAGAAGATCGAGCACAACCTGCTCGAGCCGCCTCGCATCTACGGGCACGAAACCGCCGGCACGGTGGCCGCCGTCGGCTGCGGGGTCACCCGTTTCCAGCCGGGCGACCGCGTGGTGGCCTTCCACCATATCCCGTGCCTGGAATGTTTCTACTGTAGACGCAACCACTATGCACAGTGCGCCGTTTATAAGAAAGTGGGCATCACAGCGGGCTTCGAACCGGCCGGGGGCGGGTTCGCGCAGTACGTGCGCGTGATGGATTGGATTGTGGAGCGCGGCGTCGAAGAGATTCCCGACGGCGTCCCCTTCGAGCGCGCCGCGTTGGTGGAGCCGCTCAATACTTGTTTGAAGGCCGTGGTGGAATGCGACCCGCAGCCCGGCGAGTTCGTGGCCGTTTTGGGGCAAGGGCCCATCGGGCTGATGTTCACGATGCTGGTGAATCGCTCGGGCGCGCGCATCGCCGCCACCGATACCATCCCCGAGCGGCGGCTTCTGGCGGCGCGGTGTGGCGCGGAATTTGCCTGGGATCCGCGGCGGACCAACGTAGCTGAGGAAATCAAGCGTCTTAACGAAGGACGCGGCGCGGATCTGGTGATCGTAGCGGTATCCGTTCCCGGGATCGTGGACCAGGCCATGGCCTGCTCGCGGCCGGGCGCGCGCATCCTGTTGTTCGCCCAGACTTCCGCCACGGAGCGCGTCGAGGTCTCCGGCCCCGACATTTGCGTACTAGAACGTACCCTGTTCGGGTGTTATAGTGCTTCTGTGGACTTGCAAAAGGAGTCCGCAAATCTGGTTTTCGGCGGCGAGTTGCCCTTGGAGGAACTGATCTCGCATCGCCTGCCGCTGGCGGAAATCCGCTCGGGGATTGATCTGGCGTTGCACCCCGGGCCCAAATCGTTGAAAATAATCGTTCAGCCACAGAGGTGGTGATAGAGTGGACAATCACATGATGGCTGCTGTGCTATACGGCAAGGAACACTTGCAGGTGGAGCCGGTGGCCGTTCCGACAATCGACAGCGGTGACATCCTCGTAAAGGTAAAAGTGGCGCTGACGTGCGGTACCGACGTCAAGGTTTTCCGCCGCGGTTATCACGCGCGTATGATCGTGCCGCCCGCCGTGTTCGGGCATGAACTGGCCGGCGATGTTGTCGCTGTGGGCTCCGATATCACTGGGTTCAGCCTCGGGCAGCGGGTGGTGGCGGCCAATTCCGCGCCCTGCGAAAACTGTTTCTTCTGCCGGCGCGGTTTGCAGAACCTCTGCGAAGACCTGCTCTTCAACAACGGTGCGTACGCCGAATACATCCGCATTCCGGCGCGTATCGTGGAGCGCAATACCTATCTGATCCCGGCGCACGTGGGATATAGCGACGCCGCGCTGGTGGAGCCGCTGGCCTGCGTGCTTCGCGGCCTGGAAGAGACTGCTCCGCAGGCGGGTGATACGGTGGCGGTGATCGGCCTCGGGCCGATTGGTCTGATGTTCGTGAAACTCGCCAAACTTTACGGCTGCCGGGTCATCGCGGTGGGACGGCGCAGGCAGCAACTCGAGCGGGCCCAAGCGCTCGGCGCCGACGAGCTGATCGTGGGCAACGATCATTCGAACCCCGTCGGGACCATCCGCAATTGGACCCACGGCCGCGGCGTGGATATCGCCATTGAAGCCGTTGGCAAGCCGCAGACCTGGGAGTGGGCGGCCAACATGGTGCGCCGCGGCGGCACCGTGAATTTCTTCGGCGGCTGCCCCAACGATAGCCGCGTGCACCTGGATACGGCCCTGCTGCACTATTCCGAAATCACGTGCAAGGCCAGCTTTCACCATACCCCGACGTTCATCCGCAAAGCGCTCGACCTCATCAGCGCCGGCCACATTACCGCCTCGTTCTTCGTCAATCGCGAGGAGCCGCTGGCCAATCTTCTGGAAGTCATGCGCCACCTGATGAGCCATAACGGCCACCTGAAGACGGCGATCGTGCCGTAGTGGCGGGGGCGATGCCGCTTCCGCCAGTCGAGTTCGTCCGCTCGCCGGAGGCCTTCGAGCGCATCTACACGCCCGCCGAAGCCCGCGATTACACGCGCTGGCTGGCCACCCACCACTACGAGAACTTCCCCGTGGTGAGCTTCCTGCTTCCCAAGCGCCTCCACCAGGATTTCTATAACGTCTACGCGTACTGCCGCTGGGCGGACGACCTGGGCGATGAAATGGGCGACCGCGCCGAAAGCCTGCGCCTGCTCCACTGGTGGCGCACGGAACTGGACGCCATGTACCAGGGCCGCGCCACGCATCCGGTGTTTGTCGCGCTCCTCGACACCGTGCGTAAATACCAGATTCCACGCCAGCCTTTTGCCGACCTGATCCAGGCTTTCGTGCAGGATCAAACCGTCACGCGCTACCGCAATTGGGACGAAGTCTTTGCCTATTGCCGGTATTCGGCGAATCCGGTGGGCCGCCTGGTGCTCTACCTGTGCGGCTATTCCGATGAGGAGCGGCAACGGCTTTCCGACGCCACTTGCACGGCTCTGCAGCTCGCCAACTTCTGGCAGGACGTGACGGTGGATCTCCGGAAGGGCCGCATCTATATCCCGCTCGACGCGATGGAGCGGCACGGATACACGGTGGAGGAATTGTGCGCGCACCGCTTCACACCGGCGTTTCGGGAAGTGATGCGCGAACTCGTCGAGAAGGCCCGCGGCTTGTTTCTGGAAGGCGCGCCGCTGGTCCGGCGTCTGGACCGGCGGATGGCTCTCGATATCGACCTGTTCAACCGCGGCGGCATGCGCGTGCTGCGGAAGATCGAGCGGCAGGGATATGACGTGCTGGCGGCGCGACCCGCCATTTCGAAAGCCGAGCGCGTGCGCCTGCTGCTGGGATCCCTGGTTCGGGTGGCCTTCAGGCGGGCGGCATGAGAAACGCCATCGATCAGTCGTACGAATACTGCCGCCGCGTAGCGCGCCGCCGCGCCAAGAATTTCTACTATTCGTTCGTGCTGCTCTCCCGCCCGCAGCGCCGCGCCATGTGCGCCATTTACGCCTTCATGCGCTACTGCGACGATCTGAGCGACGAGCCCGGCGCAACCCGCGCCGCCTTGGAACGCTGGCGCGCCGACTTGGAAGATGCGCTCGCCGGCCGTTTTAGCGGCCACCCGGTCTGGCCCGCTTTCCATCACACGGTTCGCCGTTTTCGCATCCCACACGAATATTTCCGCGCGATGATCGACGGCGTCCTCTCGGATCTGGAGCCGCGCGAGTTTGAGACCTTCGATCAGCTCTACCGCTATTGCTACCAGGTGGCCTCGGTGGTCGGGCTGACCACCATCCACATCTTCGGCTTCGACACGCGCAGCGCGCTGCCGCTGGCCGAAAAATGCGGCGCGGCGTTCCAGTTGACCAATATCCTGCGGGATATCCGGGAAGACGCCGCGCGGGGCCGTATTTATCTGCCCGCCGAAGACTTGCGCCGCTTCGGGCTCACCGCCGGGGACATCCACGCAGGCAAGCGCAACCAGCCTTTTCGCAACCTGATGCAATTCGAAGCGGAGCGGGCGCGCGCCTACTACAACGAGTCCATGCCGCTGCTCGACCTGATTCACCCGCGCAGCCGCCCATCCCTGTGGGCGCTGATCGCCATCTACTCGCGGCTGCTGGAGCGGATTGTCGAGAGTGACTATGACGTCTTCGCGCGGCGGGTGCGGCTGCCGCTCTGGGAGAAGTCCTGGATTGTGGCGAGGGCGCTGATGGGGCCGCGGACGAGCTTGAGCGAGCGGGAGTGAGCCAATAGTCATATAATTTGACTATGGCGCAATTCAGTCTGTCCGAAGCCAAGGCGCGGTTTTCCGAGTTGGTTCAAAAAGCTATGCTCGGCGAAGAGATCATCGTCGCTAAAGAAAACAAGGCCGTGGTTAAGATCGTGCCGATCAAACCGGTACGACGGAAGCCGGGGACGGGGAAAGGCATCTGGATGGCTCCCGATTTTGACGAGCCGCTCGATGACTTCCGGGAGTACAGGTAGTGGAGCGGGTTCTACTCGATACGCATGCCTTCCTGTGGTGGTGTGAGGGTTCTTCGGAACTGTCCGGGAAGGCGCGTCGCAGCATCTCACAAGCAGAGTGTTATGTCAGCCTCGCCAGCTTGTGGGAGATTGCTATCAAAATCAGCCTCGGAAAGTTGAAGCTGCCGGCCCGCTTTGACCGGTACATTCCAGAGCAGATCCTGCTGAATGGCTTTTCACGGCTGGAGATTGGGTTCCGCCATATTGCGGGTTGCGCTACACTTCCGTGGCATCACCGCGATCCATTCGATCGATTGCTTGCCGCGCAGGCCATTGAAGAAGGCCTGAGTGTGGTTTCAGGCGACCCGATATTCGGGCAATATGGTGTACGGCGGATCTGGTAGAGAGAAGGCTGCCCCACATGTGTGCATACGCGATATACTTCTGAAAACCCATGAAGAACGCGTTGCTGATCGCCCTTGGAATCTTTACCGTGTGTTACCTGGTGATTTGGCTTACGGCCATCTCCCGAGGAGACGGGCACCGCCGCCGCCCGCCGGGGCCGCTCGACGCGGGGATCGGACTCTTCACGAATTTCCTGGATACGCTGGGGATAGGATCATTCGCCACCACCAGCTCGCTTTTCAAACTATGCAAGCTGGTACCCGACGAACAGATTCCCGGAACGCTGAACGTGGGTCACACGCTGCCCACGGTCACCGAAGCCTTCATTTATGTGGGATTGGTGCAGGTGGACCCCGCCACGCTGGTCTCCCTGATCGCGGCCTCGGCGGTGGGCGCATGGTTGGGCGCCGGAGTGGTCAGCCACTGGCCGCGCCGCAAAGTCCAGATCGGCATGGGGAGCGTGCTGGTGCTGGCCGCCTGCCTGATGCTGATGAGCCTGTTTCATTGGGGACCCGGCGGCGGCAACGCCATGGGCCTGGCGGGCCCTAAGCTGGTGGCCGGCATTGTGGGCAATGCCTTACTGGGAGCGCTGATGACGCTGGGCATCGGCCTCTACGCGCCCTGCATGATTCTGATTTACCTGCTGGGAATGAATCCGCTGGCGGCGTTCCCCATCATGATGGGGTCGTGCGCGTTCCTCATGCCGGTGGGCAGCGCCCGGTTTATCCGCACCGGAAGCTACAATCTGAAATCGGCGCTGGGGCTGGCCATCGGTGGAATCCCCGGCGTCCTCATCGCCGCGCTCATTGTGAAGTCCCTGCCGCTCGATGCGGTGAAGTGGCTGGTGATCGCGGTGGTGCTGTATACGTCCGCCATGATGCTGCGGTCGGCTCATGTGGAACGCGGTACGCGCCTGGCGGAGGCGCACGCGGACCTGCCCGCCGATGCCACGGCGGAGGCTTCGGCGGAGTAGCGGCATTGTAGTACAACTCGCAAATCTGTATTACACTACGGGTATGAGAGCGACTGTGCAGGCGCGGTTGAGCGTGGAGGAGCAGCGGTCTCTCGCGCGCCTGGTGGACCAGTTGGGCTGGAGCCCTTCCAGAATCGTGCGCGAAGGGCTGCGGCTGGTGTCGGCGTCGCACCGGCCGGCCGCGCAACGAATCGCCGGACTGGGGCGATTCTCCTCCGGGAAGCCGGACCTCGGCTCAAACAAGAGTCATTTGAAAGGTTTCGGGAGTTGACGCCGGTACTGCTCGATACGGGCGTCATCGTGGCCTTGCTGGATCGCAGCGAACGATATCACCTGGCCTGCAAGGAGAGCCTCGACACGCTGGCGGCCCCCCTGGTGACGTGTGAGGCAGTGATCGCCGAGAGTTGCTACCTGCTCCGGCATCTGCCTGGCGCTGTAGACGCAGTTCTCAAGAATGTTGAGGCGGGAGCCTTTCAGATTCCGTTCCGGTTGTCCGGCGCCGCACCACAACTGCGGCGCATCTTCCGACGGTATTCGGATCGCGAAGTTGACCTCGCGGACGCATGTCTTGTTTATCTGGCGGGGGAGATGGGAACCGGAGACATTCTGACCTTGGACCGCGATTTCGAGGTGTATCGCTGGGGTTCCAACAGACGGTTCCGCTTGCTGATCCGGTTGCGGTAGGGACTACGCCAGTCTTACACCCCGTTCCGGGGCTATTTGGGATAGTGCTTTGATTCCTACTGAAGAAGTACACTGTAGTTGATGATGGAAGCCGAGGTCCAGTACGTTTTCAACCAGACCGGAGAGCCGACCGCCGCGATTGTGCCAATCTCTTTGTGGCGCGAAATCGAATCCGAACGGGAAACAGCCTACCTCCTAAAGTCGGAAGCGATGAAGCGACGGCTTCTGGAAGCCAGAAAGCGTGAACAAGGTCTCTCGTTGGACGAAGCCATTGAGAAGCTTGGAATTTGACGGCGCTGCTTTCGAGGACCTGGCATGGTGGGGCCTCTCACTCCGGGAGCAGGCTCATCTGGCGCGAATCGGTGGCCGGCGGTTTTGGCGCGGCGGGGCGCTGCAAATCGTCGTGGCTGGGATCGAATTTCCGAATCAACTGGTTGAGCTTGAGGGAGGCTTCCCAGATATCGAAGAGCAAGTTGCAGCGCAAGCAGCCCGCCTTGATACCGCCTTGCCCGTCGACGGCGGGATTGTAACGCTTATGCCTGGCGCAACGGCCCTCGAACTTCCTGGATCGGATCTTCAAACGCACTTATTGTAACCCGCGACGAAGCGGGGTGGCGCGGTACAATTCGAGTGAATGCCGTCGGCTGGCCACGTCAAGTGGGCGAAGTTCCGGGTGCTCGCCGTTTCCCTGGCAGCGGCCTCGGTCCTGGGCACCATGGTGTATCTCCTTACCGGCGGTTCCCTGCTGCAACAGCGCGCCCGGATCTATCTCTACATCCCCGACGCCACTGGTTTGGAAAAAGGTTCGCCGGTCCGCGTCGACGGCATCGATGTCGGCAAGGTGAGCGCCGTCGAGCTCACCGGTTCCAACCAGCCGGATCGCATCGTGCGCGTGACCCTGGCGGTCACGCGCGAGCGCCTGGCCAGCTTCACCGCCGATTCGGTGGCGCAGTTGAGCGCCGATTCGCTGGTGGGGGATCAGTTTGTCGACGTCACCAGCGGAACCGCCGCTCAAGCCATACGGGACGGCGGTGAGTTGATCTACAAGGTCCAGCCTGATTTGGTGAAGAGCCTCGACCTGACGCAGTTCACCCAGCAGTTGCGCGTGGTGGATGCGGTCTTGACCGATCTGGAACAGGGCCGCAGCCAGTTCGGAAAGTTTTTTCAAGGCACGGAGTTTTACAACGACCTGAGCAAGCGTCTCCACGAACTGCACGCCGGAATCCGCGCAGCGGTCGGCGCTAATACTGCCGTGGGCAACCTGTTGACCAGCGACCAAATGCACCGCCAGGCCGGCGATTTGCTGGCGCGCCTGGACCAGAGCCTGGCGCAGCTCGAATCGGGGCAGGGCGATTTCGGACGGCTGTTGCGCGACAGCGGCCAGTACGAGCAGCTTCTGGCCAGCATGCGGGACCTCCACAAATCCGTCGCGGCCCTCGGTGGCGGCCCGCTGCTCGAATCGGAGGTTGAGTACGCCGAGTGGAATCAAAAGTTGGCCGGATGGATCCAGAGCGTGGACGAACTAAACACCAACCCGATGCTCCTCACTCCGGCAGTTTACGAGAACTTAAGCGGCGAAGCCCGCCAACTGCGCGACACGCTGCGCGAATTCCGTCAGAATCCGAGGAAGTACCTGCGGCTGAAGATCTTCTAGCAGGTTGATAAAAATGGCTTGGCCGCCGATGAACGCCGATTCACGCAGATCGAAAACAAATGTATCGTATCCGCGTTCATCCGTGTTGATCGGCGGCGCAAATTGGGTTTTTCGGCTCCCACGGCGATATTGGCGACGCGCTAAGCAGGCGGTTTCAGAAGCTCGCTCACGCATCCAAAACCGCTTGCTGACGCGCGCGGCTCGCATGCGAGCCGCGACCGTGAGGGAGCGGTCTTCGAGGAATACGAGAGCGTATTTATGAAACGGCGCACTAAGCTAATGCCGTCGTTTACAATCTGATTTGCCCCAGATCTCCTTCGAAGTGGTCGCCGAATGCCCCCACACGCGCGCTCGCGCCGGTCTGCTCCACACACCGCACGGCACCATCGAGACTCCCGTTTTCATGCCCGTCGGTACGCAGGCTACCGTCAAGGGCCTCACGCAGCGCGACTTGGCCGAGGATCTGGGCGTCAAGATTCTGCTGGCCAATACCTATCACCTCTACGTGCGCCCGGGCCACGAACTGATCCGCCAGATGGGCGGGCTGCACCGCTTCATGTCCTGGCCCAACGCGATTCTGACCGATTCCGGGGGATTCCAGGTCTTCAGCCTCAAAGGGCTTCGCAAGATCACCGACCAGGGCGTAGTCTTCCAGTCGCACCTCAACGGCGATCTGCACACCTTCACGCCGGAATCCACGGTGGACGCCCAACTGGCATACGGCAGCGACATTCTGATGGCGTTGGACGAGTGCACCGAATACCCAGTGAGCCACGAATACGCGCGCGAGAGCATGCACCGCACGCTACGGTGGGCGCGCCAGGCGGACCAACATTACCGCGGGCGCATGTCCCAGTGCGCCACCCGCCACGCGCTGTTTCCCATCGTTCAGGGCTCCCTGTTCTCCGACCTGCGGCGGGAGTGCGCCACCGCCCTGCTGGATCTCGATAGCGACGGCTACGCCATCGGGGGCCTTTCGGTGGGCGAACCCCGGCCGCTGAGCCTGGAAATGGTGGAAGCCACGGAAGCGATTCTTCCCCGCACGCGGCCGCGCTACGCCATGGGAGTCGGGATGCCCGACGAATTGCCCGAATATGTGGCCCGCGGGGTGGACATGATGGATTGCGTGCTGCCCTCGCGCAACGCGCGTAACGGCTACCTGTTCACGTCGCAAGGCCGGGTCATTATCAAGCACGCGCGCTACCGGGACGACCGGCGGCCAATCGACGAAAACTGCCGGTGCTACACCTGCCGCACCTATTCGCGGGCCTATCTTCGCCATTTGTTCTTATCCGGAGAAATCCTGTACGCGTCGCTGGCCACGCGCCACAACCTGCAACGCTACCTTGACATCATGGGTGAGATCAGGCACGCTATAATATCAGTTACATATCCCGAATACTTGCGGTGTGTGCGTCCGGCCGCGATTGACGCCGGGTAGCTCCGATTTGGTCACAACGTGCTCCTAAACCTTTTTCTGCAACCGCCGGCGCCGGCCGGCTCATCCCTGGTGGGATTGCTCCCGATCCTGCTGATTTTCGGAGTCTTTTATTTTCTCTTGTTCCTTCCCATGCAGCGCCAGAAAAAGAACACGCAGAAGATGCTGGCCGGACTTCAAAATGGCAACACCGTGACCACCAGCGGAGGAATCGTCGGCACCATCGTGGCCATCGACGATGACGACCAGACGCTGGTTTTGCGCGTGAAGCCGGACAACATCAAAATCCAGGTTACGCGAGCTGCGGTCTCGAGCCTGATCTCGGGTGAAGGCAAGAAGTAGTACGAAAACCTATTTAACAGGCATTCAACTCCCATGCGAAAGAATCTGACGACGCGATCGGTGATTATTGTTGTGACGATCCTGGTGTGTATTTTCGGGATCATCGGTTTTCCCACGTCCAGGACGGAACTGGTCGACCACCTGAAGGAGAACATCCGCCTGGGTCTGGACCTCAAGGGCGGCAGCCACCTGGTGATGGAAGTCCAGGTGCAAGACGCCGTAGTGGGGGATGCCCGCCAGTCGATCGAGCGCCTGCAGGAAGAGCTCAAGAAGCAGAACATCACTTGGACCAGCATGGAGGTCAGCGACGCCCACGCCGTGGCCGACGCGGACAATGTCGTCATCACCATCAAAGGCATCGCGGCCACGCAATCGGGCGATTTCCGCAACCTCATCGGCGCGGACTATTCCACCTACATTCTGACCACCATTAATTCGACCGACTATTCCATGAAGATGAGGCCGTCCGACCTGGTGGAGCTGAAGCGCGAGACTGTGGCGCGCACCATCGACACGATCAACAATCGCATCAACCAGCTCGGCGTGGCGGAATCGTCGGTTCAGCAGTACGGCCGTTCCGGTTCCGATTACCAGATCCTGATTCAGTTGCCCGGCGTTGACGATCCGGCTCGCGCCAAGCAGTTGATCGGGACCACCGCGATGCTGGAGATTACGGGTGTCGACAAGGCCCATGACACGGCCTTCTCCAGCCACGAGGATGCGCTGGCGAAACTCGGGGGCATCATGCCGCTGAACGAGAAGCTGGTGAGGGCCAAGCCGCGGGCCGGCGCTCAGGGCGAGGAATGGTATCTGGTCAACAAGATCCCCGTCATCACCGGCCGGGAAATGCGCAACGCGCGCGCGGGCCAGGACGACGTGAGGAAGTGGCAAACCAGCTTTACGCTTTCTCCGGACGGCGGCAAGAAATTCGGCAAGTACACCGGGGAACACGTCAACGACAAGCTGGCGGTGATCCTCGACAACCAAATCGTCAGCGTCGCCACCATCAATGAGAGGATCGAAGATTCCGGCCGCATCATGGGCCTCGGCAGCGACGAGGAGGCTACCGATCTGTCGCGATACCTTCGGTCGGGTTCGCTGCCCGCGGGAGTGAAGCCTCTGGAAGAGAATTCGGTGGGACCTTCGCTGGGAGCCGACTCGATTCACCAGGGCATCGTGTCGGGTATCGCCGGGCTGACGGCGGTGGTCTTCGTAATGCTGCTGTACTACAAGCGTAGTGGAGTAAACGCAGTACTGGCGCTGGTTTTGAACACGGTAATCCTCTTGGCGGCCATTTCGTACTTCCACGCGGCTTTGACTTTGCCGGGAATCGCCGGCGTGATCCTGACCATCGGTATGGCGGTGGATTCCAACGTGCTGATTTTCGAGAGGATACGCGAAGAGTTGCGGACCGGCAAGGGAGTGCTGGCAGCGGTCGACGCGGGATTTGGCAAGGCCTGGTGGACCATCGTTGACACCCATGTCACCACGGTGGTTTCGTGTGCGTTTCTTTTTCTGTTTGGCGAAGGACCGGTGCGTGGTTTTGCGGTAACATTGACGATCGGCCTGATAGCCAACATTTTCACTGCGGTTTTCGTTTCGCGGACGATTTTCGACTACGAATTGTCGGGGCACCGGCGGATGGAGACCCTGAGTATTTAGCGCCGGGGGCGGAATCGCCTAGCGCTGACGGGAACAAAGTATAAAGGGCTGGTGTCTCACCTTATGGAGCGCACCAGCACGGCAACGCTCGATGGAATTATTCAAGAACACGAACTATGATTTTCTGGGCAAGAAGTGGCCCTTCATTATCGCTTCGCTGGTGCTCTCGGTGGCCGGACTGACAAGCGTCGTTTTGAAAGGCGGGCTGAAGTACGGCATCGACTTCAAGGAAGGCGCGCTGATGCAGGTGAAGTTCGCCTATCCGCCGCCGGATAACAAGATCCGGCAGGCCATGTTGCGACAGGTCAAGAGTGAAGTGAGCGTGCAAGACCTTAGCGGGAGCGGGATACAGAACGAAGTGGAGATCGCCACCGAGGCCAAGGGCCAGGGCGAAGGCGAGCTGGCAGCCAACCGGCAGGACATGGAGCGGGTGTTGACGGCTACGTTCGGCAAGCCCGACAGCGGCAAACTCGATCTCAACAACGCTTCCCGCGAAACCCTTGCCAACCGCTTGCGGGAGCCGCTGGCGCGGGCCGGCGTCGCCATGAGCGAAGACCAGTTGCAGGCGGTGGTCGCGAACATCCTGAACGAGATCAATACCAGGCACTCCGGGCTGATTACCGATTTCAACCAGGTGGCCTCCGTTTCGGGGATGAATGCTGGTATTATGAACACTCTTCGGCAGGAGTGTTATCTGTCGGATTTTCACGTGATGGGCGCTCAGATGGTAGGTCCGAAGGTGGGTAAGGAGTTGCGGCAGAAGGCGGTGAAGGCTACACTCTACGCCATGGTGGGCATGCTGGCATACATCTGGTTCCGCTTTGAGTGGATCTACGGGCTGGGCGCGGTGATTGCGTGTTTTCACGATACGCTGATCACGGTCGGGTTGTTCTCGCTCTTCAATAAAGAGATTTCGATGACGGTGATCGCGGCGCTGCTGACCTTGGTTGGCTACTCGATGAATGATACGATTGTGATCTTCGATCGAATTCGCGAGAATCTGAAATTCTCGCATCGCGAGAATCTGGAAACCGTGATGAACCGGGCCGTCAACCAGACTCTCAGCCGGACGATCATGACCTCGGGACTGACGTTCCTGACGGTGATCGCGCTGTTCATCTGGGGCGGGCCGGTGCTGGGTGGCTTCTCGTTCGCGCTGGTTTGTGGAATCATTGTGGGTACGTACTCTTCGGTGTTCGTGGCCAGTCCGATTGTGTTGTTCTGGCACAACTACGCGGACAGGCCGAAGAGGTCCGGCGCGGTCTTGCCGGTATCGCCGGGGCCGTCGGCGCCGCGCGCGGGAACGGCGAGGAAGAGTCCGACCAAGGCTGCGAAGTGAAATAGGAACCGCTGGCGGGCGCCGGGGATGGCGGCCGTTGCGGCAGGAACGGAAAGGAGTCGAAATGTTTGAACAGACATTCGTAGATGGCGTGGGAAAGACGAACAAGACCTGGACGGTGATGGTCTCGTTCGTCGCGCAGATTTTGCTGATTGTGGTGGCAGTGATTATCCCTTTGATCTATACGGACGTGCTTCCCACAACCACCTTGAGCAGTTTCCTGGTGGCTCCGCCGCCGCCTCCGCCGCCGCCTCCTCCGCCGGCGCAGGCTCCTCCGGTGAAAGTCGTGAAGGTCATCCCGCGGCAGTTCGATGCCGGGAAACTGATGGCGCCGAAGGTGGTTCCCAAGGAAATCGCCAACATTAAAGAAGAAGAGCTTCCGCCTTCCTCCGCGGGTGTAGGCGGCGTGGTCGGCGGCGTGAGCGGTGGCGTCGCCGGTGGCTCTATGGGCGGCGTGCTCGGCGGCATCATCGGCGCGGTTCCGACGGCGGCTCCTCCGCCCCCTCCCCCGCCGGCGCCCAAGAAGGAGGCGCCCGTGCAGCGCATCAAAGTGGGCGGCAATGTTCAGGCCGCCATGGTGCTCAAAAGGGTCCAGCCCATCTATCCGCAATTGGCCAAGTCGGCGCGCGTTTCGGGTGTCGTACATTTGGCCGCTATCATTGCCAAGGACGGGACCATCCAGGAACTCCACTCCCTCGGCGGGCCGGCCTTGTTGATTACGGCTGCCATGGATGCGGTGAAACAGTGGGTTTACCGGCCCACCTTGCTGAACGGCGAGCCGGTGCAGGTGGAAACTACGATTGACGTAAACTTTACCTTGAACCAGTAGTAACCCGGCGCGGCAGCTCGAACGTCGGTTATTTAGTACAACTTCAACTCGCAGGAGAGAGAGACACAACAATGTTTTTGCAATTGCAAGTCTGGTCGCTTTATTTGCTCCAGGAGGCGCAGGTAGGTTTCGATGTGCGCACGATGTGGGCACAGATGGGTCCGCTGGCCAAGTTCGTCGTCATTGGCCTGTTCCTCATGTCGGCCTATTCCATTGGCGTCATGATTGACCGCTTGATGGCGTACAGCGCTGCCCGCAAACAGTCCCGCGCATTCGCTCCGGCGGTGGCCGGCGCATTGCGCGAGGGCAAGCTGGACGAAGCCGTCAAGATCGCGGACCGTTACAAGAAAAGCCACCTCGCCAAGGTTGTGGTGGCTGGTTTGCAGGAATTCCAGGCTCATCAGATCAGCTCTGAGATTCCGGGCGAAGAGATCGAAGCCTCCAAGCGCGCTCTGGAACGCGCGGAGGCCATCGTGCACGCCGAATTGAAGCGCGGCGTCAGCGGTCTGGCAACCATCGGTTCCACGGCGCCGTTCGTGGGATTGTTCGGAACGGTGGTCGGCATCATTCACGCGTTCCAAGGTATTTCGACCGAGAAGTCCACCGGTCTGGGCGCCGTGGCCGGCGGTATTTCGGAAGCCCTGGTGACCACCGCTCTCGGTCTGTTCGTGGCCATCCCGGCGGTCTGGATGTACAACTTCTTCACCAACAAGATTGAAGCTTTCGACGTGGAGATGGGGAATTCCAGTTCCGAATTGATCGACTATTTCCTGAAGCGTTCGCAGCGCGGCGTACGCAAGTAGCGCTGCCAGGTGCTGAGTACGAGAATCGGGAATTTGGCGAGTTGAAATGCGGGAGCTCCGCGCGGAGCTCCCGTAGTCTCGGCCGGTTCCCAGGGAGAAGACGATGGCAACTAGCGAAATGAAGAAGCGGGTTTCACCGCCTCCGGTGGCCGACATCAACGTGACTCCGATGGTGGACGTCATGCTGGTGCTGCTGATCATCTTTATGGTCATCACCCCGATGTTGTCGAAGGGCATCAGCGTCGACATGGTGAAGACCAGGAACCCGATCGCCATGCACGAAGCCGACAAGAGCGACGCCGTCATGGTGGCCATTACCCGGGATGGCCATGTCTTCCTGGGCAGCAACCTGATCCTGCCCGAAGATCTTCCGCCCAAGGTAAAGGACCTGCTCACCAACAAGCTCGACAAGACGGTCTTCGTGAGGGCCGACCAGCGGGCTCGTTATGAGAAGGTGGTGGACGTAGTGGACAACTTGCGTGCCGCCGGGGTGGACCAGTTGGGTCTGCTCACCGAGCAGTTGCAGGAAAAGGGCAAACCGGCAGAGGGCGCCGCGGGTTCGACTCCCGCGCCCCAAGCCAAGTAACAGGGATTCATAAAAGGAGCATTTTTATGGGAATGGCAGTCGGCGGACAAGGCGGTCCCAAGTCCGACATCAACATGACGCCGATGATCGACGTCTTGCTCGTGCTCATCATCATTTTCATGGTGATCACCCCGTTGACACCGAAGGGCCTCGAGGCCCTCGTGCCTCAGCCGCCGCCGCCCGGCCAAAAGGCGACCCTATCGGACCAGCGCACGGTGGTCATCATCATCGATTCCAACCACAAGCTCCAGATCAACGGGGAAGATACGGATTGGGATCACCTGGGGCCGCGCCTCACAGAGGTCTTCAAGACCCGCGCCGAACGCGTAGTCTTTGTGAAGGGGGCGACGGATCTGGATTTCTTGTGGGTGGCCAGGGCGATCGATATCGCTCACGGCGCCGGCATCGACAAGGTCGGCCTGATGACCGATAAGACGGAGGCCGGTAACTAAATGCGCAAATTGGCGTCTATCCTGCCCGTGGCTGCATTGGCCGCCGTGCTGATCAGCCTTCCGGTCATGGGAACGGGCTGCCAGAAGCTGCAAGCCCGCGATCAGTTGAACAAGGGTGTCGCGGCCTTCAAGAACGCTCAGTATCCTGAATCCGTGGAGCACTTCAAGACGGCCGTCGAGCTGGATCCGAACTTTCCGACGGCCCGCCTGTACCTGGCCATGGCGTACCTGCAGCAGTACATCCCGGGCGCGGAGTCGGAAGAAAACAATAATATGGCCAAGGCGGCCTATGACCAGTTCAGCGAGGTGCTCAAACTGGATCCCAAGAACACGCTGGCCATCCAATCGATCGCTTCCCTGTACTTGTACCAGAAAAAGTGGACCGAAGCCCGTGAATGGTATCAGCGGCTCACCAGCGTCGATCCCAACAACACCGTTGGATACTACAGCCTGGGTTTCATCGCCTGGTCGGAGTGGTATCCGGAGTACGGGAAAGCCCGCGCCTTGCTCGGCATGAAGCTCGAAGATCCCGGGCCCATCAAAGACAAGAAGGTCAAAGAAGACCTGAAGACCCGTTTCGGTCCGGTCATCGACGACGGCTTGAAGGCGCTCGATAAGGCTCTCGAGGTCGATAAAGAATACGCCGATGCGATGGCTTACGAGAACCTGCTGATCCGCGAACGCGCCGATCTGGCGGACAGTAAAGAGGAGTACGAAAAGCAGATCAAAATCGCGGACGACTGGGTGGACAAGAATCTGGCCACCGTTAAGATCAAGGCCGAAAAGAAAAACAAATCCGCGGGCGGCATCACGACCGAGGCCAAATAGTCCCGGCGCTCATTTCGTTTTTTCATACGGGGAGTCTCTTTCACGGGAGAGGCTCCCCGTAACGTTTTGCTTGGGACAACCCTTCCCGCCGGTCCTGCTACAATCGAGATACAGTGGCATCAGAGCCCGCGAGTCTTTCCGAAAGTCTGTCCCCGCAACCGCCTCCCGATCCGGTGGAACATCTCTACCGGGAGTTGGAAGCTAAGATCCGCGGGTACCGGCCCAAGGACGATCTGACGGCCGTCGAAAGGGCCTTTCGCTTCGCGCGCAAATATCACGAAGGCCAGACGCGGGATTCCGGCGAACCCTACATGATGCATCCGCTGATGGTCGCGCACATCCTGGCCGATATGCGCATGGACCAGGTGGCCATGCAAACCGGCCTGCTTCACGACGTGGTGGAAGATACCAGCGTCACCGTCGAGCAGGTTCTGAAGGAGTTCGGTGAAGACGTGGCGCGCTCGGTGGATGGCGTCACCAAACTGTCCAAGCTGGATTTCTTCTCGGCCGAGGAGCGGCAGGCGGAGAGTTTCCGCAAAATGCTGCTGGCCATGGTGGAAGACATCCGCGTGATCATGGTGAAGCTGGCCGACCGCATGCACAACATGCGGACGCTCGGATACCTCAGCCCGGAGCGGCGCGAACGCATCGCGCGCGAGACCATCGAGATCTACGCGCCCATCGCGCACCGGCTGGGAATGGGCAAAGTGCGCGGCGAACTCGAGGACCTGGCGTTCCAGCACCTCGAACCAGACGCATACCGCGAGATCCTGGCGTCCATCGAGTCGCGCCGCCACTCCAACGAAGAGTTTCTGCTCGAGATCCGGCGGGAAGTGGAGACCGAACTGCGTCATGAGGGCATCCCCGCGCGCATCGACGGCCGCCTCAAGCGGCCCTATTCGATCTTCCAGAAGCTGCGCCGGCAAAAGATCACAGTGGACCAGGTGTACGATCTGATGGCGCTCCGCATCATCACGGATTCGGTCAAGAACTGCTACGCGGCGCTGGGCGTGATCCACAATAAATGGCGGCCGATTCCCGGCCGCATCAAAGATTTCATCGCCATCCCGCGGCCCAATCTCTACCAATCGCTGCACACCTCCGTGGTGGGGCCGCACGGCCAGACCTTCGAAGTGCAGATTCGCACCGATGAGATGCACCGCATCGCCGAAGAAGGGATCGCGGCCCACTGGAAGTATAAGGAGGGCCGCAAAGGCCCCGCCGCCGACGATCAGCGGATCACCTGGCTGCGCCACCTGGTGGAATGGCAGCGCGACGTGCAAGACCCCACCGAGTTTATGTCCACCCTGAAAGTGGACCTCTACCCGGAGGAAGTTTATACGTTTACGCCCAAGGGC
Source organism: Bryobacteraceae bacterium (assembly GCA_050014595.1). Taxonomy (GTDB): domain Bacteria; phylum Acidobacteriota; class Terriglobia; order Bryobacterales; family Bryobacteraceae; genus PALSA-129. Next base: position 59,012 of record JBEKDA010000022.1, read on the forward strand.
AAAGTGCTGGTGCTGCCGCGCGACGCCACCCCCATCGATTTCGCTTACGCGATTCACTCGGATGTGGGGCACACCTGCACCGGCGCCAAAGTAAACGGGCGGATCGTTCCGCTGCGCTCCACGCTGCGCAATGGCGACATCGTCGAAATCATGACCCAGTCGGGCCACGAGCCCAGCAAGGACTGGCTGGCTTTCGTCAAGACCTCGCGCGCGCGGAACAAGATCAAGCACGTCATCAACGCCAGCGAGCGGCTGAAAGCCATCGACATCGGGCAGAAGTACCTCGAGAAGGAAGCCCGCCGCCTGGGCGTGCAGATCAGCAGAGTGGCGCGCGCCGAACTGGAGAATGTAGCGTCCGAATACGGGTACAGCAAGATGGAAGACCTGTACGCCGCGCTCGGGTACGGGCGGTTTTCGGCGCGGCAAATCCTGAGCAAGATTGCGCCCGGGGTTGTGAAGGACGTCGTGAAGGAGGATGTCGAGGCGCAAGGCCCCGGCGCCGACGGCGGCGCGAGCGCGCCACCGCCGGCCGGCGCGCCCGTGCCCGGCCGGCCCCACGATGGCGATTCCGTCATCAAGGTGCGCGGCATGGACGATCTGATGGTCTACCGCGCCAAGTGCTGCAACCCGATCCGGGGCGAAGCCATTGTGGGCTACGTGACGCGCGGCAAAGGCGTGGCGGTGCATTCGCGGATGTGCCCCAACGTACAGAGCCTGATGTACGACGTCGAGCGCAAGATCGAGGTGGAGTGGGCGCGCGCCGCCGAAGACGCGTTTCCGGTGCGCATCGTGATCCACACGGACGACCGTCCGGGCATGCTCATGCAACTGACCTCGGTACTCTCCAGCGAGAACTCGAACATCCGCAGCCTGGAAGCCAAGACCGAAACGGACCACGACGGCGGTATTGTCGAGATGACCGTGGACGTCCGGGACAAGAAACAACTGGAGAAGCTGGTGGCCGCCATGAGGCGCATTTCCGGCGTACGCGACGTCGAACGCCTTTTCAATTGACCATGTCTCTTTCAACCGACCCCGAACACATAGCCATTTCCAAGTCCAAGGGAATCCAGATCGACTGGAAAGACGGGCACCACAGCGATTATGGCCTCACCTGGCTGCGCGACAAGTGCCCTTGCGCGGCTTGCACCGGCGCCCATGGGACGGAGCCACGGAAGGCCGAGACCGGCGCGTCCTCGACGCCCTTTCCGATGTTTAAGCCGGCGCTCAAGATGCTCGCGGTGGAAGGGGTCGGCAACTACGCCATCCGCATCGATTGGAGCGACGGCCACAATTCGGGGATTTATTCGTACGAGCACTTCCGCAGCATCTGCCCGTGCCAGCAGTGCAACGGCGCGACAAAATAAAAACGCCGGCGGCCTAAAGGCTGCCGGCGTTGAGAACCGCTTTTTTTACAGCAGGCGGAAGTTGACTTCGATCTGGGCTTCCACCGTGACCGGCTTGCCGTCCTTGTAGCCGGGCTTGAACTTCCACTGTTTCACGGCTTCCATGGCCTTTTCGTCCAAACCCAGGCCGAGGCTGCGCGAAACCTTCATGTTGATGGCTTTTCCGGAGGGGTCGACCTGCACATAGAGAACCACCGTGCCCTGATACTTCGCTTTGCGGGCTTCTTCAGAGTACTCCGGCTCTTTCTTGTAGAGCAGGACAGGCGCCGTCACGCCGTTGCCCACACGGAAAGCGCCACCGCCAACGCCGCCGCCGGAACCGGGACCGTAACCTTCGCCATTACCCGAGCCGATGCCGCCGCCGTGACCCGAACCGATACCGCCGCCCGAACCAGTGCCGTTCGAAGGCGTCGTGTATTTGGAGAGCGGGTCGCCGTAGTTCAGGCAACCGGGGCAGTCGGGCAACTTGGCATCCGGCGGAGCGATGATGGTGGGATCCATCGCCAGCTTGGGATTCAAATTGTTATACACCGCAACCGCGGGCGTGAATTGACGAAGCGCTCTGGGTGGCAACTTGCCGCGGCTTGCCGGCAGAGGAGAACGATCGCCGCCGCCACCGCCGCCCATGTCTTTCTTGGGCTGCATTTTGGCTTGATCCAGAGCAGTATCGGTAATTGGCATGAACAGGATGTTCTGCTTGACCGCATCCTGAACCTTCTTGTTTGTTCCCAGAATCAATACCACCGCTACCACTGCGGCCTGAAAACCGGTCGACATCATGAACGACTTCTTCTGGCGCCCATAAAGACCCCAGATGTCCTTCACGGCGACAGGCTTCGACGTGATCTCCAGAGGCGGGAGTTTGGGGGGATTCAAGGTCTCTTTAAGGTTGCGGAAGAAAGAGCGGTACCACGGCTCCTCCACTCCCTCTACCAGAAGGCGCGACAGGTGATCTTCCGCGCTTCCGGGTACCGGATTGTTGGGTTGCGATAAATCAGCCATTTTGGTCCACCAGCCCTCCCTATCAGAGAACCGCTCGCTTCGCTACGCCTATTGGACGATTCTCGCTAGCACGTAGTTACAGGTTTTGGAAAACTCTGTCCCCGGGGAGGCCTCATGAACAAGTGTACCACAGTTTTATCGCCTTACCAGGCACTAACAAGGACACAATCCGTAAAATGGAAGCCCAGGCCATTGCGGGCGGACCCCTCGGTTCGGGACAATCAAGGGTGATGCAGACTACTATCGAAAGCAAGCCGTTTGAACAGATTGAGGCCGACGCATTGATCGTGCCGATCTTTGAGGGCAAGAGGGAGGACCGCTTCGGCGCTGGTGAACTGCTTGACGCAGGGGAACTCAGCGGCAAGGTGCAGGAATTCACACTATTACACCACCCGGCAGGGGTGGCTGCTGCCCGGGTGCTCATGGCCGGCGCTGGGAAGCCGGAAAAGTTCGATTCCGCCGAACTCCGCAGGGTGGCGGGCGCCGCAGTCCGCTACCTGAATGCCAAGTCGGTGAAGCGGATCGCTCTGGCTCTCGACCCCGGACAGTCTGGAGCGGAATACGTCAGCGCCGCAATGGAGGGCGCGATCCTAGGCGATTACGAACCGGACCGCTACAAGACGGGCAACGACAAGAAGGCCGCCGATTCCTTCGCGGTGGTGGCACAGCCGGCGCCCGGCCTGGATGCTGCCGCCCGGCGGGGACAGATTCTCGGCGATGCCCAGAATTTCACGCGCAGCCTGGTAAACGAACCGGCCAATCGGCTGACGCCCGCAAAAATGGCGGAAACCGCTCGCAATATGGCCTCCGAATTCCACCTCGAGTGTGAAGTTCTGGAGACCGCGCAAATGGAAGCGCTGGGCATGGGTGCGTTGCTCGGGGTGGCACAAGGCAGCGCGGAGCCACCCGCCCTGATTGTGGTGCGGTACCGGCCGGAAACCGCCGGCGGCGCGGCGCATCTCGGCCTGGTAGGCAAAGGAGTGACCTTCGATACGGGCGGCATCTCCATCAAACCGGCCGATGGCATGGAGAAAATGAAGTACGACATGGCGGGTGGCGCAGCCATGTTGGGCGCCATGCGGGCCATCGCGCAATTGCGGCCGCCGATCGCCGTGACGGCCTTCATCCCGTGCGTGGAGAACATGCCCGGCAGCCGGGCCCAGCGCCCCGGCGATATTGTGACTGCGATGTCCGGCAAGAGTATCGAGGTGATCAACACCGACGCCGAGGGCCGTCTGATTTTGGCCGATGCCCTGACCTACGCGCGGCGCCAGGGCTGCACGCACCTGGTGGATGCGGCCACTCTCACGGGAGCCATCGTGGTGGCGCTGGCGCATTTGAATGTCGGGTTGTTCGCCAATGACGACGCCATGCGCGACCGCGTGCTGGCGGCCGCCAAAAGCGAGGGCGAACGCATGTGGCCCATGCCCCTGGAAGACGATTACAAGGAATACCTGAAGAGCGCCTTCGCCGACCTGGCCAACGTGGGCGGCCGATGGGGAGGTGCCATCACCGCGGCGATGTTCCTGAAAGAGTTTGCCGAAGATACGCCGTGGGTCCACCTGGATATCGCCGGGACGGCGTGGCTGGACGAGTCGAAGCCCTGGCTGGCAAAAGGGCCGTCGGGGGTTCCGGTAAGGACGCTGGTACGGCTGGCGATGGATTGGAAAGATTAGCCGTAGCCGGCGTAGTTTAGTTCGAGCCAGTGCGCGAGCAAAGGGCCGCTCGCGATGGAGAGCGCCCACCCCGCGGGACCATGGGCGTAATCGACAGGGGATGCCTCCAAGGCGTCGACACGAATGTCGAGGCGGCTTGCCGAGTGTTTCGTTGCCCGGCGGCCGGGCAATGATCGGAATGAAAACAAATGACTTGCGCACGGCCACGGGTGCTGTGTTTTAGAGGATGCGTGCGCCACTGGGCAGCGAAATCTTCACAGCGGGAGAACTTCAGAACAACTTGTAAAGTCAGGCCGCTCGAGTCCACACAACTTCACCTGGTTAGCGAGGGTACACCCTTGCATTTCCATCAGGGTTTGCCACATACTGACGACCTAGGCGGCCGTAGCCCACCTTTCGGCTTGGCTGCCGGGAGAGGAGAGCGAAGTGTTCACTAAGTTCATTGGAATATCAGCCGCGGCCTTACTGCTGGCCGTGCTAACGTTGCAACCGGGCTTTGCGCAAGATTCCTCAAAACAGAAAACGAGCAGCAAAGCACCCGAACAGAATCCATTTGAGGCGAGCCGGAACTTCTCGTCAGCGGTCAAGTCATCGACCCCCATCGAGTCGGCACGGACGCGCTGCCTTGCAAAGCAGAAAGTGAGGCTCGAAGGATGCGCCCAACAGCCCGCCCGGGAGCGCGAAGTCTGCGAGGCGGTTGCGAAAGCGCTGATCTCCGTATGTGAGCAAATGAACCCGAACGCTTCATCGGTGGTGGCCGACACTCTTTTCTGTAAAGGCATATGCGCGCTCAAGCAGTGCCCAGCGGGGTGCCCGATTCCTGGAGGAGGCGGGACTTGTCTGGGGAACGTCTGTGCAACGGAGAACTCGGTGTGCGACCCGGGAGTTCTCTTCGATTGCCATTGTGTAACGAGCGTAGTTGGGCCGCCGCTGACTAACGGCAATTACTGTTCGTGTTCCTGCCAGTAGCAGTGGTATTGTCTCTGTAACGCGCAACCCTGGCGTGGCGGGCCTCGTCACGGGCTCACTCGGCGCTCGGGAGCGAGATGCTGCTTTCGCCCCAACCCATGGGAGAATTCACGCGCACTCTGATGGCTGAGGCACAGGGAACGACCGGCTGGTAGGTGATGTCGTAGCGCGCCAGCAGATTCAGATAGGCCCGCGTCACCAGATCGGCGAGGGCCGCGTCGGTATCGCCCATCTGGAAGGTTCCACCCGTCATGCGGCAGAAATCCTGCAGCGCGGAACTGGGTCCGGTGGAGATGATCTGGACGGAAGTGTGCGAGGATATCACCGACGCGACCAAACCATGCCCGGCGATTCTTCCGATGTCGCTCGGGGCGAACACGATCAGGTGCCGCTTGCCACGCACCGGACCGGCCTCATTCCGCACGGTACGCCACAGCGCGGTCCAGAAATCGGTGCAGTCCGTGCGCTTGTGGGGGTTGGTGAAGGAGGCGGCCGCGAGCTGGGGTTGGGCGGAGAAGGGAGGCAACTCCAGCTCCAGTCCCTGGGCGGGAGCGGAGTCGTCGTCCGGCAAATAGGGAACGGTGCACCAAAGATCCGTCGGGCGCTTCCAATCGAGACACCGAAGGGCTCCCTGGTTCCAGGGCGCGACATCCGGAGTAATGGTCCGGGGAAAGACAAAAATCACGGTCATGGCTTCGCGCGCCGGCCTCTCGAGAACCTTGTAGGACATGACGGCCTGGTTGTCTTCGCTGACGATGAAATGTGTGGGCAGGATCTTGAGGTTCTCGCCGCCATTGTCGGGGACCACCGCGACCCGTACCCGGCGCGACGTTTTCTGCGAATCCTCTCCCAACAGGAAAGCGGACACCAGCCACTCCCGGTTTTGGGCGAGCTGCGCCGCCGCAAGCTTGACTTGAGACACCGCTGCAAAGGCCCGTTTACGCACTCCGGCATTCGAATCGGCCAACATTCTTCCCAAAACTTCGCTAAAGCGCGGGTCGCCGGTTTCACCCATCGCCCAGGCGGCTGACAGGCGGAACGAGCCGGCAGGGTGGCCGGCCATTTTCACGAGTTCGGAAATCACCGTGTTATCGCCCAGCCAGTACAGGCCGAGGAGCGCGTTGCCGGCGACGCGGTTATTGCCGTCGGACGCAGCAAACCGGAGCAACTCGCGGGCTTCCGCCGTATCGACGCCCCACAGGGCTTCCACCGCGTTGGCTCGTACACGCGCGTCGGCCTCGCCCAGACGGCGCCGCACCCACTTTACGCTATGGCTGCCGCGCCCGATCATGAGGACGGCTTTGGACCGCAAATAGGGATTGGCGTTGCGGAGCAGGCGCATCAGGGACGGCAGGATGCGGGTTCCGTCGGAGATTTCTCCCAGGATCTGCAGGATTCGGCCGGCATCACCCAGGCTGGATGCTTCGGCGTCGGAGACCGCGGCCTCCACCAGACGCCGCGCCACCCCTACATCGACCATGGGATCCACCCGGGCGGCCAGGCGGGCCACAGCCAGCGCCTGCTCCAGATTCAGCGCGGGATCGCAAAGCGCGTCGTACAAGAGGTTCTCGGAAACCAGGAGGGCCAGCAGGTACTGGACGGCGCGCGAATCGGTATCCGATTTTAGAATACGAACGACATTGGTAAGGAACGCATCGCGATCGTCGTCCAAGAGTTCACGGATGGAGTGCCGGTAACGCACGGCGTCGGAACTGAAGTTCCGCACCATGGCCTCGAGTGCGGCGCGATTTCGCGGTTCCCGGATTTGGGGCAGGGACGACACATGGATTAGATCGGCCAATCGTGCCGGAACTTTAGCCGGTGCCCAGGAAGTGGACTGCCGTAATCCGTCGATTACGCGTCAATTCAGGGATCTGAGTCCACCGCTGAGACGCAGAGACGCAGAGCAAACGTGAGAGAAACGAGATCCCCGGTGAGGACTTGGAATAGTTCCCCGATTTCTCGGTTTTCTCTGCGTCTCCGCGTCTCTGCGGTGAAGGCTGGCTTACCGGATTACGTCTCCGCCTGCGCGCCACTATAATCAAGTTAATGTCGAAAAACAGTTTTGGCGCTTCGGCGAAGCTGCGCGCCGGGTCGAGCGAATACGAGTATTTCCGGCTGGCCCGTCTCGAAGAGAAGGGCGTGGGTAACGTAGGGCGTTTGCCCTTTTCCATCAAGATTCTGCTGGAGAATCTGCTGCGGAACGAAGACGGCCGCCGGGTCTCTGCCCGTGACGTGGAAGCCGTGGCGCGGGGAGAAGGCGCCAACACCAAGGAAATCAGTTTCATGCCGGCGCGCGTGCTGCTGCAGGACTTCACCGGCGTGCCCTGCGTGGTGGACCTGGCGGCCATGCGCGACGCTCTGGCGGCCATGGGCGCCGACCCCGGCCGCGTCAATCCGCTGATGCCCGCCGACCTGGTGATCGACCACTCCGTCCAGGTAGATCAGTTCGGCACGTCCGGCGCGTTCGATTTCAACGCACAGCTCGAGTTCCAGCGCAATCGCGAGCGCTATTTGCTGCTGCGATGGGGACAAACGGCCTTCCGCAATTTCCGCGTGGTCCCGCCCGACACCGGAATCGTGCACCAGGTGAACCTGGAGTACCTCGCCCCGGTGGTCTTCCGTTGCGGTGCGCAGGCCTACCCGGATTCTGTGGTGGGAACGGATTCCCACACCACCATGATCAACGGCCTGGGAGTGCTGGGCTGGGGGGTAGGCGGAATCGAAGCCGAAGCCTGCATGCTGGGCCAACCGGTCTCGATGTTGCTGCCGCCGGTGATCGGTTTCAAACTGCATGGCAGGTTAAACGAGGGCTGCACCGCGACCGACCTGGTTCTGACCATCACCCAGATCCTGCGCAAGAAGGGCGTGGTGGGCAAGTTCGTGGAGTTCTATGGCACGGGGCTGAGGGCGCTGAGCCTGGCGGATCGCGCTACCGTCGCCAATATGGCGCCGGAATATGGCGCCACCATGGGATTCTTCCCGGTGGATCGGGAGACGCTCGCATACCTCAAGTTCAGCAACCGCGATGCCGATTTGATCCAGTTGGTGGAAGCTTACACCAAGGAGCAGGGACTCTTCCGCACCGATGCCACGCCCGACCCGGCATACGCCGACACCCTGGAACTGGATCTGGCGACGGTCAGGCCATCGATGGCCGGGCCCAAGCGGCCGCAAGACCGTGTGGAGTTGCCGGACGTCAGACAGAATTTCCACGCCGCTTTCCCGGGACCGGCGAAGTCGGCCGCAGCGGAGATCGCCGGCCAGCCGGTCTCTATCGAGGACGGCGCGGTGGTGATTGCGGCGATCACCAGTTGCACCAATACTTCGAATCCATCGGTGATGCTGGCCGCGGGCCTGGTGGCCAAGAAGGCGGTGGAGCGCGGTTTGCAGGTGAAGCCGTGGGTGAAGACGAGCCTGGCGCCCGGATCGAAAGTGGTGATGGACTACTACCAGGAAGCGGGCCTGATCGCGTATCTCGAACGGCTGAATTTTCACCTGGTGGGATTCGGCTGCACCACCTGCATCGGCAACAGCGGGCCGCTCGCGGAGCCGGTCGCCCAGGCGGTTCAGAAGGCCAGCCTGGTGGTGGCGGGCGTGCTCAGCGGCAACCGCAATTTTGAAGGCCGCATCAATCCGCTGGTGAAGGCCAACTATCTGGCGTCGCCGCCGCTGGTGGTGGCCTACGCGCTGGCGGGAACCATCGATATCGACCTCTCCACCGAGCCGCTCGGGCAGGGCTCCGACGGCAAGCCGGTTTACCTGCGCGACATCTGGCCCTCGAACGAAGAGGTGGCCAGCACTTTGCGGACGGCCATCAACCAGGGAATGTTCGAGCACGAATACGCCCGGGCCTTCGACGGCGACGCGAACTGGCAGGGGCTCGCGGCGCCCACGGGCAACATCTACCAATGGGATGACGCTTCCACTTACATCAAGAAGCCGCCCTACTTCGACCAGATGGTGGATCCAGCGACTTCCGTGAACGATTTCCACGGAATGCGGGTGCTGGCGCTGCTGGGCGATTCGGTGACCACCGACCACATCTCGCCGGCGGGCTCGATCGCCAAAGACAGCCCGGCGGGAAAGTACCTGATCGCGCAGGGCGTGGAACCGAAGGACTTCAATTCCTATGGCGCGCGCCGCGGCAACCACGAAGTGATGGTGCGGGGCACGCTGGCCAACATCCGGCTGCGCAACCAGCTCGCGCCGGGCACGGAAGGCAGTTGGACCATCCACATGCCGAGTGGCAGGCAGATGTTCATTTACGACGCCTCGGTGGAATACCAGAGTGATGGCGTGCCGCTGATGATCCTGGCCGGCAAGGAATACGGCTCCGGTTCGTCGCGCGACTGGGCGGCGAAGGGCGTGGCGTTGCTGGGAGTGCGCGCGGTGATCGCGGAGAGCTTCGAACGCATCCATCGCAGCAACCTGGTGGGGATGGGCGTGCTGCCGCTGCAATTTCAGGCGGGCGAGACGGCGGCTTCGCTGGGCCTGACGGGCAAGGAGACGTTCCACGTCGAAGGCGTGAAGGCGTCGCTGAACGGCGGCGGCCGGAAGGCCGAGGTGCGGGCAGTGGCGGATGACGGCGCCGAGAAGAAGTTCACGGTAGTGGTGCGGGTAGACACGCCGCAGGAAGTGGAGTATTACCGGAATGGCGGCATTCTGCCGTATGTGCTGAGGCAACTGGCGGGGTAGGTGCCCAACGTTCGGCCCGGGTGCTGCGTCAAGTAAGTGAGGTAGTATGTCCGGATTCAGGTTCACAAGCGTCCTATTTCTCGCAGCGTTGCCCGTCTTTGCGCAGCCTTGCGAAGCCCCTCCCAATGTGAAAGCCGCGATCGATGCGGCCACCCTCCCGGCGGCGAGACCGCTGGAAGAACGGGCGGCCGCCGCGAGGCAGGTCCGCGATCAGTTCCCGGCGGACTACTACGCGCACCGGTTCTACCAGGAACAGTACGTGTCGAACGGGCTGTTCGCGAAGCCCATTCAAGAGGAATACAAGGCCCTTCTGGACTCGCATCCGGACGACCTGATGTTCCAGATGCTGTACGCGCGGACGTTGAAGGGCACGAATACCCGCGAAACGATCGCGCTGCTGGATAAGATTCTCGACAAGCAGCCGGATTACGTGCTGGCGCACCAGAAGCTGACGGAGATTTATTCGGCTCCAGCGTTTCTGGACCTCCAGAAGCTGCGGAACCATCTGGAAGGCTACTGGAAGGGTTGCCCGTCGTCGTTGACGGGCTACACTCTGGCTGGGCGCATCGTCGACTCGGGTTTTCTGGAATCCGCCGCTGCCAACTTGCGGAAGCTGCTGGCGGACCGGACGGACAACGAGGCGCTAGGGCTCTACAACACTTTGTGGTGGCTCGAGTTCAAGAGCGCGCCGCTCGCCGGACAGGATCCGGTGCGCGAGCGAATCCGCGCCGACGTGACGCGATTGCGCTCGCTGGATTTCGAGGGGCGGCCCTTATTGCTGAACGCGCTCAGCCAGGCGTATCAGGACCTGGGCGACAAGGAAGGCTCGAAGTGGGTGGAAGAGCATATGCCGAAGAGGCCGGGGGGGACGACCGCCGGCGTCAGTCCCGCGAACGAGGCGATCAACCAGTGGCGCCGGGATCATCCTCCCAAGCCCTATGACCGCGAGGCCTACCAGGATGCACTGGTGACGCAGACCGCGGAATGGGTCAAGCAATGGCCCGACGACCCGCAAGTGCGGTGTGAACGATTTACCGCATTGCGTAATTCCCAGGATGCGCCGCTCGAAGAGAGGGTGCAGGCAGCCGAGGACTGGCTGCGCGTCTACGCGGCGCAGCCGGCGTTTGTGTCCCCGTACTTGCAGGTGGCGGGCTTCTACGCGCAGTACAACATGCGCTACAAGGAACTGCCCGATCTTCTGGAGAAAGCGCTGGCGGATATTCCGCCCCTGCGGCCAACCGCGCCGCCGCCCGCGCAGCCGGTATCGGATCTGTTCCTGCCCAGGCCGGCGCCGGCCGCGCTGCAATTGAATTTGAGCGGGCTGTCGGAAATGAATCAGGCGGTGGGGATTTATCTCAAGCTCAAGAATTACGACAAGGCGCATGAATGGCTGACTAAACTGGAGCCGCTCTTGCAGGAGGCCAGCAAGGGGACGATGGATTACGAGAAGCGAAACTACGCCAATCAGGAATACCAATACTGGAACATCATGGCAAAGCTGGCGCGCCTGGAGGGGCGCAAACTGGATGCGCTGGAGGCCGACCGGAACGCGTATTTTGCCAATTCCACGTTTAACCCCGGGAATCTTGAGTACATGAAAACGGCACTGCGCGAGCAGTGGAAGGCCGTCAAGGGCACCGAGGAAGGATTTGAAGCGTGGGCCACCAAACCCGGTGAGACCACACCGCCGCCGGCGCCAAGACCAGCGCCGACCGGCGCGACGACGGTGGTGGGTTCGGCGATGGGCTGGACCACGCTGGACAAGCCGCTGCCGGATTTCAAAATGGAGGATGCCGGGGGCAAGACCTGGCAACTGGCGGATCTGAAGGGGAAAGTCACGCTGATCAATCTGTGGGCCACTTGGTGCGGGCCGTGCAAGGCGGAGCTTCCTTATCTGCAGAAACTATTCAATAAGGTGAGGGAACGGAAGGACCTGGCCGTTCTCACGCTGAACACGGACGACAACCTAGGCCTGATCCTGCCGTTCGTCGAAGAGAACAAGTACACGTTTCCAGTTCTCCCCGGGGACGCATACGTACATAAGCTGGTTCCGGAGCTGAGCATTCCGCGGAACTGGATTGTGGATGCGAATGGCGTGTTGAAGGCCGAACGGATCGGCTTCGGGAGCGGCGACGACAAGTGGGTGGATGAGATGATCGTGGCCATGGAGAAGGCTCGCGGCCCGGCGGCGGATCGCTGAAATGTGGGGCAGCCAATCGTGGCTGCCGCCGGCTTTCAGCCGGCGCCTGGGCAGCGCGAGGCTGCGCACCCCGCCCGAAAGGAGCCGCCTGAAGGCGGCGGCGGGCACGATTGCCCGCCCCGCAACCTTACCTCCGTAACAGCCGGATGCCGCCGTTGGATGTGCCGAGGTCGATCAACGGACCGCCGGCGCCGATGACGCCTTCCAGATGGTTCTTGCTGATTTCGCCGTGGGCCGTGATCTCAAAATCCGTGGTGACGGAAGAGTTGGACGTGCGAGCACTGACGCGTGCGTTGGCGCTTTCCGGTAAACGCAGCGTGATGCCGCCATTGTTGGTGCTGACGCGGACATCGCTCGAGAAGTGCGCCGGAAAAGTCAGTTCCACGCTGCTGTTGGAGGTTTCCACGCGAACCGGGCGGTCGGGCCGCGCTAGCGAGGCCTGAATGCCGCCGTTCGAAGTGGAGGCATCGAGGGAACCGGCCAGCCGATCGGCATGAATGTGACCGTTCGAGGAGTGGGCGGTGGCGTCGCCTTCCACATTCAGCAGTTCGATGGCGCTGTTGGAGGTTTCGGCGTCGACGTTTCCGCGGAAATCCGCGACGTGAATCGACCCGTTGCTGCTCTTCAGGCGCGCTGGGCCAACGCCATCCTGCGTGCGGATGGAACCGTTGGATGTGGTGACGCGGTTCAAGGTGGCGTTGCGGGGGATCTTGATGACGAACCGCGCTCCCTCGTTGCGGCTAAGCGACGGGCGCGGCACGCGGATGCTGACCGAATCGGCGGTGGCATCGATGTCGACCCTGAGATTATCGGCGTCGCTCTGGGAGGGGCCGTACTTAGTGCCGCTGATGTCGACGCTGTCCTGGTCCCAGCCGGTGATTTCCACGGAACCGTTAAAGGTCTCGACGGTGAGCCGCCCGCCCGGCTTGAGCGGGTAGCTGGAGTGGAAGTCCTTATTGAAATGCTCGCCCCAGTCGCCTACACCGATGTAGCAGGACGACAGCCAGAGCGAAGAGGCGACCACCGGAATTACGAACGGCGCGCGCATAATTGTCCTCGAAAGCCAGGATACGCAGAAATGGCGGGATTTGTTCCCGGGAAATCAGCGGACCCATTCGCCTGCCGACATGCGCAGCGCCACCCGGTTCAGGTTGCGGATGTCCTCGCCGGGGTTGGCGGAGAGCAGCAGAAGGTCGGCACGCTTGCCGGCCTGGATGGTTCCGGCCTCACCGAGCCGGCGGAGTGCCGCGGCGCCGTGACGGGTGGCCGCCACGATGACGTCCAGAGGAGGGATGCCGGCGTCCACCAGCAGTTCGGTCTCGCGCTGAATGCCGCCATCGCCGCCGGCCGAAGCTATCGCGATGGGGATGCCGGCCGAGAACAGGCGGCGGGTGTTGTGTTTGGCGACGTCCAATTGAGGACCGGGACCGATCGAGACCAGTTGGGGCGCTACAAAGATCTGCAGCGTGCTGAGCAGGGCGACGAAACCGGGGGCAAGGTCGTCGGTATCGGTGACGATGCCGATGAAACCGTTTGCGCCAAGATCCAGTAAGCGGCGCGCGTCGGCTTGCGTCGAGACATGGCCGGCGGCCTGGATGCCGGCGCCGCGGGCCGCTTGCAGAGCGGCTCCGGCTATGTCCGGTTCGACGTTCCAAATATGAATGAGCGCGGCATGCGGCACGGCCCGCGCGGCCAGTTGGGCCACCTGGGCGCGGGCGGCGTCCGGCGTGGCGGGGTGGCCGGGAGTGAAGGCGTCGTCGCCGCTGGCGGGTTTGGGATAGACGTCGATGAGGCCGGGGACCAGGAACTTGCCGGAGCCATCCACCTTGTCGGCTTCCGCGGGAATCTGCACGGTGGAGAACCGGCCGGCTTCGCGGATACGGCCGCCGGCCACCACCACCACGGAATTGCTGAGCGGCGGGCCGCCCAAGCCATCAATCAGGACCGCCCCGACGATGGCTTTCATGTGGCTCTCTTCGGTGGGTTTGCAGGCGCAGCAGAAGACGGCCAGCAAGACGAGCGAGGCGCGCGGCAGCATGGAATCCATCATAGCCGAGCGCCGCGCCGTGCGATGCAGTACAATTTTGCTGATATGACACCTGAAAATCGAGCGGTAGTGGAACCCCAGCCCGCGGGAATGGGTGAGCTCGCGCGGCTCACGGGCGTCTTCTTCGAGCCAAGCAAGACATTTGCGGACGTGGCACAGCGGCCGAGCTGGTTCGTCCCCATGTTGCTGACGGTTCTGTTCGGACTGATCTTCTGCGTGGTGGTCGGGCAGCGCATCGGCTGGGACAATGTCGCCCAGCAACAGATGGAGAAGCGCATGGCCACGATGTCGCCTGACCAGCGCGAGGCAGCCATGAAATCGGCTGACCTGACGAAGAAGATTACGCAGGTCAGTGCGTACGTCATTGCGGTGATCGGGCCGGCGATCGGATATTTGATCGCCGCGCTGGTGCTGCTGGGGATCGTCGCCGGGATCCTCTCGGCCCCGGTGAAGTTTAAGCAGGTCTTTGCCATCTTGTGCTACGCCGGAATGGTAGGGGTCCTGCAGGCGGTACTGATGGTGGCAGTGGTATTTCTCAAGAAGAATCCGGCGGATTTCGATATCCAGCATCCGCTGGCGTTTAACGCGGGCGCGCTGATGGATCCGAATGGGCCCAACAAGTTCCTGTACGCGCTGGCGAGCGCCCTGGACGTGTTTTCGTTGTGGCGGGTTCTTCTCATCGCGGTGGGGCTGAAGGCGGCGGCGGGCAAGAAGCTGTCTTTCGGCGGTGCGCTGTTTGCGGTGCTGCTGCCGTGGGCCGTATTGGTGCTGATCGGCGCGACGTTCGCCGGAATGTTCGGCTAGGAGTCTCCGGCACACCGGTTCCGGTAGAATGAATACGTCCGAGGGATACGGTGTCGGCGCCACAGGAATTCACGCACCTGCTCGTGAGCTGGCGCAACGGGGATAAGTCCGCGTTGGACGCGATGACCCCGGTTCTGTACGCCGAACTGCGAAAACTGGCCCGCCATCTGCTGTCCGCCGAGCGTCCCGATCATACTTTGCAGCCCACCGCGCTGGTGCACGAAGCCTATCTCCGCCTGGTGGATCAAAGGTCCGTGGACTGGAAAAACCGCGCCCATTTCATGGGAATGGCCGCGACCATGATGCGGCGCATCCTGATCAACCACGCCAAAGCGCATAACGCCGCCAAGCGGGAAGGGTACGCCGACGCGATCACTCTGGACGACGCCTTGGGAGTTTTTACGAATCCCCAGGTTGACCTGCTGGACCTGGACCACTCGCTCGACCGGTTGACGAGACTGGATCCCCAGCAGGGCAAGGTGGTGGAGTTGCGCTATTTCGGGGGCTTGTCGATTGAAGAGACGGCCGAAGTGATGGGCATTTCTCCCGCCACGGTGAAGCGCGAATGGGGGACGGCCCGCCTGTGGCTGATCCAGCAACTGGAGGGGCCCGCCGTACAATGACCCCGGAGCGCTGGGGCGAGATCAAAGCGGTTCTGGCGGGCGTGCTGGAAACCGGCGCCGGCGAACGAAGCGCGACCCTGGATCGCCTCTGCCATGACGACGCGCAATTGCGCCGCGAAGTGGAGGCGTTGTTGTCGTTCGAAACCAAAGCCGACGCGGTGTTGAACTCCGTGGTAGCGCCGGGGGCGGCACTGCGAATGGAGACGCCGGCGCCCCCGGCGATCGGGCCGTATCGCTTGCTGCGCGAAATTGGCCACGGCGGGATGGGAGTGGTCTATCTCGGCGAACGCGCGGACGGGCAATTCCGCAAGCAGGTGGCCATCAAGCTGATCACCAGCGGCCGGCGCGACGCCGGGCTGGAGCGCCGTTTCCGGCGCGAGCGGCAGATCCTGGCGCAGCTCGAGCACTCCGGCATCGCGCGGCTGCTGGATGGCGGCTCGACCGAAGAAGGCCAGCCGTACTTCATCATGGAGTACGTCGAGGGACAGGGGCTGCTCGAATACTGCGACAGCCACAAGCTGGGCGTCACGGAGCGGATCCGGCTGTTTCTGGAGGTGTGCGACGCGGTGGCGTATGCCCACCGGCAACTCATCGTGCATCGCGATCTGAAGCCGGGCAACATCCTGGTGACCGCGCAGGGCACGCCTAAGCTGCTCGATTTCGGACTGGGCCAAGCGCTGGAAGCGGGCGAAGGCGCGGAGGAAGTCACGCAGGCCGGGTTTCCCATGATGACCCCCGCCTATGCCAGCCCCGAGCAGGCGCGCGGAGAGCCCTACACGGTATCGAGCGACGTCTACTCGCTGGGAGTGATTCTCTACGAACTGCTGGCCGGGCTCCGGCCCTACAAAGTTCCGACCGGGTCTTACATCGAACTGGCGCGCGTGATCTCGGAGCAGGAGCCGGTGGCGCTGGGACAAGCGGCGGGCAGCGGGACGGCCGAAGCGGCGGAGTTGCGATCGAGCACGCCCGAGCGGCTGCGGCGGCGCCTCTCGGGCGACCTGGAACGGATCGTCGCCAAGGCTCTCGCCAAGGATGTGCGGCTGCGCTACGGCGGCGTGCCGGAGCTGGCCGACGATTTGCGGCGGCACCTTGACGGGCGGCCCGTCAAGGCGCGCCCGGCCACGTTGCGGTACCGCGCCGGGAAGCTGCTGCGCCGCCATCGCGTGATGCTGCCCGCGGCGGCGGCGGCGCTGGTTCTGATCTTGAGTTTCGCGGCGGCCACGTGGTGGGAAGCGCGGCGCGCGGAGCGGCGCTTCCAGCAGGTGCGAAGCCTGGCGCATGCGGTGATGTTCGAACTCGACGACGCCATTGCCAGGCTGCCCGGCTCAACCGCGGCGCAGGAGTTGCTGGTGGCGCGCGCCCTCCAATACCTGCGGAGCCTGGCGCGCGATGCCGGCAACGATGCGGGCCTGCAGCGGGAAGTGGCTTTGGGCTATGAGCGTGTCGGCATGGTGCAGGGCTACGCGGGTGAATCCAATCTGGGCCGCGTGCCGGCGGCGCTGGCCAGTTTTCAGAAAGCGGAGGAGATCCTGGGACGTCTGGTGGCGCGCGCCCCTTCCGACCGTTCCCTGCGCCACGACTACTTCCGGGTTACCAGCGAGTTGGCGGTCACCTACGGCAACAGCGGACAGTTTCAGAAGGCTACGGATATGGTCCGGAAACATCTGGCGGAAGCGGAAGCCTCTTTTCGGGACCAACCTTCCGACCTCGCCGCGATGCAGGACCTGATCGCGGCCACTTACAACGTGGCCGACGCGCTCACCAATCAGCAGAAGTACGCCGATGCCATCCCCTTACGGCTGCGCGGCCTGGAAATGGCGCGCAAACTGGTCGAGCTGCAGCCGGGATACGCGGAGGCGGAACGGTCGCTGGCATTGGCGGAGAAGAAGCTGGCGGCGTTGCTGGGGGTATCGCAGCGGTACCAGGAGAGCCGCGAAGAATATGAGCGGGCGCGCGTGATCGATGAACGGCTGAGCGCGCGAAATCCGTCCAACATGCGGGCGAAGCTCGACCTCTCGTTCGACTACAGCGACCTCGGCTGGGTGATGGCCCGCATGGGAACATACCCCGAGGCGCTGGCGTCGCACCGGCGCGCCCTGGCGCTGCGCGAGGAAGCGGCCCGGGCCGATCCGAACGATGTTCGGGCGGCCAAAGGCGTGGCCAGCAGCACCACACGCATCGGCACGACGCTGCGCAGGATGGGCAATTTCGACGAAGCGCTGGCGGAATCGCAGCGGGCCGTGGCCCTCTATGAAGACTTGACGAGGCGATCGACGGCGGACTGGGCGACCGTGGAGGACCTGGCCGACACCCACTCCGATGTCGCGGAGGCTCTGGTGGGACTGGCGGCGCGGCGCGGCGCTCCGGCGGCGCGCCGACAGGATTACCGGGCGCGGGCCATCGCCGAGTATCAGAAAGCGGTGGCGTTGTACGAGGGCTTACGCGACCAAGGTGTGCTGCCGAAGGCCCATGAAAAGTATATTGCGGAGTATAAAGAGGACATCGAAAAGGTCAGGCGCGGCGCGCAATGATGCGGGCCGTGTGACGCGAGCGTGGGGGCTCGCCTCGCTCGCTGTAGAAAATCACTTTCCAACCGTCGAACTCGGCGCGAAGCTCGCCGGGACGCATCAGGAAATCGGGATTGCGCGGGCGCGTGGCGGGCGCGTCGTCGAGCAGGTGAATAGCGCCTGCGAAGACGCCGCCGGGACCGACGCCCGCGCGAATTTGCGGAAACAGGTTGCGCTGCAGGTAGAAGAAATCGCAGATCAGGCGGTAGCCCTCCGGAGCGATGGAGAACTCGTCCCGCTGGAGGTCGGCCAGCGCGCAGTCCACCGGCAGCCCGCCGGCATGCCGGCGCAGCATGGCGATCGCAACCGCGGAAGAATCCACGGCGGTAACTTGCCACCCCAGCCTCGCCAGGTGCAGCGCGTTGCGGCCCGGCCCGCACGCGAGATCGAGCGCGCGCCCCGGCCGCAGCAGGTCGGCGGCTTCCACCAGCAGGGGCTCGGGCGTCAGATCGACGTGATCGGGATTGGAGTAGTGCTCGTCCCAATTGCGGGGCACCGTTCTATTATCGCCAAGGGGCCGGGGCAGCGGGTCAACACGCGCGAGTAGATGGATGGTCGGCGAGCCTGCCGAGGCTCGCAAAATACGGTGACGGAAGGCGCCGGCCGGTGGGGCAGGTCGGCAACCCGCCTGCCGGCCTCTGCCACTGGCCGCCCAGCGCCGGTTGCCGACCTCGAAGGCCTGAATAGCAGATCGGCAACCTGCTGGGCGTCAACGAAAGCCGCATCTCGCAGATCCACTGGACCGCGCTGAAGAAGATGGCGGTGGCGCCGAGTCGGAGGGGATTCGATCGGCGGCGTCGTTCTAGCGGCCGTTCAGCAGGGCCGTGCCTGTGCCGACGCAGCCGTTGTTTCCATTAGGCATACGAAGCGACAGCGTCTTGTGGACCGTGCCCACATGCGCGAGCTCGTCGTTGGTCAGGTCGAACTGGGACGGAGACGGCTCCCACCCCTGTGCTGCGCATACGCCGATGAACTCCTCCGCGTCTCCGGGAGGCACGGCGCGGATTGTGAACGAGAGCGTTGCGCCGCTCGCCTGGCGCGCGATCCGCGCCCGTATGTAGCCGCTGTCCTTGCCGGGGTCGTCGATTCGCGAGGTCTTGGCTACACTGCCCTGGCGCCCGGTTGCCGTCCCGTGAATCGAGTACATGGCGAACGCGCGAATCTCACCAGGACGCATTGCGGCGAAATTGCAATCGGTTGGCGTCAGCGACGTGTAGAAGCCTTCCTTGTCGCCGACCATCCCGGGCCGGTAAGCGATCTCGAGGTGATGGGTCTCGTTGGTGCTGGCATCGTTAGCTTGGCGCATTTGAAGGTCCACCACGATGTTGAAGCAGGGCGTTGGCGCCTTGCCGCCTGGCGCACCCTGCGCCAGCGCCAGGCTTGGCGGAGTCAGGGCAAACGTGAACGCAAAAGCGAGTATCGCAATGTGATTCTGCATGGAGATCCTCCTATCGCTACTCTACAGATATCAAGAGCTCATTGTCCCAGACATGAGCCCGATGGGGTAGACGCAATCCTGTACGCAGCTCAGTCACAGCCTGTTCAATCCGGCGCCGCCGGTGGCGGGGCTGGCTCCCGGCCGCGCTCCCCGTTATGATGTGGGCTGATGCGGATCGTCGTGCTGGTCGGCTTGCCCGGCTCGGGCAAGTCCACTTATTGGGAACGGCTGGGCGCGCCGGCGCTGTCGTCCGATCGGATTCGCGGGCTCCTGGCGGATGACGAAACCGACCAGACGATTCACGACCGCGTCTTCCAGACTGTGCGGTATCTGCTGCGGCAGAGGCTCGAGCTGGGCCGGCCGGTGACCTATATTGACGCGACCAATCTCACGCCCGAAGACCGGCGGCCTTTTCTCGAAATGGGCCGGGCGCATGGGTGCGAGGTAGAAGCGGTCTTCTTCGATGTGCCGCTCGCCGTGTGCCGTGAAAGGAACGCGCGGCGCCGGCGCGTGGTGCCGGAGGAGGCCCTGGCGAAAATGGCGGCGAAGCTGGTGCCGCCGGCGCTGGAAGAAGGCTTCGCGCGCGTGACCGTGATCAGTGACTGAGGGTCAGCGGCTGAAGGAGAAGACCGGCTCGATGTCGACCGGGATGTCCTTCGCGGCGCCGAGCGCGGCGGCGAGCGAGGGCGGCATCTGGTCGTACTTCGCGAGCCATGCCTCGGCGCGAGCGCGGTCGCCGGTGGCTTCAATGGTGAGCAGCTCTTTGGCGAGCGCCGCGATGACCCCGGGGATGCGCGCGTAATCGATGGCGTAACGGCCGCTCGAGTGCGTGACCGCGCGGCCTTCCAGCAGGTAATTCAACTCCATCATCTCGGCGCGGCCATGCGCTTCGCCGGCGCCGAACCGCAGCGAGCGGAACAGGTCGGCTAGGTAGGAGACATAGTATTCTTCCAGGCGGTCTTTGGGCAGAACTTTGTGATCGACCAGCCACGCCAGACCGAACATGCCGACCACGTCGGCCTTGGCTTCTTCGAGGCCCGAGTAGGCGGGGCCAATGGCTTCGTTGATGCTCACCTGCTTGCCGTCGCGATGGGCGAATTCGGGGCCGAGCTCGTGGGCGATCTCGTGCATCAGCGTGCCGGCCAGGTAGCCATCGCCAGAAGCTTTGGCGGCTTGCGCGGGCTGCATCAGTTTTTGCGCGAGGGGCAGAATGATGGTATTGACGCGGGCGTCCATGAAATTCTTGAAAAAGATTTTCTTGCTGCCCTTTTTCTGGTGGATGAGCGGATCGTTGGGGAGATTGTCGGCCACCGCCTGGTAGCCGTACAGCAGGTCGCCCGCGCGGTAGGGCGCGTCCATGACTTCCATGGGAGTGAGATGGCCGCGCTTGGACGGGCGCGCGGAGGCCTCCACCGGCAGAGCGTCCTGGAGCTCGGACACGTATTTCTGGTAGACGGCCAGCTTGCGGCTCTCGGCGTCATTGCGGATCAGCAGGGACGCGCCATACGAGGTTTTCACGGCGAGCAGGTCGTCGAGGTAAGTTTCGTAAGGGGCGAAGATGACGTCGAACTTGGGATCCTTGAGGTCGAGCCAGGCGAGGTCGCTGCCGTAGTATTCGTCGCTGAGCAGGGCGGAAGCGCGCAAACGGAGGAAGTTGGCGAAGGCCGGGTCGCCGCTGAGCGCGGCGGCGTCGCGCAGGTCTTTGGCCATGGGCTCGAGGAATTGCCTGTATTCCGTGTGGTAAGGGACCGCGATCAGCCGGTCGCCCTGGCGCTTGATGACGGTGTATGGGTTGTAGATGGCGGCGCGGTCGGTGGGATGTTGCGCGACGTATTGCTCGATTTGGTCGCGCGTCAGGCCGCGGGGATAGAGCTCGTGGCCGGGAGGCATGGCGTCGGAACCGGCGAACGGGCGATTCTCGTCGAGCAGATCCCAGCGGCTGCCCATGATGGCGAGCAGGCGCTTCAACGCGGCATCGCCGGTACTCCGGTAGAGCGAGAGGCCGTCGGCATCGCTCTGGCGCCAAAAAACTTCATCGAGCAGCCGGCAGGCATGTACCAGCTTGTCGACCATCTGACGTTCCTGGGCGGAGAGCGCGGGCGTTAGCGGCATGTCCACCGGCTTCCATCGCGCCAGGCGCTCCGCGGGAGTAGTCTGCGCGGCGGCGGAACACGCCAGCAGCAGGATGCCAAACGGCAAGCGGGATTTCCCGTTCATGAAGACATGATATCCCGCGTCAGCTCCCGATCAGGAAGCGGGCGATTTTCGGGGCCATGTAGTCGAGCATGTCGAGCAACTGATGACCGGAGTCGAGAACCTCCAGAGTTGCGTTCGGGTGGCGGGCGGAGAATTCGCGCGAGGAAGCGACGGGGACGGCATCGTCGTCGATGCCGTGAAAAATCAGCGCGGGCTGGGAGCAATCCGGGTAATCTTCGTAGCGGCCGGCATCCGCCAGGAGTTGATAGCCGAGCCGGCAATTGCGATTCTCTCCATAATGGAATACTTCCATCGAGCCCGTGCGGCGCCACTCTTCCACTTGTTCGGCGCCGGCCGGGGTACTGCCCCAGAGCCGCGCGAAAGCGAAGGCCGGGGCCAGCAGAACCAGGCGGCCCACCTCGGGGTGGCGTGCCGCGTAGAGGGCTGCCAGGTATCCGCCCAGGCTCGATCCGATCAGTGAGACCGCATCGCCGGCCGCCACCTGTCCGATCACGGCAAGCTGGCCGGTGATGCTGAGATGTTCGAAATCGCCAGCGGCCAAATCTGGAACGTCCACGCGGGCGCCGGCGTTTTCCAGGTAGTTGCGGAAATAGCGCGCCTTGTTGGAGGCCGGCGAGGAAGCGAATCCGTGGAGGTAGAGGATGCGGGTCATTTCTTGATCGGCGCCGGCGGAGCCGTCGCCGGCAGATCCGTGAATTTGATGTCGCTACTCGCGGTGAAGAGCTTGAAGGGCTCGTAGCGGTAGAGGTTTTCGGTCATCAGGCGGCCGTCCACCAGGTGGCGATGGACCACCGAAGCGGGCGTAAGGAATCCGTGCGCCGAAAGGATGTAATCCACGTTGGCGTCGTCGCGGATCAAGTGTTTGGCGGGGTCGGTGTACTCGATCCAGGCGTTGACGCGCAAAGGCAGACCGTCGGAAGCGCGCACCCATAGCGTGCCCTGCAGGGCGCGCCGCACCGATTCACGGCCGTGGAATTCGAGTGCGCCTCCGGAGGATGAGGTCTGTTGCCAGGAAAGCGTGAGGGCCTCTTCCGTGCCCACCCACGCGGTGCCGAGCGGTGTGATCTTTATATTGTTTATGGCGCGTGAGCCGAACATCAGAAGGATCAGGCCGTAGTCGGTGGCGATATCCACCAGGCCGTTCTTGGCGAACTCCTCCAGCATGCGCTTGCGCGCGCGGTCGTCGGCGGACTGGATGGCGGCCGAAAGCGCGCGGCGGGCGCTCTCCGGGGTCTGCACCGCGCGGCCGTCCACCGAGACCACTTGGCGGAACTCCAGCAGGTTGTGCGCCGGCGCCTCGCTGAGCGCTCCGAAACTGTATTCCGATACGATTTCGCGCACGCGGAGCCGGGAATCGGCGCCGGCGGCTGCGGACTCATTGCGAGGCCGAAAGCGGGATGGCGGCATCTGGGCGCGTTGTTCGAGGGTTTCCTGGGTCAGAATCTTGGGCGCATTCTGCTGCAGAACCTCTGCTTCTTCGGAAACTCGCGCCAGAATCGTGCCGAGCGGGGGCTGCGCGCAGGCCGGCGAAATCAGCAAAACGAACCCAAGAACGGCCGGCGCAGAAGCCATGCCCTTTATTCTACAGCGCCTGGGAAAGGTTTTGTGTAAAGATAAGTTGTTTATTTTCCTATGGTTCCTGGTGGTTCCCCGGTTTCGGATGAGAACGCCCGATTTTTTTCGGAGCACCGCTTGCATATCCGTCACGGTCCTGCTATCCTGGTTGAGTCGCCGATTTGGGGATCTTGTGAGGCATCGCATGCCTTTGCCGGACATTTGCGCCGGCGCGGCGAACATGGTATAACAAAGAGAGATCCTCTGTAAGGAATGGTAACAAAACTCCGTTCAGGCCACTGATCGGGGCGGAATACGGCCTTCCTGTTTGGCTCTTTTATAAAGTTCTCGGATTTTCCGGATGCAGGCGTGTCCTGTAAGGATGAGCCGCAGCCGGGAGCAGGTTTCGAGGCCTGCCATCGGGCCAGGTATGAGAATATGCCTGGCGTGGTGAGCGCAGATCATTGACAATCTGGTTGGATGCAGTAAAGAAGAACTCGTCAGTACTCTGAGTAAACCGGAGCGATAATAACTCATTGAATCCAATGAGAGTTTGATCCCGGCTCAGAATCAACGCTGGCGGCGCGCCTAACACATGCAAGTCGAACGAGAAAGCCGGAGCAATCTGGTGAGTACAGTGGCGTACGGGTGAGTAACACGTGGATGATCTACCTCTTAGTTCGGAATAACCCTGGGAAACCGGGGCTAATACCGGATGAGCTCGAGAGAGGAAAGTCGCAAGACGCTGAGAGAGGAGTCCGCGGCCGATTAGCTAGTTGGCAGGGTAAAAGCCTACCAAGGCAGAGATCGGTAGCCGGCCTGAGAGGGCACACGGCCACACTGGCACTGAAACACGGGCCAGACTCCTACGGGAGGCAGCAGTGGGGAATCTTGCACAATGGGGGAAACCCTGATG